>CAYXJR010000102.1:0-13798 GCA_964465145.1 uncultured Porphyromonadaceae bacterium | reverse complement strand
AAATAGCGTGGAATATTTCCATGGTGGACAGACCTTCAAATTCCGGGATCAACTGATATTGCTCCAATAGAGCAATAACTTGTTTGCCCAGCTTACCCACATTGACCTGGGCCATGAAGCCAAAGTACCTGATCTTGTAAAAGCCTGTAGGAAGAATGTGTTGGAGGAACCGCCTAAGAAATTCCAGTACAGGTAATTCCATCTTTCTGATAATGGAGTTGGCTTTATAGTCCTTGACCCGAAAAGTGACTTTCTGATCAGTAACCTGAGTTATCCGCTCGTTGGCTATAGCTACCCTGTGAGTATACCTACCCAGATATTCCAGCACCTTTTCTGATCCGGCCAAAGCAGGCTTCACGTAAACATTCCAGTTTTTCATGTAAAGCTGATCCTTTAACTCTCTCCACTGCATATTCTCATGCAGAAAGATCTCTCCTTTGAGTACCACCTTTTCTAGTTGCCTGCAAAGGATACCCCTGAACACTTTGCTGAGAACTTTCACCGGAACAAAGAACTTCTTATTAGCATGGATCCATTCCATACCATCTTCTGAAAGGCCCCCGGCCGGAACCAGCATATGCACATGAGGATGATAGGTTAATGCCTGACCCCAGGTATGTAGCAAAGCGATACCACCTACATTGGCACCGATACCGATACCGTTTTTACTCCCGGCCACTTGTTTTACTGATTTTATTGCTGCATTGAGTAAAAGAGAATAACAGCAACTTTGATTTACATAGAACAACTTGTGAAGAGCCTGAGGTAGAGTGAAAACAAGGTGGAAATACCGGGTAGCAGGTAAAGCGGATTTCAGTTTATCAACCCACTGTGCCTGTTTAATCCTGAAATTATTCCAGCTATTTCCAAAAACATCTACCTGGAGGATTTTAAATGCACTGATAATCTGATTAATTGTGGAGGGAGAGGCCTCATCTTGTTTCGCTCTTACCTGAAGGTAGTCTTTTAATTGATTGTTGGTAATCTTCTCCGGACTCGCATTGAAATACCTGGACATCACATTGATAGCAGCCAGGTAGCTTTGAACAGCCCTTGGACTGTAGTTTCGGAATTGCAACTCCCGTTGCATTTTCTGCAGCAAATCATTTTTTCCATCATACGAATATTAGTTAATAATAAGGTTGGTAGAAGTTACGAAAATTACCGCCGGGAGGCGGTTTAGTTCAACAAAAAGTTCATATTCGGCTCCGCCGGAAAACAATACTTAAGTGTTAGTTACAGTTAATCTTTGTCAGCTATATTTTTTCAAATAACAACCTATAATGGTCCATTATCTCTTGTTCAAAACATACCCTGTTGGGACTTATTCTAAATATAGCTACTCGATGTCTAAATTCTTTATCTGTTATGTATTTAGGAATAAGGGATAGGTACAGCCAATACTTTTTCAGATTAAACTTTCTGAACTTCTTTCTCCATTGGCCTATTGTCTCTATATAATCTAACCTTCCACTACTTTGAGAAATTAATTTAAAATGAGGTTCAGCGTTTCTGATTACCATTTCAGGGCCATAGGGGAGCCACGAACCAGGGAATTCTTTAACCATTAATGCGCAAACATGAGGGGTAGATCCTCTTTTGGCATTGATATCAAAATCTTCATAATCAATCATGTTTTTACTAAAAGTCATTGTTTGCATATAAAATCTCCCTCCACTTGGTAATAGGTTGTAAAGTGTTTGAAAAAAATTGCTATATATATATTTTTGCTTTCCCTCTTTCCATTCTTCAACGGAACAGAAATGTTCTAATCCTCCAATGCAGGTGATGGCATCAAACATTCCAAAGTCTTCTGGTTTTACATAGCGACAATCTTTCACTAATACATTCAGTCCATTTTTTTGACATGCTTCTGCTTGTCCCTGCGACAAAGTTAAGCCAATACTTGTCGCCTCCCTTTCCTGGGTAATATATTTGGAAAAAGGTCCCCAGCCACAAGCCATATCAAGCACCTTGCTCCCTTTTTTAATATTAAGGCTATCAGCTATGAATTCGTGTTTTGCTCTTTGAGCTACTTCCAGGGAGATTGAAAAATCACCATCATATTTGGCTCCGCTGTAATCTCCTGTTTCCCCGATACTCAAACGGAATATTTTGTCAATAGTGGTATAAGTAAAATCTAAATTCTTTTTTTCTGCCATTTTTCTATTTCTTAATTGCAACTAACCTATTAGTGTTCTATCAGTCGTCAAGCCTAAAAGTAGCACATTTCGATTGGAATGTAAAGGATGGATGGCGGGAAATGGGTGACAGATAACGGATGCTGGAGCGCAGCGACAGTCCCGGCTTGCCGGGAACGGATGATGGATGACGGAAAATAGAATATCGGGTGACTAGATAAGATTATGTAAGCGAGTAAGACAGAAGAACTATTAGTTTATAAGTATCCGCATTTGTCGGCCAAAAAAATCAATAATAATGATAATGAAAATGCTATAATCGGTGCGATTATCCACATTAAGAAAAAGTTCCTGACGCTCGTTTTTTTGAAAATATTTTTGACTCCCAATTTTGCAACACCAATTCCCAAAATTGCTGCCACATTTAATTGGACTAATGAAGATGGAATCCCTTTTATTAAAGATGCTAATAGCAATAAACTTGCTGACACAAAGGCAATTATAACAGCTTCAAATTTTCCAAATAACACAATTTCTTTTCCTGTATTTTTTACAATCTTATGTCCGAAAATCGAACTTCCAATCCCAAAACATGGTGCGACTATTAGAGTAGATATTGTCATTATCAATATGAAATTATCCTCCATATTAATATTTAGTTCATTTGCTGTCATGGCGGCAATAGGGCCGGCAGCATTGGCAACATTATTCGCTCCAATGGAAAAAGCAACATATAATGACATTACTACCAGTAATCCATTCCAAACCGGCTTCAGGTTGGCGTTTGTTGCTCTAGGCAAAGTATACCCTCGTCGTCTCATTGGACGGTAAATATATTTCCCGAGAAATAAACTAACGAAAAACGAAACTATTGGTAAAATAAACCAGGTTGGTATTATTTCTAAAAGCAATTTGTCGGTATTCAGGTTATTAAAATACAATGCTACTGCTGTGACAGATAGGACGGTTGCCTGACTGGTAGATTGTGGTATTCCTGCCAAATTTGCAACCAGCAAAGAAATTGCTACTGAGAAAAGGATTATTGAAACGACTGGTAAGGACATCATTTCCGCGGATAATAATTCTTTCCCCATTGTTGAGGCAGTTCCCTTTCCGGCAATAATAGCACCTAGAAAAACCATTATTCCGAATAGTCCTGGAATCAAACTTTTTCTGATGACATTAGCTCCATATGCTGCAGAAAAAGCTGGGCCAGTACCACTACCACCCATTGTTATGGCAAGAAACATCGCCAAAATAAATGGTATTAATAAGTGGTTAAATAATGGCGAAATCATATTTCTATAGTATTTAACTTTAAGTTCGTTTTCATTATGTTACATAAGCTAATAGTTTATACGTTTTACGTTTAATCTACCTGAGGATGTCGTTTACCTTCATTAAAATTAAACAAATCAGCGAACAATAAAAATGAGGAAGATCATGGAAAGCGGGATGCGGGATGCGGGAAATTCGAAAAAGATTCCGGCGGACCAAGATATGATTCCTTCAATCCCCCGGTATCAATCATAATCTTGTCTATCACAATCCCGGGATCTACCATCCAGATCTTTAAAGTATGTTCTCCGGGTGAATCGATATGCAAGTCGGCATGCAGACTCATAAGATTGTCCATCACGCTCTTATTGCCTCTTTCATAAGATATTACCTGTGGGGTCGTCATCCAGAGCAACAGCGATTCTCTGTCCATAGTCGGCATTGATTGGATTAGAGGGTGAGCAGTTGAGTTGCAATAAAACTTTTCCTGTTGTGAAGGTATAGAGGTCGTACTCAAGAGAAGGTGAATTTGTAAGTATTTCATCAACAGCACTTATACCGGCAATTGTTGGAGGAAGCACTGTGACAGAATTACCCGTTCTACCCAAGCCCTCAATAATTTTCCACCCGGCCTCTTTCCTATCAATCTTTCTCGAAAAGTGTTCTGCCTCTAAGGATATGTAACCATTGCTTTCTACAAATCCTTTCACATTCTCCGGATCCGGAAAAAGGGGATTAAAGAGAGAAATACTAACATCATAGGAATGGTCAGATCCTTTATAATTTATCGGTATTTGCATTAATGAAGCAATAGGCTATTATTTCTCTAAAAAATCAGTGACTGTCTCCATATTTGCCATTTATTGTGATACTCCATTTTAAATCTTCACTAAATGTTGTTTTAGCAAAGGGAACTGCCCGGAAATAACTCATGCTTCCATCTTCATTCTCAATTGCAGGCTGAAGTCCTGCAGCAGAAAATTGGGAACTGACATATTGTGCAGCTATTTCATATTCGGGTGTAGTAGCCACCCTGCCCTTTAAATAATCCGAGGCAAGAAAGAAAATGTGATCCCTTAATTCTGCAGCTGTGATTGATTCAAGGGCTAGATCAGCATTATTCTTGGCGTTAGCAGATCCTGTTACGATCAGCATGGGCCCGATCAATGAGCAAAAAAGTTTCTATGGTTCATCATATTTAATTTTGTATTTAGGTAGAAGGTAAATTTAATAATTTCAAGATAGAGTAGAGTCACACAGCCGTGTGTATCTAGATTTTTCATCCTCACACGCCAAACAGCCCAGTTTGTTTTTGTTGTGTCTTTTGAGTCTTTATATATGTATCATACAGAGCATTAATTTCATCAGAAGATAATAGACCCGATTTAATAAGAACACGGTATTTAAATGTGACAGACTGGCCAGGATCGAGTGAAAAATTCAACTCCTGCCCTCCATTAGTAAAAGTCTTCTGTCCCAGTGGATTTGCGGCAAAAAGCCCATAACCTCTTGCATGCCAGTATGTAGGATAACCTACATTCTCAGGATGATCAAAAATGATAACTGAAATTTCTTCTTCACCTATCTTCCCGGAAAGGGAGACCCAGCCAGCCCTCTTCCCCCAAACATCAAGACCCCTAATTCCTTCACTGTTCAGGTATTTCCCTGTCACCCCAATATTGTCAAGTTTTGCTATCTCTGTTTTATTACCATGTGCATCGCTCAAAACAACAGGGTTATCACTTGGAAGTTCCAGGGCCCTGTTTACACGGATTGCCATCATTCCTTCTTTAGTATCCTCAAAAAGGACTTTTTCCTTACCGGCAGTCAAAGTTGTAATTCGGTCGATTATCCGAAAGTCTTCTCCAGCCTGAAAAACGAAGCTGGTATTTTCTTTAAGCAAGGGGAACTTATCAGAATTGAGCCACTCCATCTCAACTTCTAAAGACCCATTACCTTTACCGCTTTTCACTTGCATTAATTTTGTATGGCGGATAGTACCCATCCTATACCTTTCTTCAAGAGGAATTGCATTTGAATTGCCCCAGAAGTCAATTTTATTCACATCGCCATAATTCAACCACAAACCTATTTGGTGAGGATGGTCGGTGCGTTCACCTGGGCGAGGGTCAAGCGGAAAACCACGTGTGATTATGGATCCCTTTGCAGAGTATATCGGGAATAAAACCGGTTTTTTTAGGTCAGGGATGGTATCAGTATATAGATATGATGTGAATGGTTCATTATCTACCAGGATATCAACGCGCTGTTCTTTATCGTTATGAATCACCCGAACAAACGATTTCCCGTTTTCTTCTTCCTGGTTGCTGGAACAACTCACCCAGATAGAGGTAAAAATTGCTGCTAATACCAGATTACTAATTGTTTTCATGACTGTATTATTATTGACTGAGGTTTCCACTGTCCAAAATAATGAATTTTCTGAATCATTGAGGAGTATGAAAATTTAGAAGGAAAGAAAAAGAAAAGAAATATCCGCAACCCATTATTTTGACCATTTTAGGCTTATACTCCAAGCGCTGATCTTCGCCTTTAATTTTCAATAAAAACCTTTCTTCTTGGTGTCCCGATAAACCCAAATCAAATAATAATCCTGGAAAATGAAGATCCCTTCTGAATGCACTCAGCTTTGAGTTGGTTTGATCTCTTGGGCAACATGCCAGCCAGATCGATGTAGGAAATGGCCAATATATTGCCTAATTTCTGAAGCAATTACTCATTTCCAATTTTATAACTGATCAGCACATCCCCATGCCTCACCAGTAGCATTCCGTAATAAATGGCTGGTCTGGCCCAGTGCGGGCCTTTGCCTTCAGTAACTTGGAAAGAGCTTATCAGCTTGAATTCCTTTGGGTCGGCCTTTACCAGCCCCATATTACCATGCTTCTCCTCGTAACAATAAAGCATTCCGTCTGCAGAAATAATTGGCCCTTTGTTGTGAAAATCTGCTATCCATACAATTTCACCGGTATTCCAATTCATACAAACCCACTTTCCTGAATTTCTCCCGGTAAACTGGAGTATTAGCCAGGATTGTGGCATTATCTCCATTTTTATCAAGGAAATTGTAATGATAGGTCCAAAGAATCTCCCCATTATCAACATCGACACCCAGTACGTGGGTTTGGGTGGCGGAAATGAAATACTTTTTTCCACAATGATCAATGACGATTGGTGACATGTTAGAACGATGCGCACCGATAGACTCAGATTTCCACACCAGCTCACCACTCATCTTATCCAGTGCAATTACTGTGGTTGTCTCACACTGTGCATCCTGGCCATTGACAATAACAACATTTAACATGGTCATCATCAAAACGATGAATCCCGTATCCCGTTTAACGCATCCAGCATCCCGCATCTCAAAACCACCTGAAAGTCGAGCTCCCAAAAGGATTCTCACTCTCCCAATCATCATTTTTAAAACTATCCCACCAATTCTTATAAAGATCCCTGACAATGAGTATTTCAGTGCCTGTCAGTCCCCTGCCCCTTTCCGGTTCATCCAGGGAGGCATCAATTAAAAATGGATCAAGTGAACCAAAGCCGCTTCCATTTCTTATTCCCTCTACTGTCCATAGGAGGCATTCGCCTAAGATAAAGTAATCTCTTCCTTGAGGATGTGGCATGCGTGATGAGATCGGGTTGGTTGGAAAATCAGCGATATGTGTTGTATCCTTCGCCTTTTCAATTAGGGCTGCTATGTGACTTCCATCAAAATTCGGCATCAGAAGCCACAGGTTTTCACCCTTCTCACCCTTCTCGTAGTTATCGTATGTTCCAGCTTTCAGTTGTTCGACAAACAAATCTACATCAGGATTATTCAGGTCGATATCCTTGTTGCAGGAGATGAAAAGAAGGGATATTGTGCTGATAATTAATAGTTTTTTCATGACGGCTGGTATTCCATTGTTGAAGAATCAGTTTCCAGAATAAATTTACGAAAAATTGTTCTATTAATCACTTGCCAAGGGTCGGCTTTGGCCCGACACTTGGCAGAGGGATGGTGGGGCGTGTAGAGGTTCCTGATTGGGACTAAGGTATTACGCCACTAGGTCCCCGCCTCCTTTCTTTGGCGATCCTCTGCTATGGGTAAATCCTAACTGTCATTCCCGTGAAAACGGGAATCTGGTACTGTTCACTCTGATAATGAATATTCTGATGATCAGTCGCATCATAAAGATATTTTTCGAGTGTTGTCGAATCCTTTCTTAAGTCAATAATCATCTTAGAATATCTCCCTTTCTCAATTTGAAGGGATTTTCTATTCTCATTCCAATTATTTACCTGGAGGGCAAGCAAAATACCTACCATAACCAGGAAAATTTCTCCTATGGATTATCTTAAATATTGGGCTGGAAGATTGTTATAAGCCAATTGCCTTTGGATTTTTCTAAAAACGGAAACCATTGAGCTATAAACAATATCATTTACATTTATGCTAATAAGCTGCATTGAAGATCTACGGGATTAATGCAACTTTGTCTCTGCATATTTTGCTATAACATTGAAATGAAACAAACCAACTCCTTTCTGATTCTGGCGCTGCTGGTTCTTCAGTTTAACATTGGGGTCCAAAGCCAGACCGATTCGAATATTAAGTATAAGGGTATCGCCATTTACATTGATTATCCTGATGTGCCTGCGTGGATAGCTCCTGAGCGATTAGACAGCCTTATCAATGGTATGAATTATCAGGAGGACGGAGCAGACCGTTCATGGAGAAAATACTGGTATGAGCAAAGCAGAAGGAATGTAGATTTTACTCATGACATCTTCTACTATACTGCCCCACAGCCATCAACGTATTATGAATCATTAGGTTGGCAGGATGGCATTCTCCTTTGGAAAGATGCTCTGGAATGGATTATCGATAACAATCCTGATTATGATTGGCGGTCCTTAAGCATATGTGATGATGATTTCGATAATCTGTCAAAGGGAGGATTAGCTTCTGTAATGGTAATCAGTTCAAAATGGGGCCCGGCTGGTGTTGGGGCAACTCATGGACCCCGATGGACACTTTCAAACGGAATTAAAATAAATAAGATCCAGGGAGCGACGCTTAAGGCGCCCTGGGATACTACTCCTGTCGATATGTTCATGTGCCTTCATGAAACCGGTCATGCAATTTTCGATTTCCCCGACACCTACGACACTGATTCCGGTACTGAACATTCTGGTGGAACCGGTTTTTACAGTTTAATGTCGGGGGGCAAACCAGATGTTGAACCTATCGGAGGGCCTTTTCAGGCTCAGTACAACTGGGGATATGTAGTGGAACCTTCAGCTGGATCAAGTACCATTACACTGAGGGCCGACGGTGACAGTGTAGTGGTGATAAGGAATCCCTACGACCCCATGGAGTACTTCACCATTGAAGCTCGAAAAAGATCCAATATTGGAAATTCCCTGTTCCCGTTGAATATTGGTTTGTTAATATGGCATTCTGATTTCAAGGTCGGCACCTCCAACAGATTATCTGACATGACGCCTCAGAAACATTATCGAAATTCCATTGAGCAGGCCGATGGAAAGTTCGAACTAGAGAGGTCAAGCACCAACAGGGGCAATAGAGGAGATATTTATGTTCCAAACAAGTCCTTTACTGATGAAACCGTCCCGGATTCTAAATGGTGGGATGGCAGGCCTTCAAATATCGAAATAACCGACATAGTTATTATCGGTCATGATCATGTTCAATTTTCAGTTTCTGTACCTGATCAATCTCTAAGATTACCAGAGATTCCCCAAAGTGGATGGAGCCTGGTTTCTGCAACCCCATCACAATCTAATTATGGAGCAGAGAAAGCTTTCGACGGTGATGAAAGCACATATTATCATGTGCCATGGGGCAATCAATATCCCAGACCCCATGAGATTGTGATAGATCTCGGTCAGCTTTATGTTATCAATGAGTTTTACTACCAGGCCAATACGAATCATATTGCTCCTTGGGAAGGCCGGATTGCAGATTACAGGCTGTTTCTAAGTACCGACGGAATCTCTTGGGGAGAGGAGGCAGCCTCCGGAAGGTTTTTCTACACCCATCTGCAGCAATATGCCTTATTACCGAATAGTTTAGGGCGATATATAAAATTCCAGGCTCTTAATTCATGGTTAGGTAACGGATCCCTGACTGATGTTCGCACCTCCATTGCCGAAATTAAACTTAGGGGAACATCGAATGAACCTCAAGCCGGCTTTACGGTAAGTTCGAGGGAAACACAGCCGGATAATCCCCTAACTTTTACTGATTTATCCGCTGATGGGCCAACCGGTTGGACATGGTCATTCCCTGGGGGTACACCGGGATCATCTACAGAACAAAACCCTGTTGTTGCCTATGCTGATACCGGAACTTATAACGTAACACTGACGGTCAGCAATGTATTTGGCAGTGATACCAAAACTGAAACAGATTACATTACAGTTTTGTCAGCTTCGAATGTTGAATCAGAACTCCAGGAGGATCTGGTGAGAATCTATCCTAATCCTGTCACGGATTTCTTGATTATACAGACTGGTTTAAATGCTGAAAAGCTTATTAATATCTATACTGTTGATGGCCTCCTAATGCTGACAAAATCCACATCAGGAAATGCGGTTATTGATTTAAGATCTTTAAAAAGAGGGATGTATCTTGTGAAGGTGGTGAGCTCTGAGAGGTCTGAGCTTTATAAGGTGTTGAAGTTGTAGGCAAGATTGCCAAGGGCCGGCTGGAGCCCGATCCTTGGCTGAGAAACGTAATCCCCTTTTATAAACAGAACAGTTTAAGTCAGCCATTGATAAGACTAATACGTAAATGGCTAAGACTATTTTTTAAACTCGTATAAAACCAACACAGGATTATCATCTTCCTTCATTTTTTGTATTTGTTTAATAATATCTGGGGAATAATTAAAATCAGGATTATCCCGGATTTGAGGAAAAGCATCAATGAGTTCATAAGCACCAACCACAGAAACCCATTCACCAGTATGAGCAACAGTTCTGAAATCGGTTGAGGTGCAAAAAAGAACATCATCGCTTGCTTTACCGTTTACCAAATGCCAGGACTCCTGAGTAATTTCATTAACTACTATGTTATAATGTTGGTAAACCTTCTCCTCATTCTCCCGATTCAGTGGAAAGTAATAATACCCTGATCCATAAAAGGAAGGTCCAACAATAGCAAGCTTACCTGTTGGGATCCCTGCTCCACTAACTATCCAATCAATATATTCTTGAGAGGTGTAATGCCCTGATCCAAAATCACATACAATCTTAGGCCTCATGGAGTCTGATTCTATTCTCCAAATTGTATCACGACCCAGTGCTGAATAAAAATATCCTGTGTGTGGTTGTCCACTCAAAAAAGGAGCACGTGACCCGGTTTGTATAGAAGTCTTGATATATTTAAGAGTATCCTGAGAACGATTGTTAACTATTTTCACCTCGAAATCCCAATCTCGATAAGCCATATTATCGGTACCCAATACCTTTGCATTGGTCAATACTTTATCAAATTTCATCTCACGATCCAAGCTCCCATCTATACTGTAGGCCAAAATTTTATTTGCTCTCTGCATCCCAATAAAGACCATTGAGGAATCTTCAAATACTGTATAATCAGATACCGCTGTGAATTCGCCAGGACCTTTTCCTTGCTGTCCAATTTTGTTTAGAAAACTACCATCTGGTGAAAAATGGATTAATTCACTAATGTTCCCTGCAGCTACCGATACAATAATTGAATTCTTGCCTACAAAAATCTTTTCAGTAGAACCAATAATGCAATCAGAAGAGGTCTCTAAAGGTATTAGTCTGACACTTTCAACAAGGTCAGATAATTTTGCATTCTTTGGCAGGTTGCCTGGATCAATCCTCAAGTGAATTTCCCCTTTTGAAATTTCCCTATTAGTATCTGGGTTACAGGAAAGCAGCAAAATCATAAAAGTCAGGAAACCACAAAATAGTTTTACTAAGGAGTTATTCCTATTCATTATCGAAAGTTTAGGTTTATTAAAAAGTATTCGGAGGCCTTTTAAAATATCTTCATCAATTCTTCCAGAGATTCTTTACTCAGCATCCTGGGAGTAATCACTAAATCAGTTAATTTTCATATCCAATTGTACTCGCATAATCAATCAAAGTTAAATTCCATCCATTATTTAGTTCTATTCTAATCCAACCATATAAAGTATTATCATCGATAATAATCCTTATCCCAATAAATTTATCTTTAACATTATTCCATAGCCCTGTTTCAGATGAATTACCTGACACATCCCAATAATAATTGTAGATGATACAGGTATCACATATCCAGTTAAGATTGTTGTCTATTGTATCATACCGTGAAATAGTATCCGTTATAAGGTTTTCAATATCCTTTATAGCTATTGCACTATTTTCTAATGCAACTATAGAATTTCTTGAATTGGCATGACCAGGTGATGCGGTCCCTGAGAAACTTAATTTAAAGTCACCTATATCATCGTCATTTACATCAATTATTCTAGAAGTACTTGAGGATGGAAAATCAAATAGTAAAGTATCATTAATCAAACCCGAATATTTAATTCCTGCCCCTGTCGATTCTCCAGCGATAATATTATCTAAATATAATAGCCCTGGTCTGGTATCCTCTCTGTTGCATGCAACAAAATGTATTACAATTACACCTAATATCAATATTTTTTTCATTGTTGGTAGTTTCCAGAGACACATGACCTTGGCCTTTCCAGAGACACATGACCATGTGTCTCTACAGTATATTATCATCAGTATCTTCTGCCGCCGGCAATTCCAATGCCTTAACTTCTTGAATAGCGTTTCCGGCAATTCCCTTGATTGAACCGTACATATCGATGGTATTGGTAACTACCTTATCGATTTGCTTCTCGCGTTGCTTCCAGATGCGCTGCATAGATCGTCTTTCCGTATCCAGATCGGATTTCATTTGAGAAAACCCTTCCACTATGGCTTCAATCTGCATACGGAAGATATTACTGGTTAGAAAATTATAAAGCAGTTGCATTTTATCGCCCTTATTTTCCTGGGAACTAACGGCTGTACTTAGCTGAACGATTGATTCTCTCAACACAGCACAAAGCCCTTTGAATTCATCATAATTACATATCCAGATACCATCCTTCAGGCCCAATCTGTCCATATCCGAGGGCATAACTTCCGTGACCAGCACGCCAATAGTGGCTCCTTTTTCTCTGATATCAGCCTTGAACTTCTCGATCCAGCTAACTTGAAAATCCTTCGTTCTTTTACTCTCGTAATAAATGGTACCACAATTCTGTCGGGCTCGGGTATGAACGATCTGAATACAATCCCCTCCCCTTGCGCCTTTCTTAATCTCCTCGATGGTATCCAATGGAAATTGTGTGGCCAGCCATTCCTCGATAGCCAGTTCCTGCACCTCTCCCTGCAGCTGCATGGAGCCCTGTTCCTGCTTCCGCTTCATCTCTTCTGTGAGCCTTTTCTGATCCTCCAGTTGCTTTTGCAATTCCCTGAATCGCAGCTCATTTCTATCCTCCTCTATTTTCCTGATTTTCTCCTTCTCTGCGAGGATAGTCTCATTCAGTTTTAACTGTGCCTCAGCTTCAACTACTTCTTTTAGCTCAGATTTCTCCCGTTTAAGCTTCTCTATCTCTGCTTTAGTACGATTAAGGTCCTTTACCTGCTCTGATTTCTCGTTAAGCTCCTTTTGCAAAGCATTATATTGATCTGCCTGTTCTTCCTGCAGTTTTGCCTTCAATTTCGCCTCAATGGATTTCTTTTCCTGCGACAGTTGCTTCTCCAGTCGTTCCTCGAAAAGTTCTTTCTCCTGCTTCCGGTTTTGTTCAAACTCCTCTTTGGCTTTTTTAAGCCTTTCAAACTCCGCATCATACTTCCGTTTCTCCTCCGCCAGCTGGGATTGAAACTTCTGATTGATCTCTTCCTCGAGTTGATGAGCCAGGATATCCTGCACATCGATGGATGTCCCGCAGTTAGGGCATTTTATTTGGGCTTGGTTTTTCATAATAGGCCTAAAATTAAGCAAAATGGTGAGGGAAAAAAAGGTGACGGGTGACCGACACCAAGATGAGCAAGCTTGAGAACCTCTTCCCGGCAAACTTTGCCAGGGTCCAAAACTTATTATTTTTTTATTTTTAACATAGATTTTCACGGTAATTAATAGACCAAATAATTACGAATAAGATGCACCTTCAAAAATAAGCTGTTTGTCATTGAGCCAGGGGTATTTCAATTTGTTCAGAGATGCTTTTCTCAACCGTCCATCGGCGGGTATATTTGCGGAAGGCTCGATATCCGATCGAGCATTAGTTTACCTCGCCTTCGGATGGTGATAAATTTTA
>CAYXJR010000101.1:0-13819 GCA_964465145.1 uncultured Porphyromonadaceae bacterium | reverse complement strand
GGTCGGACAACAGCATCCACCCCAACCCCTCCTTAAAACAAGGAGGGGCTTTTTTTGCGACTTTTTTGTTGCCAGACAATTTCATACTTTATCACGCATTTGGGGAAGGCCATCACTTCATATTACAGGAAGTTTGATAAAATTATTGGTTTGAATACTTAAAAGTATCCTTTACCTTTAAGCAAAGAACTGGCCGAAATTTGCTGAGACTAAACACCAGACAACTTGATAACAATGAAAACCAACATCTTAACCCTCCTTATCTTACTCCTTCTCATCTCCTGTCAAAACAATCCCCCTGCCAACCAGGAATCCAACATTATTGATCTTAGCGGCCTTTGGGATTCCGAGGATGTGGTGAGGCTCTCCGAGGTCGCCGAATCGATCGAGTATATTGCATTGGAGACAAAAGAAGCATGTATGATCCCGGATGCCGGAAATGTTCGGGCCCGGATTGACGGAAATCGGATTTTCGTTATCCCCTATGAGTCTGATATCAAAGTGTTTGACATTTCTGGCCAGTACCTCTTTGATTTAGGCTCGTATGGGCAAGGACCGGGAGAATATAAATATGTTAAAGTGTTGACAGATTGTACTGCTGAAATTGTATGGATTCTGGATACTGCTCAAAAAAAGTTAATCAAATACAGATTCGATGGTACTTTTCTTCATGAATCCAAAGTCGGCCCATTTGTCTGTCGTATTGTTTTACTGGATAATTCCCAGCTGGTGGCACTTAACCTGCCTCCCAGAGAACAAGCTGAGGAAGCCTCCATTCAGTATTTGGATCAGAATGGAATAATAACCAAAGAAGTTCCATTATACGATGGTTTTAAACCCGGAGCCGGGGCTATCTGGGCAATCGCCCTTTCGTTAGGAGTTGTAGATGATGAACTTCACTTTATTGAACCGCCTTTTCGAGAGGTTGTTGGTTTCAATGGGAAAAACGAATGGACTAAATTGTGGAGCATCAATCAAGGAAAAGAAACAGCTTCGGATGAGGACTATTTTGACTTAAACTCCGGGCTTTGGACAACTACCTATATTGGACAAATTTGGGAAACTAACCAATTCTTTTTTATAGGAGGGATGCATGAACGTACATCGCGTTACTTTGTTTATGATAAAACCTCTGGTAAAATTCGAGCAAGTAGAGTACTGGCGGAAACAACCAATACCAGAGATATGTACGGACTGATGAATGACCTTGACGGGGGTCTACCATCTTGGCCAATGGGCTCAGCTGGAGAGAATAAGTATCTGGAGATTCATAATGCGCAAAGATTCATAGACCTGGCTCATGGTGAGATCACTTATTACTATGAAAAACAAACTACCCCGGTTACAGAAAAACTCAGGGACTTATGCAAAAAATTGGATCCTGAGGATAATCCGGTAGTTGTGGTAGTAAGGCTAAAAGCCAAAAGTAAGAATAGAGACAAATGACGAGTGACGGATGACAAATAGAAATTAATTCACAAAATCAAACACTATTCAAATATATCTTCATACAAGAGTTCGCACACCATATAAACCAAACAGGAGTGAATGGAGAATATCTTGATATGGTATTGGAACCTGCTGGAATAAGAAAACAAAATAATCTGCCGCTTGCTCCTTCAGAAATGGAAGCAGAATTTTGGATTACAAACCAACTACGACCCTGAATGTGGAGACCAGAAGAATATTCAAAAGATTTTTATCCATCGATTATAATTGAATAATGAACTGGATCAGAGAACATTTTTCAAAATCCACAATTTTTCTGCCAGATTATTCGCCAGATTATCTCCTATATCTGATCATTTTTGATAACAATTAAGACAAACACCCTTTCTCAATGAAATGATATACAACAATTTATCACATTTGAGACACTTCAGAATCTGATTTTGGTTCAGAAGAGTCCGGGTTTGAGCCCTGGTCGGACAACAGTATCCACCCTAAATCCCTCCTTTAGCAAAGGAGGGACTTTGGCTATAACTGATTTGGGTAAATTGTCCAAGATATACGGGGTTAATACCGGTTTTTAAAATTGGACAAACCTGATCTCACTACTATCAATGGATTTATTTTAAATGAAATGGATGCACCACATCAAATGCCAAGCACGAACACCCTGAAACGATCCAATATCTCATCTGACAAAATTGTTGAGATGATGAACCATGCGAATTCTGCCAGGACCCAACATTATATGTCTGCTTTTGAGATCAATGAGCGTTTGTTGTAGTGCCTCATCATCACCCGGTATTCCTGAATGAGTTTGATATAACGGTAGGCTGATCGCTCATAAGCCCGCCAGAACATCCCCTCTTTCAGCAGAATGTCCAATCAACATAAAATCCTAATAACTAAATAAGATGTGATCGGGCCTTTACCAATCAGAAATTAGATATATCGGATTATCATATTCTGATATTGTTGCATCCAAATCTTTGAACCTCACAGCCTTTTTGGGGGATAATTCCTTATTTTTCTGAGCTGTTGACAGCAAGTCCCTAAACTCCAGTGGTGAGTATTCTATGTAAATGACCTCCCCTCGATTACTTATTGAAAAATCTTCAACTTCCATCTCAAAATAATCGTGATAAAAACCAGACAGGTTATCTACTATCTCCGCTTTCTTTTCCCATAAGAAACGGGTTTTATTTTTAATCTCGGTAGATACCCCATCAGCTGTTTGTTCGGTATGCATTTCCATAACCGTGAGTATGATTTTGTTTCTCAACTGATTAGAAATTTGTAATAAATTCCCGTTTAGTTTGGTTTCAAAATCATACTGGTTATCAACTTTGAAATATGATATTGCTGATTTGTGAACGCCATCAATTCGATACAAGGTATCAGACAATTCATTCATATAGTATATTTCTCCGTCCAATCGTTTTAAATATTTCCCTCTTCCTGCGTAACTTCTATAAGATTTGGGGTTCAGATTAGGTAAAGTGTCACGTAATTCCCCTTCAAAGGAAATCGTAAATAATTCCCAATTGGAAGATCGACCACATACACCCAATACATGATCCTCAAGAAGAATAAATGTACTCAAATCCCGGTTAGGCAGGCTAATTACCGGTAGGGCCGTTCCGGTTTCAAGGTGATATCCTAAAATACGTTTTGCATCTCCCCAGTGGTGTATATAAACTTTGGATTCATCCTCATTTACATCGAAAGTAAAAATTCCATAAAACTCCCCAGGGCCCTTGCCTCGCTTGGCTAGTATTCTGATGAAATTCCCTTCATTATCAAACTGCAAAATAGAATTATCACTAAGTATTAAAATATATTTCTTTCCAACAAAACTCATATACCGTTGGGGCACCAATGCATCAGGCTTAGTTTCCAACCTTACTACCCGAATGTCTGACATCAGTTCATTCAGGTGAAGTATTCGTCCACCAGATTGTGTTGATAAGTCAACTACCTGGATGCTTGTTTTCTTTTGTGAACATGAGCATAACAGGATAGCAATCAAAATAAATACAGCTTTGGATTTCAATAGGGTATCATAGTATCTATAAAAATAACCTTTTTTTTCAATAGTGTGTCATTGCATAACCTTCATACAGTTGAATTAATCAGCAGAATTGAATTATTGCTCTAATATTCTTTCATGTTTCTCATTTCAAAAACCTGCCAGATTTCCTGCCAGATTCTACCCCATTTCTGATTATATCTGATAACAATTGAGACGAACCCTATTTCTCAATCAAATGATTTACAAAAATTTATAACATTTGAGACAACCCTGAATCTGATTTTGGTTCAGAAGAGTCCGGGGGAGTTTATCCCGATAGCGCAGCGTATCGGGAAGCCCTGGTCGGACAACATTGGTAATAAGGAGGTTCGTGATGACCTCTTTTTTTATACGCATGATTTACGCTGGACAAAACGCCAAAAAAACCAATCTCCGCCGGACTTTTCATACCACCTCTCGCCGATCCAGTTTATCAGCGGCGGCCGGAATTAATTGACCCCCCATATCTCAACAACGCACTAATAATTGACTATTTAAAAGATGTTTATTACATTTGTATTGTCTATTAATATACAATAACAGGGTAAATAATATCTGATATATGAGAAGTGAACTTAGTTGGGATATAATAAAAACGTTTTCTGGCGATGACCAGGAATGTTTTTCATATCAAGATGTTGTGAAAAAATATTTTCGTATAGATAAAATATATTTATCGAAAGTTCTTTCAGGAATGGTGGATAAAGGAATGTTAATCAAGTTGAGTCGTGGTTTATATCACATTGTACCTACTAGTGCAGATTCTGACAATTACATTCCGGATTGGCATCTGGTAGCTAAATATATTATGCAAGGTAGAAAGTACTATATAGGGTATTATTCTGCTATGCAGGTTCATGGACTAATTACTCAGCCTAGCTTTAAAGAGATAATCGTTACCAATCATCAGGTTACCTCATCATCAAGAAAAATTCAAGGAATCAAATTCCAGTTTGTGACCCACACTTCCACTCGATTTTTTGCTTATGAGAGCACTTGGATAGACCAATATAATAAAGTGATGGTTAGTGATTTAGAGAAGACGATAGTGGATGCTGTTACCAGGCCACATCTATGTGGAGGGATGGTTGAAGTTGGAAAGGCGATCTACGAGACAAAGGATAAGATTAGCCTTGAAAAATTGTTAAAGTACCTCGTACAAAACGAGAGTCAGGCGGCTATAAAGCGTTATCTATTCATATGTGACCTGGTTGATATTCCATGGACAGCATACCATGAAGGAATATTACAAAAAGTAGGATCCAGCTATTCATTGTTAGATACATCTGCCCCTGATCAGGGAAGTAAAGACTCAATATTTGGTTTGAAAATAAATGTTGATACCGATACGATCATAAATTCCATATACACATGATTAGTTCTAAAATAATACATAAGGTTTCTAATAAAGAAGGTGTTAGGCCACAGCAAATCGAAAAGGACTATATCATTTCATGGTTGTTATAATGGGTAGAACAGTTCCTAGAGATTTGTACGATTTTGACTATTTAACAGATATTGAAGGCATTAAATTGCAAGATGTCTATTACGAATTCGAGCGGAAGGCTGCACATAAAGGACATATTCCTGCAGAATTTATCGAAAAGCTTACTGGGAAACAAAAAATCTACGAAAATGCCTGGAAAGACAACCTGAGCCACCAGATTAAGGACTTACCATTATTCAAAGACGTATGGCGAAGAATTGGCAAACAACTACGACAGTTCGAGAAGATTAAGTAAGTACTCCTTGAAAACAACGTACACTCTTCAATGCCGTTTTTTGCCAATACTAAATGAGTACCACTTGTGAAATGTCAAGTATTTTGTGCAAAATACTTGACAAGAGAGAATAAACGATGAAAAAGAATATTGAGAAACTGATGCTCTATATGAAATAATTCAATCAGAGATAAATGGCTCATGATTGAATTACAGACTGACAGGGAAGAAGCACGAATCGCAAATATTTGACAGTAAAACAACATTACTGTCAAATGTTGGATTCTATACAGTGTAGTATATCCAGTAGGCTGATACTTCTACTTACATAAGAGACAATTTCTCTTTACCGAAATCAAACCCTAAAAATTGGCAGCATTTTAATTTTGCTGCCAATATATAGTATTATGATCAACAGAGAATCACTTGACTGTAAATACATGAAATCAATTGCTAAATCATCGTTATTACTTGTGTAACGTTAGTCAGAAAAGAGGGGGT
Organism: uncultured Porphyromonadaceae bacterium; assembly: GCA_964465145.1. Lineage (GTDB taxonomy): Bacteria > Bacteroidota > Bacteroidia > Bacteroidales > UBA12481 > JAUVKA01. The sequence continues at coordinate 8,077 of CAYXJR010000101.1, read as the reverse complement.
GATAATCTCGTCGTTAAGTTGTAACTTACTGGACTAATCCTCCGTGAGCGGAGTTAATTTTGGCAAAATCTAATAATCAGATAATGAAATGTTTAAGAATAATCAGACAAGAATATTCAGATTAGTACCTGTCATTTTAATGATGTTGTTATTTGCATTTAATGCTTGTGACAACGGTTGCGACATCCCGGAAGACTTTCCTCCGACAGGCACTTTTACCGATAGCCGGGATAACCGCGAATACCGGTATCTGACCATAGGGACCCAGGTATGGATGGGAGAAAACCTGGCCTATCTGCCTGAGGTCACTCACCGGGATACGGCCTCGCCTGTAAAGAAATGCTATTACGTTTGCGGATACGACGGTGAAAGCGTCAGTGAGGCCAAAGCAACCCCGGCATACGCTGCCGTTGGCGTCTGGTATAACTGGCCGGCGGCCACGGATGGCGATTCCAGCACCGGTGATGCCCTGGTCGGAGGACAGGGAGTCTGTCCGCCAGGGTGGCATTTGCCCGGTGACCAGGAATGGTCGGTTATGGAGCAATACCTGGGCATGAGTGAGGGGGAAACCCAAAAAGACGGCTGGCGTTATTCCGGTGATGTCGGGGGCAAACTGAAGGAAGCCGGTTACGCCCACTGGGCCGAACCTAATTTCGGGGCAACAGATTCATCCGGTTTTACAGCCCTTCCCGGTGGCAGCCATGATCGCACGACAGGTTTCTGCAGTCTGACAAAAGGTGAAGCTGCGGCATTCTGGACCGCAACGGCTTATAATGCAACGCAGGCGTGGTTCAGGAGCCTCTCCCACCTCGATGCCGGAATCGGAAGGCACAGGTATTATTATTATGGAGGACGTTCGGTACGTTGCGTGAAAAATCCGTAGAAAAAAAGGACAGTTAGACCCCAAATATTAGGATTTATTGTTCCTGATAAGTAATGCATTTCTACTTGATTTCTGTGTCTGTTAATTCTGCCAATGTTTAGATTTTATCCTCCTTCGGTACCTGAATCCCTTTTACTATTGAGCTATTCATAGTTCTTTGAGCCAGTTTTTCTTTTACCCATCGCTGCAATTTGTGATGCACCGGTACCAGCATCGATGCAACCCCGACCAATATCAGCAACATGAGGACTGGCGTATGGTGGGTGAAGGTTGCAATATATGGATGAAGAAACAGGGAGATAAACTCGAACAACAAAAGCAGCCCGAGCAACCCCAGGAACTTGATGAATTTTGGATTTGCTTTTCTTTTGCTGAACACGAACAACAAGCCAAAAAAGAATGTGATAAAGGTTCCGATTCCCATCATCTGAATATTTGATTTCCATTCCTCTTCCGCTTTTTGGTTTGCCTCTGCGATTTCTTGCTGGCGTAGTTGTTCGGTAAAGCTGAGGTTTTGCACCGCCCGCGTTTTTTCCTGACTGAACAGGGAATCTTTTGCAGCAATGGTTATTTCCTGGTAATGATAGGCACTGTCAAGAAGGTTCAGACCTTTAAAATAATTTGTTAAAAAAGAGCTGGCATTAAGCAACGGTTTTGTGAAGCCTCCCTCATCAGCTGTAGCCAGCGACAAACGGGAATAATAAAGGGCAGAATCTGCCTGTCCGGCTTTTCTGAATAGTTCTGCCATACCTAAAGTAGTTTCGCAAATACCCTCAGTATCGTTTATTGAAAATACTTTTGAAAGACTTTGACGGTAATACCCTATGGCAATGTCGCCCTGCTGCATTTTGGAGTGGATGTTGCCAAGGTTATTTAGAGCTATTCCTAAGATATATTGAATATTATATTTGACAGCCAGCTCATAAGCCTGATTGGTGTATATACGGGCCGAATCCAGCTGGTTCAATTTTTCAAAACTGTCTGGCAAGAGCAGTCCCCTGCTGAGCATGGAAAAGCGCTGAATCCGGCCATGAATAAGAATAACTAAATGCTAAATCTCTCAGTAAAAGGACACGTGTGGTATCTGCAATTTCAGTACTCAAGATTTGTTTCAGGCTATCGGTGAAATTGTCTTGTGCAAGACTTGTATATGAGAGTAAAACCAGGAGTACTATCAGAAATCTTTTCATAAGGTTTTGGTTATTCATTTATTCTGTTGTCAAGTTTTACAGTCCGAAGTTAGTGTTTTTCTGGCGGTCTTATGGTGTTGGTATGGTCGTCATACTGGACAAAACGCCCAAAAAACCAATCTCCACCGGACCTTTCAGACCACCTCTCGCCGATCCCGTTTATCAACGGCTGCCGGAATTAATTGGCCATCCATATCTCAACAACGATGCGACTTTCAGAGAAGCCTTGAACTACGTTAAGCAACCTCATCTGGAACAGGTCAACCTCAAATGGCGGGAACTGATCAACCTATGCGGTTTTTCCAGTCAATGGTTTGTCTCAAGTATGCTATTTGTCACGAACTTCTCAACTGAACTTCTCCAATCTTTTTGAGTAGACATTAACTTGTCCACTTTTTCTTTATAAAAAATGCGATACCATGTTTTTGGATCAAACTCACACACAGCCTTGAATGAATTCTCAGAATGAACAATTAATCTCAACATAAACTTCTCTTGTGGATCTCTATGATTATTCAATACCTGACTCAGCAATAATGGGTTAATACTCATATCAATTGCAAAGTTCTTTCTCTTGTCGTAAATAGTATCGACATACATCCTTAAAAAGTATGAGAAAGGATTTTGTATATCATAATTAGGAGAATTCAGAAACTCTTCCATTTTTAGTTTGAGTTGCATGAGCTTGGCTAAAATAATATCATGATTAGACCTTTCCCTTAACCTAAATGCTCTTGCTTTCAAGATTGCATTAGCATTTTCCTTTCTCTTCTTATCAGATAAGTTTCTAGAATCTATCAGATACTTGAACTCCTCTAATTCTATATTTTCCTTCTTGTTAGTCATGATCGTACGTTTTTATCAAGTTAATTAACTCTATTCCATCTAAACACAGGCTTACTCCTGCTTCATACATTCCATACTTATTAATATAGTGCTGAACTATTTCTGTTTTTGGTATGAGAGAAACACATGCTAGTTCACCATATAGCCTTAATGCGTATTTACATGCAAACGCTATTAAATCGCCAATTATATGCTCGTATGTTTTACCAGTTCCTCTATTCTCAGCTGAAACAGCTAATAGTCTAATTTCAATGCGAGATTCCTTTTTTATGTCTACTAATGACATTAAACCAAGAATTTCTTCAGTCCCTTGTATTTAAAGCTTGTAGACTTCCTGGTCTTTTTCCTCTTTCCAGTTAAACCAGAAGCGTTTCTTAGTTATTCTAGCATAGTCACGATCAGCTACCCGGAGAATCTCGACATTAAGAATATTCCCAGTCTTAACTTCTTCAATTACCATTCCCAAATTTACGAAAAGTATCCGTAAATCGGAAATAAAACCATATTTTGTTTACGTGAAATGTAAACAAAGGTTGCAATGTTATGATTTCAAATTGTCAAACCATAAAGAAATGGATTGTTTTAATAAGGACTTTTTATTGTTGTTGTATCATTTATCCATTCACGATTTGTTGCATTAGATTATTGAATTCTCACTTTGTCCAAGTGGGTTGCTAATGGTAAACTGTATGTTTTCGTGGTAGTTGCGTAAGCTGACAGTGTCGAACGAAGGAAGACCTAACAGCTTTGTAGACAAAACGCAAACACAGATACCATCAATGAAATAAACAAAATGTTAAGCGCCGTTATTTTTTGAAGATTTTGTAGCGTTACCATTTTAGGACGCAGCTAATATTGACTTTTCTTGTTTTAATAATGAAATGATCTTATATATTTCATTATCAGTGGCTTTATTTTTTCCAATTTCTTTTAATGCTTGTATAAACACACTGCTTATCTCACCAATTGCTTCCAGATTTTTAGGAGAGGGTTTTTTGAATAATATTTTCCGCTTACCTATCTAACTATTTGATAAGCTGTGCAGTTTTTAACCGGTAGCCTGTGCAGTTTTCAAACGGTATTTATTCGCTTCTTTATTTGTTCAATTTTGCAATAGGATTTCCTTTAAGTCCGGCTTCAACCAACCACGCAACAAATTGAGCAAATGGCTTTATATCCTGATCTACACTGGCACTTTCTAAAGCATTCATGTAATTATCTCTTTCTTCAACTGGGATCACTGTCCAGGGATATCCACCGGAAGCCAACATTGCATTCATAAGAAACCGTCCCATTCGTCCATTACCGTCCATGTATGGATGTATATAGACAAAAATGAAATGCCCTAAAACTGCTCGTACACTAGGATGTTTTTCAGCTTCCAAAAGTTCAAATAGTAATGGCATTACGTCTCGTACACCATCCTTATTGACGGGCGTGTGTTTGGATTGTCCGATATAAACCTGATGGTTCCGATATCCTGCCAAATCAGATGGCTTTAATAATCCCACAGTAACACTTGGTCCAAATAACTCTCTGTACCAATCACCGTGTTCTGCATCCGCCACCTTGCCGGCATTATTTCCATCCAAGATTTTATGGATGCTCTTTTTTACTGCTTTAAACGCTAGCCAGTATCCACGAGCCGCCATGGTGTCCTTTTGCTTTTTATCCTCTTCATTGCCTTCCACATCCCATTCACCTGATCGTACACGTTCAATCAATGCTGGAGTAACTGTATATTTTTCAATCGATAGAGAATGATAGGCATCTGTAGTATAGAGTTCTTCTATATGCTCCAGGAATGTTTCTTTATCAATTTAATTGTTGTCGGTTCTTCGAAAGGATCTTTTTCTCTAACATCATACCCTGCAGATTTCATAGTCTTAAGAATATCATCTGCAATCTTATTTTGTTCTAAGTTTCTATAGGCTCCGGCAAGTCTTCCAGCAATTTTGGAATGTCCTCCATCCAAAAGTATGCTAAGCAATTCAGAAGCATCTTTAATCATCATGAGGGCCGTACGTCCATCAGTAGATTGGTTAGAAAAAAATGAAGAAGCACAATGTACTATTGATGAAGGTAAATTTACCATTCGCACACCATTCCATTCTTCAAATTCTGTCTTATCCGGAAGAGGTGATTTCATGACAAATATGGACGTACCAAAAAGTAACCCAGTTGGTAGATTATTACCTTTTGTGCTTCTTATTATCAGTTGCTTAGGTACAGAATTATTGCCAGCGTGCAACATCAACGATTGTTCTGCAGATATACAGTAGTCATCTCCGTACCGATCTTCAAGGTATCGCGCGCAGAATCGCCAAAATGAAACATACCAGGAAGTACTATCCCCAAGTTGTTCTTTATTGGAAGTAGATATATACCAACCCTTTAATACTTCACGTATAAATCCATTACCCACAAGTCGTTCTCTATGCACTCTGGACAGGTCACTTGCCTTGATACCTATAATCCCATTATCCTGAAGCTCTTTCAGCTTTTCTAAGGATTTGGCCAATTTTTCTCCTGGTGTTGCCATCTATTCCTGTATTGTTTCTATTATTTGGCGCTGTGCTATTATTATTATTTAGTGCTGAGCGATTGTTATTAATTAACGCAAATTAAGTTAAATTAAATTGATTTACAAAGGACTACGACTAGAGAAGTGACTTGGAGATACCTGAAATTCATTAGGTGGTTATCTAGCTTAGGTTATTCCCCAAGCTTATTAAAAAGTTGCTGTTTTGATCCTTGACTCTGTCAATGTAGGAGAATGAAAAAAATGAAAGATAGAGCCCTATTCAATATCTAAATGTTCACTGGCAATGCTCAGAACATCGTTACTGAATTCATTAACTTTTTTTAATGCGGTTTTTATTCTCTCCTTCTGACGAATCGGTGTGTCATGAAAATCATAGAATATTGGGGAAAAAATACTTCTCTGTACCGTAGTTCTTGAAGTGGTCAAGTATTGCCCCCGGCTTAGGCCTGATCTGGATGCTAAAGGTCTTAGTATGGCGAGTTTTTGCCCGTGTACAGACTATCTTCAGATATAAATAAAAACAATTTCGACCCGAAATTTCTTGAGTGCAAAATACAATCAAGTAAAATAAATAATCATTTGAAAGATCATTAGTTAAGAATACTGATTCTCTGTTTTAATCAGAATATAAAATGTCTTTCGCCAGTTGTCGGCTCCACCATAAGAGACCAGAAAGTGCCAGAAGAACAATTGCTGGTATAGCCGTGAACCATACGTTAGATCCTTCTTCAATTGTAAGCCATGCCCATACCAAGGCAATACCAGTAAAAAGGCAAGCTAAAGCTATTGTTGTGACAAAAATACCTTGCCCTTTAGGCTTAAGAAATACAAGGATTGTTCCAATTCCAACGGCAACTATAACTCCACCAGGCCACCGAAGCCAACCATGATACACTGGGTCTCCACCTGACATATTCACTAAAGTATCAGGGAAAAAGAAAAAACCTAAACCATATACTAAACAAACAATGGCATAGATTATCAAAACAATTTTTAAAAATCCCAAATTTTTATTTTCTGCCATAAATTAACTCCTTTCTTATTACACGGGTCGAAATTGTTATTTAAGATGTAATTGTCTATTTGATTACCTCAATAAATTTACTGTTAATATAATTCAGTTCCAAATTATTGCACTTTTATTCAGCGAATATCCCTTTTCAGATTGTGTTGGCAATCAATAACAAGGAAGTGCTGGATAAGCTATCTATTACTCATGAGCAGATTATTAATGGCGGACATTTGAATTTTGTCAATAAACGTACGTCGATAAAAAACCAGAAAAAAAAGGAATAGTATTAGAATCCTCCATTTAATCCTCTTTTATTTTAGAAATAACATTTTCTTCACTCCGGTGTATCTTCCAGCCTGAATCTGACAGAAATAGGCCCCTTCGGGAATCTTGACAGAACCTGCTGCCATAATGAAGAAGCATTTAGAAAGAATGAAATCAGGAAAAGAATAAACTTATATTTGTTAATCTGTAGTCAGGATATAGGGAGTAGAAAATTTTTCCCGTTTTCTCCGGTTATTGTTTAACAGATCAAAAAAGTGAATTGATTCTAAAATAACCTAAAAAATAGTTGTTAGCTGTAATTATTCGTAACGGTTTCATATTATTTAGATTATTAATTCAACAATTTTTTAATAACATCTTAATAGTGGGAAGAATATTGAAACCTGACAAAATGATTCACTTCTGCTTTTGAATCACTCCATTTGCATCATTTATAAAAAATTAAAATTAAAATTAAAATGCACAACAACTCATCCTCATAATGTAGTGGTAATGACAAGGATGGGGGAGTAACAAAAATTAAAATTGGTAATTGGATATTCATTAAAATCTTCTTTGACAATAATAATCCCTACCTTAGGTAAACTTACTTCAAAACCAAATTAGCCTGTATTTATGGATCAATCGAAAAGATTAGAAGAGTTTGAAAAGCTGGTCTACACCAAGTTTAATATTTACAACAGCCTCTTCCTGAATCTGCCTTACAGCAAGAAAAGTAATATTGGAATGTTGATTCCACTACTGCACGATACTTGTAGACAAGGGCTTGAATCCGGACAAGATCCACTTGAAATTCTTGATTCATTTTTTCATAACTATGTGAACCTGAAGGCAGAAAAAGACAAAATCGATTTTATGTTTAAAGTCATCCAATATGTCGAAAGGCAGGTTGTGCTTTATGATAGTGTTGAAGATGCCGCTTTTCCAAATCTTCAGGAATTGGGCAATGATCTTTCTATAAAAAATTTCTTTCAACTATTAGAAAGTAAAAAAAGCAGTGATAGAATAGCTGAAAAATTGTCGAGCTTTAGTGCCAGAATAGTATTTACAGCCCATCCTACACAGTTCTATCCACCTTCAGTATTGGATATTATCACGAGATTGAGCCCGCTCATAGCAGACAATAAAATTGATGAAATAGACATGAGCTTGCAGCAGTTGGGCCTGACCTCCTTAATAAATGCTAAAAAACCAACACCACTGGATGAAGCAAGGAATATCATCTACTATCTTAGAAATGTATTTTATAATGCAGTGGGTGATCTTTATTCCTATATCAAAGAGAATATCAGAAGTGATGATTTTGATAACCCGGA
>CAYXJR010000100.1:0-14044 GCA_964465145.1 uncultured Porphyromonadaceae bacterium | reverse complement strand
TAGTGAAAAGTTACAACTTTATTCCTTTTTGGTTCTGGCTTGTCCAGGTTAGGTTATTAAAATAGATATATATATTTTTGGATAAACCATAACCCTTAAAAAATGAAAAAAATATTTGTTTTATTCATTGGCCTTTCCTCATTCGCCGGCCTATTTGCTGGTGGATTAGTAACAAACACAAATCAAAGTGCCCTGTTTACCAGATTTCAATGTAGGGATGCGACACTGGGAATTGATGGCGTATATTACAATCCTGCGGGATTAACCAGGTTGAAGGATGGCTTTTATCTTTCACTTAACAACCAAACCATTAATCAGACTCAAACTATTGGGAACAATTATCAGTTCCTTAGTGATCCAACCTTTAATTATACAGGGATCGTTAAAGCCCCATTCTTTCCTAGTTTCTACGGAGCTTATAAGATGGGGAAAATAGCCATTTCATTTGGCTTTAATCCGATAGGCGGAGGCGGCGGAGCAGAGTTTGCGGATGGCTTGCCTTCCTTTGAGATAATGGTTGCTGACCTGGTTCCTATGTTGCAATCTCAGCTTGCTCCACTGGATGCAACGATTGTAGGTTTGGGTGCTCCTGATCCCGGATTCAGAAATGTTTCCGGCTATCACTCAGATATTTTTTTCAAGGTCAGTTCGATCTATTTTGGTTATCAGGCCAATGTTTCTTATGAGGTTAGTGATATGTTGTCCCTGGCAATCGGTGCACGGTATGTAAGCGCCAAAAATACCTATCAAGGACATGTTAAGGATGTTACTATTGACGCTCCTACAATATATGGCGGCATTCAAACTCCTGGAAATTATCTGAGATTAATCGCAGGGGTACTAATACCAATTGTAGGTCCTACTAATCCAAATGTCCTTTCCTTACAAGGTACAGCAAGTGCCTTAGATGTTCAAACTGACCTGGAAGCTGATGTTATAAGAAAAGGTACTGGTATTACCCCGATTGTCAGTTTAAATTTTGCGCCCAATGATATGATTAACCTCGCGGTGAAATATGAATTCAAGACTAAACTCGAACTTGCAACTACTGTAATTGACGGAAAAGATGCAGGAGGAATGTTCGTAAGTGAATCTGCTGTTGTTGCTGATATGCCGGCACAACTTGTCGTTGGAGCCAGCTTAAAACCAGTTGATAAAGTACTGATTTCAACGGGAATCCATTATTACTTCGATAAGAACACTGATTATGACGGCAGTTTGGATTCGGAAGTGGCAATGATCGATAAGAACTTCATTGAATATGCTCTCGGAATTGAATATGGTATTACCGATAAGTTTCGTCTGAGTGCTGGTTGGTTAATGACCAAAACCGGAGTAAACGATCTTTATCAGAGCGACCAAAGATTTGATCTTGATACCAACAGTTTTGGTGGGGGATTTGGTATCAGTATTTTACCTGTACTTGATATAGATCTTGGTGCTTTTTATACTATGTATGCAGATGGATTTAGAGGTTATCCACATAATCTTGGTGGAAATTCTATTTCTGTCACTGAAACCTATGATAAAAGTGTGTGGCTGGTTTCTGTAGGTCTTAGTTTTTCATTTGAAAATTAGGAATTAGATCCTGTAAGTATCCAAAATCTTTATCCAGATCTTTCAAAGGGCATAAACCCCCTTTGAAAGATTTCTGTCGTTTAATAGGTTTATTATATGAATGTTAATAGGAATACCTGAATGGTCTGCTTAAATTATTTTCTACTCCGGCAGATAATATCTGACTGATAGGTCGTATCTTAGAAAAATGAAAACAATTCGATTATGTAAATCTTTGGTCCGTGGTATGATCTTCCTCCTGGTGCTTGTCGGTCATCCCTATCAAACTATCTCCCAGTGTATTCCGGATACTGAGAACTGCATTGATATTAATGAACCAGGACAGATCTGCCCTGCGGTACTGGCAACGGGAACAGTTGGACAGGCTTATGAGGAACACATTACAATAATCGCCCCGGATTCCGCTGCTCTTGAACAAAATGTTATCGGGCTGGTGAAAATCAGGCTGGATGCCGTAGGAAATCTTCCCCCCGGGATTAATTATTCTTCTGAGCACATGGAGTTCTTTCCTAACCAGGCCTATTGTGTTTCTATATCCGGTGTGCCGTTACAATCAGGTACATATTATTTAAAAATTACTGTCACTCCGTTTATTATGGTTTTTACGACCTTAATTTCACTGCCGGCTCAAACAGACAGCACCTCAGTATTCATGATAATTGAGCCTTCAACTTCAATAAATTATCAAAACAGCCCGGATTTTGCCCTTATAAATCCATACCCGAATCCTTTTGAATCCGCCACCAGGATAGGTTTCATATCGCCTTCAACTGGTGAAACAGAACTGGTTATTTTCAATATGCTGGGAAAGATAATTTACAGGGAAAAGATAATATCTGCCTCAGGGCTTAATTATTTTAATTATGATGGAGGGTCACTCCCACCCGGATATTACTCCTATGCAATAATCAGGGAGCAGGGATCTTTGAAAGGACGACTGGTAAAAAGCCGGTAATATTTCTTCTAAAGGTTTAAAAGGAATTGTAATGTAATACTCCTGTGAGGCTGGATATCTCCCGGCCTGCCCATATATTCCACGTTGAAGAGGTTTTTGCAGATAAGGGATAATTGAGCCTCCTTCAATATATCCCTCGAAAAATACAGATCAACAGTTGTATATCCTTTCTGGTTGTTCCGTCGGTATTCAGGGTACCCGGGCAGAATCATGTTACCGAATAATGGGTCAACGAAAACAGAATCCACCTGCTCCATAAAACTGTTGTGAATCAGATTAGCCCCAAGGGCCCATCTGCGCCATTCGACAGAAATATCAGCCTTCAACGAATGCCGGAACCGGTATTTTAGGAAGTTGCTCGCCGTGCTGTCCTTATCAATACTCAGATCGATGGGATTTATATAGGTGTATCCACCCTGGATGGTGGAAATAAATTCCCCAAAACTTTTTTCTGCATTAACAATCACTTCAAGTCCTGTTATCTGTGCCTGACCCACATTTAATGCCTTAAAACCAACATGTTCCAGTGTTGGTATGATGACACCTTCCGGAATGTACACTCCAAAGGTGTATTCAATCATATTAACATATTTGCTGCGGAAAAGTGACAGGTCAATAAATCCTTTCAAAGATCCCAGCTGATATCCTTGTATCAGTCCTGCATCAGCGCTGAAGGCCGTTTCCGACTTCAATTCGGGGTTGGGGAAAATATTGAGGGCGCCAACCTGAGTAGCGGTAAATTTCTCGGCAATGGAAGGAAACCGGTAACCCTGGCCTGCTGATAATCTAAGAAAAGTATGCGAAAACAATTGATAATTCAGGCCCGTTCTGAAAACTGGCCTTGAGTTTTCACTGATTTCATCCAGCCTGTAAGTTTCCCACCTGAAGCCGGCATTATATTTGAAACGTGTAAAAAAGGTGGCGCTTAGCTGTGTAAACATGGCAGCTTCCATTTTTGAATGATCTCCATAAAGGTTGGAATGAACCCTGGAATAATTAATGGAGGTCCCAATAGTCCAGCCTATATTTTCCGTGAATTTTTTCTGATACCTGTATTCTCCGAGTAATAGATAAAACTGACTGTTTTTATCTTCATTTTCAGGCATTTGGTTAACAGTCTTGTAATAGCGGGTATTCAGGCTGTGTCTACCTCCTTTTTCGGTATAATAGCTGACCGAAGGATCCAGGTACATCCTGAATCCTTTTGCAAATGAAGTACCAGCTGGATTTTGCCTGTATGCTCCTGAATCTGCATTTTCCCAGAGAAAAAAGTCGCCCTGGTTTTGCATCATCAGACTTGTATTTAAACCATAAGTCAATCCGCTCAACGATTTTGAACGATAGGTGAGTTTGGCATTTAAACGTGCCTGCTTTTTATATTCATCTTCGCGATATCCTTTGTCCTGGAACAGATAACCCCCTGCTATAATACCCAAATTGCCCGCTTTCCTGGAATGGGAAAATGAGCTTCCGGCAAACAATCGTGGGGTATCCCACCAGATTAATTCTTTTCGCTTCGGGGAAAGGTAGGACCCTGAGAAAAGCCTGACCGAAGTTTCTGGCCGCTCCCCAGGGTTTTTGTAGCGCAGATTGATTACACCATTTAATGCAGATGATCCATAAAGTACGGAGGAAGCTCCCTTAATAATTTCCACCTGGGAAAGGTTTTCCATGGGGAGGAAACTCCATTGAACATGTCCCGCATCTCCTGATATCAGAGGCAGGTCATCAACCAGTACCAAAACCCTGCTTCCTGCCCCGTAACTAAAGCTGCTTCCTCCACGTATACTCGGCTGGCCGTCCAGTATTTCTACTCCAGGCACCTGCCTCAAAGCCCTGTCAAGGGAGGTAGTACTAAGCCGTTCAATTTGTTTCGGCTTGAGGATTGCCATAGAAACATTGACATCAGTTATTTTTTGTTCTGATTTTTCAGCGGTAACAACAACCTCTTCAAGTATCTCAATGGATGGTGTTAATGCAATGTTTAAAGTTAGTGTATCGTTTTCGGTTATAATTATTCTTCTGATAAACGCTATATAACCAATGAACTGAGCATGAAGATTATAGTTGCCAACCGGCAAAGTGAGCTGAAATTTTCCGTCCTGATCTGCCAGGTCCCCTTTCCCCTCAGGGATAAAAATATGTGCAGCCGGTAGGGGCTCACCAGTTCTTGAATCCAATATCAAGCCTTCAATAACACCGGTATTCTGTGAATACAACAGGGTTGACGAAAGGAAGAAATACAAACCAAAAGAAATAAGTTTTCTCATAAATACTGCTTGTTGTAAACAATACTAGTCGAAACAATAATTGAAGTTACCAGAAATTCAATATAATACAAGTTTTGGGTGATTTATCCTGATGGTCGGGAGCAGCCGCTTATCCCTTGCTTCTGAAAATAAATAGCCGTAACTTGTATCGGCTAGGACGGTCATGCACACTTTAATTAATACGGCCATGAAAAAAGACATTTTTCACTTGATATGGGTCTTTCTTATTTTGGTAATCACTTTTCCTCAGATGAGTGTCGCACAAAGCGGCTTCAATGTGGAAAAGTACCTGCAATTTTTGCAGGATAATAGAAATCTTGATGCCGAAGACTTTATAGCCAGGCATGCTTCCCAGGTTCCCTTATATTCTGAAATTAAGGATGGAACCCTTATATCAAATATATCCTTTTTGGATTCAATAATCGAAAAATATAATCTAACAGAATCCGAATTGACCCTCTTGATGGAGAATCATTTTATGGTTTCTGAGCGTCTTAGCTTCGATAAAATTACTCCGGCCCTGGATGATATTTTCCAAAAGGACTTGCCTGTTTTTGTTTCGACAGATGCTATTCTGCATGCTCTTCATATTTCGTATGACAATCTATTGAGGGATATGGAGTTGCAGGTATTGAAGCCGGAATTGGCAAGAGATATTGATGTGCTCTATACAGGTATCCCCTCTTTGATAAATAAATATGGAGGTGATCCCCGTTTTCAGCCATCCCTTGCTGATGCTGATCTTTATGTGACCATAGCTAAATCTCTGATGGACAAGAAATTGGCTGAGCCTCATTTTGCCGACAAAGCAATAGTGAATGAGGTATGGGAAGCCATCCAATCGGAGGCTTTTGTTTCGATGCCGCTTTTCACGGATATTGACAGGCTGCTTGATTTCAGCCAGTTCACTATAAGGGGGCATTATGCAAGGTATGAGGAATTGCATGGATATTTCAAATGTATGATGTGGTTGGGCCGTATGGAATTTGTACTGGCAGAAGCTCCCAAAGAATGGTATGAGGCTGGCTTTACAAGGGAAGGTTTGCGACGCCTGAATATTGCGGCACTTCTTTTAAATGAACTGATTGAAGAGTCGGAAACTATGGGTGGAATAAGCGAGATTGACCGAATTATTGCTTTCATGGTGGGAGAGAGCGATAATTTGCGCCCTTCAGATTTTTCGAACCTGGTTAGAGATCTTGGAGTCACCGGGCCCGAATTTTTGCTTGACGATTCCAATTTTGATTCATTCCAGGATGCCCTGCTTAGTTCTCCTGAGTACCAGCAAAAAATCCTGTCGGGATATTTGAAAGGCAATCCAGACACCCTTGAACCGACGCCGTTACCAGTTTCATACCGTCTGATGGGGCAAAGATTTATCATCGACTCCTACATATTTTATAAGCTTGTTTATGATAATGTTATTTACGAGGATACTAAGATATGCCGCATGATGCCGGATCCCCTGGACGCTATATTTGTATTGGGAAATGATAACGCCCTCCCATTATTAAGAGGGGAGTTGGAAACCTGGAATTATGCCTCTCAATTGGCTGGCTTACGGTACCTTGTGGATGCCTTTGATGATGATTTCTGGGAAGAATCCCTCTACAACAATTGGCTGCAAGCCATCCGCCTGCTTAATCCTTCCGGGAAAAACAATGAACTTCCATTGTTCATGCAGACTGTAGCATGGCAGCAACAAAAAATAAACACCCAGTTGGCATCCTGGACCCAGTTAAGACATGATAATCTTCTTTATGCCAAGCAGTCCTACACTCATGGAGGAGAGTGCATGTTCCCGCATGCTTATGTTGAACCTTATCCGGCTTTTTACAGGCAGATAGCAGTTTTTGCCGAGAAGGCAGAAACCTTTGATGTGTTTAGGAATATTCATGGGTATTCTACCTACCAGAGCGTAGCCGACTACTTCCAGGATGTTAAGAAAAGTATGGCCATTCTTGAGGAGGTAGCTCAGAAGGAATTGAATGGTCAGCCACTGAGTGAAGATGAAGAAAGTTTCCTGGGCGATATGCTTATTGAGGGAAACGTTAGTGGCCCGGAGTTCAACGGTTGGTATGTTGATCTGTTATACGATTCCGATGGCGGGCCCAGGTATACGACTGACCCACTTGAATCTGACTTCCTGGTGGCTGATGTCCACACACAACCAACGGATTGTGCCGGTAATGTTGTAGGCCGCGTCCTTCATGTGGGTGTGGGGCGGATTAACCTCGGAGTCTTCCTGGCAGAATCACCCTCGAACAATTTCCAGGCGATGGCCTATGTTGGTCCTGTGATGTCCTATTATGAGACCATAACGGACGACTTCGACCGGCTTACTGATGAGCGCTGGACCAAATTAATCGAAGAAGGGAATTTACCCTCTCGTCCTGATTGGGCGAATGTTTACCTGGCTGATGTGGAGGGGAAAGCTTATATACCTGGAAGAGAACTTTATGGCGAGCTTTATTCTGGGATTCAGTATCCTGGCAATTCTCCAGTCGAGTTTAGCTTTGTCAAGGCATACCCTAATCCTTTCCGTAATTCCACCAAAATTAGTTACACTATCCCTGCTTATTCCGGGAATAAATTTTCAGCCGAAAATGATGTCGACCTGGGTATCTATAACCTTTCGGGACAAAAGATCAAAACCCTGGTTTCGGCCAATCAAGCTGCAGGAGAATATCATATAGAGTGGATTGCAGGGCAAATAACAGACGGAGTTTATTATCTGCGTTTGAGAGCAGGAGATACCGTCAAGGTGCAGAAAATAGTGAAGATAAGGTAGAGATTCTGAAAAACCTGCGAGGACTTTTGGGTCGATATTTTTCTATAAGGAATGCTTAGGAACAGGATATTGATCCTTATTTATCCTCTTTTTGCAGATTCAGATAGTAAATGATTGCCTCAATTTCTGTGCCCAGATTGATATTGTTGATCACTATATCATCTGGAGCCTTGAGAATGAATTGTTAAAAAGGTCTTTGGGCTTTGAAAATGGTGCTTTTCGCTCGTATATTTATAAAACTATGAAAAACATTATTATAATTTGCCTGACATGTTTTCTGGGCAATGGAATTATCTATGCTCAGGTAAACGATGAAGATTATATCTTTAGCCATGATTCTTTGATGTGGGCTCAACCTGCCGATCCGGTTATTAACGGAGTGGTTCCAGGCGACTGCGGTACCAATATTATATCCATTGGCAACAACGGTCAGGGTAAACTCACAATTTCCGCGCTTTATCTTGATGATGTAGCAGGCAACGATGAGTTTGAATTGATCAATCCTGAACAAGTACCCTTTGAAATTGATACCACTGAATGGGTGGATGTAAGAATTGATTTTTGTCCTGTTTCGGCAGGTGAAAAGAACACTCTTCTAATTGTGGAGTATGGAGACGGGAAGATTCTGCAGATTCCTATAAGGGGAGTAGGAGCCATTGTTTTTGACATGGACTGGTGCGATAATTTCAATTCCTGGAGCACAGGTGAGTGGATAGGTAATGGATGGACGGGAACTGTTCCTGCCAGCTTATCAGTATATCCAAGTGCAACACAAGGTTGGGGAGGGACCCCTGATGGTTCTATCGCACTGTTCCTTCGTAACCGCCATCAGGTTGATGATCAGCGTGTACCAATCCAGGTTACTACTCCTGGTGTTAGAGTGTCTGGAGATGATCCGGTCATCAGCTGGGATGAAATGGCTTATTCAAGTTTTAATACTACCGGGACCAACTCAAGTCCGAGGAACCTTTATATCTCTATTGATGGTAGTAATTGGGAAATGGTCGACAGCTATTTGAGCAGTTCAATGCCAGACCCCTCGGTTGATGCGGGTGACTGGTTCAGGCAAAAGATTTACTCTTTAAAAGATTATGTGGGTAAGACTATCTGCTAAACATGAGTTTCCGCGGCCTTGGTGTTGACAACGACGAGCTGACCAGCAGTCTGAAGGTTTATCCTAACCCGGCCAGCGGCCAGTTCACAGTTAGCATCACCAATGCTGAAGCCAGCGACCTGATTCTTGAGTTGGTTAATATCTCAGGACAGGTTGTCTACAGAAACCAGGTTAAGTCGGTTTACAGCTACAACGAACAGATCGATACTGGTTCCTTAAGTAGTGGGATTTATTATCTGCGGGTTAATAACGGTCAGGAGAGTAGGGTTAAAAAAATCGTTGTAAGATAAGGGAACAGCCACTTATTGATCTGTAGGATAAGTATTGATGTGGTTTAGTTAATGTTTTTACTTACCTTGAGGTGGTAAACCAGTCAAAATCTTTAATATCATGAAAAAAGTATTACGTATAATTCTTTGGTCCATAGTGGGCATTTTGGTGGCAGGTTATATTTTTCTTTTTGCTGCTTACAATAGCTATAAGCCTGATGAAATTAAGCAAGAGATTTCTCAAGAGGCTGTATCTTATTTTAATCAAAGCTATGAGGATTGTCGAGCTGAATTTCTTTCAGAGGCATATAAACTCAAGCAAACATATTCCGGCGTTGAAGTTTCCAAAATTCTCGTTCCAAGCCTGACAGGCCAAAAGTTGTATGTTGATTTAGCTTATATTCCAGCGCAGGATACGACTGTAAATCTTTTGATTCTGTCTTCAGGCATTCATGGTGTAGAGGGTTTTGCTGGCAGTGCAATTCAATTAATGACTATAAGGGAAGTTATTAACCAGGAGGTTCTGAGCAATACTGGATTGCTTTTTATCCATGCCCTTAATCCATATGGGTTTAAGAATAATCGCAGGGTATCCGAGAATAATATCGATTTAAACCGGAATTGCGCTATTGATCCAAGCTTATACGATAGTAATAATGAAGGCTATGGAAATTTATTCAATATGCTGAATCCACAGAAGGAAGCTGATCATGCAACTTCAAGAAATAGAAATTTTCATTTGATAGCTATTCAAAAAATTATTGCCGAATCAACGCCTGTCCTTCGTCAGGCCGTTCTTCAGGGGCAGTATGAGTATCCTGAAGGCCTGTATTATGGAGGCGAAGAACTAGAGCCTCAGTTTCAGGCATTAAGGCCTTATCTAGAGAGCTATATAGCTTACTACACCAGAATTGCCACTATAGACTTGCATACAGGATATGGTGAAAACGGTAAGATGCACCTCTTCCCGAACCCAATTAAGGATCCTGTTATCAAGCAGGGGGTAGAAGATCTTTTTGCCGGATATGAGATTGATTGGGGAGACAGTGATGATTTTTATACCATATTGGGTTCTTTTGCCGACTGGGTTGGAACATTGGGTAATAACAAAATCTATTATCCCATGGTTTTTGAATACGGAACCCTCGATAGTCAGAAAACTTTTGGGTCCATACGTTCGCTCCAGAATATGATTCTGGAAAACGAAGGGTTTTATCATGGTTATGAGAATGATCGTACTAAAGAAAAGATAAATAATCAGTTCAGGGAAATGTTTTACCCCTCTTCCCCGGAATGGCGAACAAAGGTGACCCTGGACAGCAAGGAGATATTGGGGAAGGTTTTTGAGAGGTTGGGAGATATATAAGGATTGAAGTTTATGGCTTGAGGCATACTTTTTACCAAGGCTTATGGCTTATGGCTTAAGTATAAGGATAAGGATAAGTAATTGGTTTTGAGGATATATGTAAGTAAAAAGTCTCCGGTCGCTGGGTTACCGGTCACCGGTTACCCGGTTTATTCTTTGCTATATATGTTGTTGCCTAATGTTTTCCTCTCATGACAAGATATCTCAATATCATTTTTCTAGTCGTTTTATCCCTTTCAATGGGATGCAAGGTTGAAAAACAGAATTCAAATCAAAAGCCGAATTTTGTATGGATTATGATGGAGGATTGGGGCTATCAATTATCATGTTACGGTGAGCCTGGAATAGAGACTCCCCATATTGATGACTTGGCTGCTGACGGGGTTCGGTTCACTAATTCTTTCTGCACTGCCCCGGTCTGTTCTCCTTCCAGGTCGGCCATGATTACAGGATTTCATCAGAATTATATTGGGGCCAATCAACACCGGACGCAGGGAGAAGGTTGGGAGAAGAAACCATTACCTTATAACATCAAACCTTTGACACATCTGCTAGAAGAAGCTGGATATTTTACTTGCTTCATGGCTCAGCGAAAGACTGATTATAATTTTATTCCTGATCGCCCGGTTTACCAGGGCAAAGATTGGAGTGAAAGGGAAGAGGGACAGCCATTCTATGCCCAAATAACTTTTGGGGGAACCCACAGGATTTGGATGCGTGATTCTTTGAATCCTATTGATATTAGTGATGTTCGACTTCCTCCGTATTATCCTGATGTTCCATTGGCGAGAAGAGATTGGGCCAATGGATTGGAGGCTGCTCAAAATGTTGATCGTCAGGTCGGTGAAGTATTGGATCGTCTGGATAAGGAAGGGTTGACTGAAAGCACAATGGTCGTCCTGATAGGTGATAATGGCCGTTGTATGCCCCGGGGCAAGCAGTTCCTTTACGATGGAGGGATACAGGTTCCCATAATAGTTCGATGGCCCGGACATATTAGCGGGGGACAAGTGAGTAATGATATGGTTATGACTCTGGATATAACAAAAACCATTCTGGATGCTGCAGGGGTTGATCCAGGATATGAATTACATGGAGAAAATCTTTTTGGGAAAGCTATCCATAAACGTGAATATGTTTTTGCCGCAAGGGATAAGATGGATGATACCCACGATGCAATGCGGGCGATCCGATCAAAGAAATACAAGCTTATTCACAACCTGATGCCTGAAAGAGCCTGGTGCCAGTTTAATAAATACAAAGAAAATAGTTATCCTGTGCTGGCATTATTAAACGTGATGAATATGAAGGGAGAGCTTTCTCCTGAGCAGGCTCTGTTTATGGCTCCTTCCAAACCCGAATTTGAACTTTTTGATCTGGAGAATGATCCCTATGAGATAAACAACCTGGCTGATGATCCTCAGTATTCAAGAGTGAAAGCCGAACTGTTGGAAAACCTTAATTTATGGAGAGACCACATCAATGATATGGGGGTTACTGATGAGTTTAGGTTGGGTGGATGGCCAGCTGATTATCCAACCAGGACTCTTGAGGAGTGGGAGGAAAAGCTGGAAGCATGGCAACCATGGGTTTTCAGAGAGCCCACCAGCAAAATCAAGCCTCCAAAAAATAGATAGAAATGGCATATCCCAGGGGAAATAATCAAAATAGTTGTTCCAGGTTCCATCCTTTCGGGAGAAGCTGGGCCCTATTACTTTATAGCAGAGTATTGCTATTAGTAACAAGCGGACGGTACGCTTAAGCGAACGGTTCCCAATAATATAATATTGCCTTTAACCTTTATTTCCCAACAATTCCCTGATCGAGTTCTGGATGTGCTGGTCAGCCTGAGGTTCTCCGATATCAACAATACGAATCTCCCCAACCTTCCATTTTCTTGCTGCTTTGCCGGCCAGGGATTTCCGAACTGTCCATATCATGGGAATCCCTGAACCCTGGCAAATGGCATCAATGGCATCAGCCCAGCCTTCCCCACTCATTTCCAATGGTCCGATTTCATCTATAACAATTAAAGGAACATCATCTTTAATGGCCTTAAGCAGAGTATTTTTGCCTATTTCAACGGCCTTCTCATTAAAATAGAATTTTCCGTATTTTTTATTGCCAGTCCCACGGGCAGTACTGCATAAAAGCACCGAGTCAACAGATTTAATTGGAACCAGAGAATATCCCGACCGTTCCTGATCTTTGCGAATAACTTCTGTGTAAAATCCTCCAAGCTGGATGTCCTTGGACTGTAATTCATCGATGATATTTTTCAGTAGGGTGGTTTTTCCCTGTTGGATATCGCCTGTAAGAATTAATACCTTGGACTTCAACCTGTTTTCCATTGTAATATGCACAAGCAGATCGTCTGCCCGACTAATCAGGCTTGCCATATTTCGTAAAGGTTTTCTTACCAATTCTTTGGTCTTTGGAAAAGATTCCAGCACAAGGGGTAAAATCCCAAAAGCCAGCTCCAGACTCTGGTACAATTGTGCTGCACCTCGATTGTACATAATAACTTTAATAACTGGATTCTTTAGTTCAGTGCTTAAAGCCGCAAACCCTATCAGAACCAGGGCTGCCCTCAGATTCATTAGTAATCCTTCCCGCAGGCCATCAGCGTTAAATCCTTGAGCGACCTGCCAATCCCCTAGAAAATAGGATGCCAGAAATGTTATGCCAATAAACCAAATCCAGAAGGTTGGGTTTCTTAATCTTCGGATGGCAGCCTTGTAATAGATGATGGAGAAGACAAAGTAAACCACAAGGTAGGGTATGACAATCCATAAAGAGCAGGTATTGATCAGGTACATGCCAATTATAATCACCACAAGATGTAGAATTAGCAGAATTAGTGAATAAGACCTTTTTTTGGATTTTTCGAATAAATGAGTCATGCTGTCAGATTTCTTATCTGACCAGGCAAACTCTCTTAATTTACTGGCTGTTCTACCACCGTAAAATCCTAAAAGAGATCCTGATATGCCTGCAGCAGCATAAATTCCCAACAGAGCAATAATAAGCAATACACCACGGTCTGAATTGAACCGCAACTGCTCCGAGGCATAAACAAACATGTTGTTCAGGATCTTAAGAAAATCAAATCCGTAACTTATTAGCAACCTACCTACTTTTTGCAAAAGCACACTGGTAACAGCCAGGGCACCACCAATCATATAACCTGCTAAATTCCTTCCTAAAAATAAAATACCGATACTGAGCAAAATCCCTTCCATGGCAATGCCAACCATCGGCCCCAGAATAATAGCGCTGGGAGAAATAGATTTCATCAGGGCTGCAATCAGACCTGCACGCCAAACGAGCCCCTTTTCTTTCCACATCTCGCTAAATGCCACCATGAGGGCAACGCTAAGAAAGGCCATTATTGTTCCGCTTATCGGAACCCTAATATTATGGAGAAAGCTTCCAAGAAGAATTTCATTGGCTGCCCAGATGCTGCCCATCACACTGGCTTTTAGCCACTTGTCGGATACTTTTGATTCGAGAATTTGCATTTGGATTAAGCTGCTGTTGAACTGATCTTTTTGATTTTTATATTAAATCATTATTATTACTGCATGCTTGATATGAAGCCTCTCCTAATTGATAAAATGTGAAGATATTGTAAATCCCATTATACTACTTCAGACTTCGTTAGTTTTCTTTTTTAATACAGCTCAGATGTAAGAAAAAAC
>CAYXJR010000099.1:0-14296 GCA_964465145.1 uncultured Porphyromonadaceae bacterium | reverse complement strand
GTTTTTTGTTACTAAGATACTAATTATTTTATTAAGTTAGCACCATTACTGCCAGGAGGGGGGGACACAGGGGGGTACGTAAATATCCCTAATTCCCCGGGATTCATCCCGGGGCAATTATAAAGCTCTGATAATATTATAGTTACCATTACACCATTCTCCAATTATCTGATCTCCTGATCTCCCGGTATCCCAATTTACAGTTCTCCCCTTCGCCTTCAAAATAAATATTCCAAAATTTTTCCAAAGCCTTGGCTTATCTGCATCTATATATAAAAAGGGTCAAACTCTATGGATGTAGAAAATAATTACCTCAATTTCTTTGAGACACTAAGAAAAAGGATACTTAGTGCTCAATATGAGGCCTTAAGGGAAGTCAACAAACAACTAGTTAGTCTCTATTGGGATATTGGAAAAATGATAAGTGAAAAGCGAACTGAGCTCGGATGGGGAAAGTCCGTGGTTGAGAATCTTGCCCGGGATCTAAAAAATGACTTTCCAAGCATGAAAGGCTTTTCTGTTTCCAATCTCTGGTATATGACCCAATTTTATCAGGAATACTCCGGTTGTTCAAATCTCGAATCAGTGATTCGAGAAATTGGTTGGACTCATAATTTACTAATCTTCAAAAAATGTAAAACCGAAAATTCACGGAAATTCTATATTCATCACACTAAAAAATTTGGGTGGACTACAAGAGTTCTTGAACACCAGATTGAAAACAGAACTTTCGAGAAGTATATTCTTAAGCAAACCAATTATGACGAATTAACTGACGAAGATTTTATTCACCAAAAATCTCTTGCCGTTAAGGATCATTATACATTTGATTTTTTGGAGCTTTTAGAGAAACACAGTGAAAGGGAATTGGAAGATGCTCTAATTGGCAAAATCCAACCATTCCTTTTAGAATTGGGTGGGGAATTTTGTTTTATGGGAAACCAGTTTAGAATATCATTGGGCGATAATGAGTTTTACATAGATATATTATTGTTTCATAGGGAGCTTAAGTGTTTGGTTGCAATTGAACTCAAAACCGGTAGCTTCAAACCAGAATATAAGGGCAAAATGGAATTTTACCTGAATGTTTTGAATGATTTCTATAAAAAACCTCATGAGAATAATGCCATCGGTATCATAATATGTAAAGACAAAGATAGATTGACAGTTAAATATTCTTTGAAGGATTCTGTCACAAAGATAGGTATAGCTAGCTATAGTACCGGACAAGATCTACCAAAGTACTATGAAAAAATCCTGCCTTCCATTGAACAGATTAAGCGAGGGATAGGCTAAATCCCAGAGCGATTATAAGGTTCTGATATTCTTATTATTACAGCTCGTTTAACCTGTAACTGATGTGATCACTTCCCTGCAGAAACCGAATCTTATTCTTAGCCATATGTAATTGAAAATTGATCGATTTGGCTGACTATAAATAATTATTCCTTTTCAAAAAGAGCATCCATCTTCAACTGCTTATCCATTATATTATCACTATGCTCGTTTTACTTTAATTATTTATGGCCTTTGTGCATCATCGAAATTGGGAAATTGTTGGTTTTACACTTTTTTGATCAGCCCGACCCGCCCCGATTCGTTTTGCTCTCGGGATTTCGCTTCGCTCAACATTCTGAACCACCGTGGCGTGCCGCTCGGTTGGTATCCCGGTATTCATGATGCAATCATAAAAAGGCAGGAAGCCTCAACACCCATTTACCTGATCCCCTGATCTCCTAATCTCCTGATCCCCTGATCTCCCGATCTACAGTTTATCATACTTGGTTATCCTTCCCTTCGGCTTCTCCACCGGGTATTTTCGCCGTTTTTTCAATTAATTCTTCCAATTCACCATCAGAATTGCATCTATTATTATCAGAGCTTACACTTCTTTTCTGATTAAGAAGGATAAAGTTCCATATATTTTGAAACTTTTTATACTTTTACATTGGAATTACTTGATAAACGCATATTATTGAAAGTCACGAGGAAGAATGCTGGAAACCTCAGACTCAAATTAGCCATTGTTATTTGGGTTGAATCACATGATGAATATATCAGGATGTTCAGAAATAATAAGAGTACAATCAGGAAATGGCTTCAGAAGAAAAATTTAATCTAATATGGAAAGAATTTCGTTAAATAATATTCTTAAAGTTAAAGAACTTAAGAGTGAGCTTGAACTGGAGAGAGCATCAAGCCTTCGTAATAAACTATTGAGAAAGGATAAAGAGGATTTAAATACTACCCGTATAAGAAATCACCTTAAAGAATTAATTCTTAAATATGAAAAGGACCATTGGTCAGATTTCGAAAAAATATCAGATGAGCAAATCAAGGAAAGTGACCGGGCGGAGGAAATCGTAAAGGCTGAAAATGAGTTCTACTACAAAAGAAAAATCCTGATAAAAAAGAATTTAAAGGCTACAGGATTAAAGCAAAATGATCTGGCTAAAATTCTTGGTCATCGGAAATCTTATATGTCTGAATTAATAAATGGATTAAGGCCTTTTTCAAAGGAAGATATTATCATCCTTAACCGGCTTTTCAAAATCAAATTGGAAGACCTAATCCCAACTTTTATTAAACAAGACAGGGTTGTACAAATTAGTGAAACATTGAAAGCCCTGAATAATGATAAATTAAAACTTTCGAGTAAAGATTTGGATCTCCAGTTAGCCTGAGAATATTTCAGGAACCACCCTGGCGTGCCGCTCCGCTCCATGTTCTGTTTTGGCCCCCGCGCATTTTTGGATTTTTTATAGGGATTTAATATACCAATATACCATTCTCTTATTATCTGATCTCCTGATCTCCCGATCTACAGTTTATCATACTTGGTTATCCTTCCCTTCGGCTTCTCTAACGGGTACTTCTCACCATTCTTTTTCATCTTGTTTATGATGTATTCGGTGAGTTTTTTGATGTCGGACATGATTTCGATTGTTTATGATCTGAAGGTAAAAAATTCAGTGATAAAACAATGGAAAGGGAACGGTTAACAGGGAATGGGGACAATGGGAAGGCCTTGAAATCAATCCAAACCTCATAGAATTGCGCCTATTTTTCTTGCAATACATACAGATGCGCCTATTTTTCATTGATTGCGCTCGACTTTTATGTCAAATCCTATTGCCTTGGTTTGCAAGCAAAACAAAAATTACCAAACCAAGGAGTGGAACATTTTTCCAAAAAGCTACCTGCCAGAAGATCACCAGGGCCTTACAGATATAAAAGCAAACAACTATCTAAATATGATAAGTTTAAGAGATTTTTAGATGATGATTTTGAAATGCCGGATAAAACAGTTGCATTATTAGTACGCTTTCTGGAAAAAGGCGGTGGGGTATTATCATAACGGGCACGTGAGAAAGAATTCAAAGCCCTCACAGCAAAAGAAATTGACTATATTCAAACAACTTTTAAGGAGATATTTTTATCCGATTGAGATATGAGTAATGAGTTTTCCGAAGATGAAAATGAAGCATGGCGGACTGCCGATGAAGATTAATTTTTCCTATATCCTTTAGAATATTTTGCTTATGAAAATTTTACACACTTCCGACTGGCATCTCGGCAAAAAACTTGGAGATTTTGACCGGGCCGAAGAACAAATTGAAGTACTTCAGGAAATATGCGACATTGCTGAATCGGAAAAGGTAGATGCGGTTATTATTGCCGGTGATCTTTTCGACACTTTTAACCCACCAACTCAGGCCGTTGAGCTGTTTTACAAGGCTTTGAAAAAATTAACTAAAAACGGAACCCGGGCCGTTATTGCAATCGCCGGAAACCATGATTCCCCGGATAGGATTGAAGCCCCGGACCCCCTGGCCCGCGAATGTGGAATTATTTTTGCCGGATACCCAAATTCAGAAAGCACCCCATTTGAGCTTGAATCTGGATTGAAAGTCCTCAACAGGTCACCCGGTTTTATTGAATTAAAAATCCCTGATTGTCAGGCACCCTTGCGTTTACTGCTCACCCCTTACGCAAATGAAATGCGGCTTAAAACCGCCCTGGCTAATGATAATACCGATGAAGAGTTGAATCATATTCTTCAGCAAAAATGGCAGGAACTGGCCAATAATAATTGTGATGAAAAGGGTATAAACCTGTTGGTATCTCATCTCTTCTTTGTCAGGAAGGGAGCCGTTTTGCCGGAGGAACCTGATGATGAAAAACCTATACTTAATATCGGGGGCGCCCAGGCCATTCATACAGAAAATATTCCTGAACAAATCCAATATACGGCCTTGGGACACCTCCATCGTATGCAGCAGGTGGATAAAAGGCCATGCCCTGTCTATTACAGCGGCAGCCCTCTGTCATACAGCTTTGCTGAATCAAATCAGGAAAAATATGTTCTAGTTGTGGACCTGGAGCCTGCAAAAAAACCCGTTTTAAAGGAAATTGAACTCACAAAAGGGAAAAAACTATTCAGAAAAAGGTTCGAAACAATTGATTTGGCCATACAATGGCTTGAATCTAATCCTGACTGCTTTGTTGAATTAACAATGGTGACTGATAAATATATAACTGCCCAGGATCAAAAGCTGCTTAGGAATAGCCATAAGGGGATAGTTACAATAATACCTGAACTTTTGGATACTGAAAACCAGGAGCAGGAAAACAGAAAGATTATCGATTTGACCAAGAGCCTGGAGCAACAATTCGCAGTATATTTTTTCCATGTTAAGAAACAGGAACCAAATGAAGAATTAATGAGTCTGTTCAGGGAAGTGATCGGGGTTCAGGATAATCAATAAAAATTCAGCACAAATCAATAAAAAGCAATGATACCTAAGGAACTTACTATACAAGGCCTATACTCCTACCAGGAAAAACAGACCATCGACTTCACAAAGCTATCTTCCTCTTCCCTGTTCGGAATTTTCGGACAGGTTGGAAGCGGAAAATCGGCAATCCTCGAAGCTATCACTTTCGCCCTTTACAATAAGATTGAGAGACTCGGAGGAAGGGATCAAAGAGCCTACAACATGATGAACCTGAAATCAAATGAAATGTTTATTGAATTCATATTTGAAGCAGGTAAGGATAATTCAACTTTCAGAGTAGTATCAAAGTCAAAGAGAAATAAGAAAAATTTTGAGGATATAACAAATATTTCCAGAGATGCTTATTTAAAAGAGAGAGAATCGTGGAAACCAATTGACATCCAGATTCTTGAAAGTGAAATCGGTTTAAGTTATGAAAACTTTAAACGAACAATAATTATTCCTCAAGGTAAATTTCAGGAGTTTCTGGAGCTAGGCGATACAGAACGGACAAAGATGATGAAAGATCTTTTCCATCTTGAGCGCTTTGATCTAAGCCAAAAGGTATCATCACTGGAAAGTCAAAACAGAGGTGTATTACAGAATATCAATGGGCAGTTACAACAACTTGGGGATATAAATCCTGATCAAAAAGAGCAATATGAGAAAAACCTTACTCAATTTGAAAAGGATATTAAAGAAAAAACCAGCATTCATACAGACCGTAAACAAAAAGATAAACTTCTTTCTGAATTGCTCTCACTTACAAAAAAAATGGAGGAGTCCCGTAAATTATTGCAGGATCTAAACTCACAGAAACCTGAATATGATTCACTGGAAATTAATTTGTCACAATATGAGGAATGCCAGACACTATTTAAAAATCCTCTCGAAAATCTGAATTCAAGCTTAAATCGTATAGAACAAAAGAAAAAGCAGCTTGATCTTGAATTGGTAAAGTTAAATGAAATCGAAACACAGCTCAAGGGGAATAATGAGCGATTGACTGAAATTAAACCTGATTATGATAAGCTGGATGTTATTAAACAGCAGGTAGAAGATTTGGGTAATATCATTAGAATAAAAACCCTCGATGAAGGCTATGAGAAGAATTCCATAAAACATAAGGAGGCCACCGAACAACTTAACAAAATCAATAATTTAATCGAAGTCAATAAATTAGAAAAGGGAAAAACTGATAGATTGATAGGTGAAAAAGAAAAGCTTCTTCCTGACATATCGGTCCTGGGGGAAATTAAAGTCTGGCACGTCAGCAAGAAGAACCTGATTAAAAATCGTAATGAACTGGAAGGGGAGATAGAAAACATTCAGAATGAGATAAAGGAGGTGAATTCCAGTGTGCAGACAATTTTAAAAACATCTATTTATAAAGGCGTTAAACAAAGCACAGTAGTCTCAGAAGCCTTAGAATTCCTGCAAAATAAAATTTCCCACATTAAAGAAATCAATAAGGATTTAAATAAAAATGCCGATCACTATCGTTTGCAAGAAAAACTTAAGGATTTTGCCGGGGAACTTGAGAACGAAAAACCATGTCCCTTATGCGGATCAATGGATCATCCTGATATAATCATTCTTGATAATGTTGCAGAGGCTCTGACTGAAATAATTGTCAGGATGCAAGAAAATGAAAATCAGATTATTGAAATAAATGAAACGATAAATAAATTAAACAAATTCGATAGTAATCTGGCCATAAGAACCGGCCTGCTAGCTGGTAAGTTAGGTAGCCAGGATAAGTTGATTAAAGACATTACCAGACTTGAATCAGAATTTAAATGGGAGGATAAATACCGCAATGAACAAACTTTACTAAGTGATATAGATACTTCAAATCAGATAAAAGAAGAAATAATCGACCTTAAAACAAAATCGCAAAACATTTCAGGCGAGCTGGGATCCCTGGAAATACAAAAAGAAGACTATCAAACAGATACAAATAAAACTCAAATCCTATTGACAAAAGGGCAAGCAGAAATAGATATTCTGAAAGAAGGATTGATAGTCTGTAAATACAAAGATTACCATGAGAAACAAGGCCATGAGATAGAAGCGGAACGAAGTAAGCTGCAGGCGAAGCATCAAAAGGTGTCCAAAGAATATCAGGAAATCACAGATCAAATAGATGGACTTAAAGGAAACCAGTCAAAAATACTGGGCAGCAGGGAAGCAAATTTAAAAACCTGGGAAGAGGAAAAATTGAACAGAGATAACTTATTAATACAGATCCAGGCAAGTTTGGATCGTACAAAATTCTCAGATCTGGATGAAATTAAGGGGATTATAGCCCGGAATCTTGATATTAAAAGTGAAAGGTCAAAACTTAATAAATTTAGGCAGGATATCGTTCATGCTATTAAGATAACTGATCAGCTTGAGAAAGAAAAAGGTGACAGAAAGTATGATTTGGCCGCTCACCAAAAGATAAAGGAGGAAATATTAACGCTTGATAATGAACTTGATACACTGAAGAAGGAACTTGGCAAAGTTGCCGGTGAGCTCACCAGACTTAACAGGGATTTGGCGACTCTTCAGGATCTCAAAGTTCAGAAAGACGCATTGGAGTTACGTGCGGAAAATCTCAAGACCTTGACATCGCTTTTCAGGGGCAGCGGTTTTGTTAACTATATTTCATCAATATACCTCCAGAACCTGTGTAAAGCTGCCAACGACCGTTTTGTTAAGCTGACCCGACAGAGCTTGAGTCTTGAAATTACTGGTGATAATGATTTTCAGGTACGTGATTTCATGAACGGAGGGGTTGTCAGAAGTGTAAAAACCTTATCGGGTGGCCAAACCTTCCAGGCAGCCCTTTCACTGGCACTGGCGTTATCAGATAATATTCAGCATTTGGCAGGAGCCGATCAGAATTTCTTTTTCCTGGATGAAGGATTCGGTTCGCTAGACAAGGAATCTCTCTATATTGTTTTTGACACCTTGAAAACTCTTAGAAAAGAAAACCGCATTGTTGGTTTGATTTCTCACGTTGAGGAAATGCAGGAGGAGATGGATACATATTTGCAAATTACGAACCACCCGGAAACCGGAAGCAAGATACAGGCCAGCTGGGAGAGCTATTTATAGACTGAAAAAAGTTTGAAAAATGATCCAATAGTGATAACTTTCCCCTTAATATAGCCGCTACGATCAATAATATTTCTCCTATGGAAAAACAAAGAGTTGGAAGCAAGGAATTGGATCTAATTCTCAAAGAGATACAAGATGCTTTAGACCAGATCAGGAAAAAGTATAATCTGACAAGTTTAAGTCTGGGGGCTACGCGATACAATGCATTTTCATTCACAACAAAAGTGGAGGGAAAAATAGCCAATGAGATTGAAAATGATTTTAAATATCACGAAGCTGAGTATTTTGCTCAAATCAATGGCTTGCCACCGGATTTCATCAATAGAAAGTTTGAATCCGGAGGTTTAAGTTTTACTATCATCAAACTGGAAACACGAAATACAAAGTATCCTGTAATAGCCCTTTGCAAGGAAAACGACAAGACCTATAAATTTACAGTTGAAACAATTAAGAAGGTTCTTAAATCCTGAGATGCACTTTGGAACCTATATCTAAAAAACCAAAATATTGCTTTCATGAGTACACATACTGATAATATCGAACAACAGCTTCAGCTTGAGGCCTCTTACTGGGTGTATTACGATGGATTAGACATGGATTATGAGGATATTGAAAAGCTTCTAAGTGAGCCTCGCGACAAGATTATCCATGATATGGAATTATTGATCAGGGATGCCATAGATAATCATGCTGTTTATGAGAAATTGATGACAAGCTTTGATACAGTCGAATTTATTGATCCGGATTTCCTTATAATGGCTTTACTGGTTCTGGGAGAGGTTGAGTCAGAAGGAAGCCTGCCTCTTCTGTTGGAGGTATTGAAACAAAATTCAGATTGGAATAATTTCTGGTTCGAAGATGAAAACCTGGATTTGTTATGGGAACCAGGCATTCATATTGGCAAAAATCATCTCGACCAGATAGAACAATTTATTAAGGATCCAAATACTCCTAATCTGGCTCGCGATATTGTTGGAGATACACTAGTTCAACAAGCCCTGCATTATCCGTCATTCCGACAGGAAATAATAGAAATAATTACCAGGCAGATTAAACAATATATTGAACAGCGCAATTCACAATCCACACGCGACAGAGATCATATGGGAACTATCGTCTGGGATCTGGCAGATCTAGGTGATACAGAAAACCTGCCATTGATCAAACAGGTATTTGACCTTAAGCTGATGGAACTGGATGTTCTGGGGGATTTCAATGAAACTGAGAGGATCTTTTCGGAAATGAAAGAGACCAATTCCGCAAGAATCATGAAAAAACTGATGCCCCTAACGGATAGACATGCCTGGTATTGGGATAAAATTAATGAAGAGACCCAACATATGTACTGGGATGATGATGAAGATGATGACTTTGACGAAGATTTCCCCGATGATTTCAACGAAGAGGGAAACCCCTTCTCTGATCAAATAATATCGCCCTGGGATGATACAGAACTTGAACCGATAAGGCTTGAAGAAACCAATTTCCTGTATATATACGGCATTGATATAGAACCTGAATTAATCAAAAAAATACTCGGCGCTCCAAGAAAACAACTTATACAGGATCTGGAGATTGTTTTGAAGGATGCTGCAAAAAATCATGCCTCCCTGGTGGAGAATATTGAAAAATCTTCCGCGGAGATACCATCAGAATTTGTAATACATGCACTTTTCTTCCTGGCAGAACTCAAAGCAACAGAAAGTTTGCCTCTTGTTCTTAAAATTCTCAAGATGAATGACTCCTGGCTGGAATACTGGTTGGGAGATATATTAACAGATGCTGTTTGGGAAGTTATCTATAAGCTGGGAAGGAACCGGCTTGACCTGCTGCTCGATTTTATGAAG
Source organism: uncultured Porphyromonadaceae bacterium (assembly GCA_964465145.1). Taxonomy (GTDB): domain Bacteria; phylum Bacteroidota; class Bacteroidia; order Bacteroidales; family UBA12481; genus JAUVKA01. Next base: position 4,563 of record CAYXJR010000099.1, on the reverse strand, counting down.
GACAGGGAAACAGATACATATTGCCGGAGTGTTATATCAGATGCTGTGGAACAGATTGCATGGCATGAACCTGAAAGGAAGGTTGATGTAGTAGACTGGTTTAAAGCGGTTTTGCAATATCAAAAATCTTGGACTCCCGACGATGAAGGCTTTAGCCCTGATTTTAATGGATTGTTTGTTGATAGCATTTTGAATTTAAAAGCTGTTGAGCTATTACCTGATATCAAGGATTTATTTGAAATGGAATACGTTAATCCCGGTATAGCAGGAGCCTATGAAGTGATAGAGTCCTTGATTAAAGAACCAAACCTTGTTGACCCAAAGAGAAAAATACTGAGCATTGAACAACGATATGAGGAATTAATACATATTTTTCCCAATGATATTTTTGATGCGGATAAGCGTTTTGAAGATGAAATTAAGGGGCAGAATTATTCTCATGACAAGCATATACAGCAGTCAGTTGTAAAATCAGAAAAAATCGGCCGCAATGATCCCTGTCCTTGCGGTAGCGGATTGAAATATAAAAAATGCTGCATGGAAAAATAAACTCTGGTCAGGGAGTTTGCCAAAGTCATCCTTCCCCTTGGCCTTCTCCACCGGGTATTTCTCTCCATTCTTTTTCATCTTGTTTATGATGTAGCCGTTTAGTTTTTTGATGTCGGACATGATGTCGACTGTTTAGGATTTGAAGGTAAATAATCCATTTCAAAAACAATCGAAAGGGAACGGTTAACAGGGAACAGGGAACGGGGAAAAAAACAATCCCTGAGAAAAATATGAGTTAAATAAACCATTCTTACTTTTAATAACTTGCAACCGGAAACTCTCAAAATTCAAACCGCACCAATGCCAGTAGTCAAACACATATCATCCTCCCACCCAATCCACCCGGACACGGAAACCCTCATCATCGGAACTTTCAATCCTGGTACTCCGGAGAATACAGCGGATTTTTTCTACGGAAGGAGACAAAACTACCTCTGGAGATTGCTGCCCATGGCCTTTGGCAAGCCGGACCTGAAAAATGCTTCCAGGGAAGATAAACTGGAATTTATGAACATACATAAAATCGATTTTATCGACCTGATCGCTGAGGTAAATGTAGAAGAAGGAATGGAGGCAAATTATAATGATGATTACATTGATAACCTGGTTATCCAGTGGAAAGATGTAATATCAGAAATGGAAAAGCTGAAAAACCTTAGAAAAGCTTGCTTCACCCGCAAAACTTTTTCAAATGTCCCAAATATCTGGAAAAAGGTTCTAGAAATTGAGAAATATTGTCTTTCTAAGGAGATCGATTTTAAATGTCTGATTACGACATCAAGGGTTTACAGCAAGGCTAAACAACATGAATGGTCTCAATTTTTTGTCTAACACCTACGGAGTAAAAAAATCAGATTTGGTTATTCTGTTGCTATAACTGTTTATGCCCTACGGGCAAAAATAAGGCAGGGCAAATCACTATATTTGAATAAGAGGAATATTTTTCATTTAAAAACCATGGCATTCACTCAACAACAACTCGAAAAAATAAAATTCAGCTGGGAAGGATTACTGATGAAACGCAGGCCCCCGGTTGAGATAAGGGATAAGGTGGACCTTGGGATGGATATTAAAGATCAGACAATCATTGTTCATGAAATCCGGCCATCTTACGCTGACCCCAGTAGAATAATTCATTCCCCTATAGCAAAAACAATTTTTGTCCAGTCCTCAAATAAATGGAAAATCTATTGGATGAGAGGGAACCTGAAATGGTATCCATATGATCCAAAACCAGTTGTAAACTCCTTCGATGCCTTCCTCAGGGAAGTTGATAAGGATAACTATCACTGCTTCTGGGGATAATTCTAACCAACAACTTGCAACCAGCAACTCACCTTTAATATTCCCCGACAAACCATTCGATATAATCCGGAATCCTTGTGCCCAGGTAATAGGGGAGATTCATCAGCCAGTAATCTTTGCCGGAATGATGGATCATTTTGTATTGAAATCAATTCCATTTGAAGGTATTGCCGTATGATATTGAGAATGATGTGGTGAAATAATCGAATTAATTCCTGAACCATCTTTATCCAATTTGATTTTAAAAACTATCGAAAGGGAACAGTTAATGGTTAACAGGGAACGGGGAAAAAAAATAACCTGTATAACTCCCACGGAGTATAAAAATCAGGGGCGCTTATCATGTTGCTACAACTATTAATGCCCTACGGGCAAATCAGCATTTCAGTACATTAAATAATCAGTAACTTTAAGCACCCAATATCTTATTAAACAAACCAGTGCAAAAGACGCCTACTCAAGGACAAACCCCCTCCCTCCTCGGAGGCGCAATCGGTGATGCAATCGGAGCTGGAGTGGAGTTTATGTCGATTGACAGCATAAGAGCCAGATATGGCCCCACCAATCCTACCTCCGATGGCTGATTACCCAGGGAATCACACCTCCATGCCGAAAATATTGTCCGCCAGGTAGGCGATGACCTGGCAACAGGCTGCAAAGGGGATATGGATGATCCCAATAAGGAGTGGTGGGAGAAATATCCCGGGCACTAGCGTGGCAAGATACAAGACTAAAGAATCAAGAATAATATTTTCAATATGACTAATGCATGACTCAGCACGGCCCCACTTCAGCGGAAGGACTTCTTCCAGATGTTCATTGGGGCATCCAGGGCAAAAATCAAGGTGTATTTGCTGGTGGAGAGATCACCGCAAACTTGATCTATGGTAAATTTGAGTAACCTGGTCTGATTGCCAGTATTTATGATTATCCATATTCATAAGCGTTAGTTTACCGTCAAATCCTGCTCCCTGGTCAAGTACCCATAGATTGCATAGCTTCATTGGCTGAAGAATACTATCCCAGTGGATTGTTGGCGTATGGCCAGCTTCATAATCCTTCAGAATCTTGGTGATCTGGGTCTCTGTAAATCTCGATTTCTTCATAATTACATCTTTAAAGTTAAACAAATCGTCTACTTCTAAACCACCCTATTTATGGGACAGGCTTTAGTTAGATTTAAAAAGTGATTGGCCATACAATTTGTTTGACTTATACCATTTTTTAATACTTTTACTTTATTATTTGAATCATTAGATTTTATCCATTTCTAAAAATATGTAGGCAAAGAAGATTCTGGTGGTGCGAAATATATTTAATATTAATTTTGGTTTGATTATTGAAGGGTTATTATAAATCAAATGATTGTAAAGTTATATTTGAGGTGAATAACTTAACATAAAAATAATAAGACTCTTATTATGGAATGTTTAGCTCATAAATCAGAAATCAAGGACACTTTTACAAGTGTCAGAGATTTTTCATATAGTGAAAAAAGAAGTCCTTTTATGGATCAAGAAAAGATGAATGCTTTTCTCGATGCAATTTTAGATTTCAAAAATTCTATAAATGCTAAAACAGAAAAGGTTTTCTTATTAATAGATAGCATTGATAAAATAACCTGGTATAACGATTTAGATGATGAATGCGTTAGGATGATCAATGATTTAATTTCTGCCATAAAAGATTTAAGGTCATCATTTGTAAGACAATATGTTTCTATGTCTTTCTTGAGACAAAGAGGAATTGCAAAAGAAGAAATTAAAACCTTTAAAAGTGCCATTGATGAACTGAAAGAGGTTTATCAAGATTTAGAGTCGGTTTTCTTCTTCCTTCCAGAAATCCCTGAATTTAAGGAAACTACCAAACTGCTATCCCTTATCTAGATGGAAATCTTTTGTATAGAAGATTTTAAAGTAGAGTTTGATAAATTGCATTTAAAGAAGCCTTACAAGACTGCTGAACAAGATATTATAGATTACTTTTTTAACAAGTCCATCAATAATCTTAATTCTGGAACAAGACTTAACAATAATAATGAGTCTCCGTATATAAAGAAAAGACTTCGTGGTAGTGGTGGCTATCGATTTTATTTCCTTTTACTTTTAAAGGACAAAAATGCCTATTTAATGTTTTTTCATCCAAAAACCGGCCCAGATAGTGCTGAAAATATTACAGATGAAAGCAAATCCCATTTATATAAAAAGGTTCTAAACTGTATTAAAACAAATAATTTATACAAGTTAACTCTTGATGACAAAAAAAAATCCATATTATTTGAAAAACTTGATATGGTAAAGTCCAATTAATTAATTTGATTTGGAAGGATAATTTCTTATACATTAAAGTCCCTTTATAAATCAGCATCAGAAATCGGTATTTTTGGTCGCGTTCCCCTTGGCCTTCTCTACCGGGTACTTCTCACCATTCTTTTTCATCTTATTAATTATGATCTCCTCAATATCGAACCTCTGTTTGTGCGCCAGCATGATGCCGTAAATGAAAATATCAGCCAGTTCATCGGTGATCTTTTCTTTGTCAACGTGCTCTGCCTGATCGATGGTTTTCCAGAGGAACAATTCATTGAGTTCAGCGGCCTCAATGCCCAATGCAATCGACAGGTCCTTGGTATTATGGAACAGTTAACGGTTAACAGGGAACGGTTAACAGGGAACAGGGAACGGGGAAAAAAACAATCCCTGAGAAAAA
>CAYXJR010000098.1:0-14453 GCA_964465145.1 uncultured Porphyromonadaceae bacterium | reverse complement strand
TGAATTATTAAACTTTTGCCAAGAATTACACGAATATTATTGATAAGATACTAAATATCATGCCTAAAATTCAAGAATTCGTTAAAATCGCAGTGGAATCCGCACAATCATACCAAAAGAAAGGACAGCCTAAATCCAGCCAAATATTTAACTTCCCTCTTACTGATGATTTTGTTGGATGGATTGAAAATCAAATTTTGTCAGTTAGTTATGGTTCAAGGCCTTCCTGGAAAAATTGGTATCTTGAAATGATTAGGAAACAAATACGACCTCAGGGAATTATTATTCCTAAAAATTGGGAAGATAATTTGTTGTTCTTTCAAAATGATGGGTTTTTTGTAATTGCGGATGATAAAGATAACGTAATTGAAATAGGAAGGTCAAGGATTCCAGTAATTGTAAGGTTTTTTGACCTGCTAGTTCCTCCAAAATCCAATAAATATCCTGCAGGTCAACCAACCAATAGAGCACCTTATATTTGGGAAGAAATACTTAAAAAAGGTAAAATTGTGAAATGTTTCTTTTGCTATGATCTTGATTTTTTACCAACTGAACTAGTAAATGATTTGCGCAGGCAAATATGGTCCTAAAAAACTTTACTAATCATACTTATTTGCATCATTTATTTCCCCGACGTTATACAAATTTTTCCTAATTAGCCAATTTTTACAAAAAAGCAATGACACCACAAGAAGAGTTACGGCTACAAAAAATACTCGAATCAGTTGCCAATAGAATTCAAAACCATGTTGATTCAATTGATCCTGTTCATAGATTCCCAAGAACAGGTATTGAAGCATGGCTTAAAGTTGAAGTCATTGCCGCTCTTGACATAATTGGCGATAGGGTTTTAACCTTGAACAATAAAGGGCCCGATATGACATTATCTGATAACCTTTACATTGAATTAAAGGGGGCCACAGATTTCAATCCATCCTATTTGCGGGATGGAGCTCTAAAAGATGATGTCCCTTGCCTTTTCCTTGGAAGTGCAGAATTTGAATCAAACAATGATCGATTAAAAGCGATGGAAAATATTCGAATATTGGGACTAAAGCACATACAAGGAACTCATAAGTGGATTGTTGGCATTATTGTACCAACTACATATTAATTCAAAGCATTTTTATAATCGTTAACCTTAAGGTTTTAACTTTTGGGGTTCAATATTTCGAGTTGATTCATCCTTACCTCCCTCGCCATCTCCTTGAAAAAGACAAATTGCGACCGTCTGGTGGTTATTAAGGGCCAAACACCAACTCCAACGCCTCAATTCTCTCTTTTAAAGGCCTGTCAAAATAGATCCCTGTACTGTTGTCATTCTTTCTTACCCCTCTTAAAAACACATAAATAGCACCACCAAAATCCCGCTCGTAATCGAAGTTGGGTAGTTTATGGCTAAGGTAACGCTTTACAGCAATGGTATATAAGTAGTACTGCAGGTAATAATTACTTCCCTTCATGCCGGCAACCAATCCTTCCTGGTTGTAATCTTCAAGCCGGTTGCCGAGAAAATTGGATTTCCAGTCGATGATGTAATATTTGCCATTATGCTCAAAGAAAAGGTCAATAAATCCATGGATCAAACCTTCAATCTCAGGATCAGTCGTAAATTCAATTTCCGGGATCAGCCTTGTAATCTGACTTTTCTGATGCCTGTCGATGCTGAAGAAAAATTCCATTTCAGGCAGTTTTTTATCGTTAATAACTTCATTCAGACTAAAATCCTCTCCATCCATATTACTGATCTTTACACCCAAGCAGTGATTAACCAGTTTCAGGTAGTTGTCGGCATGCTCATCTCTGTAAATAGATGAATAAAAGGCCCCTGATTTTTCCAGCACCTCTCTGTAGTCGTAAGGATTGGCAAAGTCGAGGTTCTCAAATATGCTGTGCAGAAACAATCCTGCTTTTGCACCCTTTGGCATAACATTGAAAACAAAATTGTCGTATTCATCATCAATATCAATCAAATCAGCACTTACGTACTCGTGCTTATGATTTAACGAACTGAAACTATGAATGTCCCAGGATTTCCTGAATTCCGGGATCCCAACAACCGTTCTGGGTTTTGCTGTTTCCCTGGAAATCTCCAGCTGGAAATCATCCTGAACTGCTTCAGTTTCCGGATTAAATTCGAGCCATTGCGCAAACCCGGATTTTGATTCCTCATCGCCATAAAATTTCAAAAAATCCCTCAATTCACCTGTGGTCTTATATTTCGGAGAGATATTATTGCATAAGTATGTCTTGTAAACTGCACGGGTCATGGCTACGTATATAAGTCGCCTGTTCTCCTGGTCCAGCTGCTTATCGTAAAATTCTATGGCTGTTTCATCAGGTTTGAAAGTAAACCTGTAATCACCATTTTCATCCCTGTACTCAATAGCATCATTTGGGAATTTGTAAAAATCCAGGAAGGGAGCAAAAACAATATTGAATGTCAATCCCTTGCACTTGTGGATAGTCATTATCCTGACAGCCTTCTCGTCGCTCTCAATCCTCTGTTCATATTCCTCACCAGTATTATTTGATTTGCCGGCTTTGCCCAGCCAGGAAATGAGATCATCAGGATTTAATTTCCTTTTTATCTCAGCATCGTGGAGTATCTCCATGATCTGGAAAAAGTTAGTGATTGCCCTTTGGCCCAGGGAGCCAAGCTGCGAAAGACATTTATCTACTACAAAGAACTTCTTCAAAAACATAGAAAGCATATTGAATATGCCGGAATCAATCCAGGTTTCCCTTAAAAGAGTGAATAATTCCAGGATCTTTTCATCATTTAATTTTAGCAGTTTTTCAAGCTCGAAAGCAAAAAGCTCATCAGCAAGAAGACGGTTAATGCTTTTGCGGTTGGGCCGGATGACTGTTTCCATTATTCTTTTAATCAGGACTGCCTGCCCCGATTCCATAACCTTCGTTTCATCAACTGTAACAGAAGGTATACCCACCCTTGAAAGTATTGATTTTAACTCCTTTCCCTGCCTTGCGCTGCGAACCAACACAGCAATGTCAGAGGGAACTACCCGCCTGCCATGACGGTCTTCCCCAATAATAAATCTGTCATCCACAAGCAATCTTGAAATGTCATCGCAAACATTCTGGTATATCTGATCTTTATTTGGGGATTCAGTTATTGAAATTGGGACAACAGGATTGCCATCGTAAAATAAATCAATATTGCTTTGCCGGGCTCTTACCTCCCTGTAAATTATTTCATCACTGGAAAAGGTATCATAGTTATCATCAGGCTTGAAAAATTTATTCATGGATTCAACCATTCTTGAGGTGGACCTGAAGTTGACGTCCATGGAAAAAGACCTGTCCCCGCCGATTTTTTCCCTGGCCCTGACATAGGTTGCCAGATCTGCACTTCTCCACCCATAGATCGACTGCTTGGGATCTCCTATGTAAAATATAACCGATATACCATGAAATACCCGGTCAAAAATCTCGTACTGAAGCCTGTCGGTGTCCTGGAACTCATCAATGAAAACAGCCCGGTATTTTTGAACCAGGGGTCCCTTTAGTTTATCCAGGTTATTCATTGCTGCATCATGTACCCTGGAAATCAATTCGTCATAACTGAGTGCATTGAGCTCTCTAAGCCTACTAGTCATATTTGGCACTGCCCTCCTTACAGCCTTATCCAGAAGTACATTTCTGAGATCCAAGACAGATTCTTTGAGAGTTTTCTCTGCATTATCTAATTCATTTGCAAGATCATCTTCCCTTCCAAAAATGGTTTGGAAATAAGCAGGTGTTCTTTCCTTTTTGATGAATTTATTAATGAAATCTTCCGGATAATCCGAGCAATCCGCAACAAAATTCCTGGCATGACCACTTTCCTGAGCCCTAATTTTAATGTCTTCAAAATTCTTTATTACATGCTCCCTGAAATTATTCTCAGCCTGCTTAAAAAGTTCAATATTATTGTCAAATTCCTGCTTCAGATCTGATTCATCTTTTTCCTCGTATGTAAAGATCCTCCTGGAAAGCACTTTATTAATTACCATTGAAATAAGAGATTTATCCAGGGTCTTCCTGAGAAATTCCAATATTCCAGGATCAACGGTTGATACTTCCCTTCGCCAGAATTCATTGACTTCGAAATTTACCAGGTCTGACAGATCGGCGATTATATCAACATCATCAGCCTGTTCTGTTTCAAACTGGAATTCCCTCAGGGTATTCTGACAAAAGCTGTGTATAGTCATAACACTTGTTTCATCCAGCTTACTTACCGATTCTTTTAACCTTTTTATAACATCTTCCCTGCCTGATAAATTGACGGCCTTATCGACAACCCTTTTTATGGGATCCTCATCACATTCATTCCGGACAATGTAGCGGTACGCTTCCCTTACGAATTTTCTGATCCTAACCTCAAGCTCAGCCGTGGCTGCATTTGTGAATGTTACCATTAAGATCTCATCAAGTGGAATTTCTTTTTCAATAACCAGTCTTAAGGCAAGAATTGCAAGGGAATAGGTTTTGCCGGTGCCTGCGCTTGCCTCTACCAGGTTGCTCCCCTCAAGTTCAATATTCAATACATCGAAATCATTCATCAGGCATAAAGTTTAGAAGGAGAGTCCCTAAATCCGCGAGGTAGTTCCTGAAAGACTCAAGGTTATCAAATTGTTTATCATTCAAAGCCCTCCGAATGTATAAATCTGGAGGAATCCCTGCTCGTTCAATACCATTGGCTTCAGTCTCTACTGCACCAAGGGCTTTCTCAAGGTCTTTTTTGTGAAAGTATAACTCTGCCGCCTTGATGGTAAATGGTATCAGCCTTCCGTTCCCTTTTACAAAGTTTTCAGTAAGTACACAAAGGTATTCCCGAGCTGTTTTTTTATCTATTTTTCTAAACTGTGAATGAATCCCATCACGATCGATAAAATGTGTATTTATTGCCTCATCACAGGCAGTAAGAAACAAATACCTGATCCAGGTCTGGATCATATATTTCAGCGGTTTTTTGGGAAAAGAATATTCCACAAGCTCATTGGAGTAAATGTCATTAACTGATCCGTAAAGGTTGCACCCGTTTTCAAGGTCCAGCACATAACCCGGGCTTCTTTGGGATTTCCCTATTATCAGTGAATCCCTTTTCTCCTTTACTTTCATTACATCTTTCCTGAGTTCTTCAATTTCTATTATTGAGAAATTTTTCAAGGGCAGCAAGCCGGATTTAACATATTCATCCCTGGCCTTCTCCAAAATGCCGCTGTCGCTTATATCAGCTTTTACCAGTTCATTCTTCAGGCTCCACAATTCAAGCTTATTAAGGTCAAAAACTTCTTCCTCCAGTAGTTGCTGGTCTTCCTCCTCGTCAAGGTACAAGCCAACAAATTTCTGATAATACCATTTAACGGGAGACTGGAAAAACCTGATCATTATGTCAAGGTTAATTTCTTTTATATCAATCGATTCCTCCTTGTCAATATCTTTATCGGTTTCAAATAGATCACTCGGGTCACTGGTATCCTCACTATTGAAGTAGGTAAATAACCTTGAGTTGCCGGGCAGATATTTACCGCTAAAACCATGAAGCGGGTGCTCAACCAGTAAGCCATCCCTGACCATAGCAGGGTTATCTGCCCTTTTTTCAAGGTAATCCAGCAGCTCATCCAGAACGATTGAAGGAGGGAGTTCGGAGTTGTCTTTGGAACTTCTGCCGATATAGCTTAGATAAAGAAAATCCCTGGCAGAAAGGATAGTTTCCAGGAAGCGCTGCTTATCATTTTCCTTTAAGCTCCGGTCTCCTGCAAGCACCTCTTTGCCAAGAAGGTCATAGCCCACAAACCTGTCCTTACGGGGGAAGCTGTCGTTGTTCAGCCCAAGAAAAGCTATAACCCTTGCCGGCAAACCCTTTGCCTTGTCATAAGATGAGAATGTAACCTTTCCTGAATTAAACCCGTATTCTGCAGGTTCATCAGATAATGATCTTTTCAGTCCCTGGTAAAATGCCCTAAATTCTACCTGCCTCCCGGGCAGTAATTCCATAGCCTCCCTGTAATTATTTAATTTCTTATAATAAAAAGCCAGGTCTTCCTTGTCGGAATTATCAGTATGAATTAATCTATCCAGAACTTCTTCATTTATGAATTTGATCCAATCCTCCAGGCTTTTCTTAACCTTTTTCTCATCAATAACATTTGCCAGGTCATCAATGAACTCTTTAATGCGAAAAACCTGCCGTCCTCCTTCACCCTCAATGTCCTCGAATGGATAAAGGCTGATATCTTCGCCCGGGACATGGTAATCCTGGTCAGATAGCATGGCATAGCCGTAAACCAGCTTTTTGATCCCGTAATCCCAGCTGACGTAATTTGTGTCATCCTCTTTTCGACCGGTTTTTCCAAAGCGTATGTTTGCCCTTGATACCAGCGACCTTATCCCGATGGTGTCGGTAATGCCGAACCTGGCTGAAACAGGTTTTAGCTCAAGCAGGCTTATGACCTTTTCAGAAGTGAAATCTTCCTCCTCAAGATCCAGGATATCCAGTAGAGCGGTAATGAATGACTCCTCCTGTCCCTTTGAAACGCCGGATATCTTAAAGGGAATATGATGGGGTGCATTTGAGAATACGGCTTTTATGTAGGGAGCATATAAATCAATATCCCTGGCTAATACCAGGATGTCCCTTGGATTAAGCCCTTTAACCCGATTGATCACGCCGAGCATGTAATTATACAGGATCTCAACCTCACGCGCTGCTGTATATGTTGAATTTACCTGAATGCTGTCATCAAGCAGGACACTGTCGGGTATTTTATCACTTTCCACCGTATTCCTGTCATTGAATACTGCATTCTGTATGTCACTGAGCAGACCGCCACTCATTGTTTCTACAGTTAATTGCTCAATTGTTGTGTTTTCACTCAGTATGCCCAACATGTCAAGCGATTGCCTGCCAAAGCTTTCAAGTAATTCATTCCGGTAAGAAAACTTTCCCTCCATAGATCCGGCGGGCATAAGAACATAATGGTCTATATCAATTATTTCAGCAAGCCTGTCGTATATCTCCTTATGAAATCTTGTGTAAACCGAATTTCCAAAAAAACTTACAATTGGGTAATTATTCCCCAGTTTTTCCTGCATTACGGTATCATCCAGGGCCTGTAAAAGATCTTTTTTAACATGGTATTTAGCATGGAAAAATCCCTGCTCCTTCAGTTTTAACCAGAGCCATTTCTGCCATTTTTCCGGAACGGATCCGGGATCCTGCAATAGCCCGTTTTCCCAGGAATCAATTAATCCTTCCCTGTAAACCTGGTATTGGTCGAAAAGGTCATTGATCCTGCTTGCCAGCTGTATCCTCTTCAAGTCATCCCCTGCACAATACTCTGATGCCTGCCTGAAATCCGGGTTATTTAAAAAATCATCAGTTCCTAAAAGTTCATAAAGCATCCATCTGCCGGTCTCTTTATTGAACCTGGCCTGATTTCCCGTCAGTAAAAAATGAACCTCATTAATAAATTCATCCTGGTGGAGAATGGAAAAATTTGCAAAAACTCCCAGGTTTTCCTTTTTCGCCAATTCGGCAGCCAGCCACTGATCCATTCCGGCTGTTTGTGTAATTATAGTATCCTTAACGAAGATGCCTCCCGGCGAATTTTGTATTTTCCCCGAAAGCTTCTCTGTAAGTTTCTCTAACCGGTTGGAATAATAAACTGTTGATGCCATTCCGCAAAGCTTTTAAAATTGATCGCAGATACCCGATGCCCTCGAAACCTCCCTGCTGATAGTTTTGTAAAGAACATTCACAGGAGCCTGGATCAACGCCTTTTTCCTGGCACGACTGATACCAGTATAAAGTAACTCACGGGTAAGTAGTAATGAATTCTCATTTTCCGGCAGTATCACAGCAACCGAATCATATTCCGAACCCTGGCTTTTATGTATGGTCATGGCATATACTGTTTCATAATCATTCAGGTAACCCGGCGGGATTTCCTTCGGTTTTTCCGGATCATTGCTTTCGAAATATGCCGTAAGAACGGGGTCGGATTCACTTCTCCTTCTTATAAGCCCGGTATCGCCGTTAAATACACCAAGTTCATAATTATTGGATGTAACAATGATGATCTGGTTATGATAAAAACCGGAAGAAGGCATGAAAAGGTTCGGATTATTAACCCTGGATTTCAGGAATTGTTCAATATGCTTATTGATCATATAAATCCCCCGCCTGCCTTCCCTTACAGCACAAAGCACCCTGATGCGGTTAAGCTTTTTTAGGGCCTCAACTATATTCTCCTCAACTATATATTCCATATAGGCCAGCGCCCATTGGTCAAGAATATTGGCATCATAGGAATTATCGAAGATCACGGGTTTGTTCTCATAATCCAGGCTGATAAACTCAGCTATCTTACCAGGGGCATTATCAATGATAAGAGAGCACATGGTGTTAATTTCCTGGCTTTCCGTTCTGTAATTCCTTTTCAACTGGATAATATGATCAAAAAGCTGGTTCCCTCCGCTATCCTTCAATTTATAATCTTCAGGAATCTGGATGCCGAAATTGTCATTACAGAAATTAAATCTATCCTCATTAATTTGGTTCATCAATTCACTTTGTGTCCGGCACAGGTCGCCAAAGATACTGCCTGCCTCAACAGAAGCCAGCTGGTTTTTATCGCCCAGTAAAATGATCCTGTTCTCAGGCCGCACAGCCTCAATAAGTTTATACATCAAAGCGCTGTCGACCATTGATGCCTCATCAATAATGATCATGTCATATTCAAGAGGATTTTCAGAATTATGCCTGAATAAGGTACTTTGGGGTTGAGTTTCCAGCAACCGGTGGATGGTTTTCGGAACCATGGTATCGAACAACTTCCTTATTTCATCTGTTATTCCGGCAATGGATTCCTTTGCAAGATGCAGTGATTCAGCCATTCTTGCAGCTGCCTTTCCCGTTGGTGCTGCCAGGGCCACTTTCAGTTCCGGGTTCTGGTGATATAGGACAGTCAGGATTTTAGCCACCGTAGTTGTTTTACCGGTTCCGGGCCCGCCGGTGATTATTGAAAAATTATTAAGGCAGGTATTCAGGGCAGCTACTTTTTGCCAGTTGATTCTTTCAATGGTGGTCCCGCTGTCATCTTCCTGATCAGGAAATATCCTTTTTATCAAATCTTTACATTGAAGCAAGCAATTTTTTCTGCTTTCGATATATTTCCCCTCTTCTTCAATAAGTGATTTGATTTTCTCAACTATCCTTGTTTGATAAACAAAATATCTTTGCATATACAACCGGCCATTTTCAAAAATAAAAGGCCGATGAATTTTGCCGGGGTCCATTGAAACATGCTCGCTTTTCTCCAGGGATTTAGAAATCAATTTAACTGAAGAGTTGGCTAATGGGTTTTCGGCCAGTCCCTGATCCAGCAATTCCAAGTAACGATTCACATCAAGACAGATGCTACCTTGCTCCAGGACTTCTGAAACGGCGTAGGCCCAGGGTTCGATTCCGGTGAAATAAGAGGCAAAGGTTTTATGGATATCAATTGGTTCGGGCATAGGAAAATTTTCTCAGAAAATTGGTATAATTTTATGAAACTGCTCAATATGCTAAATTTATGAAAATAGATGTACATTTTAAAGATATCAAGAAAGAGATCATAAATACCCTTTCTAAAGCTAAAACCGATATCAATGTAGCTATGGCCTGGCTAACCGATGAAGATATTATAAGGGCATTAACTAAAAAACAGGAAGGGGGAGTTCAAGTAGGTATCGTAATAAGTGATTCGAAAGAAAATTTCAGAAATACATCAAAATTCAAAGATTTGATTAAAAATGGAGGGAAAATACACATAGCAACTAAAAATTTTCTGCACCACAAATTTTGTATTATTGATGATAACGTATTGATTAACGGGTCATACAATTGGTCCTATTATGCTAAAAATAATGAGGAGAATATTTTACTTATTCTTCTTGACACAGATTCAAAGGAGGATGCAGTTTTATTTCTAAAGTTTAAAACAAAATTTAATTATTTCTGTGATAAGATATCTTATTATGTTGAAGATTTTGCAGCTTTTCAAGCTTATTCGAAATACTCAAAAGACTCAAACAAAATAATGTCCGAGCTTGACGAAAAAGAAATAGAACTCAGAAAAGAATTTGAGGAAGATGTTAAAAAATCAAGTGATAAAGCTGTTGAACTTGGAATTCCGCCAAGTCCTTTTTTCTTTGACAGGATGAAGTCAGATGGAGGAGGCGTTGAGTTTGTAAAGAGAATATTAAATGATGAAATTTATTCTGGGGATATGAAATCTGGTTTCAGAAAATTAGAACAATACATCCCACATAAAGTAGAACTATCGCTTGAATATCTTGTGTCAAGGACAAAATATGAATCACTTTTTTCACCAGAAGAGGTTGAATACTGTAAGAAACTTATGAGTAAATACGGCCTTTAAAAGTTTGTAAAAGATCCTTTGCGAACCTGGCCTGGGTAATGATATCATAGCCTTGCTTCATTGCCTCCACTGCTGCATTATCATCCCGGCCGTCCAATTCGCAAACCTTTAGGCCTTCCGTTTTCAGATGCTCAACATAAGCCTCTTCAAAAGCCTGCCCTTTCTTTTGCAGCAATTCCAACGCCGGATTTTTCCAGTCAGGTGGAGCCAGTCTACCAAGAACCACCTGCCGGTCAAGCTCTGTGATATACTTGCATCCCAGGTAATTCACCAGGTCGGAGGCGGAGTAATGGATTGATTGGTGGTGGAGTTTCATGGGGGGGGTATAATTAAACCGTAACTGCTGCTTTTTGTAAATTTTTTATGTCGTTCTGCTGCTTCGATCACAGTCTGTTCATCAAATAGATGCTTGTATTTGTCTTTTACGACAATACTTTCAAAGGTAAGACCCACTTTGTCGAATTCCTACATTTTAATAAACCCACTCTGGATTCTTTCGACACCAGTAGCCATTAATCACTTGCAGGCACATTTTGCATTTGTCTGTTTCCGGAAATTTCCAGTTATCTGATTTATTTTTTCCGGATAGCTTATCCGGCAGAATTACTTATCCGGAAAATTTCCGGATAGAGCTTCTTTTTTTCCGGATAGCATTTCCTAAATTGCACTATTCATTCTCTGAGGGCATATTTAGTAGCTGGTCCGGAACCTTCTTGCTTCAGTACTTTTTCCATGCCTTTATAATAATTACGAATGGTACGGTCAGATTTGCCAATCACATTTGCGTAATCACCGGAGCTAACCGGCCCATATTCAACCACATAACGATAAAGACGAATTTGTTTTTCGTTTAGGCCTCTAAGTAATGGGTTGTCTTGTTCCTCCTGAGTAAGAGCAAATTCTCCTGCCGGAATTGTCGCTCTAAAAACTGTAATAACAAAGTATGGTTCTTCCATACGAAAGGAAGGAGCCTTTACGCTATTATTATCTTTATAGCTTTTTAATTCTCTCATTCCAATATTGCGTTCTTCCACCAATTTTGTTTTGTAAAAGATATATGCAATTTTGGGATTCTGCTTTGAGAAGGGACATCAAAGGACCTGAACTTATCCATGCTAAATAAAGGTTTGCCTGGACTCCAAACTTCTATCTTATCTGCACTGGCAATGACTTTAATTTGAGAACCTTCAATGGAATAATCTCTATGAACTATCGCATTAATAATCAATTCTCGGAGTAACTTCTTGGATACTTTGGTGAGTTCTTCTCTATGAAAACCTTCTCGATTGATTTCTGTCAAGAATGCGGCATCCAATAAGTCCTCCACTTTTTTAGGCATCAGAAGAATTGGACCTTCTATTTCAGCAATGAAAGGTTCCTGATTTTCCCTTTCAATCGTAAACTTGATTCTAGCTTGAGGGCAGTTTGTTTGTGGATTTCTTCCCAAAATCAACAGGCCTAAACCAGTGGGCTTTATCATCTTGGAACGTTTAGGCCTTCCTAATAAATTCAAATCTGATAAATAATGAAAAAAGCCATCACTTCCAGGGTTGTAAGGAAGGGACATTCTTGTGATCATGTCATCTTGGGCTTCATCAGATAATGAGCTGATGTCAAAATGATCAAGAGGCTGTTCAAAGGGCTTGAGTGGTGACTCAAATTGCTTTCTCTTTTCTTCTTTGGCTCTTATTTCTGCCTGATCAAAAAATTGTATATTTTCCGCATAAATTTGTTCTTGCAGATGTTTTGGAAAGAAGTCAATATCAATGTTGTTGAATTTAAGAAAGTCTCTCCCTTCACCAGCAACAGTAGGATCAGGGTCAATATAACCGATGTATATCTTGCCTATTCTAGCGTTAAAAATACGCTCGGCACAAGATAAATTTAGGGTGATTTCTAGCGCCGGGCGAACAGGGCTCCAAAGTGGCATAAACCACCATTCCAGTTAAATCTTTATCTCTGTTTTTTCTTTCTAAAATAGTAAACTCAGCATGATCTCCCTCTCTAAGTTCACCTCTATGTGCTGTACTTAAAATCTCTCCATCTGGTGTAGCCAATACAACACCCACTTTGGGATTAATTTTGTTGTCTTCTCTACCTAAATCCGATACAGATTTCTTCATTTCTTCAATGGCTAGAGCCATTAACTCAACAGGCTTATATTTTTGAGCCATTAATATTTGCGTTTTTATCTTTCTATTACATGTGGCGTACAAATCGAATATTCACATATTACATATTTATTTCCAGTATAAATCATTGTTAATTGGCTAATGATGTCAGGAAGATTCAAATTTATCATATGAATTCCATTGGTTTAGTTCTCATCAGAAAAGTAACCAAATAAAATTATAAAAACAATGACAGAACAGGGATCAGTTAACGGGGAACAGGGGAATTCCATTTATCAATAATGCTAAAAACCAACGGTTGGGCTTCAGCCAACCGTTGGTAAATCGTATGCTTGGACTCCAGCCAACCCTTGGTAATGGGTTTTACAACTTCCTCTCAACCAGTTTCCTATCCACCTCAATAAACCTCTTTGCACCTGAACCTCCCTTGATGATATATTTACATCCCAGGTAATTAACCAGGTCGGAGGCGGAGTAGCGGATGGTGGAGTGGTGGAGTTTCATTTAAATCGATGGGATTAATGCTGGTGTTGTATTTGAATTTTGCAATACTAATCTGAAGGATCCCGGATTTCAAAATCGAAATTGAAGCCGAAATAGGGATTAAGCATGTGGACAAAATTCTCTATTGTCACTCTTTTTCCGTCAACGATCAGAAAAAGATCAAAATATGAGTCATTTAATTCATCAGTCCATTCAATTCGACCAGACAAGCGACCTTCATCTCTCATTTCAAACTTTCCGTTCTCGTATTTCAGAAATCTTTTGTTTATCCCATCTCGTATTTTATGCTTCAGCAATATTTCAGATTCTGATTTTTCCTCATCAATATCTGATAAAACATTAAAAATATAGGGCTCCCTGTCCTTCTCTTTAACGACTTCAATTGCATTGGAAAGGAGGCCTGAAGGCACATGAAAACTTAATATTTTAAAATGGTAATTCCTTTTCCATTTATCGGAAACAAAAAAATCATATCCTTGATCAAGTGTGCTGTATACCGGAGTCATTGTTGGGTTGATGTTAGTTTAGTCCAAAATTGAAAACTAGGAAATTAAATCCGGGAAAACAAGAAAAAACCAAGATCCCGGAACAGCCAAGCGGATGTGAGTGTTTATGTGGGTGTGATTTTGTTAATCCAGGGATCGGTTGATCAGTGGATCGGCAGGTCGGGATTCTTAATTCTTTTTGTTAATCAGGTTAACAATAACCTTTATCATCACATCCTTCTCCTCAGGTTTGCTAACCGCTATCATCAGGGTTAATGCTACCAGGGCATTATCCGGGATTCTTTACCTGATGTTTCTGTGATTTCAAGCTTTTGATAATCATATTGATCCATCAGGTCCAAAGCGTAGGCATAATCTGAAATTATCCTTAAAAGACCAATACTTTCATCATTTGTAAGTTCTTTGTACCTGATAACCTCACCAAGCAATTTAACAGACTCCTGCAGGTCTTTTAGTTGATTATTCTGCTGAGAAAGTCTTTTTTCATTAATAGAGAAACCTTTAACCAAGTATTCTTTTAGTACTTTATTGGCCCAGATCCTGAATTCGGTTCCCCGCCTTGATTTAATTCTGTATCCTACCGATATTATAACGTCAAGATTATAAAAATCAACCTGATATAATTTTCCATCACTCGCAGTTGTTGCATTTTTTGCAACAACTGATTCCCGGCCCAGCTCCTTCTCTTTGAATATGTTATTTATGTGCCTGGATATTACAGACTTATCCCTCTGAAATAATTCTGTCATTTGTTTTAGATTCAGCCAAACTGTTTCTTTATCAAACTTGACATCAACCTGAGTTTGACCATCCTTTGTCCTATATAGGGTTTGCTGTTAAAGCACCTGACATGTTGATAATCAATTGGTTATGTT
>CAYXJR010000097.1:0-14541 GCA_964465145.1 uncultured Porphyromonadaceae bacterium | reverse complement strand
ATGCTTCCTCTATCAAAGTAAAATTCGATAATATATCTGCTTTCCCGGGCCTAACTACCACCGAATGTTCAAAATGGGCTGAAACACTACTATCAGAAGTGCGAATGGTCCATCCATCATCGTCCTGAATGATGAACCTCTTACCAGCATTGATCATCGGCTCAATTGCCAAAACCAATCCATTTTTCAATTTCATCCCATTCCCCTTTTGGCCGTAATTAGGTACCTCAGGAGATTCATGCAAATTTCTGCCAATACCATGTCCAACCATTTCACGTACAACCGAGAATCCTTTGTTTTCCGCATGTGATTGAACAGCATGACTAATATCACCCAAACGATTTCCAACAATTGCCTTTTCAATCCCCAGGAATAAGGATTCTTTGGTAACCCTGAGAAGTTCCTCAACCTCCGGAGCTATCTCACCTATTGCGAATGTATACGCCGAATCTCCATGAAATCCATTCTTATATACGCCACAGTCAACTGAAACGATATCACCATCCTTCAGGACATATGAAGAGGGTATTCCATGAACCACCTGGTCGTTGACAGAAATGCAAAGGGTATTCGGAAAACCCTGATAACCCTTGAATCCAGGGGTTCCTCCATTGTCACGGATAAATTCCTCCGCTTTCTGATCAATCTCCCTTGTGGTAACCCCAGGTCTCATAAGGTATGTAATCGCCGCATGGGTGGCTGACACAAGAAGGTTACTCTGCCTGAGCAGTTCAACTTCTTCGTTTGTTTTAAATATTACCATACAAAGAACGCAATATTACCGTATTAGATAGAAGACGCACCACCGGTACGGCCCTTAATACGGCCTGATTTCATCAAGCCATCATAATGACGCATCATCAGATGACTTTCAATTTGTTGCAAAGTATCCAGCACTACACCAACCAGAATCAGGAGAGATGTTCCCCCATAAAATTGTGCAAAATTAGGCTGAACACCTATTAAAATAGCAAATGTTGGTAAAATAGCTACTAAGGCCAGGAATATTGATCCCGGCAGAGTAATCCTGGACATAATAGTATCCAGAAATTCCACGGTCTTTCGACCTGGTTTAACACCTGGAATAAATCCTCCGTTCCTCTTCATATCTTCCGCCATTTGAGTTGGGTTGATAGTTACAGCCGTATAAAAATACGTAAATACGATGATCATCAAACCCAAAGTCATATTATAAACAATACCAGTACTATTAGCGAATGCAGCAACAAATCTTCCTGCAGAATCTGATTTACCCAAACCACCAAGCATCATTGGCAGAAACATCAGAGCCTGGGCAAATATGATTGGCATAACACCCGCTGCATTTACTTTGAGTGGGATGTATTGCCGTACCCCCCCGTATTGTTTATTGCCCACGATACGTCGGGCGTATTGCACAGGAACTCGCCTTGTCGCTTGTACAAGGGCGATGGTTGCAATGAATACCAGGAATAATAACATCATCTCAACAAGAAGCATTACCATTCCGCCCCCTTGTTGTTCAAGTTTAGATGCTCCTTCTTGTATGAGGGAAACCGGCATTCTTGCAATAATTCCGATCATAATGATCAGTGAAATACCATTTCCCAATCCTCTGTCAGTAATTTTTTCACCCAACCACATAACGAACATGGTACCAGCAGTCATAATAATGACTGATGAGAGGGTAAAATATACTCCGTGAAGGGCAAATGCTGATGCAGGCAGCTGGTTATGGAGGTTATACAGATAACTTGGTCCTTGAGCTGCTGTAATAGCAACAGTTAGCCAGCGGGTAATCTGATTGATTTTCTTTCGGCCGCTTTCCCCTTCTTTCTGAAGCCTTTGAAAATATGGTATTGCAATGCCTAACAATTGTATAACAATGGAAGCAGATATATAGGGCATGATCCCTAAGGCTAGAATCGATGCATTTGTCATCGCTCCTCCAGAAAACATATCCAATAAACCCATGATCCCACCAGCGCCTTGTTGCTTCAGGGCAGCCAGTTGTGAAGGATCTATACCTGGTAGTACAACATGAGTTCCCAGACGGTAAACCAGGATTAATCCCAGAGTAGTAAGAATACGCTGCCGAAGGTCCTCTATCCTCCAAATATTTTTTAGTGTTTCAATAAACCTCTTCATGCAATTATAGTTTTACTGCGGTTCCTTCCTGCGCCTCAATGGCTTTGACAGCAGATTCTGAGAAGGCATGAGCAGTTATCTCAAGCTTCATAGTCAGGGTTCCGTTACCTAAAATTTTCACCAGGGAATTCTTTCTGGCCAAGCCAGCAGCAACAATTGTTTCCACGTCGATACTAGTCAGGGAATTCTTTTCAGCAAGCGTTTGTAGAGCGCTAATATTGATTCCCTTATATTCTTTACGGTTAATGTTCTTAAACCCAAATTTAGGCACACGTCTCTGAAGTGGCATCTGCCCTCCTTCAAACCCAATTTTTCGGGAATACCCCGATCGGGATTGTTGTCCTTTATGTCCTTTTGTGGAGGTTCCACCACGTCCTGACCCTTGTCCGCGGCCAATTCGCTTTTGTGGGTGAGAACTACCTTCTGCAGATTTTAAATTCGTTAGATCCATTTCCTAAAAGTCTTTACAGGTTACCGATTAAATTTCCTCAACTGTAATCAGGTGTCTTACTTTCTCCACCATACCTTTGATTTGAGGAGTGGCTTCCACTTCAACTGAAGCACTGATACGTCTCAATCCAAGTGCGGCTAAAGTGAGCTTCTGTCGCTCTGTACTGCCTATTTTACTCTTCCTTTGTGTAATCCTAATCTTTGCCATAACCGCTGAATTTCCCGTTAACCGTTAAATACTTTGTTCATTGCTACTCCACGATGCTGAGCCACAGTAAAGGCATCTCTCAATTCCATTAAAGCCTCCATTGTAGCCTTCACAAGATTATGGGGATTTGAAGACCCTTTTGATTTAGCCAACACATCTTTTATTCCCACACTTTCCAGAACGGCTCGCATAGCACCTCCTGCCTTAATTCCTGTTCCACTGGAAGCTGGCTTAAGCCAAACCGTTGCTCCACCGTATTTAGCAATTTGCTCGTGCGGAATAGTTCCTTTGTAAACCGGAACTTTTATAAGGTTCTTTTTTGCAGCCTCTACTCCTTTGGCTATAGCAGTAGTCACTTCATTTGCTTTTCCCAGTCCCCATCCTACTACACCATCTTCATTACCAACCACTACGATTGCGGAGAAACTAAAATTCCGTCCACCTTTTGTAACTTTTGTTACCCGGTTGATAGCAACTAAACGGTCCTTTAACTCTAAATCGCTGGTTTTTACTTTTCTCACACTTGTTGCCATATTGCTTTAGAATTTTAGTCCGCCTTTCCTTGCGGCATCTGCTAATGATTTTATTCTTCCATGATACAAAAACCCATTGCGGTCAAAAACTACATTGCTTATGCCTTTTTCCAAAGCTTTTTCAGCAATACGCGTCCCAACCAAAGCGGCTTGTTCATTCTTATTTATACCAGTTTTCTGCGCAATTTCCTTTTCAAGGCTAGATGCTGCAACCAGAGTACTTCCCGACAGGTCATCAACTGCCTGAATAGAAATATGGCGATTGCTTCTAAATACCGAAAGCCTTGGACATTCTTTGGTACCGGTCAGGTTTTTCCTGATCCTCCGTTTTATTTTCAATCTTCGATCACGCTTAGATAAAGCCATTTTATTCTTCTTTTAACAGTATAATCTTTTTTAGTCCTATATTAATTTGCACCAGCCTTACCAGCTTTCCGACGGATTTCTTCACCAACAAACTTAATCCCTTTGCCTTTATAAGGCTCTGGCGGACGAAATGACCGTATTTTTGCGGCAACCTGGCCTATCAGCTGCTTGTCGATACACTTTAGGGTAATCATTGGATTGCTTCTTCTTTCGGTCACCGTTTCAATATTGACTTCAGGGGGCAGCAGGAGGAAAATTGGGTGTGAATAACCCAGGTTCAGCTCCAACATCTGTCCCTGAGCATTAGCCTTGTAACCAACACCAATCAATTCTTGCTTTATTTCGTATCCTTTGGATACTCCTTCTACCATATTGGCGATCAAAGACCGATACAACCCATGCATTGCCCTGTGTCTCCGCTGGTCGGTTGGGCGGATAACCTGAATAATCCCATCTTCAATCTTAATTTCAAGATCAGGGTCAACTTTCTGAGTCAAAACGCCCAAAGCTCCTTTCACCTCAACGGTGTTATCTTCTTTCACTTCTATAGTGACCCCTTGAGGTATGGTTATGGGTAATTTACCTATTCGTGACATGCAACTAAATCTTTTTTAATAGACGTAACATAATACTTCGCCCCCAACGTTTTCTTTCCTTGCCTCCTTATTTGTCATCACTCCCATTGATGTGGAAAGGATGGCAATCCCAAGGCCGTTCAAGACACGGGGCATACTATCAACATTCGCGTACTTGCGTAATCCTGGCTTACTAATTCTCTGAATTGCCTTAATAGCCGGTGCCTTTGACACAGGGTGGTACTTGAGGGCAATTTTGATCACTCCCTGTTTGGAGTCATCTTCAAATTTATAACTCAGTATGTATCCTTTCTCAAAAAGGATCTTTGTGATCTCTTTCTTTAGGTTGGAAGCAGGTATTACAACCACTTTATGTTTGGCCATTATAGCGTTACGCACGCGGGTCAGGTAATCTGCAATCGGATCTGTCATTTTTATATTGATTAAAATTACCAACTTGCTTTTCTAATTCCCGGAATCAAACCAGAAGAGGCCATTTGACGAAAGGTGATTCTGCTGATTCCAAACTGGCGCATGTAACCTTTAGGTCTTCCAGTAAGACTGCATCTGTTGTGCAGGCGAACGGGAGAGGCATTCTTAGGAAGTTTGCTTAATCCAACATAGTCCCTATCAGCCTTTAACTGCGCCCTCTTCTCAGCATATTTTTCCACTAATTTTTGCCGCTTTACCTCACGGGCTTTCACGGATTCTTTAGCCATAACTACTTCTTATTAATGTTTTTAAACGGTAAACCAAATTTTTTTAACAGTGCCAATCCTTCTTCATCGCTATTAGCTGTTGTCACAAAAGACACTTCAAGCCCGATGATGGAATGGATCTTATCTATGTCAATTTCCGGAAATATTATTTGTTCAGTGATTCCAAGAGTATAATTCCCATGACCATCAAACTTGGTTGTAATCCCGCCGAAGTCTCTGATTCGAGGAAGAGCGACAGAGATCAGTCGTTCCAGGAATTCATACATTCGATCGCGGCGAAGGGTCACCTTAACACCGATGGGCATTTTCTTCCGCAGCTTGAAATTAGATATATCTTTTTTGGAAAGAGTTTGAATAGCTTTTTGACCAGCAATGGCAGTTAATTCACTTTGAGCAACCTCAATAAGTTTCTTATCAGCAATAGCACGGCCCACACCCTGATTGAGTACAATCTTCTCCAGGCGCGGAACTTGCATAACCGAGTTGTAATTAAACTCTTTCATCAAAGCAGGAGTCATATCCTCCTTGAATTTTTTCTTAAGGCTTGGCGTATAGTCCATTACTTGATCTCCTCTCCAGATTTTTTCGCAAATCGCACCAGTTTACCCTTGTTATTCAATCTTCTTCCAATTCTTGTAGGTTTTCCATTCGAGGGGTCGACCAGCATAAGGTTTGAAATATGAATAGGGGCTTCGGTTTTAAGTATACCCCCTTGCGGAGTATCCGTATTGGGTTTTGTATGCTTAGATGCCATATTAACACCTTCCACGATGGCCCTGCTTTTAGCTCGTAAAACTTCCAGGACCCGGCCCTGCTGGCCTTTCGAATTACCCGCCGTAACAATGACGGTATCGCCTTTTTTGATATGTAGCTTTTTTTGCATTATCCCTGTTTTTGCTCTTACAATACTTCAGGTGCCAGTGAAACGATCTTCATGTATTTTTCCCTCAATTCACGTGCAACGGGTCCAAATATCCTGGTTCCGCGAATTTCACCGGCAGCATTCAGTAAAACGCATGCATTATCGTCGAAACGGATATATGAGCCATCCTGACGACGGATCTCTTTACGGGTTCTGACAACTACTGCTTTGGTTACGGTTCCTTTTTTCAATTCTCCACCTGGGGAGGCTGATTTAACGGTGACAACGATATTATCTCCTATTGAGGCATATCTTTTACCGGTACCACCAAGAACACGGATACACAGCACTTCTTTCCCACCGCTGTTATCAGCTACCAACAATCTGCTTTCTTGCTGTATCATGGCTACTTAACCTTTTCTAAAATTTCCACTAGTCTCCAATTTTTATTTTTGCTCAATGGGCGGGTTTCCATTATCCGCACTAAATCACCTTCATCGCAGGTATTCTCCGCATCATGAGCAATAAACTTGGCAGTTTTATTGACGAACTTACCATAAATTGGGTGTTTCATTTTACGCTTTACCGCCACCACAATAGATTTCTCCATTTTATTACTGACGACAATCCCAATACGCTCTTTTCTAAGATTTCTCTGACCTTCCATGGTTTTTATTCGCTTTTCTGATTTTCACTAAGTGGCCTTTTGTTCAATTCCGTTTTTAACTGGGCGATCTGCCTCCGTGCAAAACGGATTTGCAAAGGATTATCAAGAGGAGAAACCGCATGGTTCATTTTCATCCGTGCGAGGCTAACCTCCTCTGTATCTAACCGTTCTTCCAGCTCTTTACTGGACAATTCGCGTATTTCAGACGTTTTCATTATTCGTTATTTGAACTTTCAACATAATCGCGCCGTACGACAAACTTTGTTTTCACCGGCAATTTTTGAGCTGCCAACCTCATTGCTTCGCGGGCTATTTTCAGCGGCACTCCGTCAGCCTCAAATATCAATTTCCCAGGGTTAACACATGCCACAAATCCGGCAGGCGCACCTTTACCTTTACCCATCCTGACTTCAGCAGGCTTATTGGTAATAGGCTTATCTGGAAATATCCTGATCCAAATTTGTCCCTGACGTTGCATGTAACGAGTCACGGCAACACGAGCCGCCTCAATCTGTCGACCTGTCATCCAGGTGCGTTCCAGAGACTTTATTCCAAAAGATCCGAAAGCCAGTTGGTTGCCACGCTGGGCATTACCCTTCATGACGCCTTTCTGCTGCCTTCTGTACTTAGTCTTTTTCGGTTGTAACATTATAGTATCATTTTAACCGAAGATTATCCTCTTCTTTTCTTAAATCCTTTTTTTGTATTCTTTGCTCCAACATTTGGAGAAAGATCTCGCTTTCCATATACTTCACCTTTGCAGATCCATACTTTTATACCAGTAGAACCGACTTTGGTATGGGCTTCTGCCAGAGCATAGTCAATGTCGGCCCGAAGAGTATGAAGTGGTGTACGGCCTTCCTTATACATTTCTGCCCTTGCCATTTCAGCACCATTTAGCCGTCCGGAAATCTGAACTTTAATCCCTTCAGCGCCCATTCTCATGGTAGATGCAATTGCCATTTTAATAGCTCTTCTGTAAGCAATACGTCCTTCAACTTGGCGCGCGATGTTGATTGCAACAATCATAGCGTCAAGCTCAGGTCTCTTAATCTCGAAAATGTTTATTTGAACTTCCTTTTTCGTGATCTTTTTTAATTCCTCTTTCAGTTTATCAACCTCCTGGCCACCTTTACCAATAATAATACCCGGGCGTGCTGTATGCACAGTGATCGTTATTAACTTTAACGTACGTTCAATAATGATCTTTGAAATACTGGCCTTTGCCAGACGGGCATTGAGGTATTCACGGATTTTATAGTCTTCCAGCAGTTTTTCGCCAAAATCTTTTCCGCCAAACCAATTTGAATCCCATCCATTGATGATCCCCAGGCGATTGCTGATTGGGTTTACTTTTTGTCCCATTTAGGCGTCAGTTTTTTCTTCTTGTTTTTTACTATCCAGATAAATGGTCACATGGTTCGAACCTTTCCTGATCCTGTGCGCCCGCCCTTGAGGTGCAGGACGCAAACGTTTCAGAACTCGACCGGAATCCACGTATACCTCTTTAATAAACAAATTGGTGTCTTCAATTCTTACACCTTCATTCTTGACCTGCCAGTTTGCGATTGCTGACATTAAAAGTTTCTCCAGTTTTACACTGGCTTCTTTCGGGTGGAAATGGAGCATATTTAATGCTTTATTCACATCCACGCCACGAACCATATCAGCCACCAGGCGCATCTTCCGGGGAGAGGTTGGATTATTCCGCAAGATGGCAGAATACTCACTCTGTCTCTCCTCCTTTTTGCTTTGTGCTATTTCATGCTTTCTTGAACCCATTTTCAATTGGCTTTACATTTTTTAATCTTGCTTTGACTCTCGTGGGTTTATCTTTTCTTATTTCCTGCATGTCCCCTAAAAATCCGAGTCGGTGCGAATTCACCCAGTTTATGACCCACCATGTTCTCAGTGATATAGACAGGGATGAATTTGTTCCCATTATGAACGGCAATGGTATGGCCAACAAATTCTGGTGGAATAACGGAGCGGCGGGCCCAGGTCTTAATAACTGATTTTTTACCTGTTTCAGCCATAGCTAGAATCTTCTTTCCCAGCTTATACTCTATATAGGGTCCTTTTTTAAGTGATCGGCTCATAATCTCGCAGAATTTCTGTATTACTTACGTTTTTCGAGAATAAATTTATTTGATGCTTTCTTTTTTGACCGGGTCTTAAATCCTTTTGCCAATATGCCTTTTCGTGAGCGAGGATGTCCTCCTGAAGCACGGCCTTCTCCACCGCCCATTGGGTGATCAACCGGATTCATTGCAACACCACGAACACGAGGGCGACGACCAAGCCATCTTGATCGACCCGCTTTTCCGGAACGTTCCAGGCCATGATCAGAATTTGAAACTGTACCTACCGTTGCGCGGCAGGTAATAAGAATTTTCCTGGATTCACCTGAGGGCATTTTAAGAATAGCATATCTTCCTTCTCTCGACACAAGCTGAGCATATGTTCCGGCACTCCTGGCCATTACACCACCTGCACCTGGGCGAAGCTCAATATTATGAACAACTGTACCCATAGGAATCTCTGACAATGGAAGAGAGTTGCCTACTTCAGGAGCAGACCCTTTGCCAGAAATAATTTCCTGGCCAACTGAAAGACCTGTTGGTGCAATAATGTAACGCTTTTCCCCATCTACATAATTCAATAAAGCAATCCTTGCAGTACGGTTAGGGTCATATTCAATGCTCGCTACTTTTGCAGGAATACCGTCCTTCTCTCTTTTAAAATCAATCACGCGATAGCGACGCTTATGACCTCCGCCGACATTTCGAACAGTCATCCGACCATTGTTATTACGGCCTCCACTCTTCTTCATGGGCATTAACAAAGACTTTTCTGGTACCATTTTGGTGATTTCATCAAAGGTACCAATGACTTTTCTTCTTTGCCCTGGAGTTACTGGTTTAAATTTTCTTACTGCCATTTTCTATATTAGATATTGCTGTAAAAATCAATTTTGTCTCCCTCACCCAAGGTAACAACAGCTTTTTTATAAGCCGGCACTTTACCTTGAACAACACCCGTACGCGAGAATCTCGATTTGGCCTTGCCTCCATATCTCAACGTATTTATGTTAATCACGCTTACGTCGTATGTTTCTTCAATCGCATTTTTAATCTCGATTTTATTTGCACCTTTTTCCACGATAAAACCGAATTGATTCCGCTTTTCACCGAGGTCGGTCATTTTTTCCGTAACTATTGGTTTTATTATAACACTCATGCTAAACAGTTCTTAGTATCCAAAATTTTGCTCAATAGCTTCAACTGAACTCTCTACAAATGTCAGTTTTGATGCATTCATAATGTCGTATGTACTTAATTCTGATGCTGTTACAACCTTCACACCCGACAAATTTCGAGACGACAAATATACGTTATTATTTGGTTGATTTAAAACGAAAAGCACTTTTTTCTCGCTAATATTTAAGCTTTCCCTCAAGGCGGCCAAATTCTTCGTCTTGACCTCCTCAAAATTAAAGTCTTCTACTATAAGTATAGCTCCGTCTTTTGCCTTATAACTTAGGGCAGATTTCCTGGCCAGTTGCTTCACTTTTTTGTTCAACTTAAAGTGATAATCACGAACTCTGGGGCCGAAAGCTCGTCCTCCTCCACGGAAGAGGGGCGACTTGATAGATCCAGCACGGGCAGTACCAGTTCCTTTTTGACGTTTGATTTTTCGGGTAGAGCCCATAATTTCTGCTCTTTCCTTAGCCTTATGGGTACCTTGACGTTTATTAGCAAGAAATTGCTTCACGTCAAGATAAATTGCATGATCGTTAGGCTCAACAGCATAAATATCATCAAGCAATTCAACACTTCGCCCTGACTCTTCTCCGCTGGTTTTATATACGGGTAGTTTCATCTGTGTTATTAATTAAATTGAAGGGTCATTTAGAGTTATTTTTCAATCACAATGTATGAACCCTTTGCTCCGGGAACAGATCCCTTAAGGATCATCAAATTGTGTTCGGGAACAAGCTTTAGAATCCGCAGGCTTATCTGTTTAACAGCAGTCCCGCCGGTTCGTCCAGCCATTCTCATCCCCTTAAAAACACGACTCGGATATGATGAAGCGCCCAATGAGCCAGGGGCTCTCAAGCGATTATGCTGCCCGTGGGTAGCATCATTCACACCCCTAAATCCATGGCGTTTTACAACACCCTGAAAGCCCTTACCCTTGGATGTACCTGAAACATCAACCCATGTGTCTTTGTTAAATGTTTCAATAGTGATTACATCACCAAGATTCACCTTTTCTCCGGGATCTAAGCCGAATTCGGCTAATTTCCTTTTTGGTGTGGTACTGGCCTTTTTAAAATGCCCGATCATAGCACGCGTAGTATTTTTCTCTTTCTTATCGTCAAATGCCACTTGTACCGCTTCGTACCCATCTTTTTCAGTAGTTTTTATCTGGGTAACCACACAAGGACCCACTTCTATTACGGTGCATGGAACATTTTTTCCATTGGCATCGAATACTGAAGTCATCCCAATTTTTTTCCCAATTAAACCTCGCATTTTTTCTACTCCGTTAGAATTAGACTTTTATTTCAACTTCAACTCCACTTGGCAATTCCAGTTTCATTAAGGCATCAATAGTCTTAGCCGTGGAACTGTAAATATCAATCAACCTTTTGTAGGAAGACAGTTGAAATTGTTCTCTGGATTTTTTATTTACAAAGGTTGATCTTAGCACGGTAAAAATCCGTTTGTGGGTTGGCAAAGGAATTGGGCCACTAACCACAGCACCGGTTGACTTAACCGTCTTAACAATCTTCTCGGCAGATTTATCTACCAGATTATGATCGTAAGATTTCAACTTAATTCTAATTTTCTGACTCATCAGTTGTTATTTTAACTACAATAATTCTACTCTTCCAAAAACCTGTTTTAAAATATTTTTAGCGATTTCCCTAGGCACAACTGCATAGTGGGAAACCTCCATTGTTGATATGGCACGTCCGGAAGTAAGTGATCTCAGAGTGGTTACATAGCCGAATTGCTCTGCCAGGGGAACCATTGCTTTGATCATTTTAAATCCTGACTTTGACTCCATTCCTTCCACCTGACCCCGCCTTTTGTTAAGATCAGCGATGATCTCACCCATATTTTCTTCTGGAGTATTGATTTCGGTTTTCATAATTGGTTCCATCAGGGCTGGGCCCGCTTTTTCACCAATACTTTTAAAGGCCTTTTGTGCTGCAACTTCAAAAGATAATTCATCAGAATCAACCTGGTGGAAAGAAGCATCAATTAGATCGACTTTCAAGTTTACCATGGGAAATCCTGCAAGAACACCAGAATTTATCGCCTTTGCGAAACCTCGTTCAATTGCTGCAATAAATATCTTGGGGATTTTATCAACTGGAACCCTTGACTCAAACTCCAGACCTTTGGTATCCTTACCTGCCGGACCAGCCTCAACTGTAATATCAGCAAAAAGTTTTTTACCAGCGACTTCATTTTCGAAAATCTCCTGGTGAATAACCGAATGCGTAAAAGACTCCTTATAAGCCACCTGAGGTTTACCCTGGCTAATCTCCAGCTTGAATTCCCTTTTCAGCCGGTCAATCAAAACTTCCAAATGAAGTTCTCCCATTCCGCTAATAATTGTCTGTCCGGAATCATCATCCATCTTGACCTGGAAAGTAGGATCTTCATCTACCAGCTTGTTAAGAGCTTCTGTAAGCTTTTCGATCTCTTCCTGGGATCTGGCTTCCACAGCAATTCCAATAACTGGATCGGGAAAATTAATCGACTCAAGAAATATCTTGTGGTGATCATCACAAAGTGTATCACCCGTTTTGATATTTTTCAATCCAACAACCGCACAAATATCACCTGCATCGACTTGGTCCTTCGGGTTCTGCTTATTAGCATGCATCTGATATATCCGGGTTATTCTTTCCTTCTTTTCGGTTCGCATATTATAAATAGAGGCTCCCGATTTTATTACCCCGGAATAGACCCTGATGAAAGCCAATCGGCCAACGAAAGGGTCAGTTGCAATTTTAAAAGCTAAAGCTGATAAAGGAGCTTTTGAATCTGGTTCCCTCAGTATATTTTCCTGGGAACGAGGATTTTTACCCACAATCGCACCAACATCGAGAGGGCTGGGTAAATATGCAGCTATTGCATCAAGCAGAGGCTGCACCCCTTTATTCTTTAAAGCTGAACCACATAAAACAGGTACAAATTCCTGCTTTATAGTTGCTTTTCGAATAGCTTTTTCAATTTCTTCGATCTGGATGAGATCCCGGTTATCGAAATACTTTTCCAATAAAGCATCATCTGTTTCACAAACTGTCTCAAACAGTTTCTCCCTCCACTCAGCAGCCAACTCCATCATTTCATCCGGAATTGGTTGAGTCTCAAAGAGTACTCCGTCTTGTTCATCACCAGGCCATATTAGCGCCTGATTTCGGACAAGATCAATTACTCCTTTGAATTCACCTTCTGTCCCTATTGGAATCTGCAGGGCGAGTGGTTTTGCCCCAAGCTTATCATTGATTTGAGTCAGTACAGAAAAAAAATCTGATCCAACCCGGTCCAATTTATTTACAAAAGCTATACGGGGGACCCTGTATCGGTCGGCTTGGTGCCAAACTGTTTCTGATTGGGGTTCAACCCCACCCACTCCACAGAATACAGCAATTGCACCGTCCAATACCCTCAGGGATCTTTCCACCTCTACTGTAAAATCCACATGGCCAGGGGTGTCAATAATATTAATTTTATATTGTTGACTCCTGAAATTCCAAAACGCGGTAGTAGCAGCAGAAGTAATAGTAATCCCTCTTTCCTGCTCCTGGACCATCCAGTCCATTGTTGCAGCACCGTCATGAACCTCTCCCATCTTGTGATTAATACCCGTGTAATACAAGATCCGCTCTGTAGTTGTGGTCTTTCCAGCATCTATATGAGCCATGATCCCGATATTTCGGGTATAAGAAAGATTCAGTGCCATTTCAATCTGTCAAAGAACTACTAAAACCGGAAATGCGCAAAGGCCCGGTTCGCTTCGGCCATACGATGGGTGTCTTCCTTACGTTTGAAAGCTCCCCCTTCTTCTTTATAGGCTGCAATAATCTCGGCCGCCAGCTTTTCGCCCATCGACCGACCTGCACGTTTCCGTGCAAATTCAATCAGGTGCTTATTTCCGATTGAGATCTTCCTGTCGGGTCTGATCTCCATCGGAACCTGAAATGTTGCTCCACCAACACGGCGGGATTTAACCTCCACCATTGGTGTAATATTTTCAAGTGCTTTTTTCCAAATCTCAAGAGGCGTGGCTTCAATGTCCTTAGTCCTCTTTTCAACAATTTCCAGAGCTTCGTAAAAAATCTGGAAACATTTGCTCTTCTTCCCGTCAAGCATCAGGTCATTGACAAAGCGGGTTACCTGTGTATCCCCGTATTTGGGATCAGGCAGCAATATTCTCTTCTTTGGTTTTGACTTTCTCATAGATCAATTGTTTCTATAAACCACCCTTATTTTTTCTTTGGCCTTTTGGTACCATACTTCGATCTACGCTGGGTCCGTCCGTCAACTCCGGCTGCATCCAGTGTCCCTCTTACCATATGATATCGAACCCCTGGTAAATCTTTCACCCGGCCTCCTCTCACCAATACAATGGAGTGCTCCTGAAGATTATGACCTTCTCCAGGAATATAAACGTTTACCTCCTTTTGGTTTGTCAGTCTTACCCTGGCAACTTTACGCATTGCCGAATTAGGCTTCTTCGGGGTAGTAGTATAAACCCGGACACAGACTCCTCGTCTTTGCGGACATGAGTCCAGAGCAGGAGCCTTACTCTTGTCCTCAATTTTTCTTCTGCCTTTCCTGACTAACTGCTGAATTGTAGGCATATAGATAGTAATTTTATTATACTTTATTTACAAAATTGGTGTGCAAAGGTATTCAATTTTTTTAAAAAAAAGAACATAATCAAATTTATTTGCAGGGGAAACGCATGAAAGTGATTCATCCACCCTGTTTTGATTTGCATATAATT
>CAYXJR010000096.1:0-14548 GCA_964465145.1 uncultured Porphyromonadaceae bacterium | reverse complement strand
GAATTATTAAACTTTTGCCAAGAATTACACGAATATTATTGATAAGATACTAATAAAGAGACAATCGGCATCGTATTTTAACGACATCCCCAGGCTCATTACATTAATGTTGAGGTGGTCAATGCTAATATTCATAAGTGTATCGATTTTTTAAAAGCTGAATATTAATGTTCAGCCCCATATCCACCATGGGTGAATTACCCGGTCACCATAAACAATGATATCGAATATGACATGGCATATCAGGGGGAAAATAACATTTTTTGAAGCTTCCCGAAGAATTCCAAAAACCAGTCCGCCAATTAATGTCCAAATTATCAGTCCCTGGTAGTTAATAAGGGCCCCTGACTCCAGGGACCAGAATAGAACCAGCTTATAGCAGGTATGTGCTAATGCTCCCGCAAAAACTGCCACGAATATATTTATCACCCGAAGCCTTGTTTGGATATATCCTCGGAACACCAATTCTTCTGTGGCACCAATCAAAGAGGCCATCAGAGCGAAGGGAAACAAACGGCGGGGCAAGATCCAAAGCTCAAGAGATTGACGATACAACATTCCCAAAATGAAAGCTGCCAATATGCTAATAAACAAAAAATACAGGCTGCCTTTTTTTAACCTACTAAAACCAAACGCCCTGATCAGATCAGCAGCTGATTCCAACCTGATTCCCACCATAACAATGGCTAATATTATTCCTGCCAGGGCAATTGGAATAGAAGTAATTTTTCCAGTAATGAAAAAGGTGAATAACAGAATCCCTGAATAGAAGTTCAGGATTTCAATCCAGGTATTTTGCCTGGAAATCGGGTGTAACCTCATCAAAAACTATCTTATTCTCTTTTTCCTCAAACCCAAACCCACCCCCATTAAAAGGAGAAACGGAATAAACAACAACAGCCAGCCTGATCCAAGGCATAAGCCGCTAGATGGCACAATCAGAGTGTTTGGAAGTATTCCTTTTAACTTTTCGAGCTCTGAGGAATCGTTTTCTTGGTCAAAAGAATATGCCAGATATTTCAAATGCTGGAGATCGAACAAAGAATCCATTAGTATCCCCGTTTCGGTCAAACCAAGGCAGGCAATCTTTGGATGATCCTTCAAAACTTCAAGACTATTAATGTGTTCAGTCCCGATCAGATCGAGTATCTCCAGATCTTTTTGATTCGTAACGAATGTATTAAAATCCTCCTGGCTGATATCCATAGGGTAAGAAACCCGGACCAAAGAAGATAATTCTTTTAGTGTTTCTATATCTAAAATGTTTTTACAACCAGCTAAACTCAGGCTCTGCAATGAATTCAGGTGTATAATATATTTTCCAATGGCCAATGAATCTAATCCCGTAATACTCAGATGCTCCAGAGAACTTAAATCCTCCAAAAAATCCCAATCCATTACTTCACATTCAAAAAGATACAGCCTTTTTAGTTGTTTGGGAAGTTTCAGCTTCTCCAGTTTAATCGCGGGTTCATTATTTGAAAGGAATAAATATTTTAACTTACTGAGATTAGCCAGGGCATTAAGATCCAGATTTTCGACATTTGTCCAGAGGAGTTCAAGTTTATTCAAATCATTGGAAAGAGGAGCGGAATATTCTTGAATTACCATCCAGGTCGGATTAAAAATCATTAATAAACTATCTATTTCAGTTCGGGTGTTATCGAGTATAAGACCAATATCAGATTTAATTTCCCCAAGCTTTTTTAGCTCTTCACGATAAGCTTGTGGCAGCGAATCCCCAACTGAAATTGATCTCAGTGTTGTTTCTCCTTTTGAATTAATTTCCTTGATCCACTCTAAAACTTTGGAGTCCTCTTTTATGCTGGCAAAAATAACTTTATCGTTAAGATACAACAGGAATTCATCCCATCGAAAAACCAGATTGGTTCCATCCGATTTCCGGTACCGGTAAAATATATCTTCACCTTCTATACCTAAACCAATCAACTCATCATCAAATAATGGAAGTGCTGAGATACCCTCAGGGTTTTGACCTATTATCTGATTCAAACCATTATGGGAATAATTGCAAAAATTTTCACTGCCTGATAATTTTACTATCTGGTATCCGGGTTTGCTAAATCCATTAACAATTATGTATGTCGCTGCAGCAACAAGGAAGATTAGAATAATTAACCTGACGTTCTTTTTCATGATGGATGTCTTAGAGTTTTAGCTTTTAACAGTTGACGGCAAATCAATAAAGGATTTACAAGTTAATGAGAAAAACCCACATAAGCAAGCGGACGGTTCGCTTTAACCAACCGTTCGCTAAAAGGCCTGAAAGGCTATATGCTTTACTCAATAAATCCCCTGTTTCGCATTAGGGCTGTGATATCCGGCTCCCTCCCCCTGAATTTCACAAACATTTCCATAGGATCAGCCATGCCGTTTTTAGCCAGAATATTGTCTCTGAATGACTTGGCTGTTTTCTGGTCAAACAAAGAAGTTTCTTTATAAGCCTCAAATGCATCATGATCCAAGACAGCGGACCACTCATAGCTGTAGTATCCAGCATCATACCCACCGGTCATATGGGTAAAATAGGTGCTATGATAGCGCGGTTCAATTTCTGGAATCAGACCGATTTTATCCAGAAGTGCCTTTTCAAATTCCGGAACATTTACCAGTGCAGTATCAGTTTGACTATGAAAGGCCATATCGAGATAACAGGCTGCCAAAAACTCAACTGAAGTAAATCCCATATTAAATACACTGCTCTTTTCCATCTTGTCGATCAGATTGCCAGGAATAGGATCACCGGTTTGGTAATGCAATGCATAACTTCTAAGTACTTCCGGCTCGGTTGCCCAATGTTCCATAATCTGACTGGGTAATTCAACAAAATCCTGGGCACGATATCCAGTGCTCATCGTGTTCTCGGAGAACAAACCATCAAGAGCATGGCCAAACTCATGAAATAGGGTTGATGCCTCGTCAATGCTCAGCAATGCAGGTTGAGACCCTGATGGTGGAGTGAAATTGCATACCATGGTGACCACCGGGTGAACTTCCTGTCCATCAACGACCTTATGCCCCCGGTAAGATCCGCACCATGCACCCTGCCTCTTGCTTGCCCGTGGGAAATAATCCTGGTATAATATTCCCAGGTGCGATCCATCATTATCAAATACTTCAAAAACCATCGCATCAGTATGGGGCTTAGGAATATCGTGCAATTCTTTAAATGTGATCCCATATAATTGGTTAGCAACATCAAAAGCACCATCCCTCACGTTCTCTAACTTAAAATACGGGCGTAATTCACTTTCATCCAGGTCGTAATTCGCTTTGCGCATTTTCTCAGCATAGTACCACCAATCATGAGGGGCCAGATTAAAACTACCCCCCTCTTCGATTATCATCTTTTGCATTTCATCCCGGTCGCGAATAGCAGCTTTAATTGCTGGGGCCCACACTTTATCGAGAAGATCCATAACATTGGAGGTCTTCTTAGCCATCCTGCTTTCCATGACCATTTCGGCATGACTGGGATACCCAAGAAGTTGAGCTTTCTGGGCACGGATACTCATTAT
This sequence comes from uncultured Porphyromonadaceae bacterium, assembly GCA_964465145.1. Lineage (GTDB taxonomy): Bacteria > Bacteroidota > Bacteroidia > Bacteroidales > UBA12481 > JAUVKA01. The sequence goes on along the minus strand of CAYXJR010000096.1, from coordinate 11,009 downwards.
CTTAGCCAGGTTCTCTGCATTATTATATTCATTGTCCCTTCTATTTCTTTGCAGCCAGCCTGCGTATACCTTTTCCCGCAATTCTCTATTTTCTGCATATTGCAAAAATGGTATCCAGCTCGGCTTCTGGGCGGTAAATACCCATTTCCCTTCGATGCCGGCGTCTGCAGCTGTCCTGGCAGCGGCCTCAATGGATGAAGCAGGCAAACCTTTAAGATCTTTTTCTTTATCAACCACCAATTGAAAAGAATTGGTTTCAGCAAGGACATTCTGGCCAAAATTAACCGTTAAAACCGATCCCTCCTGGTTCAGCTTCTTCATAACCTCCTTCTTTTCAGGAGATAACAGGGCCCCGCTCCTGACAAAATCCTTATACATATTTTCCAGAATGTAGGCTTCCTCCTCTGTTAGCTCCAAATTGTCAATATCATTATAAAGTAATTTGACCTTTTGAAACAGTTCTGGATTGAGATTGATTTCATCCTGGTGAGCGGCCAGTTTAGGAGATATATCCAATTGTATCTTTTGCAATTCATCATTCGTATTGGCCGAGCTTAATCCGAAAAAAACGTAAGAAACCTTATCAAGAAGATCACCCGTCTGATCAAGGGCACGAATGACATTGCTGAAAGTAGGCTTTTTTGTACTATTAATAATAGCATCCACCTCAACTTTGTGCCTGGCCATTCCTTCCTCAAAAGCTGGCATATAATGCTCAGTCCTGATGATATCAAAAGGAGGAACACCAAATGGGGTAGCGTATTCGTTGAAGAAAGGATTATCTGATAATTGTTCAGCCTCCTTGTCATTTTGGCAAGCACTTAAGCCACCGGTTAAAACAATCATGATGAAAAGAATTTTATTAATCATGGTATCGACTTTTATGAATTATACCTCGAAATAAATGAAATTACAAGTCGGGATATTGCCTTTTCTGCAGAACATAATTAAAATACAACATCTTTTCCTGAGCAAAGTTATTGAAAGTCCTGGTCCCTTTAACAGCTGCAAAATTTAATGCTGTTCTATGCAAATACCATGGAACTAATTTTCTTACCAACAGCCTTCTTCTGCTATCATCTTTTTCCAATGCATGAACAACCATAGGAGTGATAAACTCTTCAAGTAATTGGTGTAATCCAGATTCAGCAAAGGTTTTCCTCAGATGCGGCATCCTGTAATTATGGCGAAAATCAGTGATTAACAACTGCCCTCCTGGACGAAGGACCCTTCTTACTTCACTCATGAAACTCGACATGTTTTCGTAGCGGTGAGATGATTCCACATTTATAACAAAATCTTGTGAATTATCTTCAAAAGGAAGTAGTTCGGCATTCGCCCGAGTAAATGTCAATCCCGGCAATTTATAATACTTAGTGCAAAATAACACGGCATTCTGGTTCAGATCAACTCCCACAGCAGACCTGGGAGAGAAGGATTCTACGAGATATGCTAATCCACCACCTCTGCCACAGCCAACTTCAAGGATATCTTTACCAGAAAGATCTGCTTTACTGGCTATCTGGTGATAAAGCTGAATGGGATAACGATTGTCCTCATTGTTAGATTCGAGAGAAACATCTAAATCCGGACTAGTATACCCATAATTCATAAACTGTACATCCGCATTTTTGTCAAGTTTACTGACCAGGCTATACCACACAGTAAACAAGAACTCCCGCAAATTATTTCTTTTCTCCATATAAACTAATAAGTTATCAACTATTTAATGAACGGCTAAAATTAGCCATATATATTCACCTTTCAATGTGTTTTCTCGTTGGAAATGCTTGCAAATATAGGCAATTTATTGGGCTGCAATGGAAAGCATCCCACCTATGCAAGTTAATCAATATTAACTTTATAACAGTTTGGCTATCATAATCAGGATAATAACCAGAGCAATAGCAACTATCCAGGCAACGATATTACCCTGGGATTGTTTCTTTCTTTTTTTTGCCATTCCATTTAGATCTAAAAGGTAAAACCCAAAAATTAATCCCAATTTCGCTTGATTGAGACGTACCAATATACTTATTTTTTAGAATCAAAATTCATTTCGATAAAACCGCTTTAAAATATATTATAATACTGATTTTATGCACTTTATATGCATATTATTCTTGCGAATGGGAAACTGTATTAAAGCAATTAAAAGAAAACAATGAGAATTCCATTCTACCAGGTTGATGCCTTTACAAATAATGTATTTGGCGGAAATCCAGCAGGCGTTTGTCCTTTGCGGTCATATTTGGATGTTTAATATTTTTATTACATTTGATGCCATAAATGAAAACACATAACAACACATATTGGTGGTGGCTTAAATTATTGACGAATCAATCGTGAAACCTCAAGCCATTAGAATAATCTCAAAAAAGGCTCATCGATCACGGTGGGCCTTTTTTTATGCACTCAAGTAAAGGAATGAAAATGTATAGCATCAAAATACACAGCAAAACGACACTGGCCGATACCATAACCCCGGTTAGCCTATACCTGAAGATCAGAGACTTGTATTCTCAATCAATACTATTGGAGAGCAGCGATTACCATGGTGGAAGAGACAACTATTCTTTCATCTGCATGGAACCTCTGGCATCCGTAGAAGTAAAAAATCACCAGGTCACCTATCAGTTTCCCGATGAGAGGATCGAAATTAGAAATAATGAAAATGTAGTTGGTGCGCTAAAGGATTTCTTTGCTGCATTTAAATCGACTGCTAATAATTCACAAGATGAATTGAACGGCTTTTTTGGATATATCTCCTATGAAGCAATCAAGTATTTCGAAGACATCAAACTGAAGGAGAGAGATAATGATAACACGGAGGCTATACCTGATATCAGATATAGCCTCTACCGCTATATAATAGCAATTAATCATTTCCGAAATAGTATTGAGATTTTGGAAAACCGCCTGGATAATGGTGATGACAACATTTCCCACATCCTTGAATTACTCAATAACAGAAACTATCCTGTATTTCCATTTGAGGCCCATGGGGACGAACAATCAAATCTTACTGATGATGAATACAAATCACTGGTTTCAGAAGGGAAAAAGCAATGCCACCTCGGGAATGTTTACCAAATCGTCCTGTCGCGAAGGTTCTCACAGTCGTTCAGAGGAGATGAATTTAATGTATATAGGGCTTTAAGATCCATCAACCCCTCCCCTTACCTATTCTATTTTGATTTTGGCAGCTTTAAGATCTTTGGATCTTCTCCTGAAAGTCAATTGATTGTAAGAGGTGATAAGGCACAAATTTGTCCTATTGCAGGCACCTTCAAGAGAACGGGAGATGATCAGAAAGATCAGGATCTGGCCGAAAAATTAGGGAAAGATGTAAAAGAAAATGCCGAACATGTGATGTTGGTTGATCTGGCAAGAAATGATTTGAGCCGGAATGCGGAAAATGTCAAGGTGGAAACTTTTAAGGAGATTCAGTTTTTTTCTCATGTCCTGCATATGGTTTCAACAGTTACGGGTGATTTACCGAAAAATCATGATCTCATCAGGTTGGTGGCCGATACTTTTCCGGCTGGGACCTTATCCGGAGCCCCGAAAATTAAAGCCATGCAACTTATTGATAAGCTGGAACCCACCTCCCGAGGCTATTACGGGGGTTGTATTGGGCAAATCGGGCTGGATGGTAGTTTTAACCATGCTATTAGCATAAGGACATTTTTATCTAAAAATAATGTACTCATTTATCAGGCCGGAGCGGGTATTGTAGCCGATTCTATTGAGGAAAATGAACTTCAGGAAGTGAATAATAAACTGGCCGCGCTGAATAAGGCAATTGAACTAGCTGGGAAAATAAATCAGTAGAACATGCAAATTCTTATAATTGACAACTACGATTCCTTCACCTATAATTTGGTGCATTACATCAATGAACTGGTAGATGTACAGGTTGATGTGGCCAGGAATGACAAAATATCTATCGAAGAAATCGAAAAATACAGCCATATACTCCTTTCTCCCGGACCAGGTATCCCTGATGAAGCCGGAATTTTAAAAGATGTTATAAGGAAGTACGCTCCAACAAAAAGCATTTTTGGGGTATGTTTGGGAATGCAGGCTATCGGCGAGGTCTTTGGTGGCCAGCTGATCAATCTTGACAAAGTTTACCACGGTGTAGCTATGCCTGCAAATATAATCAGTAAGGATGAAATTCTTTTTCAAGGAATCCCAGGAAGGATTCAGGTTGGACGCTACCATTCCTGGGTCATAAATTCGGAAAATCTTCCCGACAGCCTCATTATTACAGCTACCGATGATGATGGCCGTTTAATGGCCCTCCGTCATAAAGAATATAATGTGCGAGGTGTGCAATTTCACCCGGAATCTATACTTACAGAATATGGTATGAAAATGATTGAAAACTGGTTGTTCCCGCAAGACTTTAGGAAACGGCTTGTATAAAAGAGTTTACACCAATAAGTGAAGATCCTGATCGATATAATCCGGTTTAACAAAAAACTAGATTTTTACTATGAAGAAAATACTGAATAATTTATTTGAGTACAAAACACTTACTCAAATTGAAGCCCAGGAAGTTTTGAAAAGCATAGCCTCCGGGAAATACAACGACACACAGATTGCCGTTTTTCTTGGCGTTTTTCAGATGAGGGCTATAACCCTGGAAGAATTAATTGGATTCAGACAAGCTCTTAAAGATCTGGCTATTAAAATAGATCTATCAGAATTTGAGACCATTGATTTATGTGGGACAGGAGGAGATGGGAAAAACACCTTCAATATTTCCACACTTACCTCTTTTGTTGTTGCAGGTGCCGGGGCCAAAGTAGCGAAACACGGAAATTATGGGGTTTCATCAACCTGCGGCTCATCTAATGTCCTGGAGCATTTTGGGTATAGATTTTCCAATGACCAGGATAAGCTAAAGAAGGAACTTGTCCAAGCCGGGATCTGCTTCCTCCATGCGCCATTGTTTAATCCCGCCATGAAGCAGGTTGCTCCCGTCAGAAAACAATTGGGCCTTAAAACCTTTTTCAATATCCTGGGACCAATGATCAACCCATCATCCCCGCAAAATCAATTGGTCGGGGTATACAACCTTGAATTAGCAAGGATGTATGGATATGTATATCAAACAACAAACACCTCTTATACCATTATCCATAACATTGACGGCTACGATGAAATATCTCTTACAGCTCCTTTTAAAATGATTTCCCGGCATAAAGAAGAACTTCTTGAAGCCAGGGACCTGGGACTTCAGGACCTTAAACCGGAAGATATTTTAGGAGGCAAGGATGTTAAGCATTCAGGGGATATTTTCTATGCTATTTTACAAGGCATGGGAACTGCCGCTCAGGAAGCTGTTGTGTCGGCTAATGCCGGAGCAGCTTTGCAAATACTTCATCCGGATAAAAATCTTATTGATTGCGTGGAAATGGCTCGTGAATCCCTCCAATCAGGGAAAGCACTGACCTGTTTTAGGAAATTAATTGACCTGAATAAATAAATGTTGGATATACTTAGAAAAATAGCGGCGTGGAAAAAGAAAGAGACCTCGATCAGGAAGGTGGATTTCCCCCTGGAGCTGCTGAAAAATCAAGCCAGATACCATAGTTCATGCTATTGTTTATCGGATATGTTGCGGTCTTCGATTGGCCCACAGATAATTGCAGAATTCAAAAGAAAAAGTCCCTCAAAAGGGATCATCCGTGAACCTGCTGACCCCGTACAAATATGTATCGGGTACCAAAAAGCTGGTGCTGTGGCGCTATCTGTCCTAACTGATGAGGCATTCTTTGGGGCTCATCCCAATGATTTCTCGAAAGTCCGAAACGAATTGGATTTACCAATTTTGAGAAAGGATTTCATTCTTGAAGAATATCAGGTTCATAAATCAAAAGCGATGGGAGCGGATATTATTCTTCTTATTGCAGCACTGCTTAGCCCAAAAGAAGTATTAAAACTCGGAACCCTGGCCAGGGATCTGGGGATGGACGTGTTGCTTGAATTGCATTCCGAAGAGGAAATGGACCGGTTGTGTGAGCCAGTCAGCCTGATCGGAGTCAACAACAGAAACCTGGATACCTTCGAGGTTGATACCGAAAATTCAAAGAGACTTGCCAGCTTTTTGCCACCTGATATCCCTAAGATAGCTGAAAGCGGCTTATCCGGATCTTCTCAAATTATCGATTTATTTAAGTCGGGTTTCAGCGGATTTCTTATTGGTGAGACTTATATGAAATCTCCAGATCCTGGGAATAAGTGCCTGGAAACTATCAATGAGATAAATGCTGCATTAAGATGAAAAAGCTGATCAAGGTATGCGGGATGCGGGATGCGGATAACATCAGGGATTTAATTGAACTGAAGCCTGATATGATTGGGCTGATATTCCACCCCGGGTCTCCCAGGTTTGTGTCAAACCCCGATGAGCTGGCCGGGGTATTGGATATTGAAAGGAAATTCAAGTTGGTTGGTGTTTTTGTTGATGAGGATATTTCCCTTATCCGTAGTTTGCATAAATCACTTAATTTCGGTTATATCCAACTCCATGGAAATGAGTCCCCTGAATATTGCGGGGAGCTTAAATCCAGGGGCTTTAAAGTGATCAAGGCTATCGGGATTTCAGATGTCGGTGATCTCAAAAAAGTATCTCCTTACTCCGGCATTGCCGACATCTATATTTTTGATACAAAAACCAGCCAGCATGGGGGAAGCGGTAGTAAATTCGATTGGTCCATTATTGATCAGTATTATGGAGCTGCCCCCTTTCTGTTAAGCGGGGGGATAGGGCCGGAAGACAATCCCGCTATTGATCATCCTGCATTTGCCGGAGTAGACCTTAACAGCCGCTTTGAGACAAGCCCCGGAATTAAAGATATTGGCTTATTATCCTACTATTTTAAAAAACTAAGAAATGATAAATAAAGGAATGCATCCCGACAGTGATGGTTTTTACGGGGAATTCGGAGGGGCATATATCCCTGAGATGCTTCTGCCCAATGTTGAGGAGTTGAAAAGCAGGTACCTGGATATCCTGGATGAGCCTGGATTTAAAAAAGAATTCACAGAGCTATTAGCTGACTATACCGGTCGCCCCACACCTCTTTTTGAGGCAAAACGTTTATCGGCCAAATACAAGGCGCGAATATTCCTGAAAAGGGAAGACCTGAACCACACCGGAGCTCATAAAATCAACAACACCATAGGGCAGGTACTTCTGGCCGAGAGATTAGGTAAAAAACGAATAATTGCGGAAACAGGGGCTGGCCAGCACGGGGTAGCTACAGCAACGGTTTGCGCTCTAAAAGGTCTTGAATGCATTGTATACATGGGTGCATTGGATGTCGAACGACAGGCACCTAATGTTTTCAAGATGAAGATGTTAGGAGCCAAGGTGATTACCGTCCATTCAGGAAATAAAACCCTCAAAGATGCAACCAACGAGGCTATTCGGGATTGGATTAGTCATCCTGAGGAAACATATTATATAATTGGTTCGGTTGTTGGGCCCCACCCTTATCCGGATCTGGTTACCCGTCTTCAATCTGTAATTGGGATCGAAATAGAGCAGCAATTAGTCGCTAAGACCGGTTCCGGGCATCCAGATTACCTGCTGGCATGTGTTGGAGGCGGCAGCAATGCGGCAGGAGCTTTTTATCCCTTCGTTAATTCACCAAAAACCCTCCTATACGGTCTGGAAGCTGCTGGCCATGGTAATGAAACGGGTGAATCGGCAGCAACTCTTGCTTTGGGTAAACCGGGAATTATTCACGGAAGTTATACGATCCTAATGCAGGATGATGATGGTCAGATTACCGAACCCTACTCCATCTCCGCCGGGCTGGATTATCCGGGTATTGGTCCCTTACATGCCTGGTTAAATAAAACCGGCCTTGCCAAATATATGAGTGTTACAGATGAAGAGGCTATTTCTGCAGCCATGGAGCTCACCCGTTTGGAAGGAATTATCCCGGCTCTCGAGTCGGCTCATGCATTGGCAGCTTTGAAAAAGATAGAATTCAGTCCGGATGATGTGGTTGTCATTAACCTATCTGGGCGCGGCGACAAAGATCTCAACACTTACTCAAAGATTTTTTCAAATGAATAAGATAGATGAATTGTTTAATAAGGCCAGGAAACCTATTCTTTCCATTTATCTAACTGCAGGTTACCCAGAACTGGAAAGTTTGAAGGTACTACTGCCTGCTCTGGAAAAATCAGGGGTGGACATGGTGGAAATCGGAATGCCCTTTTCCGATCCCCTGGCAGATGGCCCGGTTATCCAGGAAAGTAGCCAGGTGGCATTGAGGAATGGAATGAACCTCGAATTACTTTTTCAACAGCTTAGTGAACTGATTACAAGTATGCCTATGATATTAATGGGTTATTTGAACCCTGTTATTCAGTTCGGTCTGAGCCGTTTTCTTCAGAAAAGCAGGGAATGCGGTATCAGTGGAACCATACTTCCGGATCTTCCCGTTCAGGAATATCTCAAATACAGGGATGAATTTGAAATAAATGGAATTCATAATATCCTTCTTGTCACACCCCAAAGCAGTCCGGAGAGAATAAAGTACCTCGCTGGTATCAGCAAAGGATTCCTTTACCTGGTCTCTTCTGCCTCCACAACCGGGACAAAAAGTTTTGCAGATGCAGATTCCTCATATTTCGACCGGATCCGGGAAATGGATTTAGGCATCCCCGGGATGATTGGTTTCGGCGTAAGAACAAAGAAAGATTTTGAAAGAGCAGGCCAGCTGGCCAGCGGAGCCATTATTGGCACACAGTTCATTAAGCACCTTCAGCCAGCTGTTGAAAACGTCGACATTAACGCAGAAAAGTTGGCGACTGAATTTGTAAAGGGATTTAGGTAAAAGAAGAATTGTTGCGGGTTGCAGGTTAAGGAGAAAAACTGATAATCCTAGTATTTGTCCTAACTTGGAGGTGGATCACATAATGTTTGGTCAGAAACGCAACAATATCGCTGTGGATGATTTGGTTCACATCGATTATAAAAATAAGTTCCTTCTATATCGCATGGTCGTTCAAACATTAGCCAATCATAAACTATGACACTGCCAGGAACTTCACATAGAGCTTCTTCAGCCATTGTAAAGGCCTTAACATTCATGTACGTTATGAGGCTAAATACTATAATAATAACTAAGGTAATTTTCTTCTTTTCATAATTAATTATTTAAGGTTGTGGTGGTGGTTCAACGCATTCCATTTCCCATTCGGTACAGCAATACCAATATTCCCAACCGGGTTGGCATTCGTATTTAATAAAACTATTAAGGGGACCACATCGTTCAGGGGTGAGCCTATAATCGTGTAAGATCTCCCAAGAACAGGGACCTGGATCTTCAGCAAAAATTGGTGTATTTATTACAATAATAAATACCAGTGTTATGGTACAGAGAACATAAAACAATCTTTTCATATCAATACATTTTATTTTGTTAGTGAATAGAACAATATAATAGGATTATCAGTTTCTTTAATCGTCTTAAGACCAGGTATAATGTGACCCCAGTCCTCATCTAACAACCTCTCGTATAATGGACTTTCTAAAAAATCAAATGATTCAATTGCTACGTAAAGCATGCCTTGAAAATTGCTTATATAGCTTATCGTATTCAGCTTTAGAACTTCATTTAAAAAATCAAATGATTCTGATTGGAATATTGTTTTACAATTTTCGATATCTGTTAAATTGCAATAGACCTTACGCCCTTGGGCATATGAAATGAATACAAACTGTTCAAGTTCAAGAAAATCTTGTATCCAGTAAACCAGTCCACTTTTTGGACCATAATCAACTAGGAATTTCATTTGATTAAAATCATGGTTAGTTATTTTATCTTCGGTTAAAAGTTGATCTCCAAAATCCAGAAACCATTCTTTCTTAAGCGCATCATCAACAACTGTATAGATAATTGGGTCGCCATAGTGTCTATATAATAATTTTCCATTTCTATTTGTTGAAAAACCATAATATGGAATTGCAGAGAATGCATTCAAAATGTTTTGATTTGGAAATGGGTCTATCTGCTTGTACAAGCCTTTCTTGTCATCGAAAAATAACAGATTATGATTGAGCAAACTATTCTTATAAATCTTGTCAATATTTGAAAGAAACAAAATATATGATCCTCTGTCGTTTTTCGCGAGGCTATAACAAGAAAACCCAAGATGTGTCCGTTTACGAAAATCTCCACTAATACCGTAACTGTTTATACTTTTTGTCCCATTGTCGAGAATTTCAAGTGTTTGAGAATCTGAGTCGAAAACAAAATCCATTGGATACAAATATTCATCTGGACCACGCCCTTTCTTGGAGAGTGATGAGATAAAATTGCCATGATTGTCAAAAGATATGATTTGTTTATCTTGAGTTCTATCCATAATATGAATTCCATTGTCAGAGAAGACTATCTTTTGAATGGCACCAATTAAAGATTCTTCACTCGTTTCAAGAATCACTATATTTGAAACCTCGCAGGATAAATCGGTTGATTTTATTGATTTTCCAACAGGAATAGGAAGAGTCTTTGTGACAGACTTATTATTTTGATTGTTGAGTTTGCAATTACTGTTAGTTGTTCCTATGATGAAAATAATAACTACAGCTTTAAAAAAACGTTTTATAATATATCTCATAATCAGTTCAGTTTAATAAAGAACAACACTGGGTTGTCATCCTTCTTAATCTTTTTTATACTCTTATTATCTTGACTGAAACCATCCTTGTAGTCAATAGCATTAACTGAAAGAATCAACTCCCTTTTTGTCGCTCCAACTACGAAGCCGTATTCCTGTGATGCATGAATTGTAGAGAAATCAATAAGAGATGAATTAAAGACAATACTTTGATCAGATTTCTTAATAATACAACAGTATGAATCCCCTTTGTAGAGATAGCCTAGGTATAGATGATCCTCTAATTCTAAGAATTGATGTAACTGTTTAGCAGGGTATTTATTTGGTAATAAAGTTGTACCCTTTAAAGGTAT
>CAYXJR010000095.1:0-14858 GCA_964465145.1 uncultured Porphyromonadaceae bacterium | reverse complement strand
TAGCCATCATCATTCGTTATTAGGATTAGCGGTTTTGCCTGCATATTCAATCATTAAGCCACAAAAGTAGCAAAAGATAGGAGTAAGCTGGTGCAATTGTTATCCATAAAATGGTAAATTAGCAGGGGTTCTAAAAACCCTATTAACAGCACTTTTATGGACCGCAATACAAATACAGCCAAAAGATTCGGAACAGCTCCTGTTTTTTTCACGGCTATCTCAACCATCCTGGGAGCCATTTTATTCCTAAGGTTTGGTTTTGCCGTAGGGACCCTTGGATTTTGGGGTGTTGTCATGATTATTCTGTTGGGACATATGGTAACTATCCCCACAGCCCTGGCTATATCAGAGATAGCAACAAATAAGCGGGTCGAAGGCGGGGGTGAATATTTTATAATTTCCAGGTCATTCGGGTTGAACATTGGGGGTACCATTGGTATCGCCCTATATTTTAGTCAGGCCATCAGTGTAGCCTTCTACATCATTGCTTTTACCGAGGCATTTGAATTTCTTTTCGATTGGGTTTCCAACCAATGGGGCTTTATTTTACCCCGGCAGGTTGTCAGTATTCCAGCCATGCTTGGGCTCAGTGCCATCATTCTGAAAAAAGGAGCCAATTTGGGTGTAAAAGCACTTTATGTGGTTGTGGCCATTATGGCCTTATCCCTGATCCTGTTTTTCCTCGGGTCGCCAACCGAGGCAGCCCCTGAAGTATACAACTTTAAGAATGCTGAGTTCAGGAACATGAATGACTTTTTTATAGTTTTCGCCATCATTTTTCCTGCATTTACGGGGATGACAGCCGGTGTTGGCCTATCTGGCGATCTGAAAAATCCTGCCAAATCTATCCCCTGGGGAACTATCTCAGCTACCATCGTAGGAATGATTCTTTACTTTTTTATCATTTTCAAAATTGCAGGGTCTACTTCTCAACAGGAAATGATGGACAATCAACTAATAATGAGCAAGATTGCCTTATTTGGTTTCCTTATAATTCCTTTAGGCCTCGCTGCATCAACAGTTTCATCGGCTCTGGGATCAGTAATGGTGGCACCACGTACCCTGCAGGCCCTCGCCTCCGACAGGACCTTTCCTTCAAAAAAGATCAACGATTTTCTCTCCAGGGGAAAAGGTGATTCCAATGAGCCATATAACGGCACATTAATCACCTGTATAATAGCTCTGTTTTTCGTTGCCCTTGGAAATGTTAATGCAGTAGCTGAGATCATATCGATGTTTTTCATGGTAACTTACGGTTCCCTCTGTCTCATTTCTTTCCTGAATCATTTTGGTTCTTCCCCATCCTACCGGCCATCCTTTCGTTCGAAATGGTACATTTCACTATTAGGTTTCCTGGTGGCAGTATTGGTGATGTTCAAGATAAATTCCCTTTACGCTATTTTGGCAATAGGACTGATATTTTTACTTTATGTGTACATCAATCATTATCATAAAAACCGGCAGGGTTTATCCGGTATATTCATCAATTCCCTTTTTCAATTGAACAGGAATCTCCAGGTTTACCTGCAAAAAAAGAAAGAAAAAAATAAGGATTTGGAATGGAGGCCAAGCGCAGTTTGCATTTCCAATGCCGGATTTAAAAGAGACACAGGTTTTCAGGTATTGAACTGGATTTCTTATAAATACGGCTTCGGTACATATATCCACAAAATCACCGGGTATTACAGCCACCAGACTCATTCAGAATCAATGGATCAATTAAAAAAGCTAAGGGAGAAATTTGATCAGCGAACGAACCACGTGTATATCGACACACTTATTTCTCCATCATTTACTTCGGCCATTGCACAAACCATACAAATCCCGGGCATCTCAGGAATGGAAAACAATATGGTTTTGTTCGATTTTTCCCGGAATGATGATTCCGAGCTCAATTCGATCATAGATAACCTCACACTGGTTAATGCCGGGGAATTTGATATTGGAATAATTTCCAGCAGCGAATCCCCAACCAAATTTAAAAACGGGATCCATATCTGGGTGAGGTCAATCGACCTTGAAAACGCCAACCTGATGATACTCCTCAGCTACATAATATTAGGCCACCCTGATTGGCGTAAGGCTGATATTCGCATATTCCAGATCTATAAAAAGGACCAATTACTTTCCAAGCAGAGTGAGATCCAAAATCTTATCCTTACCGGCCGGATTCCCATCACGAAAAAAAACCTTGAATGGATCGAGGAAAAACCTGACATTGCCTTCAAAACCCTTGTTAACGAAAAATCTGCCGAAGCCGGGCTCACCCTGATAGGTTTCCACAGGAACCAGGTTAAGCATGAAGGAGCGCAAGTATTTAAAGGCTATACCGTTGAATGCAACATTTTGTTCCTGAATTCCGACAGGGAAATTGATATGTCATAAACCTTAATGCATGGTTTTCAATATTTCCGTGTGCGCACACGGAAAACAAAATAATGCTTTTATCTTTGCATGAATTATTCCTTATCCAATGGCTAAAAATGTAATCATAGCTCAATCGGGGGGGCCCTCATCAGTAATAAATAATTCCCTGAGAAGTATTATTGAGTCCTGCAGGGAATACCCCGGTATTTTTGGCACCGTTTACGGGGCATGGCATGGAATCGAAGGAGTACTCAAAGAGGAACTGCTTGACTTATCGGCTCAGAACGATGAAGAGATCCGTCTTTTAAGGACTACTCCGGCGGCAGGCTCAATAGGTACATGCAGGTATAAACTAAAAGAAAATCAATCAGAAGATTTCAACCGCGTGATTGAGGTATTCAAAGCCCATAACATAGGGTACTTCTTTTATATCGGAGGCAACGACTCCCAGCATACTGCCTTTAAGGTGAGTGAACTGGCGCACTTGCGTGGATTAGACCTTGTGGCTGTTGGAGTGCCAAAAACTATTGATAATGATGTGGGCGACAGTGAGTTCAAACTTATTGACCACACACCCGGTTATGGAAGTGTAGCGCGCTACTGGTCGCATTTGGTGCAGAATGCAAATGAGGAGAATGCCGGATCCTGTCCGGCGGATCCAGTTCTTGTTTTACAGGCCATGGGAAGAAATATTGGATTTATACCTGCCGCAGCCCGACTAGCCGACCCTGACAGGGAAATGCCTCTTCAGATCTATCTAACCGAATCCGGCTTAAAGCTGGAAGAGCTGGCCGATAATGTAAATGATCAGTTGGTAAGGGATGGGAGATGCATTGTTATCATCAGCGAGGGCTTCGACGTTGGTAATATCGGTGAGGTAAAAGATTCTTTCGGGCATATCGAATTCGGAGCCAGCAAGAGCAGCGTTCAGCAAACAGTGGTGAACTACCTCAACGAAAAGGGTCTCAAAACCAGGGGATCAGCACGCGGGCAAGTTATGGGAACGGACCAAAGACATTCAATGATATACGCTTCCACGGTAGATCTCGAGGAGGCATACAAAGTAGGTCAAAAAGCAGTGGAGATAGCCATAAACGAGGGGAACGGATGGATGGCCACAATTCTGCGTAATCCGGGGATAATTTACAATGTTCGCTACGATAAGGTGCCATTAGAGATGGTGGCACTTAGCGAGCGATTCTTTCCGAAAGATTGGATTCTGCCAAACAAGATTGATGTAAGCGATGAATTTATTAAATATGCAAAGCCATTGATAGGCGAAGACTGGGTGAGCGTGCCGATGATAAACGGATTGCAGCGATTTGCTAGGATGAAACCCATATTTGCCGAACAAAAACTCGACAAGTATGTGCCGATGGGTAAATGACAAATGACGATTAACCATTAACCAAACAATGAACCTTCAACAAGTACTTAGAGATTTAAAACCGGAAAAAGACTTTTTTATCGGTATAGATTCAGATGGTTGTGCCTTTGATACCATGGAAATCAAGCAAAAAGAGTGTTTTTGTCCTAATGCCATTAAGCATTGGGAGTTGCAGAAAGTATCGAAATATGCCAGGGAAACCTGGGAGTTTGTCAACCTGTATTCAAAAACCCGGGGAACAAATCGTTTTATTGCTTTGATTGAATCAATGCATCAATTATCACTAAGGCCTGAGGTTAAAGCCCGAAATACCATTATTCCTGATCTTTCACCTCTGGTTGAGTGGACTAGAAAAGAAACAAAACTGGGTAATCCTGCATTAGACCTGTATGCCAAAACTGCCAACAATGAGATAATCGACAGGGCATTGGCATGGTCATATTCAGTTAATGCTGATATAAAAGATCTGGTTTATGGTATCCCTCCTTTCCCGTATGTCAGGGAATGTCTTGAAAAGCTCACTCCCCTGGCAGATGCCATGGTAGTATCTCAAACTCCGGTGGAAGCCCTGGAGCGTGAATGGAAAGAAAACGATTTAGATGGATTTGTAAGAATTATTGCCGGACAGGAATACGGAACTAAAGCAGAACATCTGGCTTTTGGAGCAAAAGGGAAATACAGTGACGAGCGGATACTGATGATCGGCGATGCTCCCGGAGATATGAAAGCAGCAAAGAATAACCATGTACTTTTTTTTCCCATCAATCCAGGCCATGAAGAAGGATCCTGGGAGGTACTGTTCAAAGAAGGTCTTGACCGTTTCTTCGACGGCACTTATGCCGGTGGTTATGAAAGAGATCTGATCCTGGAATTTGAGAGGCACCTGCCGGAGAAACCGGAATGGGATACCAGTAAATAATCGATTAAATCCAGATATACTTCCACTCCTAATTATGTCGCCAGCCGAAATAAAGAAAATATTGATCAGGGAACTCGATAAGCTGGGCAAAAAGTCCCGTGTACTGGTGATCCCACCTGATTACACTCGATATCATTCCTATGCCGGGCAGCTAACAGAGTGGATATGGGAGTATTACGGAGAAGCCGTAAAAGCAATTCTGCCTGCTCTGGGGACGCATACTGCCATGAGCGAAAAGCAGATTCGCCATATGTACGGTCAGATACCTTTGAATTTGTTCAGGATTCACGACTGGCGCAAAGATGTGGTTACTCTGGGGCATGTCCCTTCAGAATTTGTAAAGGAGATAACTGAGGGTAAATTGGATTTTTCCTGGCCTGTTCAGGTCAACCGTATGTTAGTGGAAGAGGACTGGGACCTGATCCTCTCGGTGGGCCAGGTTGTACCCCATGAAGTGGTGGGTATGGCCAACCACAATAAGAACATTTTTGTCGGCACCGGGGGCCCTGAAGGGATCAATAAAAGTCATTATATCGGAGCCGTGTATGGGATGGAGCGAATGATGGGTCGGGCCGACACTCCTGTGAGGCAGCTATTCGACTATGCCTCTGAGCATTACGGGGACATCTTACCTGTCTTTTATGTGCTTTCAGTGGTGGCCCAAACGACTACAGCCTACGGTTCGCTTAAGCGAACCGTAGGGGGGCTGTTTTGCGGCTCCGGAAAAGACTGTTTTCTTGAAGCTTCAAAGCTGGCTTTGAAAGAGAATTTTACCATGCTGGATAAACCACTAAAGAAGGTGGTTGTTTTTCTGGATCCTGACGAATTTAAAAGCGCCTGGCTGGGAAATAAAAGTATCTACCGCACCAGGATGGCTATGGCTGATAAGGGTGAACTGATTGTCCTTGCCCCAGGCCTTATTAAGTTTGGAGAAGATACGGAGATCGACCGGCTGATCCGCAAATACGGATACCGGACTACCCCGGAGATTCTTGAATGTGTAAACCAAAATAAGGACCTTAAAGAAAACCTCAGTGCGGCTGCCCATCTTATCCATGGCACATCTGAGGGCCGGTTCAGTATACGCTACTGCCCGGGAAAAGGAAAACAAAACTTATCTCGTGAAGAAATTGAAGCCGTGGGCTTTGAATGGGGCGATCTGGATGATTACATGGAGATGTATCCGCCGCAAGATCTTAAACCCGGTTATAATACTACCTATGATAAAGAATTAATTTATTTCATCCCCAATCCCGCCATGGGTTTGTGGACCAGCAAGGAACGTTTTGCATGAAATTCGCTATCGACGATAAGATCCCTTATATCCGCGGAGTGCTGGAGCCTTTTGCTGATGTAGAATATATTCCGGGTTCGGAGATAAGCCGCATCAATCTATTAAATGTGGATGGACTTATCATACGAACCCGAACCCGCTGTGATCGTCATTTACTTGAAGGAACACCTGTAAAATTCATCGCAACAGCCACTATTGGCTTTGACCATATTGATACCGAATATTGCCAGAAGGCAGGGATTCAATGGACCAATGCTCCAGGCTGCAATGCAGAATCAGTAAACCAGTACATTGCCTCAGCCCTTTCCCACTGGTCTGTAATAAGAAACATTCCTTTAGCCAACCAAACGATTGGTATTATTGGAGTAGGAAATGTTGGTTCAAAAGTTGCCCGCACCGCAAAGATACTAGGTCTGAAAGTTTTATTGAATGATCCTCCAAGAGCCCGCAAGGAAGGCCCGAAGGGCTTTGTTAAATTGGAACAGATCCTGGAAAAGGCTGATATCATTAGCCTGCATGTCCCATTATACCAGGGAGGCATAGACAAGACCTATCACCTGGCTGATAATGAATTTATTAATAAATGGAAAAACCCTTCATTATTCATTAATACCTGTCGAGGGGAAGTGATGGATACATCGGCTGTGAAAAAGAAGCTTGTGGACGGAAAAATCAAAGATTGCATAATTGATTGTTGGGAGAATGAGCCGGAAATAGATGCTGGATTGCTGGATAAATGCCTTATAGGCACACCTCATATTGCCGGATACTCCCGTGATGGCAAGGCCAATGGCACTGCTCAGTGCGTGCAGGCAATCAGCAGGCAATTCAATCTGGGTCCAGAATCCTGGTACCCAGGGGAAATTGAACAACCCCATTTCCCAAACATTCTACTTTACGGAGATAGCATGGATCAGGAGCGAGTGATTTATTCAGCTATTCAATCCACCTATGCCATACAGCACGATGATGAAGCCCTTCGATCGACCCCGGACAGTTTCGAGAAATTAAGGGGGGATTATCCTGTCCGTCGGGAATTTAAGGCTTTTACCATTAAGGGTATGAATATCTCCCATTTTGCAGAAGAAAAACTCAGACAACTAGGATTTAAAGTAAAAAATTAGAATAAGGAGGAAGATGAAAGCAGATATTGGATTGATAGGACTAGCAGTTATGGGTGAAAACCTTGTCCTTAATATGGAAAGTAAAGGATTCACAGTTGCCGTCTTTAACAGGACCACAGAGAAGGTAGACAGGTTCATTGATGGACGGGGTGCCGGCAAAAACTTCATAGGGACTCACTCCATTGAAGAACTCGTTTTGTCGCTGAAAAGGCCGAGAAAAGTAATGGCCCTGGTGAAAGCCGGCAAGCCGGTTGATGATTTAATAGATCAGATAATACCATATCTGGAGCCCGGAGACATCATTATTGACGGGGGTAATTCGCATTTTCCAGATACGATACGACGAACAAAATATGTTGAGAGCAAGGGCCTGCTTTATATCGGAACAGGTGTATCCGGTGGTGAGGAAGGAGCCTTACTGGGGCCATCCATGATGCCTGGTGGCTCACGTCCCGCCTGGAAAGAGGTAAAACCGATTTTTCAAGCCATTGCAGCAAAAGTTGAAGATGGAACCTCTTGCTGCGACTGGGTGGGTGATAATGGAGCTGGTCATTTCGTAAAAATGGTACATAATGGCATTGAATATGGAGATATGCAGATCATCAGCGAGGCTTATCATATCATGAAAAACCTCCTCCTGTTGAATAATAATGAGATGCAGGCGGTTTTTGCCGAATGGAATGAGGGAGAACTCGACTCCTACCTTATTGAGATCACCAGAAATATCCTTGGCTATCGCGATGAGTTGGGAGAGCCCCTCCTCGAAAAGATTTTAGATACAGCCGGCCAGAAAGGCACAGGAAAATGGACCGGTATCACTGCTCTTGATCTGGGTATCCCTCTTACCCTGATCGGGGAAGCGGTTTTCTCCCGCTGCCTTTCGGCTCAAAAAGACCAAAGAGTGGCAGCATCCAGGATCCTTGAAGGCCCAGAACCTGAATTTAAAGGTGAAAAAAAAGCATTCCTTAATGATTTGAGAGATGCAGTCTATGCATCCAAACTGGTTTCTTATGCCCAGGGCTATGCCCTGTTGAAAGAGGCAGCCAGGGAGTATAAGTGGGATCTTAACTACGGCAGTATTGCCCTTCTCTGGCGTGGCGGATGCATTATTCGATCAAAATTTCTGGTTAAGATAAAAGAAGCCTTCGATAAAAACCCTCAGCTGGATAATCTTCTGTTAGACGATTACTTTAAAGAGATAATCTCCCGCACGCAAAATGGATGGCGCAGAGTTTGTTCTAAAGCTATTGAAGAGGGCATCCCTGCCCCTACCCTATCTTCTTCTCTTGCTTACTATGATGGATATCGTTCAGCACGGCTGCCAGCTAACCTGCTGCAAGCCCAGCGCGACTATTTCGGGGCCCACACATATGAAAGAGTAGATCAGCCCCGTGGAAAATTCTTCCATACAAACTGGACGGGTAAGGGAGGAGATACAGCGAGTAGTACGTATGAGGTATAAAGAATGGCCTACGGTTGGCTTAAAGCCAACCGTAGGCTGATAGAAAAGGCTAATACTTTTATTTCCGAAAAAGGTAGGAAAGCTTAAGGAACACTCCTCGGTCCATATCATAAGGCTGATCAGGCCTTAATGGCCTTTCTCCGATGGGATTCACTGAGTCATACAGCGATCCGTAACCAACATAGAATACTGTTCCCGGTATATAATTGAAGGAGATAAGGAAATCGGTTAAAAGGGATTTGTAATATCCATTATATTCCAATATACCCCTGACAAAGAGGTACTTATTAAACTGGTAGCTTAAGTTTATCCTCTCAATCGGGTAGGTGTAAATCATTTCCAGGCTGGCAGCCTCCCTAAAACTGGAATAGGTTAATGAAAAATCGATATTTAGCTTAGTGAATGGCTGAAAGCTCAGAGATAAGGAAAGGCGGTGCATCAATCCGGCATATGGATCTTCTGAATAATAAATGGCTTGATTAAATCGATGCAAGATGGTACCCGAGAACCAGTCGCCCAGACGGGTCATAAAAAGCGTATGGAGTCCACCGGTTTTGAACCTTTCTCCCAGGTATATTTCTGTTGTATTGTAATATTTCATTTTCAGAGAAGAAGTCCCGCCCAGGTAAGCCAGGAATGAGGCAAAGGAAAAATGCTCCCACATATCGTAAATCTTGTCGTGGCCTGCCATTGCAAACAGCTCGAAATCAAAGCGCTTGAAAAAGCTATTTCCGGTATATAATCTTGGCATAAACCTACCGCCAAACTGACTAATACCTGTCCTTTGGATAAAAGCCGTATTGGCATAGAAATCCTCATCCAGGTCTTTGAAAATCAATCCATAATTCAGATTCCTCGTGTTGCTATGGAGATAGAGGCTGGCGGCATGGCCTGACCTGCTTTCTCCTTCTTCCATGGTGTGGGAGTTGAAAGCATTAAACTCGAGCTGTGTCGACTGGTTCAAACGGATCTGGCCATCTGCTCCATACATCCTGTTAAATTGATCTTCTCTCTCTCCGCCGGTATACAAAGCACCTATATAACTATCACCATTGAAACTTTTCTTATATCGGGCAACAGGCACATGGTTAAACAGCATTGGCTTTTCACCATCCGCAGAAAGCTGGTCGGCTGCATAAAGAAGGGTAAAATCATTTTTATCATTAATTTTCCCGCTAAACTTTGCACCGGCAATCGGATTCACAATGGTCCTTGTATTTACCATAACATACATTGGATCATAATCGAAGGTCCTGGTTGCTGCAACAGCCAGCTTTTCACTTCCCTCCTGGAAAAATGGTCTTTTTTCCGGGAAAAAGAGATCATACCTGAGGTTCACATCGATCTGACCTGCATCTGATTCCACCTGGCTGTAATCGGGGTTGAGTGTTGCGTCAAAAACCAGATTGCTTGTGATTCCATATTTGAGAGTAAGGCTCGGGGCGGGCCTATGCTTCCCTTTTCCCCACTCCCCGCCGGTCCTGCTATCCCGGTAGCTGTAAGTAAAAGCAGGTATTGCTTCAAAAAGCCTGTAATGCCCCACCCCGGTCATTGAGATTTCCATCATCTGGTTCAGGAAGTCCATGCCCTGGTCGGGGTTAAGCGGCGGATAGGTACCCTGGGTTGAATACCGGCATATTCTCCTTTCGAGGACTACTCCCATGGTTACAGGCTCTTTATCAGAAAACCTAAGGCTTTTAAATGGGATCATAATCTCCACAACATAACCTTCCTCATTGATCTTAGCAGCACTATACCACACCAAGTCGGTGCTCAGGTCTTCCTTCCCGGCAGCATAGCTGGCATCCAGCTGTATTCCGTATGGATTGATATATAAAGCTATAAGCGACTGCTGGTCGTTCTGGGTATCGAGGTTGAGGCACACCCAGTCTTCGCTCTTTATCTCATCCCGGTTACGGATGGTCCCGACAATCTTCTCAGGTTCGGAATCAAAGCACTTAAAGGCAAAATAAAGGTTCTCGCTGTCATAGGAGATATATGCCGTTGTTTTCTCCGGCATCAGCTGGTTGAAATCCGGCGAATAGCTTATAAAATCCGTGTACACTGCAGCATTTCCCCAGGCTTCATCATTTAAGATCCCGTCGATTTCCGGTGGTATGTCCGTTTTTGGGAGGTCGGCCTGCATTTTATGGGCTAATCCAGGAAGAATAAATACAGCTCCCAGGATTATGGTCATAAGGTACAGCTTCATGTTCAGGTTTTTCTAAAACAGTTTGAAATTAGGTTTTCTATTGGATAAGACGAAGGAAAGAATGGAATATTACAAAAAAAAGGACCAAGGGACGAAGGTACATAGGGAGGTCATACTGTGCCGCTCCCCGTTCCCTGTTAACCGTTCCCCGTTCCCTGTTCCCTGTTCCCAGCGAACGAAGTGAGCCTTACCTCCTATTGCCTCCTGCGTTAAGATCCTGGCATACTTCATCGCTGACTTGCATAATTGCAAAAATCTCAGTCTTGGTTTCCAATGTGGTTATACTCAACTCCTTAATCTGGTAATCAGCTCCCTGGTTCTCCTGCAGAAAGTCCTCCAGTAAAGCCGGGTCAGTTGGCAGGGTATAGTTTTGATAAACTCCGTCAATAGGCACTCTGAAATCATAATCTGAACCCTCCACCAGCTCAAGCTCACATATACCCTCTACAAATTGAAAGGAGGTCCAGGGATCAATTGATTCAGACTTCCTGAATTGCCCATTGATACTAAGAGCAAAACCTATAGGGTTATCCGGGCAGATATACTGGGTTATAAACTTGTAAGTACGAAGGTTGCTCTTGGGGCTGGCAGTAAACTCTGCTATTCCTCCGCAGGGTGATGGCAGATTAACAGGGCCTGAAAAATCATACTGGGAATCACCAAAAATCTGCACCATAACCGAAGGATCAGCCTCGGGATAATATATTGGTTCAATCAGGTGTTCCATCGGGAAAGAACCGCTAATCTGTCCAGATTTGGTGTCGCCGGTGGAAAAAGTGATCAGGTAAGAAAAACTTCCTGTCCCCGGTTCTCCATCCGCCCTGTCCACTCGAATTGTCAAGCCATTTTCGCACTGGTCAACTCCGGATTTTAAGATTGTTGAAAAAATATAATCCCCGGATGCTAATTGGGCTTCCCTGACAGGCAGAGAGGGCGGCACAATGCTGAAGCCGGATGAAGGGCTGTTATAATAGATACCAAAATCATCATACAGCGATTCATCCTGGAGGTTATTGCATAATATCCCTCCGGCAGCTAATGTGGCATAAAGATTTAAATACTCATATCCGGTACCGGTTGGCGAACTGCTGATATCTGTCACAAAATGAAGATCAGGAGAGTTTAAGCTTCCATTGTAATAGAGGTCAAATGGTTCTCCAAGGGATCCGGACTTGGATGATTGACCGGGAATAGTACGGTTCATTTTAATAATTACATCCTTAACTCCCTCCGTGGTAAAACTAAGAGACTGTGGTGCGGAAATTGCCCTTTCGCCCGTCGCCATAATTGTAATTTCAAGAGGATTATTTTTATCGATCTCAAAATTAGGATCGTAACCAAGCTCAAGAAATCCAATATCCGTAGTGAAAACATCAGGCTTCTCACCACTGAAAGTAATCAGCCTGCCGGCATTGGTGCCCCATATCTGAAGCTCTATTAATTCATCCTCAACAGGCTCATTGGTTTTAGCATCAACAAACCATATAAGTAATTTGGTTTTAATAAAATTCCTGTCGAGAAGCAAAACGGTGATATCATCTCCCGTATCTTTGTCTTTCAGAGGATCATTAAACATATCCTCACAGCTGAAGGCAGCTATTACAATGAGTATCAGGATTAGCCGGGCTGCTATTTTATTAATTTTCAGAGTCTTCATTTCTACGATCTAAAGATTCAACAAAACTTATCAAAACTGGACTATCCTGTATGAAAGGGATAATCTTAATACGGGATATAAATAATACTGGTTGATCTGCCTTTCCAGCCTTCTCTCCTGTCCCTGATCCGGGTTTGAGGTCGGCGAAAGCAGGCCTGTCGACTGAATGCTCATATCCGGGGGCCCCTGGTAAAAGCTGCCCATTTCAAAGGCAAATCCAACTCTTTTATTCACGCCCAATGTCTGGCCAAAACCAATTCCCAGATAAGGTGATATTTTCCAGCCCGTATCAAAATTGAACTGAAAGGTTCCAATTTTTTCTTTCGGGATCTCAATATCCCCGAAAGGCATCGAGCTGACCGCATGCCCGGTCACTTCCCCATGAAAAAGGTTATATCCGGCCCCTCCGGAAAGGAAAAACCATGATGACACATTGAAATCACACAAGAGGGTTATGCTCCCCACCCTGGCATCAACCACAGCTTCATAATCAATGTCATTCTCGTCGAAGGTAATATCACGGTCGTAGCTCATCATTTCCATTCCAAGGCGCAGGCCCAGTTTTTCATGGAAATTGTATATAATATTGCCTCCAAATCCATTTGTAGAGGCTTTAAGGGCAATTCCCAGTCCGGGTTTGAAATCCGTCTGCGCACTGCCCATCAGCGGGGAAAATGCAAAAATTATCGTTCCAACAAGAAAATAAACAAGAGTCTTCATAGTGGATGATTTGCGATTTGACATAAAGATAACGAAATAATTTCAAAATTGTTTTGATAATGCGGGATGCGGGATGCGGGGACATAGGGACGAGGGATTGAAACATTTCACAATATAATTTTACATAATTTTAGGGCACCTCTAAAAACTATTTTTTTCGATGCCGTTTTCAGCATAAATGTAAGAGACGGTTTTCTAAAAACCTAATTTTACCCCCCCCTATTTTTTAGTTACTTAATTATCTGATACTTACAAAAATTCGTTTTTCACGTCCGGACATAGCTATCCCATGGCAACCACAATTTTCAGCTGTGTACATCGACAAATATTGTAAGTGAGGTTCATCATCCCGATTTTTGCTGTTGCTCTTGCAATTCCAATAGTGCGGACAATGGAGCCATTCATGCTGTTTTCTACAAAGCCGAACACGTGCTCGACCCTTACACGTATGCTTGATTTCTCTTTATTGCTGGCCTTTTGCTCTTCGGTTAAGGGCTTGTTTCGGTATCCCTTCTCATGGACTTTGCTTATGACTCCTTTGTTTTCGTAAATTTTCTCCTGTTCTTCACCGGTATACGCACTGTCAGCATACAGTGGCTGATCCTTATCCTTCTCAGTTAGCAACTGTTCTATAGTTTGCGAATCATGTACAGAGGCATCAGTAACTGTGTATTCCTCAATGAGTTTTGTCTTGGTGTCAGCTTTTACATGGTTTTTGTATCCATAAAAAACAGTATTGTTCTTTTTAGTCCATCGGGCATCCACATCCTTCTGAGCCAGCTTATGAGGCTTCACTTTCCATTCCTGCGGATCAGTGCCTGTTTCTTTAATGTGCTTGTTCTCTTCCCTACTATTGCGCTGGCGAGGGGCCTCTACAAAACTGGCATCAACCATTTTGCCTTCGTTAGCAAACACGCCTGCCGCGTCGAGGGTTTCATTGAAACACTTGAATAAATCCAGGATAACATCTTTTTCAATAAGCTGCTCACGGAAAAGCCAAAAAGTACGGCTATCCGGAACTTTATCGCTTCTTTTCAATCCGAGAAAACGTTTGAAACTTGCCCGGTCAACAATCTGATATTCCAGTTGATCGTCTGAAAGATTATACAAGCTTTGCATGATTAGTGCTTTGAACAACAACAACTTATTGAATGGAGGTCTTCCTCCTTTTAATAAATCCTTTTTGTCATCTTTAAAAGCCTGATCTAAAGGAGCTTCGAATAAAGTCCAGTCAATATACCTGCTCAGTTTTTGCAGAGGATCCCCAAGTTTACTGAGAGTTTCAAATAAGAAATGATCGTCAAAAAGCCCGATCATACTGTGTTAGAGGTTGAAGATGAGGGAATAGGCATTCCTGAAGATCAGCAGTCAAGAATATTTGAAAAATTCTACCGGGTTGGCCAGAAAGAGACGGAAAGCATTTCCGGCACCGGGCTTGGCTTAACGGTTGTAAAAGAAATTGTTGAGGCCCATGATGGAAAAATAATCGTTGACAGTAAACCCGGGAAAGGAAGTAAATTTTCAATAATTTTGAATAACAGGCAACCAATGGCGTGAAACAAATACTGATAATAGAAGACGACAGCAGCATCCTGAGAGTTTTAAAAGACAATTTAACTTTCGAGGGTTATCATGTCCTGACGGCTTCTGATGGTGTAAAGGGATTTGATCTGGCCATCAGGAAGGAAATTGACATGTTACTGCTGGACATCATGT
>CAYXJR010000094.1:0-15020 GCA_964465145.1 uncultured Porphyromonadaceae bacterium | reverse complement strand
ATGTTATCAACATTAATTTAGGGGGCAGGTTTTGAAACACAGAAACAGCTTATTGTCTTATAGTTAAAGTCAAGAAGAAATCTTAACTAGGAAACTCGGGCTAGGAATTCAGTATCCATTATCCTGGAAATGTCATATAGATGTCTGGTCATTCTCTCACTGTTAATTTTCCGCCCTTTAGGCTTCTGAAACTCTTCATGCAACAAAAAGACTTTTTCAAGGAGTGTCCTAGATGGAAGAACTGTTGGAATTGCAATCGGCTTATCAGCAAATTTCTGATCAATATACTCTTCTCCAATAAAGGAAACTATATCTCTGTTTTCTAATGGTTCCCTTAAGGCCCTTGCGCTAATTTCTATTAGAATACTAGGTTTAAGGTAATCTAGTTTTTCTGTAAGAGACTCATACTTCAACTCAATCGTCAGTGGATCAGTATCAGATCTTTCAAAATCCACAGTAATGATTTTGAATTCCTTTACTCCATTTTCGATCAATACTTTATTCAAATATTGCTTAAACTCTTTATCTACGAATTTGCAGGATGCCTTTCTTAGCCTAGTGACTTGCTTCCGTCCCAGATCTCCTTCAAAACCAAAAAATGATCGATCCATGGCAAGATCAATATCTTCAGAGAATCTTTCTATTAAACCCCATGCTTTACTTAGGGAAGTACCTCCTTTAAACACAAGACTTTCCTGGTATTTCGAGCTAAAAATGGTTCGTAAAGCAAGCATAACCCACCAATCCTTTTCTATTGCCGCAGGAGGTAAATTTTTCTTAACACCTACTTGAATAAATATTAATCCCCTGTCCTCCCTGGACATATTAAACCATTCCTTCATATTTTAACTTTTGAGAGTAGCTTTCATTATTTCACCTATCCAAACAGGTGCCAATTTCGCATCATGCTTAATTAAATTCAAGTCAACTGTTTCCAAAACCTCATGGATTCTTTTAATAATATTCGAATCAATATTTTCTTTCCCTATTTCCCTGAGTGCCTGAATTATTAACGCATTAGCTTCGCTTTTTACAGCAAGTGTCCTTGGTGAAGCTATTTTAAACTTGATACTTCCATTATTGATTGTTATTATCCTGGGCGTTCCATCTGTAAGGTAAACAACTTTCATTGGCACTTGTGTTGATAATCCAAGCTTGTTAAGAGCCTGGACACCCGTTGGAATTATCCGAGCTTTATCTCTTTTAGAAATAGCAATAGCAATTTCATCAATAGAAGGACGAAGTACGCCTAGAAATTTATGTGTTTTGGGATACAAATAAATACCCTGAGCTACTCTTACCAACAGACCCTTATCTTCTAGTCGTTTTAATGCTTGTCTAATAGCTGTAGAAGAGCCAAACTTGGAAAAATCTGACGGGAAAAATAATTTTCCACGCTTGTGATTTGATATCGCCTTATTTATTTGTTTTTCAACTGATAACATCTCAATGTCATTGTCATATCTGTCACAAATATAAGGAATAATTGTGACAAAACTGAAAGTTCAAAGTGTATAGAAGATATAAGCAGTATAGATTCTGATTATCAGTGGGAACACCAGTGTTTGAAGCCTTAAAAGTTACAAAAAGCTTTCCAAAAAGTCAATAGCAGCGAAACCTTCCAGATCCGTTAATCGTCTCCTCTCCTCCGCACTCTATCCATGAAAGGATATGAAGATAATTGAGAAGAGTTTTCAGGCATTTGCTGAACAAGAAATTATCTATCGGAAAAATGTTAATACTGCTTTATCTCTAACCCCAAAACTTGTATTAAAAGATACAATAGACACCTGCCTGATTATCACCAAAAGAGGCGTAGGAGAAAATGATCAGGACAAGACATCAATGACATGACAATTGAAAACCAGAATTGGAATTTTCTGAACCGATTAAAGCGACAGCCGGATAAGTCATCTTTCTATTACTGGTACCAGACTGTTGAACTGTTTACTGAATCAAAAATATGAATGGAACAACAGGATTGTCGTTTTCAGTAAATCATAAAACTATATTTCGGCAGCAAAATTAAAATGCTGCCAATTTTTAGGGTTTAATTTCGGTAGAGGATAATTGCCCGTTATGTAAGTTGAAGGATCATCCTACTGGATATCCTACACTGAATAGAATCCAATATTTGCCAGTAATGTTGTTTTACTGGCAAATATTGGCAGCTCTCTAATCAAGCAGCCCCGTAATTCTCTTATAATCCTCCTTATAAGGAAGAACGCCCCTCGTAGGGTCCTGTTCAATAAGTCTAATATCATTATCGTGACAGTAATATCTGAGCGCTACCAAAATATCTGTGTTCCAATTGCATATTCCGGAGCATTCTAACCCCCTGCGCCGGATGATGCTGACCCCAACTGAAAGATAGACTGACAACCCCACTTCGCATTCTATTTTGTTGGGAACAAAACTAAATTGAGGGGGTTGTTTTTTTGAAATACACCTACTATTTTCATTGTTCATCAACCAGTAAAGTAAAGCATGAAGACGGATATTATATGCTATTATGTGAACTAATGCAAGCAAGCTTGTACCAGTTATAAAAAAGAAAAGTCTCCCGAAAATGGAAGGCTTTTTCTTCAGTGGGCGATACTGGATTGCCCGTCCTCCTGGCGTCGGCCGGGCTTCCTTGCGGGGGATAGTCAAAACAAAAAACCCGGGCCTGACGGCCCTCATCTTTTCTTTTTTCCGAACTGGTTTGCAAGCAAGCTTGCACCAGCCAGAAAAAAGAAAAGCCTTCCGAAAACGGAAGGCTTTTTGTTTTGTGGGCGATACTGGATTCGAACCAGTGACCCCCTGCTTGTAAGGCATTATCCGTTATTTGCTGATATTTGCTGACCCTTATCCTATACTTCTGATTTCTTACTAGTTACAAGACTCATTATTGTTTGAGCTTGCTGTTGTTTCTTTATTTTGTGTATCCTTTTTTGTTATTTTGTGTATCCTTTTGTGTATCTTTTTTTTATATCTTTGAGTCAAATTCAAATAGAAAAGATGGTAAATTTTACAATGATGCTTCACCCGACAAGACCGGCAAAAAAAGATGGATCCAAGGCGGTGGTATTAAGAGTAACAAATGAACGCCTTAGAAAATATATTGGAATAGGCTACTCCTGTAAACCTGAATTCTGGGATCATCGAAAAGGACTTTTTAAAAAGGCCTACAATCCTGAGAATTTTAAGGAACTTAATAATACTATCAAACTTAAGATTGCAAAGGCAGAAAGAATTGTCATGGACTTTGACAAAGAAGAAAAGCCTTTTATTTATGAACCTTTCAAGGAGAAATTCCTTATTAAGAATGAAAAGAAGACTGTTTTATCATTTTTTGATTACAAAATTGATGAGCTAACTAAGCTCGGTAATATTGGCAATGCAGAAGTTTACAAAGTGGCAAAGAATGCTCTCGAACGATTTAAGCCAGACAAGAACGCACGGTTTCAGGATATAACCGTAAAATTCCTGATTAAATACGAAGCATTCTTAAGGAATGACGGTTGTGCAAATAATACAATTAACAACTACATACGAACCTTAAGGGCTCTTTACAATACTGCAATTGATGAAGGGCTTATCAGCAAAGACCACTACCCTTTTTATAACAACCATACCAGGGCAGGTTATAAAATCGGAAAATTAAAAACTGCCACTGTGAAACGGGCTATTTCAATGGCAGATCTAAAAAAGATTCAGGATTATCAACCGAAAGAATTATCAATAGAACAAGATGCAAAATTGTTTTTTCTTTTCAGTTATTATGCCTGGGGTATCAATTTTATAGATATGGCTAATCTTAAGTGGGACAAGAATATTCAATACGATGCAATTGTATACTCAAGGATAAAGACCCGTCATACTAAAACTTTCAGAGTTCCTATCAAAACTCAGTTGGCGGATATTTTTGATCATTACCGGAATTATGACAATGATGGATACGTTTTTCCCATACTTAGTGATTTCCATGACACACCCATGAGAAAGAAAACCAGAGTCAAAACTGCTATTAAAAAAATCAATAATGCCCTTGGGGATATTGGTGAAGATTTGGGAATATCAACTCCCCTGACAACTTATGTTGCAAGACATACATTTGCCTCGACATTGAAGAATAAAGATGTTCCTGCTTCTGTGATCAAAGAAATGATGGGGCATGCCAACGAAGAAACCACCGAGATTTATCTTAAGGAATTTAGCAATGATGTTCTGAGTGTAGCTAGTGAAAATTTGAACATAGAATAAAACTCTACCATATGTTCCTTCAATCTCTATTATAGGAAAAGAAGCTATTATCAACGTAGCACACATTGCTTTACAAGGTCCTAATGTAACCTTTTAAGCATAATTTAGTTACATGCTTTTAAAATTGGTTACATTTCATAATATTCGCACAATGAGTATAGACAACAAGGTAGAACTAAGCTTACCGCTGGGAAGAAGTTGTTGTGAAAAACTGTATCGCCACATACTAGATTGTCAAATCATTAAAGCTCCCTACAGCTTTCGTTGAGCCAATCATGATCCAATTGAGCCAATTATGAGCCAATCTACTTTTTTGAGACGTTCCGACACCAGCAGAAGAGTATTGATCATGCCAGCTTCTGAAGGCAGTTCACCGGTTACGAGGTCTTTGAAATTGGAATGGTATTCTGTACTTAATTGCCGCCATGTTTCGTTTGCCTTGGCAAATATCAAAGCAGTTGAAGGGTGTTCGGGAATCCATTGATTATTATTTTTGTACCCGATCATGTCGT
The DNA here is from genome assembly GCA_964465145.1 of uncultured Porphyromonadaceae bacterium. GTDB lineage: Bacteria > Bacteroidota > Bacteroidia > Bacteroidales > UBA12481 > JAUVKA01. Next base: position 10,263 of record CAYXJR010000094.1, on the reverse strand, counting down.
CATTACCTACTTTTAATAGCATCTTGTCAAATTCTATACTGCTGAAAAAAGATTGAACATCCTCATCTAAAAGCATTTGGTGAATATCATATATATGACGGATTTTGTTACGTAGGTCAGATATCGGTGATTCTGATCTGGAGAATCGAACCAAACTCATAATCTTCTCACATAAAGTTCTTCTTTTGCTCAATACCAGAATATTTCTCTCATGCCAAGTGATTGTGCGGTTGCCTGGATGGCATTTTGAAGTAATTCTCTGTTGCTGTGCAGATTCATGTCATTTTATATTCCAATTTGGGGCAGTTGGTAATGTTTCCTTATTAATTCCCAAATCGTAAAATGTTAAAGGATTGAGGCTTATTTTCAGATTATTGAGGACCATGTCTTTCATTAAATTATCCAGTAATGACCCTAAAAGAGCCCTGGCTCTTGGAGGATATTTTAAAGCATACTTTAATGTTCGTGACTTGTCACTATCCGATAAGTTTTCTAAGCTTCTTGACAATATTATGATAGCAGTTTCCTTATTCAGGTCAGGAATAGTCTTGAAATCTTTGAGAGCATCCAATAGTTCCAGCAGGTAATAGTTATCATTTGTCACTTCTACGTAGCTTTTAATGGGTTTTACCTGTATCTCACCTATTTTGGTGGTTACCCTCTTGACCACACTTGCTACTTTTATTGTTTTAGGCACTTGCCTGGTTAAACCGAGGCGATTATATAGTGAAACTCCGGTGATGTAAGCTATCCGTTTCCCTTCAACAAATAAGTATGGTTTAAGCAATTCTTCCTCTCGTGGCAGAAGGTCTCCAAAAATTGTTTGCCTGGGTTTGTAAAAAACACCAGTGGATGCTCTTTTAATTGCACCACTCTGGATCAGACGCTCAATAGCCTTGGCAGCGGCAGTATATTCAGTAGGGGAAATACCCAACTGCTGATACTTGAAGGTAGCCCCTTCTTTCATCCGGTTGATCTTACGCTCTATTTTCTCTGCAACTTTCACTAATTGTCAAGGATTTAACTTGGTGTCACAAAGGTATGAAAGGATGACTAAATGTCAAGTATTTCGCGCAAAATACTTGACATTTCACTGGTGGTACTCATTTAGTATTGGCAAAAAGCGGCAGTATGGAAAACCGCATAGGTTGATCAGTCCCCGCCATTTGAGGTTGACCCGTTCCAGATGAGGTTGCTCAACCTAGGCCAAGTCTTCTCTGAAAGTCGCATAATTGTTGAGATATGGGGGTCATTTAATTCCGGCCGCCATTGATAAACGGGATCGTCGAGAGGTGGTCTGATAGGTCCGGCGCAGATTGGTTTTTTGGGCGTTTTGTTCCCCTAATCAAGAAGCTCTAACATTTTTTTATAATATCCACTATAATGAGTTCCTTGGCCCATACAATAGTGAACTTCAAGTTTAATGTCATTGTCAATACAGAAGCATTTAAGCTCTTCAAGAATAGCTGGACCCCAATAATTATTGAATCTAACTATTTCGGGCTTTCCAAATTTCTCAATTGTCTCTAATAATTTTCTGATTAGCAGTTCGCCATTTATGGGTTCTTTTATTGCAGCCAGCACATTACTAGAAGGACTCATTAAAATCACCAGGGCTGTAATCGATTTTCTTTCACTCACTTTTCCTTTTGAGCTGGCAATAACTTTATCAATTTCCCATTTGGATTCTCTCTTCTTATCCTGAGTGTTTTCATCTACTTCTTTTTTTTCAGGTTTATATTTTTCTGAATGTAGCCCATCTAATTTAACCCTTTTATGTCTTGAACCTTTATAGCTTACTGTAACTTCACCACTATCCCTTGTGGAAATAGTTTGTGTAACTGGCTGGTTATCCTTGGCCTCAGTTTTGGCCGCTTTAAGCCTTGCTGCTCTCAGGTCATTGAACCTAAGTTTTTTATACTTCCTGAAAACTTGCCAGTAGGTCCAGGTATCGCCAGCCTTTGATAGATCTTTATGCATTCTGCCACAGCCCCAGGTCGGGTGTTTAATAGCAAGCCTTTTTAGGTTGTCAACTAATACAGGATCACTCTTCTTCCTGCTCCTGGGAGTATAATTGAATACACTAGGGCTTAGATCTAGTAATTTCTGGGCCTGCCGAAAACTAATTTTATGATTTTGATTCAGAAACCTGATGGCTTCCCTTTTTTCAGCAGGCCCTAAAGCTTTTTTGATATTAAATCCTGGGCTGCTTCCAATAGTTTATTCGACTTCTTTAATTCACGTTTTAATTTACGTGACTCGTTCTCTAATTCTATCACATTAGAGATCTGTGATTCATTCATCCCACTGAATTTTTTTTTCAACTCAAAGAAGGTCGATTTTTCGATATCCCAGACTTTACATAGGTCAGAAACTTTTACTCCTTTTTCGCTTAAGGAAAGAATCTCACAAATGGTGTCCGGTGAGTTTTTCATTGTTCTCATGAAACAAAAGTAAACAATAACCTCCAATTATAAACAGTACTAATTATAACCTCCAATATCAGGCAAATCAGTTGTCCTTTGATCCATCTGGTCTTTGAATAATCTTTGAGGCATGTAAAACAAAAATCAAAAAAAATGAAGAAACAACAGCTCCCAATTACAGAAACCCTATGCAGAGGAATGTCAGCCAGACTAACCCAACGCCAGTTCGAATCCCTGAAGGCCTACTGCAGTCTACACCACGTGCAGATCTCGGACTTGATTCGAATTTCATTAAACAAAGTACTAAACCAAAAATCAAAATAGATATGAAAGATTTCAATGAATATTTTCAAAAGATGTTGGATCCAATAATCACGGAATCCATCCAAAAAAACCTGCTAAACGGTTTTCATGACTCAAATACTAATTCTTTTCCGGAGTTTTTGACCCAGGATCAAGCTGCCGCATATTTAGGAATTTCAAAAAGTGCCTTATATGCTATGACCTCAAAGAATGAGATCACATACTTTAAAAAAGGTAGGAGAAATTATTTCAAAAGACCCGATTTAAGAAATTGGATAGAGTCTGGTAGGATTAAGTCAATTTCAGAAATCAAGGAGGAAATACTTTGAAAAAGATGAAAGAAAATGAGCCTATCTATATGAGGGTAGGCACAACTTATTACAAAAGAAGTCCTCAGCGATTATTATCTGGTGATTATCTATATATCATCCGACTATGGTCGAGAGCTGCAATTAATGATGATTTAAGTGCGGAAGATCGAAGGCAGATACCAAAGTTTGACAGCTTTGTAACAATACCAGATCATATTAATTACACCAGAACTTATGAATTTGAAGATTCAAACGGTGAAGAAGTAAATAAACATTTCTACGGATCCTATAATCTATATGAGCCTTTGAATTACCCTCCGGAACAAGGTACCTGGATGACAACCAGAACATTTCTGGAGCATATTTTCGGGGATCAATTTGCTATTGGGTTAGACTTTTTGACATTATTATTTCAGAAACCCACTCAACTATTGCCAATACTATGTCTGGTGAGTAGTAAGAGAAGTACCGGGAAAACTACTTTCCTAAATTGGTTAAAAGCCATCTACGGCTGCAATATGACTATCAACACCAACCAGGATTTTCGAAATCAGTTTAATTCAGGCTGGACATCCAAACTTTTAATTGGCGTAGATGAAGTCCTTCTAGATAAGGTTGAGGATGCTGAACGAATTAAAAACTATGCAACAACTCGCAGTATTAAGTCTGAGGCAAAAGGCAAAGATAAGGTTGAACAGGAGTTTTTCGGCAAGTTCATTCTATGCTCAAATAATGAAGATAGTTTCATACATATTTCGAGGGATGAAATAAGGTTTTGGGTACGCAATATCCCGAGTATAAGTAACGAAAACCCAAATCTCCTGGAGGAGCTCATTAATGAGATCCCAGCTTTCCTTTTTGAGCTTAATACTCGGTCAATCCAGGCTAAAGACTCAACCAGGATGTGGTTTACTCGTGAGGAGTTATGGACACCAGCTCTACAGAAAGTGATTGACGGTACTGAATCTGTTGTTGAAAAGGAGATAAGGGAGATTATTACCGAAACACTAATTGAATATGATCTTGATAAGGTTTACTTCACTCCAAAAAATCTCGTAGAAGAGCTGCTTAAAGATTCACCAAAACTCCAGGTTGTTAAATCTGAAGTTAAAAAAATACTAATTCGTTGGGGATTGGAACAGGTTGATAAACCAACACGATACGATCGCTATTTCAAGGTTTTAGACAACGATGGCAACTGGCATACCAAATCAGAATCTACTTCTGGGTACCATTCCTTTTTATACGGGACTTTTTTCTAAACAAAATAACAAACAAATGAAAAGAAATAATAAATACCTGATTTTGTGGCTATTATGGTTGTTAGCTTTATGTTTCTTTTTTGTTCATTTGTTCTTCTTACAAATAATATTTTCTAACAATTAAACAAACACCTAACGTCGTTAACTACTGTCTTTCAATTCGTTACACAAAATGTTAGTTTGTTGCTAAATATTATCATTTCATGAATAACAATATCAAAAATATATCCATTACCCGATATCTCAAATCTATTGGATACCAACCCGCCAGGTCGGCTTATGGGTGCTCCTGGTTCAGCAGTCCTCTTAAATCTGGAGATAAAGAGCCTTCTTTTAAAGTTGATGAGGGGAAGAATGTTTGGTATGATCACAGTCAGGGATTTGGAGGGACTCTGTTTACTTTAATAAAAGAATTATTTCATATTTCAGATAGTGAAGTGTTTAAAATTCTTGAAGGTCTTGATCCTACCTTTTACCAAAAACCATCTTATAAGACAAGACAACAGAAATTAATCATTGACGATGTAATAGCATTGCGATCGCCATCGCTGATAGATTACCTGAATGTTCGGGCTATTAATATCAGGTATGCCAGGCTGCATATTTCACAGGTCTATTATACCAATCGGGAAAATCAATATTACGCTTTGGGTTTTAGAAATGATAAGGGTGGATGGGAGTTACGCAGTAAGGATTGGAAAGGATCCAGCAGTCCAAAATATATTACAACCATTCCAGGGAAGGTTAAAGGACTGAACGTTTTTGAAGGATTCATGGATTATTTATCAGCCCTCAGTTATTTTGGGTGCCGAGAACTGAAATACACCACCATTGTACTTAACTCTGTTAGCTTTGTTAAGGACCTGATCCCAGTTCTTGCCCAGTATCCTTTGGTTAACCTATTCCTGGACAATGACGAAGCAGGAACGAAGGCCGTTACACAGATAAGCAGGAACCATTCAAACATTCGAAACCTTGCTATTGAGCTGTACCCTGACTACAAGGATTTTAACGAAATGCTAATTGAATCAAAATCAAAAAAATAACAATCATGAATTACAATAAATTAGAAGAAAACAATTTCCATGAGATCAAACAAAGTATCCTGGATCCGGACTCGTCTCCTTTAAGTCCTACTCAACAGCAGATTCTTGAACGCTGGGTTTCAGCCGGCAGGACATTGGATCGGTATCCGACAATTAAAAATGCTGTTAAAATTCACCAGGCAAAATATCAAGGATTGTCAAGGGCGCAAGCCTACAGAGATGTAAAACAAGCAGGCCGATTATTCAATTCGTTTCACAAATTTTATTATGATTTTTGGCACGAATGGTTACTCAGTGATATTGTTGACCAAATCAATAATGCCAAAGCAAAAAATGATTTGATGGCCTGGCACTCCGGACATATGGCCCTGTTAAAGGCAATTGGTAAAAGGCCAGAGGTTGAAACGGATCCTAAGCTTGTTGAAAAGCACAAATTTGTTTTTCAGGCCGATTGGAATAACCATACACTCAATATTGACCTTTCATTCATTAACAAGATTCCAAAAAGAGAAAGAGAAAGATTAGTGGCTGATCTTTTTCACGAAATTGATGAGGAGACAGCTAGAGAAATTATGAATTCTTAAAAAGCCAATATTCAGCTTCATCATCAAGTTGATTGAATTGATGTCTTTATATAGTCATAATGGTATATCGGAATAGAATAATAGGACTCAAATGATTCGACAGATTAAATAAGGGTATGCACCAATTATAAAATGGAAACCTTGAGGAATATCCTACAGCCAATTAATCATGTTACTTTTCTTATTCATATCATAGAATAAGTCTTATCATATTTCCTGAAATTTTCGCCTTTTTTTTCGCATTTCTGCATAGGGCGGGCTGGGGTGACTGTCGTAACCAGGCAAAGCCTGGTCGCAGCAAACCGTCTCAAACTTCTGGCAAACAATAATTTGCTGTTTGAATTTTGAGACGGTTTGCTGCGTGTGAGATTCCTTTTTTCACCTGAAAGAAAGGAAGCAAAAAAAGAAGTAATGTATGGATATTTCAATTCCGTTTTATTCTGTGCAATTGATGCCTGAGAATGAGACTGCTGCCGTTGATCTTGAGCTAAAATCTGGAAATGGATTTATGCATGGAACTGTTGTTAGTATAGATGGAGAGGACTACTATTTTGATGGTGCACCCGACGGCCCAAACGGAGCCTTTGATATTCCGGGACACGAATGGACCCTGGTCGGGAAAAATAAAGTCAATGGGAAGCACTACAATACTGGCTCCTTTGATGCACCCCAATGGTGGTCTTCCGATGCAGAAGATGGTGCATTACTTTATATTGTTCACGGTATAATTGATTACTGGTCGCCTGAGTTGGCAATGGAATATTACGCGAGAGGATTTGTGCACCGCCATGAATTCAGGAAAGTATCTGATGGAACTTTGCATCCAAATAAAGTCATTTGGCTAAAGCATACAGCAGTAACTTTTTCCACTTTGGATGGAGGTCCTATGGGCCCCAATCCACCATATGAGCATTGGGTTACACCTGGCGTAGATTTTGGTTTCCCGAATAATTACTTGATGCCATATCCTGGAACACATCATAGTGAATAACATATAATTGCCGCTAGTTTAGTTTAAAAATTAGCATGGCTTTAGAGTTAAAACCTTGATCAAGATCAAAATAACTGATCGGGGTTTTAATTTTCTAAATTCCAGGTCAAAACGAATATTTTTGGTAGAATAAAGAATTATTTTATTCAAGAATTGGCTTAATGGGAAAAACCCATCCCCCACATACTCTCTTGATAGTGTGCTTATTCCATTGGGATTTAAATGATTTATAAAATTTTTAACACTCCTATTGAAAAGAGTTTAATAGTATTGCGACAAATAGTCACTCAGTGAAGCAATTGATTCATATCGTATTTGCAGGATTCCTGGTACTGTCTATTAGTACAGGTTTTACATTACATTATCATTATTGTTGTGGTGAGTTGCAATCAGTTGGGTTGTTTTTTCCTCCAAAACCATGTTGCGACGAAATGAGTGATTGTTGCCACGATGAGAGTGAATCATTTCAACTTGATTCGGATTTTTTAATTACCGATTTTTCAAGTGAGATTTTTGAGTTACAAATTGATTTTGGCTCCGACCTTTTCAATTGTGTTTATCAGTATAATAATTCACTTAGTTACAGCCAGGGAGAAAGGATTATTGATCCAACGCCTCCCCCAAATTATAGATCCTACCAGGTTTTGTTTCAGTCTTATTTAATTTGATATTTTTCTAAAATTTCATTAGAGTATTATGGCTATCAGTTATGCCATTAACTGTATTGCATATTGTAGATTAATAATATCATAATAAATAAGATTATCATGTATAAAATATTTTTTAAGATGCCGATTCTCATTGTTGGCGTTGTAATTCTTCTGGGACACCTACCTCAAACATTGATAGCTCAAGGGCATCATTCCGATAATCACCATAATGGGATGTGGGCAGATTCTCTGGAAACCATAACACTTGAAGGTAAAGTATCTGTTGACTCCACACACTCTTATCCCATGTACTATTTAGATGTTGATGATGATAATAACCTGGATTATCACCTTTCTTTTGGCCCTCATTGGTACCAACCAGGTGATGGGGTGACACGGCCAACTGACGGAGATTTTATCAGTGTGGAAGGAATATTCTGGGATATGGAAGATTATCCCACTGTTGTGGTATTGAGTATTAATGGTCTTGAGTGGCGACAAATTATTGAAGGTGGAATGACTGGTTGGAACGGCTCCCAAATGTGGGTTGATTCACTCGAGGTAATCAATATTGCAGGCACCATAATGGTGGATAGTTCTTATTTCTATCATCACTATTATATTGACATTGATGAAGATAATACACCTGATTACTTATTAAATTTTGGGCCTCCATGGTATAGCCCCCCATCAGAAGCAGTTAGGCCTTCTCATGGTAATAAGGTTACAATTCTCGGAGGTCTTCATTTAGGTCATTTTGGGACAATTTCTGTCATGGTTTACGAGCTAAATGGGGAGAAATGGAGAGAGTCGACAGGACCTCATCCCTGGAGCGGAAGCTGGATGCATAGAGATGCCGTAGGGTCAACAACTATATACTGCCCCTCAGACAGCCTATCCTGGATGAATCATCCTTCCGGATCTATGATGGGAGGGATGATGTTTCCTGATTCGTTATTTTGCCAATTCGAAGAAATACATCCAGAGTTTGTCCCAGGGGATTTCGATTCCACTCTTTTTGCATGTTTTTATATGAATATGTTTGAACCAGATGAGAGTGGAATGATGAATGAAATGGGGTCAAACGGAATGATGAGATTTAACCTTTCGACGGAATTTCGGTTCCATTATGACGAATTAATGATTAACAACATTAATATAAGTGATGTGTCGATTCAAATGAAATACTGGGATGAAGTATCAGACCAGTGGAAAGAGGTAATAGATTATGAATTAGACCCAGTGAACCATACTATTAGCTTTGCCGGTATGGACATGTATAACTATTATGGAATATTTGCCTATGGTAATTCATTGTCCGTTAATGAAATTGATTTCACAAATCAAATTAGCAACATTAAACTCTTTCAAAATTATCCAAATCCCTTTACAACTGAAACCAGAATTAACTTTATATTATTTGAAGATCAACATATAACCATGACAATTTATGATCTTCAGGGACGAAAAGTAAAAACTCTGATTGAAAACCAACTGCCAGCAGGGAACCACTCAGTAACCTGGAACGGATCAAGTGATTCACAACCAGTTGGACCAGGCAATTATATTCTTAAAATTCAGTCTCAGAATCAGGTTGGTACGTTGAACCTAGTATATAAAAAATAGAGGATACTTTAAAAAACATTATACTTTTAAGTTGCATATTATCTTTTATAAATTTAAAAGGGATGTCTGAAAGTACATTATATATAAAAAACATGGTCTGCAACAGATGTATCACGGTTGTAAACGATAACCTGTCAGCCCTCAGCACCTGTCAAAACAATTCAAGGGAATAACAGGTCTTACCCCTTCACACTATAAAGAGATAAAAGAAAAGAAACGGAAGCCCTTGGATGAATTGTAAATAACAAAATAATATAAATGTTCTCCAAAATTATACAACATTATTACGATTTATTTGTCTTTATTTTGTACAACACCAAGTATAAGAAATGATCAAACAATTAAGCCATATTTTTTTGTCCGTTGTAATGCTGCTATCAGCAACAGGGATGACAATTAATATGCACTTTTGCCAGGGGCATTTGTATGATCTTGCTTTGATAGCTCCTGCACATGATTGTTGCGAAATTGATGGGACCGAACATTCTTGTGATGGGACCGAAGATTCTTGCCACCATAATCATGAAAAGGATAAATCGCATCAATGTGACGATGAATCTATTCGGTTTGAATCAACAAATGACTATTTTGTTTCAAGCCATTCATTCGATTTTGAAAATTCATATTCACATGATCTTTTCTTTTCCACATTGTTTTCTATTGAAAATCCAAAGGCTGATGATTTAACAGTCGTTGGAGTACTCAATTATAAAAGACCACCACCGCAGGAAGTGGTATTGTCCCACATTCAGTCCTTCCTTATTTAGCCTATTAGCCAGGGGTTTTATGGTGTGTCATCTTTTGATATGATACTCCATTTTGCATTCCCATATATGAATGGGTCTGCTTTATATCCTACCCCTTGACCACTGCACTGCTGGGTAACCCGGGAGTAAAAGATATCAGAAGTATCACAAAGGACAAAAAAAAATGATGCTTTTAGAAAACTTTAAATCAACAAATAATTATTAATAATACTTAAAAATCTAAATTGAATTTTTTGGACCGGAGTTCATCCGGTAATTGAACAAAGGCTACTCAATCACGGCCAAATGGGTTTAACT
>CAYXJR010000093.1:0-15208 GCA_964465145.1 uncultured Porphyromonadaceae bacterium | reverse complement strand
AGTCACACGGTTATCATACTGGGTTTCAGCCAGGTTAAAAGCATTGTCGACCCAAAAAAGTTGGGTAGCGATCAAGCCTATAAGCGAGACGGAGGCGAAGGTTATTATTAAGCGGATGGATCGTTTATTCATGTATTTAGAATCCGGGATATAAAATTAGTTCTAATAATCTGATAATTCATACTTTAACAGATCTTTAACAGCAATGCAAATTATCGAACCCCTGTAGCAAAATTAGCATTAGGATGCAAAATAAACCTATTTTGGGTCTGGTGGTTTGCTGTTGTTAAAAATATTCATGGTTCTTTCAGCACCGATTGTTCCAAAACTTTCAATAAGTTTTTTAACAGTTTCCACTCTCTCTGGAAGTAGCTGTTCCTCTTTGGCAGTAAAGGGGCTCAGAACATAATCAACCTGATTCCCAACATGAAAAGCACTACTAATTCCAAATCGTAAGCGCGCATAATTCTGGTGCCCAAGTACCTGGCTTATATGCTTCAGCCCATTGTGTCCACCGTCCCCTCCACTGGTACGCATTCTCAGGTGTCCGAAAGGCAGTGCTAAATCATCCACCAGGATCAGCATATGATTAACATCGATTTTGGCCTTTTGCAACCAGTAATTTACAGCTTTACCACTTAAGTTCATGTAACTAGTAGGTTTTAAGAGAATAAAGGTTCTGGTTTTGAATTTGTATTCACTGATGAAGCCATGACGCTTATGTTCAAAAAAAATATTGGATGCTTCAGCTATTGCATCCAATATTTTAAAACCGATGTTGTGACGGGTGTTGGTATATTCTGAACCAATATTTCCGAGACCAACAATCAGGTATTTCACCAATAATTTATTTTAGGGAACAATGTTCCTATTCTCCGGAATTTTCTTGAGCATCTCCAGTTTCTTCAGCTTCCTTCCCGGCTACTGCTGCGGCTTCTTCTGCTGCGGCTTCTTCTGCTGCGGCTTCTTCACTTTCGCTGGCTTGCATGCCTTTGGCTACACGTGTCAGCTTAACTGAAATTACAACAGCATTTCTAGGGTCAAATAGTTCAAGGTTTTCAAATGCAAGATCCCGTACCTTAATCGATTCGCCCAGGCCAATTTGAGTAACATCAATATTAAGCGTATCTGGAAGATTGGCAGAAAACCCTCTGGCTTTTAGTCTGCGCATTTCGATTTTCAATTTTCCACCACTCTGAACACCCTTGGCAAAACCTTCTACTTTCACAGGGATCCCAATCTCAACAGGTTTCTTTTCGGAAACCTCTAGGAAGTCGATGTGGAGTATCTTGTCTGATACAGGATGAAATTGAATCTCCTTCATAACGGCCAGATAATCCTGGTCATCGATGCTTAGATTGACAAGATAAGCATGAGGTGTATAAACTAAATGCCTGAATTCATTAATTTCGGCAGTAAAATGGACGATATTTTCACCGCCATAAAGGATACAGGGAATTAAGCCCTGTTTCCGTAAAAGTTTTGTGGCTTTTTTTCCTGTTTCCTGCCTCTTAACAGTTTTAAGATCAATTGTTTTCATATTATTTGCGTGCTACTCAGGCCAACTCAACTGCAGGCCGGTCTGCAATTATGAAAGCCCCCATTACACATAATTTATTTCCGGCTAAAATTTAAGGCTGCAAATATACTACTTAAAAAATAAAACTGGAACTTATTGATTGATTATAATATACTTTATTAATAACGTCAGCGAACATATCTGCGATTGAAATCACTCGTATCTTATCCGATTTGAGGGCCATAGGAACAGAATCAGTAACAATTACTTCCTGGAGGGGAGAATTATTAATCCTCTCTATTGCAGTACCAGACAGCAGGGCGTGGGAAGCCATACAACGGACAGAAAGAGCTCCTTTGTTCATAATAAGCTCAGCTGCTTTGGTGATGGTTCCACCAGTATCAATCATATCATCAATTAATACAACATTTTTATCCTCTACCTCGCCGATAACTGTCATCTCTCCAATAATATTGGCTCCTTTCCTCGACTTGTGGCATATGACCATAGGAGCATCAAGAAATTTAGAGTAGGAATTCGCCCTTTTTGTTCCTCCAGTGTCAGGGGAGGCGATAACCAGATTTTCAAGTTCAAGGGATTGAAGATATTTTGCGAAGATTCGGGAAGCATAAAGGTGATCCACGGGAATATCAAAGAATCCTTGAATCTGATCAGCATGAAGATCCATGGTAATGATACGGCTAACACCTGCCGTTGCCAAAATATTGGAGACGAGTTTGGCGGCAATAGAAACGCGCGGCCTGTCTTTCCTGTCCTGTCTTGCAAATCCAAAATAGGGGATGACGGCAACAATTTTATAGGCCGAGGCTCGGCTGGCAGCATCGATAAGAAACAGTAACTCAAGGAGATTCTCAGCAGGGGCAAAGGTGGATTGAATTATAAAAACATAATCGCCGCGAACCGTCTCTTCAAAACAAGGCTGAAACTCATGGTCGGCAAATCGTTGGACTGATACTTTGCCTAAAGGAGTGCCGTAACTTAGGGCAATTTTATCCGCAAGATATTTGGTTGCAGATCCTGAAAAAATCTTAATGGGGTTTTTAGTTTGCATATAGAGCTGATGGTATTTAGAAAAAGATGAACGTTAAGGATTCGACAAAGTTAGTAAATTATAACCTCAGGAAACCCCTGCTTCTCCAAGTGAATTATTTTAATCAATCGAAAAGTTCATCATGGCGCTTTCGATGAAATCCAAGACTTTGTCCTTCCCCTGTCCGCTTTTTGCTGAAGTCAGGAAAAACTCCGGCATTTCTTCCCAGTTTTCAAGTACAGCTTCCTTAATTTCTTCCATATTATTTATCAATTGTGTTTTAGACAGCTTTTCAGTTTTGGTAAGCAGCAATACAAATGGAACCTGCAGTTCCCCCAACAAGTCAAGAAACTCCATGTCGATTTTTTGCGGAGGTATCCTGCTGTCGATCAATACAAATAAATACATTAGATTTTGCCTGGTTTCAACATACTTGAGTACAAAATCCTGCCAGTTTGAACGTTTTGATTTGGAAACTTTTGCATAACCGTATCCAGGCAAATCCACCAGATACCAATTATCGTTGATCAGGAAATGGTTAATCAATTGTGTTTTTCCGGGTTTGCCCGAAATTTTTGCCAGTTTTTGTCGGCCTGTGAGCATATTAATCAGGGAGGATTTTCCAACATTCGACCTCCCAATAAATGCAAACTCCGGATGAATAGGCTTGGGACAACGTGCCGTGTCAGTATTGCTCATAAGGAATATTGCCTTGCTTATCTGCATAGTCTCTGAATATTTTAATTTTTGATCCGGATCAGGGTATAAATACTTCCAGAATGCTGGTTGGGCCGTCTGGGTCTAACCGTATATTATTCAGGATGGCTGGAATAAGAACTGTTTCCCCTTTTTTTATGTGGGTTGGTTGGTTCTTCTCAGAATGTATTGTAAAGGATCCTTCTATACACATATATATAATGAAGGAATCGATTTCAAAATAATCTTTTTCCATGGCTTTGTCCAATGAAATAATATTCGTAGTGAAATAATCGCATGTCAGGATTTCCCTGGTTCCGTTGGCTTCCCTGGTATATTCAGTTTTGTATTCTTTTTGGATCTTGAAGTCGATTGCATCAAGTGCCAGATCTGTATGTAGTTCTCGAGCCTTTCCATCAATGTCAACACGATTCCAATCAAATATTCGATAGGTTATGTCACTGGTTTGCTGAATCTCAGCAAATAAAATTCCTGCACCAGTAGCATGAACACGACCAGCAGGAATAAAAAACACATCTCCAGGCTTAGCAGTTTCTAAATTCAAAGATTCTTTTATAGTGTTGTTTTTGAGATGATTGAGGTAGCCTTCCTTATCCAGCTCACGATTAAAACCCGTGTACAGTACGGAGCCTGCTTCAGCCTGGATTATATACCACATTTCAGTTTTTCCATATGCCTGGTGCCTCTCCCTGGCAAGTTCATCGCCTGGGTGAACCTGAATGGAAAGGATGTCATTAGCATCAATCAATTTAATTAGCAATGGAAACTCCTCGCCAAACTTCTCGTATATTTGATCTCCAAGGAGATCTCCCATATAAACCTCTATTAATTCATGAATAGTATTCCCTGCCAGCGGTCCATTTGATACCACAGACAGGCTGTCCTCGACACCGGAAATTTCCCAACTTTCACCAGTTTTCGCAGGGGCTTCCGTTTTATTAAGAATATTCTTTAGTTTATTCCCACCCCATATTCGGTACTTGAAAATGGGTTCAAATTTCAGTGGATAAAGCATTTTTATTTTTTAACCTGTGGAATATTAATTTTTGGTTTAATCCAGGAGTTCATAATCCATAACGGCTTTATGATCGCACCATTTTTTATTTTGTTCAACGGCATATTGATGAGCTGGATGATTCTGATAGGCTTTAAGATCTTCAATCGAATCGAAGTTGCTGTCAATTACAACATCATATGAGTCCATTCCGCCAAAAATATCCTTTTCAACTTTATAGAACCGGATATATGAAATTTCACCTTTCAAACTGCGAAAATTTATTAAAACCTTTTCCAAAACATCATTTCTTTCTGCTTCTGAAGAAAATTCCTTTAATTTGAACAATACAATATGCCGGATCATGTTGATTTTGTTAGATTTAATAAATAAACAGCTGGTGTACAAAGTTTTTACTAAGATAGTATTCATCCCCGAATTTAAGAAAACAGATAACAATGCTTATTGTTGGTATAGCTGGCGGCACCGGGTCAGGAAAAACAACGGTGGTTAGAAAAATAATGGAAAGCTTGCCCGAAAATGCCGTTACTCTTGTTCCGCAGGATTCCTACTATAAGGATAACTCACATCTTCCTTTGGAAGAACGGCAAAAATTGAATTTCGATCACCCTGATTCAATCGAGTGGTCATTACTTACCAGTCATATAAAAGAGTTGAAAAAGGGAAATCCTGTTGAGCAGCCAATCTATTCCTATCTCTCCTGTACTCGCTCAAAGGAGACAATAAAAGTTATACCTACTAATGTGGTAATCCTGGAGGGGATACTGATTTTAACACATCGGCCGCTATGTGATCTCATGGACATAAAAGTATATGTCGATGCTGATGCGGATGATCGATTGGGTAGGGTTATTATGAGGGACATAGAAGAAAGAGGCCGTTCAATAAGTGCAGTTTTGGAACGGTATGAAAAAACCGTTAAGCCCATGCACCTTGATTTTATTGAACCCTCCAAACGTTATGCTGATGTTATTATTCCGCAAGGAGGGGAAAACGAGGTTGGAATCGGAGTCTTAATCACTCTGATTACTCAACATCTGAAGGAAAATAGCCACTAAAATAACATCTAAAAGCTGTATAAAAACATGTTAAACAACATCAAGAAAGATCAATTGCTCTTTTTAGACATTGAAACTGTTCCACAATATGGCGGATGGGAGGAAATGCCAGATGTTTTCCAGAAACTCTGGGAAAAGAAATCAAGGTATTTCAGGAAAGAGGATCAGCCTCCAGAAGAGGTTTACGAGCGGGCTGCAATTTATGCTGAATTCGGAAAGATTATTTGTATTTCGGTGGGAATGTTCTCCTGGCAAGGGACTGAGCAGGTTTTTCGCATGAAGTCCTATGCCGGGCGTGATGAAAAACTGTTGCTGACTGAATTTGCAGGAATGCTAAGGAAATTTAGTGCGGAAGGAGATAAAAACCTTTGCGCCCATAATGGAAAGGAATTTGATTTTCCATATATAGCCAGAAGAATGCTGATCAATGGAATAAAACTCCCGGCTCTGCTTGATATTGCAGGGAAGAAACCATGGGAAGTGAAATTTATTGATACCATGGAGCTATGGAGGTTTGGAGATTATAAAAACTATACCTCATTGGATCTTCTGACAGCATTATTTGATATCAAAACACCAAAAGATGATATTGATGGCTCTGATGTTGCCAGGGTGTATTATCAGGATGATGATTTACCAAGGATTGTGGTTTATTGCCAAAAAGACGTTCTGGCCATAGCTCAATTAGTATTGAGGTGGAGAGGAGAGGCACTGCTGACAGATGATCAGGTGTTAATCATTGAATAAAATAGCTTTAACCGAAAAACTCCAAGACTTTTTTTAATATGAACTTGAACTTTCGGAAATTAGGTTCGGGACATCCTTTGATCATTCTTCATGGACTGTATGGGTCGGGCGACAACTGGCTAAGTATCGGTAAGTCTTTATCTGGTTTTTGTGAGGTGTATTTGCTTGACCAGCGTAATCATGGTAACTCATTTCACCATGATCAGCATAATTACGAGGTTTTGATGACTGATCTTAAGGAATTTCTTGATCAGCAAGGTATTGAGAAAACCATGATCCTTGGGCATTCTATGGGAGGAAAGGTCGCTATGCGCTTTGCCATTGAATATCCCGGAATGATCACCAAACTTATTATTGCAGATGTTAGCCCAGGGTCATATATAGATAAGGTCAATACTAACAATCATGTTAGAATTCATGAGAAGGTTATAGGAGCCATGATGAGCGTTGATCTCCATGCGGTTAACGGACTTGCAGATGTCGAATCCCATCTGGCTGGTTATTTGCCCGATGAGAGGATGAGAAAGTTTCTTTTAAAAAATCTAAAAAAGGGGGAAGACCGGCGATATTTCTGGAGGCTGAATCTTAAGGCCTTGAAAAATAACCTATCTGCAATTTCAGATGGATTAGATCTCGAACGGTTAAAGACATTGGAGGTAAGGGGTTTTCCAATCCTGTTCATTCGTGGTGATGAATCAGACTATATTCAGGCTGATGATATGGATTTAATTAAAGCAATTTTCCCTTTATCTCAGATGGTCACGTTAAAAAACGCTGGTCATTGGCTTCATGCAGAACAACCCGAGATGTTTACCAGGGTGGTTAAGAGGTTTATTTTGTCGTGACTCGGTAACAGAGTCTCAGAGATTCAGAGACTCAGTTATTCGATGTATCTTGATTTTTTTCCCATGTCCCCATGTCCCCGTCTTAGCCTTTTGGTATCAGTTCCCTTAAATATAACTGAATAGTGTTTTCCAAACCCAGATAAAGTGCATCAGCTATTAGGGCATGCCCTATACTTACTTCCATAAGGCCAGGAATGTTCCGGGAGAAGAAACTCAGGTTCTCAAGGCTCAGATCATGTCCGGCATTGATTGACAGTCCTGCCTTTAGGGCAGTTTCCGCTGCTAGAATAAAAGGAGCTATAGCCTCATCTGGTTCAAAGGGATATTTGTCGGCATATGGTTCGGTATACAACTCAATCCTATCAGTACCCGTTTCTGCAGCATGTTTGATATTCTCTATATCTGTGTCGATAAAAATAGATGTTCGGATTCCCTTTTCATGAAAAATTCGTATGGTCTTTTTTAAGAAATCCATATTGTGTATGGTATCCCAACCAGCATTAGAAGTTAATACCCCGGGTGGATCTGGTACCAGGGTGACCTGGTCAGGAACAACTTCAAGAACCAGATCAATAAAACTTTTACCAGGGTAACCTTCGATGTTGAATTCTGTGTGAACCAGTGGTTTCAAGTCAAATACATCCTGATAGCGAATATGCCTTTGGTCGGGCCGGGGATGAACAGTAATCCCCTGGGCACCAAATCTCTGGCAATCTATAGCTGCTTTTTTGACATTTGGGATATCCCCCCCGCGTGCATTCCTGAGTGTTGCAATTTTATTTATATTTACACTGAGTCTGGTCATGATAGTAACATCTGCTTTCTTAACCAAAATTACGGATATTTTCTCAGTGTATGTTGGCGAAAGATTTAATTTCAGATATTGTATTACCGGTTAAAACTTCTGATACCGGAATTGCAGCAATCGGCCTAATGGAAGATTACCGTATATCTCATTTGCCCATTGTGAATAACCGGGATTTCTTAGGCTTGATTTCCGATACCGATATTTATGGGATGGAAAATCAAAATGAAGCTCTGGGTGCCTCCGCCCTTTCTCTTTTTAGCCCCTTTGTATATGAATATCAGCATGTTTATGAAGTAATTGAATTAATTGCCCAGTTAAAATTAACCCTTGTCCCGGTATTAAATGAGGGGAAAGAATATTTGGGCTCCATCCTAATGCATGATATTGTTCAGCAGTTTGCGCTTCTTACAGGAGCTGACCAACCTGGAGGGATTTTGATTCTTAGTATGACTTCCAGGGATTATTCTCTTTCGGAGATTGCCAGGCTGGTGGAAGAAAACGATGCGAAAATTCTCAGTCTTTATGTTAGCAATGCCCCAGATACTGTTGAATTGTTTGTCACTATTAAACTTAATGTTTTCGACCTTACACCTATTATACGGAGTTTTGAGCGATATAATTATTCAATTAAGGCTACATTTCGGGATGATGATAAAATGGAATCATCGTACCGGGACCGCTTTGAAGAATTTATGAGATACTTAAATACCTGATATTAGTAAAATGATGGAGCCATCTCGCAGCAAAATACTTCTTTTTGGTCGTCCTTTTTCTGATGATTTTCATCAGAATTTCAGACTTCTAATAAAAAAATTGCAGGTTCATCGGTTCCAAATAATAATTTATGAGCCTTTTTATGAATTTGTAAAGGAAAGCCTTGGTGAAAAAGTTGAAGTGGCAGGAATTTTCAATAATTCAGGTGATCTGACTGGGGATGAGCGCGTAATGTTAAGTGTAGGTGGAGATGGTACTTTTCTTGAAGCGGTGACAATGGTTAGAGATTATCCTATCCCAGTTGCCGGCATAAACAGCGGTCGATTGGGTTTCCTGGCCGATATTTCACAGGAAGAAATCACCGAGGCCATTGATTTAATTGCACAAGGACTTTACACTATTGAGGAGCGAACCCTCCTGAAACTTACCACCGATGTTCCTCTTTTCGGGGATTTTAATATAGCATTGAATGAAATGACGGTTCACAAGCGGGATGATTCTTCTATGATCACCATTCATGCTTATCTGGAAGGTCAGTATTTAAATTCATATTGGGCTGATGGCCTTATTGTTGCCACACCAACCGGATCCACAGCGTACTCACTCAGCGTAGGAGGCCCCTTGGTTCTTCCAGGTTCAGGTGATTTTATTTTGTCACCTATTGCCCCGCACAATCTTACCGTCAGACCGCTGGTATTTCCAGATGAAATGAACCTGACACTTAAAATTGACGGTCGGAGCGGGCATGTTTTAGTGTCGTTGGATTCCAGATCGGTGGTGGTGGAATCAAGCCTTGAGTTGAGGATAAGTAAAGCCCCTTATAAGATAAAGACCTTGCGATTATCGGATCATCAGTTTTTTAATACTCTCCGTTCGAAACTAATGTGGGGAGTAGATAAAAGAAATTAGTTAACTTCCGCACAACCTTCTGTTGGAAAGGCCCCGACTTCTTTATGGATTTTTGATCAGCAAAATATACTATATTTGCGCTTTAGAAGTTATTGTAAGTAGGTTAAACTTTGGGATACGCTTACAATAGTAGTGTGTATGAAGCAGATCGTTCTGGTTATTGGATTATTATTGGGTTTTGCAGGTCTTAAGGCTCAGCAGAGTTCTGATTACGGGATTTTCCTGGGAATATCTCAGGAGCATAGGCATACTATATTGCCAGTTCCTAAAATTGGCTCAGTTAAACCGGCAGTCGGGGCATTTTACCGATTTAATTTTAATCCGCGGTATGCCTTGCGCGCAGGTGTTAATTATGGTATTGGAACAACGCCGGAAGAATTAATTCTGGCTCACACACCCTTGCAGAAAGTTGATGCATATGGGCTTTTTGAGTTTAATTATTTGCCGCTTAGCCCGAGGCGTGACCGTATAAAGTTGAGTACTTTTATTGCAACTGGAATAGCTTATTACAAGAGCTTTGTAATCCCCTTTAACACGGGAATTAAATACAATGTAACTGATGAGTTAACACTAGGGGTAGAATGGGATTTGCGCCGCGGATTCAGAACGGATCCTACGGACCCGGAATCTGGATATCGTTTATTCCGGCTTACAGAATGGAATACTTTTTTTGGGATAACGATTAGTTATAAAGTGATTAGAACCTGTAGAACTTGTCCTTTCTACGAAACCGATCGCAAGTTTAAGAGATGACTTTTAAAGACAAACTGAACAAAGAAAAAATGCCTCAGCATGTGGCCATTATCATGGATGGTAATGGCCGTTGGGCTAAGCGCAAGGGGGCCGTCCGGATTTTTGGGCATAAGCATGGCGTAAAACCTATTCATGAAACGGTTGAAGCTGCAGGAGAACTGGGAATAAAGTATTTGTCGCTTTATGCCTTTTCAACTGAGAACTGGGGCAGGCCAGAGGAGGAAATAAGCGGTTTGATGAGTCTTTTAGTCTCAACCATTAAGAAGGAAACCCCAAAACTAACAAAGAATAATGTCAGGATAATATCAATTGGTGATCTTGAGAAGCTGCCTCCTGTGCCACATGGAGAGCTTCTGAACCTTATCGAACAAACAAAGGGAAATGATGGGCTGGTCCTTAATCTTGCCTTGTCATACAGCTCGAGGTGGGAGATTATATCTGCCGCTCGCAAGATTGGACAGGATGTTAAAGCAGGATTACTTGATCCAAAAGATATTAACCCAACCCGGTTTGAAGGATACCTCAATACAGCAGGAATTCCCGATCCGGAATTGTTAATCAGAACCAGCGGGGAATATCGAATCAGTAATTTCCTTTTGTATCAGATAGCATATTCCGAACTCTATTTCACAGATGTTTTGTGGCCAGATTTCACTAAAGAAGATTTTTATCAAGCTCTTTTTGAATTCCAAAATCGTGAACGCCGTTTTGGACTAATCAATGAGCAATCCTAAAAAGTATTCCCCAGGTATGAAATATACAATACTCATAATTTCTTTTTTCTTTTTTGTTTTGGGACCGATTAAAGGTCAGGAGCAGGAGAAAAAACCACCGAAGGTCATTAATTATGGCCTTGTACCCAAAGTTTATGAAATCGGCGGAGTGACCATATCTGGTCTGAAATATCTAGGTACGACCAATGTAATAATACAAATGTCGGGGCTCCTGGTTGGGGAGAAGATCGAAATCCCTGGCAGCAAAATTCGGGAGGCAATTGAAAAATTATGGGATCAGAAACTGTTCTCCGATGTACAAATTTCAGCTACAAAGTTTATTGAGGACAAAGTTTTTCTTGACATCTATTTGCTGGAACAGCCAAGGTTATCAAGTTTTTCCTTCAGCGGAGTTAACAAAACTGAAGCGGATGACCTAAGGGAAAAAGTGAAGTTAATCCGAGGAGCTGAAGTGACGGCTAACATGCTCAGCCGGACCGAGAAAATTATTACCGAGCATTTTGTAAATAAAGGTTACCTGAATACAGGAGTTGAGATCCTACAGGAACCTGACAGTACAATGCCTAATTATTCTGTATTGAGTATTTTGGTTAATAAAAAGAACCGGGTTAAGATCAGGGACATGATATTTGAAGGGGTCACCGTGATTCCCGAAGCAAAACTTCGTAGGGCCATGAAGGAGACCAAGAAAAAATCCTGGTATAATGTATTCAAGTCATCTAAGTATATTAAGGAGAACTTCGATGATGACCTGGATAAAATTATTGTTAAGTATAATGAACTGGGTTACAGGGATGCACAAATCATCAAGGATTCCCTCTATTATAATGACGATGAAACTGTTGGGTTGGTGATAGGGATAGAAGAAGGAAACCAATACTTTTTCCGCAATATTTCCTGGGTTGGTAATACAAAGTATTCATCCGAATTTCTATCGAAAAGGCTGAATATTAAAAAGGGAGCTATTTTCGACCAGACCCTGCTTGATGCCAGATTGACCTACGAACCTGATGCAGTTGCCAATGCTTACCTTGATAATGGATACCTCTTCTATGAGGCTATCCCTGAAGAGGTTAATGTGGAAGCTGATTCCATCGACCTGGAGATCGTGATCCTTGAGGGTAGCCAGGCCAGGATCAATAAGGTTTCTATATCGGGCAATGACCGGACCAATGAGCATGTTATCAGACGGGAGATACGCTCAAAACCTGGTGACCTATTCGACCGTTCTGCCGTGATCAGATCGGTTAGGGAATTGGCCCAATTGGGATATTTTGATGCCGAAGCAATTAATCCGGTTCCTGACCCCCATCCGGAAAATGGCACAGTAGATATAGATTATCAGGTTGTTGAACGTGCTAATGACCAGATTGAGATTTCCGGAGGATGGGGAGCCGGTATGGTAATTGGAACACTTGGTGTCAGGTTTGGAAACTTCTCTGCCAGGAATTTTTTCAATAAGAATGCATGGCGGCCACTGCCATCCGGAGACGGACAGAATCTTAGCCTAAGAGCACAGTCGAATGGTAAATTTTATCAGGCTTATAGTGCTTCCTTTGTTGAACCCTGGCTTGGAGGGAAGAAGCCTAATTCCTTCTCGGTATCTCTCT
This sequence comes from uncultured Porphyromonadaceae bacterium, assembly GCA_964465145.1. Taxonomy (GTDB): domain Bacteria; phylum Bacteroidota; class Bacteroidia; order Bacteroidales; family UBA12481; genus JAUVKA01. The sequence goes on along the minus strand of CAYXJR010000093.1, from coordinate 2,728 downwards.
ATCATACTATGCAAACCAATGGTTTTCAGGTGGATGACCCCTCTAGAGCATCTATGAAAATATCAGGAGCTTCTATTGGACTTGGCCGCAGGCTTTCGTGGCCGGATGATTGGTTCTCCCTGGTTAATTCTCTATCATTCCAAAGATATGATCTGAAAAACTGGTCTTATTTTCTTATTAAGAACGGTATCAGCAATAATTTCAGTTTTTCGACGACCTTTTCGAGGAATTCCACCGACCAGATTATTTATCCCCGCAGGGGTTCCAATTTTTCACTTGGACTCCAGATTACACCCCCATACTCTTTAATCAGCGGAAAAGACTATAGCACTATGAGTATCGAGGATAGATTCAAATGGATTGAATACCACAAATGGTCATTCAAAGCTAGCTGGTTTACCAAACTTTGGACAATCGGGGCTGGAGATAAAGAATTGGATTTTGTTCTGGCTACTAAGGCTGAGTTCGGATTCCTTGGCTTCTATAATGAATTCGCCCGCTCTCCTTTTGAGAGTTATGAAGTGGGGGGTGATGGTATGATGGGATACAGTTATTATGGTAAGGATATTATATCATTGAGGGGCTATGCCAATAGTTCTGTAACACCTCCCGAGGGTGCTAATATTTATAACAAGTTTACAATGGAATTAAGGTTTCCTATTTCGCTTAATCCGAGTGCAACACTTTATGCCCTTACCTTTATTGAAGGTGGAAATGCCTGGTATGAATTTAAGGATTTTAACCCCTTCAATATGGTGCGTTCAGCCGGTGTTGGGGTTAGGATTTTCCTGCCTATGTTTGGCATGATGGGTGTGGATTGGGGTTATGGTTTTGATGAATTACCCAACAATCCTGGCAAAAACGGCAGCCAGTTCCATTTCGTTCTCGGACAACAACTATAGTAAGTCAAAGGGCAGATCGCGCCGTGAAAAATCCGTGAGGTGGGGATTTAAAGGCGAACCAATATAAACAAATAATGAAACACCTCTTAGTTTTCCTGCAGGTAATCAATCCTGTCCGGCAAGGGTTAGCCACCCACCGGAAGCGAGTCTTGCGTAGTAGGTAGAGATGCCTGCACGAAGCGTAGACAGCGACTATTGAAGGTATGCTATTGAGCCTCGAAAATAGTGAATACCAGAGTCTTAGGTTTTAACTACCCTGGGGCAACACTGGAGCATCGATTATAGGCAAGATGCAAAAGTCTGGTCGGGGTCGGAGAACATATCAGAGATAGGTTAGGGAAGCACGGGAACACGGGAGAGCCTAACGTGTCCACACGAAAAGTTGCGGAAAGGGTTAACCGCATGAACAAAAGACCGGGTTAAACGGTGTACTTGTTGCCACTGTTTAACGCTAAGAACACACAACAAGCGTAAGTGGTATCTGTACCGAGGGAAACCGAAGGGAAAGAGAAAAGCGAAGGCAGTCTTAGCATCCCCATAGTACCGCTGGAAAGCCGGGAAATCAGGACCGCTGAAAGCCGGTTAGTAGGGAAGGGAAAATTCTGTAAGTAATAAGTTTACAGGAGGATGCCGGTAATTAGAATTGTAATTTGGAAACATTAAATGTACCAGACACACTGAAAAGATGTCAACCGTAAAGTTGCAGATAGCCGAACGAGCAAGGAAGTTCAAAGGAGAAGCCTTGCATAACCTACATCATTATATTGATGCACCTTTGTTGCAGGAGAGCTATAATCAGCTCAACAAGAAAAGTGCTGGGGGTATTGATGGTAAGACTTGGCAAGAGTACGGATTAGAATTCCCGGAAAGGCGTGAAAGTCTTTTAGGCGAGTTAAAGATGGAGTAATAAGGAAGATGATAGATAAGTGGCTTAAAGCCGGGGTACTGGAATCGGGTAATATGAGTTATCCGAAAGATGGCACCCCTCAGGGTGGCTTGATTTCGCCGCTACTGAGTAATATCTATCTTCATTATGTACTGGATGAGTGGTTTTCGGAACAAATCCAGTCAAGATTAAAGGGAAAGAGTTTCATAGTAAGGTGGGCTGATGATTTTGTTCTGGGTTTTTCAGACAAGTCAGATGCCTTAAGGGTGATGGAGGTTTTACCGAAAAGGTTCGCCAAATATGAACTGACATTACACCCGGATAAGACGAAGTTAATAGACCTAACCAGCCAAAGGGGCGAGTCGGGCAGGAGTTTTGATTTCCTTGGTTTTACCCATTATCTTGATAAAAGCCAAAAGGGCAACAGGATTCTTAAACGTAAGACAAGCACCAAACGACTGACCAAGGCTATAACTACTATTAGCCAATTTATCAGGCTAAACCGTCATATGAAACTCAGGAATTTAATAGCTGCTATAAATGTTAAACTGCGTGGCCATTACACGTATTATGGGATTACCTTTAATTATAAAAGTATCTCCCGGTTTTACTTGCTGGTCAAGCGCAGCCTTTTCAAGTGGCTTAAACGTCGAGGGGGGAAATTAAAATGGATCTGGGAAACCTTTTCCATGTTGGTTAATCAATGGATTCCTCTCGTGAGACCCTTTATTTATCACTCTTATGCTTCCATTTAGCGAATCTAATTATCGAGGAACCGGATGCGGGAAAGCCGCTCATCCGGGTCTGTGGGGGAGCGGGGAGGTAACGAACCGCTCTACCCGGAAGTAGGTTATAAGTATAAAGAATAAATTAAATGTAAGTAAGAATAACGATTCACGATTCACGAATCTTGGTACAGTTATTGAGAATAAAATTAGGA
>CAYXJR010000092.1:0-15358 GCA_964465145.1 uncultured Porphyromonadaceae bacterium | reverse complement strand
ATGAACCTATTGAATACAAGCTAATTAAGAGTATGTGATATGTGCATACCCCAGTATACTGAAATAAAACAAATGAGTTTGAAATCCAGGCCTTCTTTTTATTTGCGATCTGTTTTTTTAGCAGGGATAAAGGATTCACATTTTGGAATGAAAGAACCAGGGGAAAAGCAACCAGGGCGGAAACCAGAAAACAAGCAGAAATCATAAACACAACAACTATCCATTTGTTAATCAGCAGAATTTCAAAATCTCGCTGAGCAATTTCTCTGAACAATGGGAAAAACAGATAGCTTAAAAACAGTCCGAGCAAGATGCTAAAGGATGTTAAGGCAAGGGCTTCAACCCAAAATTGTTTCATTATTTGCCAGCGTGTTGCCCCAAATACTTTTAAAATACCAAGCTGATGAACTTTTTTTATCGTTAGTCCATAGGATAATAGTAAATAATTAATGCATGCTGTGATGAGAATGATGATCCCGATTATTGATAAAACCAAGGAGTAGTTACGGCTGCTAGATGCCTCGTATTCACTTGATTCACCATCAAAGTATATTTCAATGATATTTTGCAATAGGGGTTTATATGAATCTTCCGACTTTGAAAAATACCCAAGGGTTTGAAATTGAGCAATGGTTTTTTCATAAAATGACTTCAAGACGGTTGTAACAGTTTGCTCTGCCGCATGAAAATCTGCTTCAGGGAATAATTCCACATACATGGAGGAATTTCCAAAATCATTATTTGATTGTCCAAAACCACTTTGATGGTCAAACCCGATGAGGAGTTCAAATTTCAAACTTGAGGTTTTGGGTATATCCTCCAGAACTCCGCTAATGGTAAAGAAGGTTCCGGGTTTATTAAGAAACTCAATCGGCCTACCTATCAGATCTTCATAATCAGGATATTTCTCATCTAAAATCTTATCCGCAAATTTTTTCGTAATTACCACTGCAGCTGGAGATTGGAACACGCTTTCGACAGATCCGACAAGGAGGGGGAAACTAAAAATTCTAAGAAAATCCGGTTCAACTATACCAAGCCGATCAGTGAAAGTATGCTCCTTATATTTGATGATTGCCCCCCAGCCAAAACGAAAACCACTTGCATATCGAATCTGTGGCACATCTTTTTTTATTCTCTCAGCCAATCTATAGTTATGCAGTACGTTACGCTCCATTTCACCTTCAGGATTCTCAGCCTGATGCACTACCCTGAAAATGTTCTGCTTATCCACATGAAATCGATCGTGGCTATATTCAAAATTGACATAAAATAAAATCAATAGGCAGGTACCGAAGGCAATGGAAAGGCCAACAAGCGAAATGGAGTGGAAGATGCTGTTCTTCCTCAATCCTCTGACCGTATAAAGTAGCTGGTTTTTCATAAGAATCGGTCACTTAAGCTCCCATCGGGTCCAACCTTCTCCATTCAAAATGAGTTCCACAATTCCGGGTTCTGGTTTTTCCATCCGGATGCTGCCCGAACTGAGAAGGCATTCGGATACCTCATTTCCATTGGTGGCGATGATGAGTTTAAAATCCTCTCCTGATATCAGATTGGCCTCTCCTGATAAGCTGTGAGAGTCTTTTTCCCAGGTGACATTTCTCAAATCCAGGTAGCCCTGCATGAGATGACGATCGGTGGAAATAAACTGAGGATATTCGCTTACCCTGTGCAGGGCGATCATCCGGGCCTCGTCTTTGCGAAGACTTTGCTTCAATGATTCGTGTCCGTGCAGGATGCCCAGATACTGCTGATTCCAAAAATCATAAGCATGATAATCGGCCTTCGGATCCAATGCCAGTCCTCCCGAAACATTGTCGGTGTTCAAGGGGATGTCAAAGTCCATCGCGCCGTCGCTGTTGGTGTTGTACAGGGTGAGCAAGCTCCAGTCGTCGTTCACACGAAACTGATAGATAGTGGCTTGCTCATTAATGAAAGCATCAACCGGACGGGCAGACTGGGACTGGTCGTGGAAAGGGTAGACCCGTGTTAAATCGTGAAAAACTTCGTCATTCATGATGGCGAAACTGTTCCCCATCACGAGCCGGCCTGTGCCTACATAAACCATGGTTAAGACCTGACGGAGGCGATCGCGACTTTGCTCCCAGGCTTTCACCAGGTTTTTCGAGTCGGTGTCGTAACTCACCACCACACGGTTTTTGTACCAACGTAATCCGCAGCGGGTGATCATCTCGGGAACTGTATTATCTGTATCTCCCCACACTCTTTGCGAGGCAACGAGTCCGAGAGAAACGTCAGATCCTCTCGCCAGGTTGCGTTCGTGGATGAGGGTTTCAGATTGCTTCAGGCCCTCATAAGGCAGCTTGAAAATATTGCGATAAGCAAAGGCAGTGGAGACCTCCGGATTCTCAAATCCGCCCAAATCGCACCAGCCGGTACGGGGGTAATCGAACATCAGACCCTGCACACCACCCATTCGGAGCGTAGAATACACTTCCTTCATATGCCTGAGGAAGCCCTCATCGGTAAAATCATAGGCTGTCAGATTGGGATTGGGCCAGTAATTTTTTTGTATGCGATTGCTCTCATTGAAAAGCATGTGATCGGGAAACTGATCGGCGTAATCCTGTGAGCGAACATTCGTCTGGAAATAGATGAGGGGAATGCCGCCCAGTTCAGTGACCGCCCCGGCCCATTTTGCAGTGGTTTCATAAGGCTTGTCGAGGTGTGCTTTAACCGATACATTGTAGCCGGATTTTTCACCCTGACCGGTCCCATATTTTTGCCAGTGCTCCTCGTCCCACCAGCCCTGTTCGTTATTCACGTAGTAGCTGTCGGGAACCAATCGAACAGCTGCCGTGGAATACTTCAAAAATCCCATCTCAGCAATGTGCTGCATCTCTTCCACCGCGCCCTTGCTGCTGTTGGTGGCCATGGCTTCCCCGCCGTAATGCCGGTGGCTGGCATACCAAAGACAAACCGTAGGAAAAGTATACCTCCGGATTTGAGTGGGCTGTTGCTTCTGTAGAGTTTGTCCGTATTTCTCAAGCGATTCAAAAGGATCGGCGGTAGATGGATCGATATAAAATCCATCATTCAGGGATTCAAAGCTTTGGCCCGGAAGGAGTTGTTTCCCTACCGGATCCTCAGCCCACAGATTCAGGCGGATGTCCTCACTCACTACAGATTCGATCTTATGTCCGATCTCGGATTTAGGCAAAGAGCCTTCCGCTATCCAGAGCTCAGAGACCACTGCATTGACTACATGGTTCACATCAACAAATCCAAGGCGGATGCTGCCTGAGCCCAATACTTCATCCGGGAGGTTGATTAAATGAAACTCCGGTTCTTCTCCTTTTGAATTACTGGGCAAGATCCGGTCGTTGAGCAGGGGGTATTTTTTATCTGGATTTTCCTCATCACTGACCCAAACCGACTGCAGTCTGGTGTCGGAGTCATCAATCCACGAAAACCCCAGCACGGTTTTTTGACCAGGTTTTAGATCGTGTACCATCATTACCAACTCTTCAGTCGCGAAAAACAATTCGTTGACTTCAGGACCATATGCAGTGCTGAAGGTGAAGGATCTGGCATTGGTGCTGGTCAGTCTGGCCTCATCAAGCCTTGAAAACCCGAGGTTGAAATAGGCGGTTGGAACCAGTCCTTTGGCGGACATTAAATTGAAAACCTGATCTTTGCGAGGCGGAATGGATGATATCGATGCAAATTTCTCAAAGTATTCATATTGGATGCCACCCATAGTCAGGGAGGTTCTTTTGCCTTCGATTTCACCGGTGATCAGGAGGTTGTTGCGGGATTTCTGATCCGGGATATTCCGCACGTGGGTGGGCTCGGCGCCCCCATTGCCATCGAGTACCTGCAGGTTTTGAGGCTTCACTTCGGGTTGATAAAGGGCATCAGAAATTACCGACAATTTCTTTATCCTGATGGTTTCAGAACCCTTGTTGGTGACTCCTGTGCGCATCATCAAATACTGACTGTCGGGCCCCAATTCTATCGTAAGGCTGAGGTCTATTCCTGCTTCCCCGGTAGCCTGGATTTTTAGAATCTTTTCTGATCCGGAGGAAGGGATTTCTGAAAAGCTGAAGCGGAACTGTCCGCTGTTTGATTGGAACTCATCGGCGCCAAAAACAGCATACTGCAAAACCAGGTTTTTAAGCGCTTTGTTATACAGCGACCATGTGCCCGTTTCAGCGGAGAAGCTAAAACGCAGCTTTGGATTTTCGATTATGGCTTGGTCATCACTAAGTTGAATCCTGTGTGTGTCAGAGGAACACGACCATAGAAAGCTCATAAAAACTATAATGGGAAACAGATGGGTTTTCAAAGCTTGTGTTTTTAATTGAGTGAATTAGGTAGATTCACTTTATCTGCTCATTAAGCATTTTTTTTGTTACTGTAATAGTGTGTTTAAGTTCATTTAATCATAATTCAATTCAATAGTTACCGGGCCAAGCAATCCAGAAATATGTGCTTCTTCATCTTTATTAATATCTTCAATGATTGTCCAGGTATATTTATCTTTTTCAGGAAGTTTTTTGTCTTTAATCATCCGGTTTCGCCAGAGGTTAACTACTTCTATTTCCAATTGGTTTTGGCCTTGTTTTACAAAACCGGTAACGTTTAAACGGTAAGGGGCAATCCAAACGCCACCCACTTCCTTTCCGTTTATTTTTACCTCTGCCATTACCGCTACATCACCAAGATTGATGTACAACTCCCCTCTTTCAGGAAGTTTATCCAAGGTAAATGTTGTTTTGTAAACAGCAGCTCCTGAATAGTACTTAATTTCTTCGTTTAGTGATTTTGACCAGTCGGTCAGAATTTCAAAGTTAACAGTCTCTTTTGGACCAATTTCTTTGTTTGCGAAATCAACTGTGAATGGACCTTCAACGGTAGATAAAACTTCTGGTTCCGGAAAATTAGTTTCTGATGCCGGCATAATTATATCATTAGTAGCGTTTGTAAATACCACAAACCAGCTTCTTCTGCTTTCCATTTTTAGAGGAACTTGGGTTCTTCCATTTTCAACCTTATAATCATGTAAATAGCGAATCTCACCAGTAACCGCATCCCAAAGCTGAGGTTTCAAACCGTTCACACGGAATGATGGTAGGATATTTATTTCTTGGTCACTTTGGTTGCTTACAAAATAAATATCCATACCCGGCATGGTTCTGTGTGTCCATAATACTGGTGCATCGCCGGTTTCGAAATCTTTTTCAACTCCCAGCAATTCAAATACCGACTTCAAATCGTAGCCATCCAATACTATTCCTTCGCCAAAGTTATTTTTCAACTTGCCATCATGGTATTGCCCGGCCCATAGTTTTGATGTCAGTTTGTCAACCTGTACATCGCATTGCGGGTAGTTCTGCAAACTTGGCGACTTTTGAGGTTTCGAACCCAGAATAACCCCACCCTGTGAAACTAACAGTTCAATTTTCGCCAATACTTCAGGCCGCATAGTACTTATTGGGGGCAGCACCATTACACTGTAGCTCATGCTATCGGGCAATACAAATTTGCCGTTTTTAACCGACAAACGATTCAGTATTACCTCGGCATTGATATAATCGTAAGAATGGCCTCTGGGAATCTCAGGGTCACGACCTCCGGTCATTATCGGAGTGCTTTCACCAATAAAGTAACAAACATCGGCAGCGTACTGTCCTTGTTGCAGTATATGCTGGCTTCTGCGCAGGTAATCAAAATAATTATCAGCCTGACTAAACCAGGTGTTGTGACGGTTAAATTCTGTGCTAAACCAGGCATTCATTCCCGGTTTACGGCTATCGTCGGGTTGCTGAATATACAGATGCAACACAAAATGATTAATTCCTTCAGTAAAACTCCAATCGCCCCGTTTTTTTAATTCTGCAGGATGCCGTAAATATGCTTTTTGACTGGCAGTAAATGCTTCAGCCGAAGTTCTTCCTTTGCCGTAGGTATGTGAGGTTGAGGATGATGCTTTGCATTCAATATTTCCTAAAGTCCCTTCGTTCCAGAATTCTCCTGCAATTAGATCCGATTGTCCACCGTACATCATAAACTCTGATGGGAATCCCCAGTGCCCATAATTCTCTAGCCAGGTTTGAAGACCATGTTCATGGCTAGCTTTTTTTAAACCTCCAACATATTCGTAAGCCACATCGTCAGCCACAGAACGACGCAAATCCCAAAGAAATCGTTCCGATTCTTCAACGCTGCCTACAATTCTTCCTGACAAAACGGGCAAATATTTCACGGGGTTGTAGCCGTACTTTTCTTTAAATTTCACTTCATAATCATCAGTCCAGTTTTGCGAACCCATTTCATAGCTGTCGGCTATTACATATTTAAAAGCCGGTTTACTTGCTTCTGGAATTCGTTTTAACAACTCAGCAATATAATTGTCGAAATGAATTTGTACTAAATCGCCATTCATTTTATCAACTTCGTATCCTCTCCCTTGAGGAGCTGATGGAGAATTTTGGGTCCCGGTTGGAGTCATTCCTATTCTCATAACAGTCCAGTTACCTTCGGGTACAGTCCAAATTAGTTGTCCGTTTGCATCAACTTTATCTGAAAGATCCAATACTTCATTTACAAGCAGTGAATTATCAGAAACTGCTTCCTGAATTTCCCAAATATAACTGTCCCAGTTTGGCAGCGGTGTTGGGTGCATTTTACCGAGTTGTTTTTCTATAAAATGGTCGAGCACAACTGCTTCTGAAATTATTATTTCAGAAAAGCCTACTTCCTGCATTCCTCCTTCAAAATTTTTACAAACCAGCTTGAAATTATCGGATATTGTTTCTGGCAATGAAATGGCTAATTCTCCTCCGGGGATTGGACCAACATTTACGCCCCAGTTGCTACGGTCGAATGGAAACCTGCTTATCAGTTGCTCTTTCCCATCAACTACAGCATATAATTCACAATCACACTTCACCTGGCTTGCCGGAGATATGGAAATTTTACGTGCGTTTATTGGCTGCTTAAATTCAAACTCAATAACTGCTTCAGGATTTTTGATAATATCAAATTCAAATGCAGTTTTTATGTTTCCGTCAGTAAGGTTTTTTACTTGTTGAACGCCAAATTTGGAAGTAACTTTTTTCACCAAATCTTTCATTGAAGCATGTTCGGCCATAGGTGTTTTAAAGGCCAAAGTATGTGTAGCCTGAAATGCTTCTTTTGGCTGGACCAGGTGAACTTTTATTTCGCCGGGACCTGTAACGTTTGTCTCGCTATAAGTAAGGTAACGCATTGCCATATCCGACTTTATCCAGGGACCGCCCGACTGGCTCCAACCGGGGCAATTAAAGGCACCAATATCAACCCCGATACGATGACCTTCGGTAACGGCGTGAACCATACATTCCCACCATTCATCGCTAAGAATCGGAACCTTTCCATCAACTCCGGCAGGATTAATATTACCGATAAAAGCAGCGCCAATCCCGGCTTTTTTCATGGCTTCCAAATCTTTGGTAATCCCCTCCCTGGAAATGTCGTCGTTAATCCAGTACCAATAACACCAGACAGTATTATCATCGCCTGGTGATTCAAAACCGCTAATAATCTCCTGAAATCTTTCATCTGAAAATGGAATTGGTTTATTACAAGAACTGAAAATGATAATCGTAATAAGAAAAATGATTGTGGGTTTAAAAATTAAATTTTGGTTCATTGGTTTTGATTTTGGACGATTGGTACATAGGCGTGGATCATGATTATTGATTTACTTAAAGCTTTCGATCGAGAAACACTTTTCTTCAGCAGAATAAAAATCTTCACTACTGGTGGCAACTGGCTTTTTCACAGCATCAATATCGGGGGTAATGTTTATATCATATGGATCTTGAACATAAAAGTATGAGGTTAAAGCGTAGTTCAAACATGTTGATGCCCAATGCCACATTTCGATATTTGTGCTGATGGAGGTGGAGAAGGGGATTGCATCCAATGAACGGTGACGCATATTAATGGTCATTTCCGGAACGAAATTACCAGCACCTGAAGGTTGTGAAATAAAGGGGTTTGAAAAGGGTTCGGGGTGCCCAAAGGCATAGCCATAATAATCTTCACTACCGGTTCCAATACTGGATGGGAATGTTTCTCCATCCACAAAAATTTTCTCATCACCTTCGCCCCACCAGGTTTCAGCCATATTGAATAGAGTAACCTGGTCGCCAACATATAATCCCTTGCCCTTAATATTTACATAGTTCAGATCAAACATCCAGCCATCTTCACCTCTTGTTTTCAGGTGGTAATATTCGTGCCAGCAGGCAGCAAAATACATGCTGCCTGGGCGCCATTCGTAATCGGTAAATCCAATTTGTCCTTTCAAACGGATAGTCTCACTCCCATAATTTGTATAGCATACTTTACAACTCTCTTTAAATGGCATTACCCATCCGGCTGTCATTATTCCATCCTGGCTAGTTTGATTTACCCAAGTTTTATGAGGAAGTACTTTATAGCCTGTCCCAAAAAATTCACCTGCCGGGACCCATATTGTTTGTTTCCCGTCGAAGGATACAGATAAGACAATCGATCGAAGAGCTTGTTGAGGATTCTTGCTTCCTATCTGAAGAGAGATAAAATCAAGAGCTTCGTTTTTGTCTTTAAACTGAAATAGTATTGAATCGCCAGGTAATACTTCTTTATCGAATGTTTCTACAATTCGGGATGAAGAAAAATCTTCCATAAGTTGCTTTTTTGCAGCTGCTAATTCTTCTTTGATTTCTTTCAGGCCCCCCAATGAAAATGTCTCAACACTAGCATCACTTCCGTATTCACGGTAGCAGATATTATAAAAAACATCGGGCCAATAGTAGTCTTCCTTTACCCTTAAGGAATCGCATTCGTAGGTGACCTTGCAGTGTTCACCGTATGGAATAGGAAAATACAGATTGTGCCCCCTTTCGTTCAAAGGTGCGTCGGAGGGTACCGATTGACTGATGGGTTCCTGGGCAAGCATTTGCCCGCTGATTACTTTGAATGGTGCTCCTTCTATCTCGGGCTCTGGATTATTATCCAGATAAATTCGTAAGATCCCGTTTTCAGCCTTCCAGAAAGTCATCCACCAACGAACTATAGCACCTGGACCATCGTGGTCGAACATTACAAACTCGCGCCGTCCCAGAGTCTCCTCCACTCTTAAAAAATGTGACATGTCGCTATTTTCATACCATCCTTCTTCACCAACACCAACAGTTTTCCTGTTGTAACTACTAAATTGTTTTACTTTAAATTCCTGATCAGGGAAATAGGTCAGTTCCATCCTGTCAGGCATTTCCCGAAGCAGAGATTCTACGTTTATTTTATCAGTACAACTGCTTAAAATAAATATACTTAGAACAAATATGCCAGCGAATTTGATGGTTGCTTTCATGATGGTATTATCTTTATGTAAATATAATCCTCCTCATAGTCAACTGTTTAGTTACTTAGCATCTTCGCTACTGTTAAGCATTATTTTAGACAATTCATTATTTTTTTTAACAAAAACCGGAAAAGCAGTTTCATCACTTGATTCATGTTCTTTCATAAAATAGCCCTGCCGGTTTGTAAATATCTTGCCATCAGTTTTATCGATAGTAAGCTTAGCCACCGAATAAAATCCTTTGGCTTTATTTTCCGGTGAAATAGTCACATTTTCTAATGGTCGGTTCTTTTGTACTTGCCATAAATGTTCACCATGAGGTAGCATTTCAATCTCCTTGATTTCTAAATCAATTTTATCTCTGCTCACATGAACCACCATATAATTAGTACGGGTGTTATAACCAATTAATCCACCATGGGCAATTTGCATAATGCCATCCCTTTCGGTACAAGTTATGGCGTGTACTTCCCCACACAGGTATGCATCCACATCATATTCCTTCATTGTTTGCCACAATTCAGAATCCCTTCCTCCATTTATCATCAAAGCGCTTGAACTCCACTTTCTTACAGGCCCTAGAACAGGGGCATGGCCCACTACAATTTTATGATCCACTTCGGCATTTTCTTTAAGAACATTTTTTAACCAGATCAGCTGGTCGCCCGTCACTCCTAATTTTATCAAACCATTACGGCTTTTCCCCTTTTCAAAAATATCTGTTGAAATAAACAAGACATTCTTATGCCTCCACCAAAATGCCGTACCTTTCATATGGGCAGGGCCATTTTCGGGCATTTTTAAATTCTTTGCAAATGCCTCTTTATAAAGCTTTACAGCCTCCAATCTCTTTTGACTGGGCCAATCATTGTCTCCTATTTCGTGATCTCCTATTGTGGTATAGAATTTTAATCCGTGATTATTCATTCTGTTTATCCAGGCCGAATAATATCGATTTGAGTACTTTGCTATTGAATCCTGATCGTTCCATTCCGGCCCGTCCCATTCTCCCATCACCATGTCTCCTGCAACTACAAGAAAATCAGGGTTCTCCTTTTTTACTGATTCAAGGATATAGGATAGGGCATCCTCCCATCCTGGTTGTGGGTAATCACAATCAACATTTATAAAATCCGGCATACTAACGAAAGACCAACTATCACTTTCTTCACTTCCTTGTCTTGATTGACAAGAACATAACAAAAGATTAACTAAAAGAATCAGTATTATCCTATTACGTGATTTCATGCCCTATTTCTTGTTATTGGTAAATAAGTCCACTTAAAAATACTATTAATGACGTAACTATTGAAATACTTTGAAGTTGCAGTTAAGGGTAAGGATATAGTGCGTATTAATGCACTATATTACAAGAATATGACTTTGATTATATAGTATTGATAATAAACCCTTTGCATGATCAGTGAAAAGGCCAAGCAATGGTTTAATTAATAAAAATATAATCGTAAAAAAGATATTTAGTAGAAGCTTATAATATTTTAGAACCATTTCTTTCTTTTAAAATAGATTAATGGGAAGACAAAACTTAAAATCAAAAACAGGACGATAATTGGACATCCAAGAACCCATTTTAGTTCTGGCATATATTTAAAATTCATTCCATATATGCCTACAATTAAAGTAGGTAATGAAATACATACGGTAATAATAGTCAGGATTTTAAAAATCTTGTTTTGTTCCAAGTCATTTTCCTTGAATTGTTTCGATTTGAGAGTCTTTTGGAAAAGGTCATTAATCTTTTTTGAAATTAGCTCGACAATATCAGCATAGTAATCCGATATAACTCCAATTTGAAAAATGAAAAGTTCATCATAAGTGTCAAATCTTGTATTCTCAAAACTATATATAAATTGCGTTAATTGATTTAAACTATCTTCTATCTCTGGAGATAGAAATGTAAATACGATATCGTTTTTAACTAAAATATGAATATCCTTTCCCTTAAAAAAATTTCTGGAAGAATAGCTTGGAATCGTAAAGTTCAAAGATAACTGGTCTGTTGATTCCATATAATGGGAACTTATTTCTATATCCTCTCTTTTACTAAAAGAAGTTAAATCAAGATCAAACTTTTCAGAAATTATTTCCAGATCTGAATTGATGAAATCAATAAATCGAATACTGAATATATTGTTTGGTAGATACTCAATTTCATCTATAGATTTATACTTTTTTATTTCATTATTTTTAAAATAGATTTCAATCATATATGGTTATTTATATTATAGACAACGGTAAATATAAGAATAGCAGCCGATTGCAGGCTTCATCGCTTTTATGTTCTATTAATAAAAATGGACAATTCCTGATAATCTAAAACAGATCACTCTTTCTTCAACCAAACCCTCATGGCTCGTCGTTCGCCCTTGTCGTACAAATCCAGACGGTTGTTCCTGGCCCAGTAGGGGATTGCTGTTAGCTCTGACCCATCTGCCCATTGTCCGTTAATGACCATCACACCATGAAGCAAATCAGGCTGCCAGCTTGCTTTTAAAGGAGCAGAGCCAAGGGCCAGATTGATATCCGGCTGATCGGCTTTCTCAACGGCGTACATAAGTGGACCATAGCGCAGGGCAACCTGGCCTTTGTTTGCTTCAACCATATCGCTGGAGGTTACCTTTTGGACCTCGAGCGGGATCTCAAACTTGATCAAATCGCCCGACTTCCACTTTCGTGTGATAGGTACATAGCCATTTCCCGGGTTTATAGCGATTTCTTTTCCATTTACACTTAATGATAAAAGACCTGTTACCTCGGGCACAGAAGCATATAAAACACTGGTCTTATGATCAGGTACCCGGATATAAACGGTAAACTCTTTTTCCTGCTTTGGATTCACAGTAATATCTACTGCGCCGTCCCACGGATATTCAGTTTTCTGAACCATCTCAACATCAGTTCCGGCAACCCGGTCAACCATCACTTTCCCTCCAATAAAAAGATTTACATAGATGCCATCATCACTCTTTACATAGGACCAGGTAGGGATCATTAGCAGTGTTCGTGGAATATTACCCACACAGCATGGACAAACATGCCAGGCATCTCTTTCCCGACTGTCATTCAGTGTATTGGTATAATAAAAGTGTTCCCCATCGAGGTCAATTGAACCTAAAAGCGCATTATACATTGTCTCTTCATAGAGATCGGCATACTTTGCATCATGATAGGCCAGGTTCATCTTGTATTGGAAGAAAATCAAACCACAACTTGAACATGATTCGCAATAAGCGTCATGAGGAAGTGAATAATCATCTCCAAAACCTTCAGAGCTCTCACCGCTTCCAACCCCACCTGTTACATAGTATTTCTTATTAACCATATTCTCCCAGAGCGACATTACAGCGCTTTGATAATCTACATCTTTGGTTTCGGCAGCAACATCAGCCATGGCAGAATAATTATACACTGCCCTGACGGCATGACCAACTGCTTCATATTGCTGCTGTACCGGGACATGGCTTTGATCATATTCGCTACCGTTATCTCTGTTATCCAACAAGAACTTGGCAAGTGAGATGTATGAATCCCCTTTCCCGTTTCCTTCCATATCATTGACAAAGCGGCCAAATCTTACAAGCGCCTGCTCCATTTCCTGGTGTCCATCATACCAGGCTTTCTTGCCGGGGCCAATATTATCTACCCAGCAATCCGATAGTTTTTTTGCAGCATCATATAATCTGGTGTCTTTCCCATCGGTTAAAGTGTAATGATTTATCGCAGATTCGATAAAATATCCAGCTACATATCCTTCATGAGTCCCGCGATTACGTTCATCCCAGCGTTCTTTCCAGCGTGTGGTATCCCTGAGGGTATAAGCTGTCTGCAAATAACCATCCGGTTCCTGGGCGGATAGGATAATTGGAATCCACTTTTCGATTGTCTCTTTCATCATTTCCTGTGCCTCTATGATTTCCTGGTCTCCCTGAGGGTCCAGCATTAGAGCAATAGACATGGATTCAATGGTTTGATGAACCCAGGCATTGGAAAAAACATAGCCCAGATGCTTATTATGGGGTTCGCCCCGAAGTGCTTTAGCAGCTTCGATGAAGTTATCCAAACCACCCTGTCCGGTTGGCAGGTCTGATCTTTCAATCTGACTGACACACCATGGGATCCAACTGGTGATCAGTGCTTTGGCCCGATCGTTCCAAAGGGGGTTATCGATTGAATAATTTTGAGTGTACACAACATCCAGCCTTTGGTCTGGGGGAGGATTATTGACTTTTACCAGGATTGATGATTGTGATTTTAGTTTCCCTTCTTTAATAACAAGGGCGATTTCATATTCACCCGGGGTGGAAAAGGTTGCCGTTGTCTGCAGGCTGTCCTGGTAAGCGAAACTCACTTTTCCAGGCCCTTTAACCTTGATCCACTTTGGCACAGATTCTTTTGCCAGGGTTATAAAAGAACCTGAAAGATAAGTTTTCCCACCAACCATAACATTTCGGTCACCGCCGGCATCCACTATGGGCGGAACAGGTTGAGTTCCCGGGGCTTTCATCACTTGCCATTCCATTACCCGCGCAGCGAAAAACTGTGCTGAATCCACAATAACCCTGAGTTTATCAGTTTCAACCGGGTCGAAAGTGGTATGATTGTATTCCCCACTGATTAATCCATATCCCGATGGATTTTTAACTTCCTCAAAATCAGTGCCATTCCAATACTCAACACGGTATGAATCCGGCAACTTAAACTCCCCATAGAAGTCCCAAAGGAATAGCCCAATTTCGTTGGTTGCAACTGGGTTTTGCCATTCATATTGAATCCATTGAGTGGTAGCCGGTTTCTGAGTACTATTTCTTCTTCCCCGCCACTGCAATGAATCGGTTGGTGTTTCACCGTCGTTAATCAAACTTCCGGATCGGCCAAAATACATATTGCCTGATGCAGTGGCCAAAATAGCAAGGTTATTACTTTGCTCTACAACCTGCGTACCCTGACAATTACATAATAATATCATTATCAATACCGCCGGCAGGGTTAGAATTGTTGTTTTCTTTAAGTATTTCATGGTTAATAATTAAGATGTCAGTTGTCGGTTGTCGGTTATCAGTCTTAAGTCTTACGTCTTTCGTCTTGCGTCTTAATTTCTCGTCCATGACGAGAAGATCTCTTCCTGCAATTTCGTAGTTTCAGCCATCTTCGTGATATCAAATTTTTTCTTTTGGAAGGTCTTTCCCAAAATCATTTCTTCAGGGCCATCGGGGCTGAGGTCGATTTTCAGGCCGGCGTAAGCCAGGTATTTTGAATAATCAATTTGTTCAGTTGTGGGAATGTAAACATCAAAAATTTCTGAAAGATCAGTTTGGGCCGCTTTTTCACATTCTCCTCTCAGTTCTTCTGCGGTGAATCCTCTGTTTTGTTTTTTATGGTAATCATAATAAAGGGTACGCATCACATCGTCGAGAGAATTCTTGTTTTTAGACCCATTACGTATTGCAAGATCGACCAACATGCAGATGGTGCAGCCCTTATCGTAATAGCTGATGGTTACGTCACGGCTGTTTGCACTCCGGCTAAAAAAGTTGATCCATGTATCCCAGCTGGATTGGCCAACCGATTGAAAAAGGTGTCCAGGTATATTTTCATGGCTTCGAATAGTTCGTTCCATGGCGCGAAGGAAGAGATCAGAGTTAGTAAAACCTGCCCGATTCAGAATAATTTCCTGGTAATAAACTGTTCCACCTTCAGATAGCCACAATTCATTGGTAAGATTTCCCTTATCATAATCGAATGGCCCTAAAACAATAGGCCTGATACTTTTAACATTAAAAAGATGGAAATATTCATGCGCGATAAACCCAAGCCATCCGGTCTGACTTCTGGTTCCGGGATAGTCGGAAATTATGGAATATACTGCCATTGAGTTCCGGTGCTCCAGGCCGCCTCCTCCTTGCTCCATGATAAGGAAATCGTATTTTTCATGTGTATATAATTTTGTAAACTATTGAAATTCAGTAAAATAAAAAA
>CAYXJR010000091.1:0-15414 GCA_964465145.1 uncultured Porphyromonadaceae bacterium | reverse complement strand
GGATTAGAAAACGAAAGAAGCCACCTCAGTTTCTCTGAAATGGCTTCTTATATTCTTAAATAGTATTTCTGCCTACTTAACGATCATACGTTTGGTATCAACAAAGTTACCTGCTTTGAGGGTGTAAAAATATACTCCTGCCTCAAGGCTTGAGGTGTTTACCCGCAAGCTATGTTTCCCTGCTGGTCTGTTGCCTTCATTGAAACAAAGTACCGTACGGCCAGTCATGTCGGTGATTTCAACAATCACATCAGATGGGTTAACCAGTTCATAAGCAATTTCCGTTGAGCCATTAACAGGGTTAGGATAGTTCTGTTCCAGTTGACTCATGGAAGTGCTCAGGTCAACTCCATCGGAAATGTTTGAATGGTCGTTGAGGAGCATGCGAACCATTAATTTCCGGCCCTGTGTGATTCCCTGACCAAAAGCATCAGTGATGAGACCTCTTACTACAGAAACAGGGTCATTCACCTTAACTCCCCGGCTGTCTGCGCCGATTGCGAAGTTTTGATACCTCTTGTAAGGAATGTTATCAGTATGCCAGTTCCAGTATTCCACACCAGCGTAATACAGGTCCCCGGCATAGAGAAATTCCGACTCACCATCCTTTTCCAAAGGAAGGGTAAACCATGTATTGTGCATTGTTGAATCGAGGGTAACAATCTCCGAAAATAAGATTCCTATCGGGGTCTGATCTTCTTCGTCTGGCGGTGGCACCCAGTATAATGCCATCCTGAATTCAATCTCCCCATCGGCCAATCCTCCACTAACATAGGCGGATATGGCATCTACCTCTGTATCACCATAGATTGGGAAAATACAACCGACAAAATGTTGCTCATTGGGTTCACCTTGAGTTCCATAAGCATCCAGCCCCCATACAAAAGACTCTTCCATTGTATCATCACAACGTGAGTAGATTGAGTCTGTTATATTAAAAAAGACCTCGGCCATATTATTTTGGGGAGTCTGTTCAGTCTCTTCCTGCATGAAATTATATGTGATTTTGTAATGCCCGAACTCCGCCGGTGGAGTGAATGACTCAGCTATTTTGGCTGTGTCAACCAAAAGGACAGGCATCGATTCAGGTTCGGTGGACTGGCTCCATACGGTCTGATTATTTTTACTGATATCAACGTTCATCTGAACTCCGAACTGATCAAATTCACCAAAATTGATCAGGCCAGATTCAAAATTAGTATAGGATCCGCCAACCTGGGAAATCGGTAAATTATGGGTATAGCTTTCTATGGTTCCATCATAACCATCGTCCCATTCCAGGGTATGGAATTGTAGCCTGAGGTCATTATCCCATGCTTCAACAAGTTCGAAATCATCTATAAGCCAAAAATAAAGCCAGGTACCTGACCACCTGATTTTGATTATTACCTCTGACATTCCTGCTGCCACATCAGAAATATTAGCTTCAAAAATAGCCACATCTCCAGCTGAAATACCATTCGGGCGCCCTTTATGTCCACAGCCAAACCCAACATTATAAGTGGCCCAGTGCACACCCGCATCATTCGAGATCATCATTTCCATACCGGCAGTTGTGGAATAAGCCATGAAGGATGTTTCATACCGAACAATAACTGAAGTGTGGTCACTGCAATCAAATGTTGGAAACACAACCGAGTTGTCTAAATCATCCCCTGGATCCCTGAAATCATTATAGCGATTCAGGAAATTACAAAGGTGTCCATCCTCAGGTGAACTCGACCGCCAGGGAGGCTCATTGGTCAATTCTGCTTTCAGGCTGTCGTTTGGATACCAATGCCAGTTATAACCAAGATCCAGGGGATCTTCAAAATAAAAACCCTCGGGAGCTGTCCAGCCTTTTGGATCATCAGGGTTTCCCCAGTCAAAGGTGGTTTTATAAAACACCTCGCCGCTGCCCTTAAGACTCGTCTGCGCGTTGGATGATTGTCCAAAGGACATCATCATCCCAATTACTAGCAAGATTAGAGTAAAGTTTTTCATCATACAGTTATATTATTGATTTGGATCAAATATATATACGGAATGATGGGATTCCAAATTATTTGTAATATTAAATAGGTTGGAATTACCAATAAGTGAGTTATTTTGAAAAATAATCGGGGAAAAAAGCGGAAAGATCCAGAGGGTCCTCCATCTGTTTTTGCAATTCTTCCAGGGCCTTGGTAAGGGAATGGATTTGATCTTTATAATTCTCTTCTCCAGCGAGATCAATCATTTCTTCCGGGTCGTTTTTGAGGTCGAATAAAAGCATTTTCTTAGCTTCAGGATAAATAATAAGTTTATACTTTTCTGTTCTGATACTGCGCTGCAGATTTAAATATGCTCCATAAATAAAAGGATAGGCTGATTTTTTTCTTTTACTCCTGATCATAGGCAGCAGGCTGTTAAATTCAACAAATGCCGGCTGATCATAATCGGCCAGGTCCAGGGCGCTGGCCATAACATCCTGAAGATAAACCATCTGGTCACGTTTTTTGTTTTTCGGGATATCAGGCCCGACAACTATTAGCGGCACCCTGACACTGTGATCAAACATATTCTGTTTGCCAACCAATCCATGATGGCCGATTGCCAGTCCGTGATCTGAGGTGAAGAAGATATAGGTATTATCGGCCATACCTGATTTTTCGAGGCCCTCGAGGACCCTTCCTACCTGTACATCAAGGTGGCTTATTATGGCATAATATTCCTGACGGTGTACCTGTATTGAATAGGGGGTCCTGGGAAAAGGGGCAAGCATCTCGTCCCTCAGAGAAGCCGAGCACCCAATAAAATCTTTATAAGGATATTCTGGAAGGAAGGAGGCCGGGATTTTTATTTTTTCCACCGGATACATATCTACATATTCCCGGGGCGATTGCCGGGGATCATGGGGAGCATTGAATGCGACATACATAAAAAAGGGATTATCACTTTCTTTTGCCTGCTCCAGGAATTGCAGGGCATCATCAGCTACCACCTCACTCCAGTGTTTCCCTCCCTGCCAGAATCCTCCATTGGCTGTATCCCATGGCAGCCATTCTTCATCATCTTTTGATAAGGGCCTGTTGTAAGCTGAAGGAACTGTTCCTGGCATTCCCGGGCGAATATGGCTGGTAGTATTAAACAGCCTGTCGGCTCCCATTTTCACATGCCACTTCCCTGTCATATATGTTTCATAACCTGCATCTTCCATTCTTTGGGCCCAGAAATGCCTGTCGTCTCGGAGTTTTTCATATTCTTTCTCAGCAGCATGGGCTCTCCAGATCATTTTGCCTGTATTGAGCATAGCACGTGAAGCAACACAAACAGCACCATTCCATGCACCCATGTTGAAAGTGTGGGTGAAGGTCACCCCCTCTTCAACCAGCTTATCCAGGCTCGGTGTTTTAACCTCATCGTTCCCCAAAGCGTTAACCCCCTTGTAAGTTTGATCATCTGAAAAGAAAAATAATATGTTGGGTTTCTGGTGGCTTGTGCTGCAGGAGACAAAAAGGATTAAAAAGCTAATTATTAGTGATCTCATAATTATTTAATTTAATATTGACAAAGGAGCAGCCTGTGTGCAGGTCCCAATTTGTTTTTCTGAAAGTTAAAATAAGGTATTAATACCTATATATAAAAATTTATATATTTTAGGTACTTCAAAGCTTTCAGTCAAACTGGATAAACCCATGATTAAAAAAGTTTTAGTGGCCAACCGTGGTGAAATTGCCCTTCGGGTTATGCGCTCCTGTCGTGAAATGGGAATTCTCACTGTTGCAGTTTTTTCGGATGCCGACAGGTCATCCTTGCATGTTCGTTATGCAGATGAAGCCTATCATATTGGCCCTTCTCCCTCTAATGAGTCCTATCTATGCATTGACAAGATCATTGAATCAGCCAAAAAATCTGGCGCCGATGCCATTCATCCCGGATACGGATTTTTATCAGAGAATGCAGCTTTTCCCGACCGGTGTAAAAGGGAGGGTATTATCTTTATTGGCCCTTCCTCCGAGGTGATCGCGGTTATGGGAGATAAGATCAGTGCCCGGGGAAAAATGATAGAGTCAGGCGTACCTGTGGTACCTGGTACCAACCAGAACCTTGATGATGATGAAAAGGCATTGGACATCATACATAAAATAGGTTTACCTGTAATGTTGAAGGCCTCAGCCGGAGGTGGAGGGAAAGGCATGCGGCTGGTGAAAACGGAGGCTGAAATATTGCCAGGATTACGGGGTGCACGCTCTGAGGCAAAATCTGCCTTTGGTGATGATACTGTATATGTAGAAAAGTTTATGCAAAATCCGCACCATGTTGAGTTCCAGATTCTTGCCGATAGCAAGGGGAACGTGGTTCATCTTTGCGAGAGGGAGTGTTCGGTACAGCGTCGTCATCAGAAGGTGGTTGAAGAAACTCCATCTCCATTGATGACAGCTGAAGTGAGAGAGGAGATGGGACAATGTGCAATTGCAGCTGCGAAATCGGTCGATTACCGTGGTGCCGGAACCATCGAATTCCTAATGGATAACAACAGGAATTATTATTTCCTTGAGATGAATACCCGCCTCCAGGTTGAGCACCCTATTACCGAGCTGGTGACAGGGGTGGACCTTGTGAAAGAACAGATCAATATTGCCAACGGGGAATCGATAAGTTTCACCCAAGACGAGGTCAGCCAGAATGGACATGCTATCGAATGCAGAATCTATGCCGAGGATCCGGAAAATAATTTCATGCCGAGTCCTGGTAAAATTCTTCATTTAACTGAACCCATGGGTTTTGGCGTTCGCCAGGACGGATATGTGTATGAAGGCTACGAGATCCCCATTTATTATGATCCCTTGATTTCTAAACTTGTAGTATGGGGAAAAACCCGTAATGAAGCTATAGGTAGAATGATTAGGGCACTAAGTGAATACAAGATTATTGGGATAAAGACTTCCATCCCTTTCCTGAGAAAGATTATGGAAAGTTCTGATTTTTTGAGTGGCAATTACGATACCGGCTTTATTGAAAAAAATTCAGACCAATTATTTTCCAGGCAGGATTGTAATATCCAATGCCAGGATGTTGCCATGGTTGTGGCCTATGTTGATTACCTCACCAGGCTAACTCAGCATCACCCCGCTGTTACCCAAAAAAACGGGGAATCAGGTTGGAAAAAATATGGCCGGAGTAAGGCTGTTAATAGACTTTAATTCTCAAAAACCGGTTGAATGCAAATAGAAATTAATAAGGACGATCGCTCTGCTGAAGTCGAGATCCTGGAGCAGAAAGGATCTGTATACCGGGTTTCCGTTGATGGCAGAATCTATGATATCGATCTTCTGATGGTAGAGGAAGGGGTATGGTCCCTGCTGCACGAGGGAAAATCCCACATTATCGAAACTATCCCGAGAGTAAGGCCAAAACAATATTTTGTAAATACCCTATATAACACCTATGAAGTTGAAATGGTCGACTCCGAAACCCGCTATATCAGAAGCCGCAACGAAGGGAGCGAAGCCGATGTGGAGAATCGCATCGGTGTACCCATGCCCGGGAAAATAGTGAAGGTATTTGTGAAGCCGGGTGATGCAGTGAAAACTGGAGACACCCTGGTTATTGTTTCCGCCATGAAAATGGAATCAGAGTATAAAACCGGGAGAGATGGAGTGGTGAAGGAAGTTCTGGTAAAAGAGGAGGATACCGTGGATGGCGGACAGGTGATGGTTGTTTTGGAAGACGAATAAATATTGTAAAATCAGCGCGAAATTTTTTTCATATGTCACTTCAGGATAAATTTAAAAAGCTCGAACTACTTAACCAGGCAGCCGAGATGGGTGGTGGTAAGGATCGGATCGAAAAACAGCACAATGCCGGCAAAATGACGGCTCGTGAACGAATCAATATCCTTCTCGACCCCGAAAGTTTTGTAGAAACCGATAAGATGGTTGTGCACCAGAACAAGGATTTTGGGATGGACAAAAAAACCATTCCTGGTGATGGAATGGTGACAGGCTATGGCAAGATAGATGGCCGGCTGGTATACGTTTTTGCCCAGGATTTTACCGTTTTTGGCGGGACAATGAGCCGCACCAATGCCGATAAGGTGGTTAAGATAATGGATCTGGCCATGAAGATGGGAGCTCCCGTGATCGGGGTAAATGATTCGGGTGGGGCACGCATTCAAGAGGGTGTGCAAAGTCTGGCGGGCTATGCAGATATTTTTTACAGGAATACCCGGGCCTCCGGTGTGATCCCACAGATTTCGGCAATTCTGGGCCCTTGTGCAGGTGGAGCGGTGTATTCTCCGGCGCTTACTGATTTTATTTTCATGGCCAAAGAATCTTCCTATATGTTTGTCACGGGTCCTGATGTGATAAAAACGGTTACTCATGAAGAGGTGACCAAGGAGGAGCTGGGAGGTGCGATGACACATAATGCACAGAGCGGGGTGGCTCATTTCATTGCCGAAAATGACGAGCAAATCCTGATGATGATAAGAGAGCTGATCTCCTATCTCCCATCCAACAACATGGAAGAGGCACCCATTGGGCCCCTTACTGATGATCCTAACCGGGTGGATGAAAAGTTAAAAGAATTGGTTCCGGACGATCCGAATAAGCCCTACGATATGAAGGAGTTGATCCTGAGCGTAGTAGACAATCATAATTTTCTCGAGGTGCAGCCGTATTATGCCAAAAACATGATCGTTGGTTTTGCCCGTATGGACGGACGATCTGTAGGTATAGTTGCCAACCAGCCTGCCTTCCTGGCCGGCTGCCTCGACATTAATTCCTCCCTCAAAGGGGCAAGGTTTGTGCGTTTCTGCGATGCCTTCAATATCCCCTTAATTACCCTGGTGGATGTTCCCGGATTCCTACCTGGTACCAACCAGGAACTGGGGGGGATTATCAAACATGGAGCCAAATTGCTTTATGCGTTTTCTGAAGCCACTGTACCTAAGATCACCCTGATTACACGAAAGGCTTATGGGGGAGCTTACGATGTTATGTCGAGCAAGCACATCGGTGCTGATGTTAACTATGCTTTTCCAATGGCCGAGATCGCCGTTATGGGCCCTGAGGGTGCTGTAAATATCCTGTACCGCGATGTAGATGAGTCAGAAAAAGCCACGGCTGTTGCAGAATACAAGGAGAAATTCGCTAATCCTTTTAAAGCGGCGGAAATGGGATATATTGATGAGATAATATTCCCTAAAAATACCCGCAAAAAATTGATCCAGGCCCTGGAGATGACCCACAACAAAACCCATACTAATCCGCCGAAGAAGCACGGGAATATACCTCTGTAAGTTGCTGGTTGCGGGTTACGGGTTGTTTAAAACACAATGCAAACAGGATCAGGTGCTTCTATCTGGTCAATATATTCCAGCAGGCCTGTTTGCTGATCCCTTCTGAAGGAAGTAATACTGCCGGAATTCTGATTGGCAGCCAGCAAATATTTTTCATCGGGGGACAGGGCAAAATTACGAGGCCATTCCCCATGTGTGGATTGCTGTCCTTCTGTTTTTAAAATACCGCTTTCGGGAATTACCTTAAAAACTGCAATACTGTTGTGTCCGCGGTTGGAAGCATAAACAAATTTCCCATCTGAACTGATATGTATATCTGCGCAGTAATTCACTTCGTTATAGCCGTCAGGCAGGGTTGAAAAGGAAGAGGCTTTTTGATAATTCCCTTTTTCATCCTTTCGTAACAATGTAACAGTGCAATCGAGCTCATTTACAACGTAAAGCCAATTTCCATTGGGGTGAAACGCCATATGGCGGGGCCCGGCACCGGGACTCATCGGTATTTTTAGTGGATAGGATGGGATTAATTTTTGCCTGTTCGTATCGATATGTGAGAACCAGATTTCATTGGTTCCCAAATCGGCAGCAATAACCAGATTGTTAATAGGATCGAACCGGGCCGAATGCGCGTGAGCCGATTTCTGCCTGTCTGTGTAGCCGCTACCTGAGTGCTGCTGAATATCCAGTAAATCAGATAATTTCCCAAAGTTATCCAGCTTTAGTAAACCTAAATTTCCCCCTGTATAATTAGCAGTTAATACATATCCCTCGTCATTAACAGAAACAAAACACGGATGTGCTCCACCGGATGAACTCCTGCTGATAAAGGCCAGGCTGTCCTCAGTAATTAGGTATGACTCAACCGTTCCTTCACCATCCTCATTGCTGATCTCATTAACAGCCACAAGGTATTTTCTGTCGGCACTTAAGGCCAGAAACGATGGGTTATTGGATTTGGCAGCCAGGCCTATTTTTTCCAGCCTGCCATCTTTCTTAAGCAGGTATTTGTAAATGCCATCCTTTTCATTTCTCAAAGAAGTACCTACATAGAATTGGAAACTGGTGCCCTCCCCGACAGTTTTCTCATTTATTGTCTGACAGCCGGTCAGTAAACAAATGGTTAGAACAACTATATATAATTTCATTAGATGTGTGTTGTTGGTTAATCACATGAGTAAAAATAACTTTTTCTTTTTACCTGCCTCACCCCTAACCTCCCCTTTTTCAAGAGGGCCGGCTCTCGCCAGCCCTCACAAGTTCGTTGAAGAGGGTAATAATTTTTATCTTTTCGTCACCCCGTCTCCTGTCACTTTATTGTCCCCTGTGGAACATAAAGCTGGAGGAAACGGTGAATACTAATAATGCCCCTCCCGCAAACAGGTTAATGAACAGGAAGGTAATGATATCAGTTTGAGTAATATAGCCAACTCCTGCCAACAGGCAGGAAATACCATTAATAATCAGAGAAACTCTAATAACCTTTTTGGTTTTATTCCCACCAATGGCGAAAGCCATAAACAAAGTCGACAAGCCCAAAAACAATGTCCAGCCAAGCATGTTGATTGATGATAAAAATGATGTTGGATTTGCCTGGAGGAAGTGCTCAATGCCTTCGAACTGGCCGCCGGAAATTGCCCACCGGACTGAACTGACCTGTGCAAAATAATGTATGCTCGATAATACCGTAAAGATCAACCCGAATACTATTCCGATTTTCGCCAGTACCTTTTTGTCTGCCTCAACAATTTCGCCAAGACTGATCATAAGAACAAGAAAGGACATGGAGAAAACTATCATAAAAGATTTGGCCAGGTACTGAAAGAATTGATTATTCGAACTGATGAAATCAAGGTATTCTGTTAGATTGGTCCAGTAAAATAATGGGGATGTAGCCATTATTCCGACAAAACAAATTATCCATATTACAAAAGTTGATGCGCTGATGAGGGCCGACCAATAGCCCAATTTTGATATTATTTTATTCATGATTCTTATATTTTGATTTTAAATAATTTAAAGTAATGAATGAATTGGGTTTCCCCTTGTGACCTCAGTGTTGTACTTCGTTCCCTACTTTGTGGTAAAAAATCTAACCACGAAGTACACAAAGGATATCACGAAGGGCCCAAAGGAATTTAAATCAAAAAGGAAGGTTACTTCGACTGAAGGTCAACCAAATCAACAATGGATTTCATCAGGATAAACAAGTCTAAATGCAAACCTTGGAATCAGGTCAGCTTTGATTGAAAGAAAATGTTTTTGGCCAAAAGCTATATATTCTTCAGCTTTATTATTCAAATAAATGTATTGAAACGAGAAATTTGTCCTGATTTTTCCATCTTCAATTGATTTCTTTCTCCAGTAATTTTCATTAAGCTGCGTATATTCGCATGATGGAGATCCTGATGAATTTGATACCCGGGCAATACTCTCAATTTTCACAACACTGGAATTCCAGCTGAAAATTTCAAATAGCCGACCTACAGGAAAGGAAAATCCTGATAAAAGTAATAATGATATAAGTGTTTTTATTCTTGTCGTTCTAATGTTCACATTACTTATGCCGGTAATGGATGGGCACAAGGCCCATCCCTACAATTGTTTTACTTTTATAAGCCTATCGAGATTATACCCCCTTTTCTTAATCCTTTCAATGAGATCATTATAAACAACTTCGTCCATCTGTGGAGTACGGCTAAGGATCCATAGGAAGCCCGGTGAACTGCTGCCTATCACTACCCACTGATAATCTTTATCCAGTTCCATTACGAAATAGTCGCCGTAGAACCATAAGAAAAATGAAACCTTTAGCTTTGCGGGTTCTTTTTTATCCGGGATTTTTGCTTTCCCTACAGCCCTCGATAATTTGCCGTCGAGGGTATTTTTATAACCCTGGTTCACTACCTTGATTTTTCCGTCCTTACGCATCGAATAGTTGGCTGTTACACCTACCAGGCCCTTCTCAAATGAATGAGGAAAGCGTGCGATCTCATACCAGGTGCCGAGGTACCTGTCAAGATCAAGTTCTTTAACTGTTTGGGTATTGATCATGTTTTGCTGGTTTGTGCCGCAGAAGAAAAGTATGAAAGCCATCAAGGGCAGGGCGGATATTTTCAAGAGATGCCTCATTTTGGTTATTGAAGATTGGCTTATAAAGTTAGTGATAATTCGGTTATTCGGTTAATAGGTTACTCAGTTACCTCGGTTACCAGGTTAATCTATAGCTTGTACTTCTTCCACCGGATTCTTCCTTTTCAAGTATATTTTTTTCAATTAAGTCCTGGATATCACGAAGGGCTGTGTCTGTGGAAGTCTTATTTATTTTTGCCCACTTTGATGAGTTGAGTTTTCCTTCAAATCCATCCAATATAATATTAAGCATTTTCTTCTGCCTGTCGTTGAGGGAAGTGCTTATATTTTTTCTCCAAAAGGTATCCTTAAAAATTACATTCGATAATATTTCTTCTGCGCTTTCCACGGCGTTTTGCAAGCAGTTCAAAAACCATGTAAGCCAGGAGGTAATATCCAGATTACCTTTCTGGGTATTCTCCAAAATGGTATAATAGTCTTTTCTTTCCAGCCTGATTTGGGCTGACATGCTATAGTAGCGCTGAACAGATCCATCGGCCCTGGCCAAGAGCATATCGGATAGTGCTCTTGCAATTCTGCCGTTCCCATCGTCAAAGGGATGAATCGTAATAAACCACAAATGAGCAATACCAGCTTTTATTACAGGGTCTAAAGGCTGATCTCTGTTTATCCAATTAATAAAGGCCTCCATCTCTCCCGGTATTGTTGATAAATCCGGTGCCTGGAAATGCACTTTTTCTTTTCCCATGGCACCGGAGACAACCTGCACAGGGCCGGTGATATCTTCTCTCCAATCCCCCACTTTAATCTTATACATACCACTCCGACCGCCCGGAAACAAGGAAGCATGCCAGCCAAATAATCTATCAGGGTCTATTGGCTCTCTGTAATTTTGTGTTGCATCCAGCATCATCTCAACTACACCATCGGTATTTCGATCAGAAGGTATAAGGCCTTGTATATCCATTCTCAGATGCCGGGCGATTGATGATCGCACTACTTCTGAAATTAATATTTCCCCTTCAATTTCACTTGATTTAAGTACATTGAGGGTCAGTGTTTTAAGAGTGGCTTCACCTTTTAGCTTAAAACCAAGAGATTCCATTTTTCCATTGAGTCTCCCCTGCAAATTTCGAACCTTGCCAAGGGTGAATACCAAAGAATCTGAATCCCAATAAAAATTTGGCCATTCTTTGTTGTGATAGATAAACTGCTTCATTAACCGCATTATTTGCGGTAAATATAGTGATTCTTCCCCACAATGCAATATGTTTCCCGCAAAATTTGCGGGGATTAGGTGTTTTTTCCCCGCATACCGTATCGGGAGTTAATGTTAATTATTGCTCGGAAGGGTTTTCGTGAACGTGGGCCTGATTTATTAGTAACTTTATCAGCCCCCAAAAACTAAATTTTATCTGCAAATGAAATTCAGAATTCTGCTTATCACTGTCATGACCGTTATTCTATGGGGGTATTTCCCTGATTTTGGGCCAAAATGGTTACCAATGATTTTGCCTGATTCACCTGTGAATCTTGAAGAATTTAACTCGGAATATGATGATTATAATTCTGATACACCCGAACGTTCACAAAGCATGCCTTTTATTTTTTCAAGTAATCGTCATAGTCAGGGAGGGGAGTTCGATTTTGTCTATATGCCCATGAATGTCTATACTGATCGTCGTGATGGGATCGTAATTGTCTCAACTAATTTGCGTTGGAATGTTAACTATATGACCGGGCATGAAGATCTAAGGCAGGCCCTGGATACTGTTAATGGGGGTTTCAATGAGTTTGGCCCCCGTTTCATTCCAGTTGGCCGGGGATTCATCAGAGATCCTGACTACCGGGAATTTCAACATTATCTTTTCCTCTTTGCTTCCGACAAAAGCGGTGATTTGGATATTTATCTGACGCATAATCTTATTAATGAATCTTATATGGAACCTGTTGGTCTGCAGATTGTTAATACCGGTGCCAATGAGGCCTATCCTACCTTCCCGCCTGATTCATCCGCCATGTATTTCTGTTCAGATCGAAGTGGGAATTACGATATTCTTAGGGTGGATTTTATTGATTCCCTGGATTTTTTGTCCAATATTACCGCGGGAAACCCCGTGCCAGCTGAAGTAGTTGATATTTTGTCATCCGACTCAGATGACAAGTGTCCACACATTTTCAAGAATTTATTGATCTTCACCTCTAATCGCCCTGGGGGTAAGGGAGGATTTGATTTATATTATGTTGGGATTCCTAAAGTTCTGGCAGAATAATACACCAAAGCCTGGCAAATTTCAACTATTCCAATAAATACTTAGCTCGCTCTCTAAACATAAAAAGCACCGGATTGCTGTTTTCATCAATACTTTGTCTGAGTATATTTACCTTCTCCATTCCTGACTCAGGAATCTTGCCGTTTTTGAGGGCCTCATCAATGTTTTCAATTAAATCAATCGCTCCGACAATAATGTAAAACCTACCTGAATCATCCCAATTAAGGTAGTAATCCATTTTATCCCAAGGAATAATTCCGAGCAGATCATCTTCAAATTGAACATTCCATGTTTTTCGGGATGATTTGTCAATGAAAATGAAAGAATAGTCAAAATCTACTTCTCCACCCCATTGCCCGGCTCCGTAATGTTCAACTTCGCATTTTGTATAGACACTTTTTTTAAGAATCCAATAATTCTCGTTTTCAGAAAGAATTTCTATATTAAAATGTCCAATAACTGCCTTAGGATCAACCAGGTCATTTAATTGAACTGCTTTTTCTCCAAAATCAAATATTCCTATGGGAGTGATTTCCTGTCCGATAATTTTATAAATTGTATCATTCCCTGGTGAATGTAAATGCCACTCTTCTCCATATTTATAAATAGATTTACCAGAGCCATAAGGTGAAAAGCCAAGATTGTTTTCAGGAGGGTATTTTTCCCTTTTAATTGATTTGATGGGTTTCCCATGAGTGTTATGCCATTCAATCAATACTGAATCACGATGATAGTTTGGCTTGCCATATGAAGTACCCAAAGTAAAGAAGAGGTCTTCCTCCAGCATACCCATCCCCGTACCCAGTTCAAATGAGTTTTTTACCTCTCCAATAAATTTTCCATCAGGTTTAAACAGTTGATTTTCCATGGGGTAACCATTGAACTCTGCTAAAACCATATCAAATTCAGGATAATGCCTGATTCCTTCCAGAAAATATCCGGTATGTTCACCCGGCCCTTTCCCTCCTCCTCCAAAATCCCGGATATAATTACCCAGGAAGTCAAATTCCATTAATCTAACCGGTCCGACTCCCCCTGTTTGAGTGGCGAGATACAGGGAATTCGGTGATAATCCTGTCATCCAGTTTTTTATCATGCATTTCTTGTCGGTTTCAAGTGGAATTATTTCAACATCTTCAAAAATAGAGCTCCAACCAATAGTGGCAGGGCTTTCCTCTACAATTCCCAGATTGATAAGGGGGATTTTTTTCCCGTTGATCTCAACATATTCAGTGGCTTCATCCCGGGGACCGGAACATGAGGCCAGAATCAGGATAAATAGAAATAGGTAAGTTGGTTTTGTTTTCATGGGTTTCGGTTATTCGGTTATATCATTTTTGCCTCACCCCCGGCCCCTCTCCAATCTTCGCAAGCTCGATGGAGAGGGGAGCACATCGCCACATCATTTCAATTTCATCAAAACTATAATCTTTTGGTATGATGCTTCCGGGTCTTCTGCTATTTCGAGAAAACGATCGCGTAACTTCGGGTATTTTACTTTCTTGCTGCGTATGCAATCAAGGTCATAGTATTCAGCAATCCGTTCCGGCCGTGCCCAGCTTATCACCCTGTCAATTTTCCCGGAATATTCATACATGGAAACCGGATCTACTCCATAAAGATCATTTTCCAGGCCGCGGGTACTGAAATACCCTGAAGTATCGCATGAGGTTCCGGATTCAAGTTGAAACATGTCCCCGGTTTTTAAATCATACATAGCCCCAAACCATTCATTATTGCTTCTGCCGGTTATATGCATGTATCCCCCGAATTCCCTTATGGAAAAAACCGAATTTTTAGGTTCAAGTTCCGGATCACGTCCATAAGCCGGAGTGGTAGCATATTCCTTGGTCATGGCTCCTTTTGAAAAGCCTATAACATGGGTTGGGATTGCCTCGCCTGTTGGTCTAATTGTATATAAGGTATCAATAAAAGGTTCCCAGAATGTCATTCTGTTTTCACCCATAGCCAATACTCCGTGCGGATTGGTTGATAAACAAAGATTTTCATCGTTGGCCCTGGGCAGTATTTTTTTCACAAGATTCAAATCAATATCAAACAGGGGAAGGGATGCATAGCCATCTACACCCCTTATTGGACGTCGGTTGACAACCACAAACTGATCATCATTTATAAACCTGACCTCATCCATGAACCGCCCCAGGGCAATATCAGATGTATTTATTTCCTTAACAAACTCTCCGCCAACAGAATATTTTATGATCTTATTAACTATCCCATCAGCAATAATGACGAACTGCTCTGTCGGATCCATTGAGGCCTGCCATGGATTATTGAATTCACCCGGGCCCTTCCCTTTTCTTCCAATATGCCTTAAGAATTTTCCCTGGCGATCAAAGAGTATTACCCTGTCTTCCCCGTCATCGGCTATCATGATATACTTTTCGCCTACAGTAAAACTTCTTGCATTCATGAAGTAGGCATCTTTGGAGGACTTGAGCTGAATAAATTCCACATCTTTTACGAAGTTGCTGAGTTTCATGCTTCTTTTCTCTTTGAACGCCTCAAGGACATCGATGTTGATTAAGCCATCTGATGAGACTTTGTCATCGCCGGAGCATGAAATCAGAATAAAAACAAGCAATAGGGGTAAATAGAAAAGGTTTTTCCTTTGAAGCATAATTATAGGTTTAGTAAAAATTGCGGGGAACAATTTCACCACGTCTTAATAATTTATTGGATTGATAATAATTGGAATCTCTTTTATCACCTAAGTAATTGGGACATAATAACATTTACAATATAGTTTGTTATTTTGTTTTAAAA
>CAYXJR010000090.1:0-15760 GCA_964465145.1 uncultured Porphyromonadaceae bacterium | reverse complement strand
AGGCACGATTAAAAGTGGCAAATGATTCGGCCTGTCTGATGCATGTAAGGGAAGCCCAACTCCCACTTCAGTATGCTGCCATGGAGATTGGAAAGAACCATATGTTTGATTCCAGGGGATGGTATAGACTTGATGGAGATAAGTATATAGCCCGCCCAGCGATGTTGGAAATGCTTGAGGATTTTATTTCCACCTGCCGAATGATAGGGGTGAACAGCATCAATGAAGCTGGACTTAAACCGGAGGATTATTACCAGGCTACTAAGCGTTTCATTGATGTACAGATTGAAGGAAACCTTGCTTTCCGAAAGTTGGTTTCTGCTAGTCCAGCACCCTCTGCAAAATACAGCAAAGGTGATATCACATACCTCACTAACGGAGTGCAGGGTGCCAGCGACTACAAGGTTCACTGGCTGGGCTGGGAGGCACAAGATTTCCAACTGTTACTTGATCTGGGAAACTCGCAGTCGGTGGATTCTATAATGATAAGTTCCCTTTATGATTCCAAAAGCTGGATTCTTCACCCAACGTCAGTGAGCTGTTCTGTATCTGAGGACGGAAAACTATTTGAACTAGTCGGTAAACAGCTGGTAGAGGGAGATCAAAGAAGGGAGCCGGTTACCCGAACATTTAGCTTTACTCCCCCACAAAGAGATATTCGTTTTATCAGAATTGATGTTAAAGGAACTATTGAAAATCCTCGCTGGCATCCATCTGCAGGAGGGAAGAGCTGGGCCTTTATTGATGAAATAGTA
The DNA here is from genome assembly GCA_964465145.1 of uncultured Porphyromonadaceae bacterium. Taxonomy (GTDB): domain Bacteria; phylum Bacteroidota; class Bacteroidia; order Bacteroidales; family UBA12481; genus JAUVKA01. The sequence goes on along the minus strand of CAYXJR010000090.1, from coordinate 15,005 downwards.
GTACGGTAACAATAGAATTACTTTTTTTATTACCTTATTAAACCGAAAACCCTAAAAAAAAATAAAATGAACAGAAAAAATTTGATACCCCTATTTTTAGCCCTTCTGGTGATAAATGTTATTATCACTTCATGTACAGGCAAGAAGGATCAAGTCCAGGCAGAATGGGTTGATCCTTTGAATGAAACAGTAGAACAGAGGGATGTAAGGATGGAATGGTGGAGAGAAGCTCGCTTCGGGCTTTTTATTCACTGGGGAGTTTACTCCGTTCCGGCCGGGACTTATAAAGGTGAAAAAATTGGAGGGATTGGCGAATGGATTATGCATAATGCCAAAATTCCAGTGTCGGAATATAAAGCCTATGCCCAGGAATTCAATCCGGTAAATTATGACCCCAAAGCATGGGTGAAAATGGCCAAAGATGCTGGAATGAAATACATTGTGATAACCTCAAAGCATCATGATGGATTTGCCCTTTTCAATTCAAAAGTTACGGATTGGGATGTGGTGGATGCTACTCCTTATGGCAAGGATCTGCTTAAACCATTGGTGAAGGAGGCAAAAAAGGCCGGAATAAAAATTGGCTTCTATTATTCGCAGGCTCAGGACTGGACGCATCCGGGAGGAGCGAAAAGCGGATATAAAGAGGGAGAATTCTGGGATGAAGCCCAAGGAGGCAGCTTTGACACCTACCTGGCAGAAATTGCTTATCCACAGGTAAAGGAGATTTTTACGAATTATGATATAGATATTCTTTGGTGGGATACGCCAACATGGATGACTAAAGAAAGGGCTGAAACGCTTCGTCCATTGCTGGCAATGAAACCCGGACTGATTACCAACAACCGGCTTGGTGGTGGATATAAGGGAGATTCAGATACTCCCGAACAACATATTCCTGCAACCGGAATAGAAGGCCGGGACTGGGAAGTCTGCATGACAATGAACGAAACCTGGGGATATAAGAGTTATGACGATAACTGGAAGTCTACAGCAGATCTTTTGCACAAACTGATCGATATTGCATCAAAAGGAGGCAATTTCCTGCTAAATGTAGGTCCAAAACCGGATGGCACAATACCTCAGGAATCTATTGACCGATTGGCTGGGGTTGGTGAATGGATGCAGGTTAACAGTGAGTCTGTGTATGGTACATCTCCAAGTCCATTCCGTCGCCCCTGGTGGGGCCGTTGTACCCGGAAGGTTCTTGAAAATGGGGATACACGGTTATATCTCCATGTATTTGAATGGCCTGAAGATAACACATTATTCGTGCCTGTTAAAAATGAGGCAGTTCAGACTTATTCCCTTTCAGATAAGAATAAGAAATATAAGCTTGAAAAAAGCGAGAAAGGATTGATCATCAGTTTAACCGGTGATGCTCCTGATGAAATTTCATCGGTTATTGTTCTTGATATAAAGGGTGATCCTGACGTGCCTAATCAGAATATTGTGCAGGATGATGAAGGGGGATTGAGCCTGATACCAGCGGAGAGCGACCTTGAGAATCGTAGTTATGTAACAACAGATCATGCTAAACTAATTCGCTCCAACGATCAGTCCTATATAACATGGAAAAGTACCAGAACATGGATGGAATGGCCAGTTGAGATTACTGAGGATGCCCAGTTCGATGTTTATGTTTCTTTAGCTTCCAATTCTTCAGATAATCAATTAGTTATTGAAGTCGGTGCGGAGAAAAATGAGTTTGAATTGCCGGATACCAAGGGCCTTGATGTGTTTAAAAGGGTTAAGGTTGGTACTATTCAAATACCGAATGGAACTTCTACCATCATTGTTAGAGGAAAAAGTGAGAATTGGGTGGAGTTTTATTTTAGCAGTATTGAGCTTGAACCATCTAAATGACAAACACAAAACAGACTATGATGGATTATTAATAATTTTGGGTATATAACGTGAGGATTCTCAAACTTAGCTGCCTATATAGGACCCCCATGTAATAACGACAAAGGATATTATCAGGATGCCAAGGGCAATCAATAGTGTTATGTAAGTTCTGGTTGTCACCTTTTTCCATTCCTTCATAACCATGCCAACTATAAAACTGAAAAAAATCAGCATCGACATGTGGATGGCCCAACTGGCAAACATAAAATTACCCATTCTTACGTGCGCAAGCCCGTAAAAGAAAAACTGAAAGTACCATAGCGAACCCGCCAGAGCAGACAAAAGGTAATTTCGAGAAATTGATTTGATCCCTAATCCTCTGATATTAAACAATTCCCGGATTGTACCCTGCCTGATTCCGGCAATAAGGAACCATGTGATATTTGTAAGGAAACATCCTGCTGTTGTGACAATTAATTTGGCATTTCCTTCAAAATGCCCGGCACCATATTGAGCTGCTATATCGGAGATGGGCTGACCCAATTCCAGTGAGACCCCAAAAACAGCAGATAGGACGCCGGCGAGAAGGGTTAATGTCAGTCCTTTGCGCATATTGAATTTAACGGTTTGGTCTTTTGTACTAGTGTCATAACAAATTAATCATGAAACATAATATTTAGATAGTTTTTTATTGGCTTTGTATTTTGTGAAGCTCCAAAATATTTTCCTCTTTTCTTGATTGTTTTGACTACACCAGGCATCAATTTCTCTTTCAATCTCGTTTCGATTCGGAATATTCCGGTCCAAACATTCATGGTCCATGAGGTTGATTTCAATCTCGGCCATGTTTAACCAACTCGCATGTTTGGGTGTATAGATAAATCTTACCCTCTTCAGTATCTGATTGGCCTCACTGGCAGAGAATGTTTCAAAGAAAGATTTTTTAAAGTGTGTATTCAGGTTATCCAGAACCATGTAAATCCTTTTGGCATCAGCATACCGATCCATGATCAAATCTTTCATGAAAAAGGCAAAATCTTTCCGGGTACGTGTATCGGTAACAGCAATATGATGGTTGCCGACTTTAGGCTCTACCGCAACGAAAATGTTGCAAGTTCCATGACGTTTGTATTCATAATCATATTTCATAAGGCTTCCAGGTTTCATAGGAAGCGGCGTTCGAGAATCTTCCAATAACTGTTTGCTTTTTTCATCGAAACAAACCACCGGGAATCGTTTATTGTAAGGCTTTGAATATAAGTCCAGTATTCGGTACATCCGCTTTCTATACTCACTCGTTATTTCGGTAATGCACCACATTTGCTTTAACCAAGGCTTACATTCGTTTTTTTTAGGATCAATCGTATGGATTCCCTGTTGATTGTCTCCATTCCATTGTTTTGTTTCAATGATTTCTCCAGTAACCGCAATGTCCACCGCGCTCGGCCTTCGGGTGCCTTCGAACAGGCCAGCGCGACAACTTCGCCGATGGCTTTATCATCATACCTAATGGGTTGTCCAGGTCGTTCTTCATCTTTTAAAGCTTCCATCAATCCATTATCCAGATACTTCTTTTTAATTCGCCAGATTGTGATTCGACTGACGTTGTAAAAATCTTCAATCTCTTCATGCTTCTTCCCTTTGTCTAGCGCCAGCATAATATACGCACGTTCAAACTCGCGATAATTTCGCTTTCCGCTTTTTGTCAAGTCAATGAGAAACTCCCGGTCTTTCGGCTTCAATTTAAATACTAATCTATTCATCGCTTTGTGATTTAATACCACAAAGATAATGTTTCTATATTAATTTGTCACAACACTAGTTGTTCGGAGATCGTTCTCTTTCCTATATCCAGCTGTTCCGCACATCATGACCCCGACCATTGACAATACCATCCCAAATAGAACGATTCCCCCACCGCGTTTGCTGAAGGTTTCCACCAGGGTCCCATGGATAATAAGTGGGGTGATTGTGCCTAGAATGGCAGAGATTCCTATGGAGATTGTATATGTGAGGGAGAAGCCGATATGCCTGATGGCATAGCCAAAGGATAAGCCCCCGAAGCCATAAATCGCACCAAGAATAAAGGGTGTAATCATGACAGAAACCGGAGTAATCCGTAGAACAGTAAATAAATCAGGTACAGTAATAAACCCAATGATAAGGGGCATTAGCAGCCAGGCGAAGGTGGCCTGAATGATCCAAAAAGATTCCCAGGACCATCTTTTTGTTTTTTCGTAAGGGAGATAGCAGGTTGAGGCGGATATGCCACCTATGGCATGGATACCAGTACCTAGAATCGGGTTGGGTGTGATCATATAAATGGACTTGATAAAGGGGTTTAGTCAATGTGAAAAACTTCCTCCATGCCAGCCCACCATTCACCTTCTTCATGGTTCCTAACCGGCTCCTGGCAGGGTTTGCAAACAGCCCACCATTCCTGCGTAACCGGATCAGCAGCCATCTTACTCATATCACTCTCATAATCAGAACCTGTATATTCAAAATAACTGAACAGGAAATTATCTTTGACATAGATGGAATAATTGCTGATATTACACTTGCTTATCATGCTCAGGACTTCAGGCCACACACTAGCATGAAGCCGTTTATACTCCTCAACTCTTTCCGGTTTGAGCTTAATTACCATTCCGTATCGTTTCATACCATTCCGTATCGTTTCATTCTTGAAATTGAGTTTTAATCCAGGTATTTATTATCATTAGTAAATCAGGGTACTCATAATGCTTCATCAAATTCCCCAAGGTTTAATGGATATTTTCCATACTCTTTAACCAGTTTTACAATATAGTCGTAGGTTTTACCTGACACTTCGCTGGAAACGGAGTGATCCGACTGAAAAAGATATCCACCTCCTTTAGCAGCGTTGAGCTTTCTAAGAATCTCCGATTTGATCAGCTCTTTATCGCCCGTTTCCCATACCTGGATATTGCTGTTACCGCAATAGCCGATGCTGCTGCCAAACTTTCTCTTAAGATCAACAGCATCCAATTTTGCTTTTGCTTCAAGAGGATTAAAAGCGTCAATTCCCATTTCGATAAAGTCATTGAATATGAGGTTAACATTCCCACAGCTATGAAAAATCACTGGTAAACCATTATCATGACAAACATCTGCAATAGCTTTTATCCAGGGTTTAAAATAGCTTCGCCAGTACCGGGGATCAAAAAGCATAGACTGTTTATAGGCAACATCTCCCCAGATTACCATCCCATCCAACAGGCCGTCAGCTGCCTTAATCTGAGCTATAGCGTAATCCAGATAGAACCGGCCAATACGATTAATACAATCACCAAGCCTTTCGGGATACATTGCTATCCAAAAGAGGAAGTTTTCCTGGCCTATCAACCTGGTTAAACATTCTGAACACTCAATAACGCTTCCGAAAACAGCAAAGTCGGGGTATAGCCTCTTTACTGTCTCGATCCAGGCTGGGGAATTGCGTTCAAAACCATCCCCAACTCCGGCAATATGGTTATCCCCGGATTCAAAAAACCTTCGTCTGTCAGCCGGGTCGTCAAAAGTAGCCGTTTCCAGTTTTTCAATAGTATTAATTTCCCAGGAAACATATTCTGGCATGGGGAAATCAAATTTTTTACGAAGAGTAGCCTTGAAACCCGTTTTTACTACGACCTCAATTTCATCCTCTTTGATTATTTCAAAGGCTTGAATCCAAGGATCCATGTTCGGCGTTGCCACGATCCAGTCCAGATCATAATAGTAGTATGGGTCAGCATCAACCGGAAGGTTTAGTTCCCTTCTCCATCTATTAATGAAACTTCCCCAGAAGAAATCGCTGATCGGAACCCGATCAGCGATTTCATGATTCAGGGCCTTTTTAATACGGTCAGTTTTTTTTAAAGTTGATGGCTTACGCTGGATGTTAAGAGAGGGAGTTCGAACAGGCTTACTCATGGTCTGGTTTAAATATCTTGTTAAAAATATAAAAGTCTACATGAAATTCGTGGCAACAGTATGGTTTCTTCCTTACTATTTTTTATTGGGAAATAGCCTCTGGAAAGTAATTGTCTTTTACCTTTAGCAAAACTATTACAAATGAAAATTTCGAACCTTAGACCTTATCTCCTTAAAACATGCCTTCTGCCTTCTGCCTTCTGCCTTTTGCCATATTTCGCCACCGCTCAGAATCTTCAATCGGTCGGCCAAAGCGAGTCGGGCGAAATCATCTGGTATAATGCTTTGGATATTGGTTTAACCGGACAAGCCTGGGGCGAACTGGATCATCCTTATGACCGTTTGCCTCGTAAAGCCCAGGGGGTTGTGAGGGATCCGGTATGGAGATTAGGAACAAACAGTTCTGGTTTGTCGGTTCATTTTCAGACAAATTCAAAAACCATAAGAGTCAAGTGGACTGTACGGTACAACAATAGTATGTGGCACATGACCGACTGCGGGATCAGGGGGGTGGATTTATACATGAATGATAATGGGATCTGGCGATATGCCGGATCAGGCAGCCCGGGATCTGGTACTGCAAATGAACAGGAGATTCTCTCAGAAATGGACGGAGAGGTACGCAATTATCATCTCAATCTGCCTTTATACGATGGTATTGATACACTTTGGATAGGAGTTGAACAGAATAGTGTAATTCAAGCAAGTAGTTTATTGGAAGGGAAACCGTTAGTTATTTACGGTACTTCCATCCAACAGGGTGGATGTGCCAGCAGGCCAGGAATGGCATCATCGAATATATTATCGCGCCAACTGAACCGTGAGGTAATAAATCTGGGGTTCTCCGGAAACGGACGAATGGAGATGGAAGTGGCAGAGCTGATTGCAGAGATCGATGCCTATGCCCTGGGTTTCGACTGCCTGCCTAATTTGCATAACCTGGATGTAATATATCCCAGGTACATGGAATTCGTCTGGTTTATTCGAAAGAAACGGCCGGACACACCAATCTTTCTTGTTGAAACTGCCACTACTGTCAAGTCAGCAATTGTTCCAGCCGATCTGGAACAGCTGAACCCTCAGAATGAAGAACTGGGAAAGGCTTTTAAAACCCTGAAAGCAGAGGGGATAAAAAAGCTTTACCTCATTGCAGGAGATGATCTTATTGGTACAGATCAGGAAGGAACAGTAGACGGGGTGCATTATACTGATCTGGGGTTTTTACGTTATGCAGAGAAAGTTGGGAGAATTGTTGGAAAAAAATTGAACAAATGAAAAATATTTTTATTTCTTGTATTTCTCTGATTTTACTATCATCCTGTGTTGGACCCCCGGATACGGTTGATGACTGGTTAATTGATAACAACAGATATAAGGCGAAATTTGTGGAGTTAAGCGATTCTGAAATTGCCCTTGATAATGGTCTTATAAGGAGGGTTTTTCTTCTTGATCCTGGTGCTTCTACCATTGCTTTGGATGATTTAATGACAGGGCGTTCTGTATTAAGGGGGGTCAAACCAGAGGCTCGTATTATTATTGATGGAGAGAGTTTTTCTGTTGGTGGACTGCTGGGGCAGCCTAACCTGGCATATCTTGATCCTTCATGGATAGACAAACTGGAAGCAGATCCTAAAGCCTTCGGGTTTATTGATTATGAAACCACACCAATAGATGCCAGAATGGAATGGAAACGTGTAAGGCATGCTTCTCCTGATTCTGAATGGCCGCCCAAAGGAATACATCTTGTTATGAATTATTCGCTTCCAGGTCTTTTTGAAGGTTTGAAAGTGAAAGTCCACTACAACCTGTATGATGGGATTCCTGCATATAGCAAATGGATTGAATTAATAAATCAGGGATCAGAATCCATTCATTTGGATGCCTTTGTGTCAGAAATATTGGCGGCTGTAGAGGCCGAGTCCTGGGTAGAATCCAGGGGAGTTGAAATGCCGAAGCCAAATATCCAGGTGGCCACTGATTATCAGTTCGGCGGGATGGTGCCGGCCAATGTTACAAGAAGCTCGGTATTCTGGGAGTCGGACCCTGATTATAATACACAGGTAGGCTATACAAAAGAAACTCCATGCCTTCTTGAAGTGAAGCCGATAATCGGACCTGCCCAGGAAATTCCTTCAGGAGGAAGTTTTGAATCCTTCCGTTCCTGGGTACTTGTCAACGATAGTTACGATAAGGATAGAAATTCCCTGGCTCTAAGGAAAATGTATCGTGTTATTGCACCATGGACAACTGAGAATCCTTTAATGATGCACGTTCGTTTCAGTGATGATGATGCCATAAAACTAGCATTAGACCAGTGTGCAGAAGTGGGCTTCGAAATGGCAATCATGACCTTTGGCAGTGGATTTAACGTTGAGGATCTCAGTCCTGAGAATATCGCAAAATGGAAAAAACGGACAGATTATGCTCATGAAAAAGGTTTACAGTTAGGTGGCTATTCCCTCTTATCCAGCAGGCGGATTTCGGAAGAGGATGATGTAATCAATCCGGAAACAGGGGAAAGAGGGGGAGTTATTCATGGTAATGCACCTTGCCTGGGCTCCAACTGGGGAGAGGAATATATGAATAAGTTGTATGCTTTTTTTAAAGAAACCGGCATGGACCTGCTTGAGCACGATGGATCCTATCCTGGACATATCTGTGCTTCAACTACTCATCCTGGTCATGAGGGGATTGATGATTCTCAATGGAATCAATGGAAAACTATCACAGATTATTACAAATGGTGCAGGGCAAATGGAATTTATCTGAACGTGCCCGATTGGTTTTATTTATCAGGATCAAACAAGAACGGTATGGGATACCGTGAGGTCAACTGGTCGTTGCCCAGGGCTCAGCAGGTAATTCATACAAGGCAAAATATTTTTGATGGAACGTGGTACAAAACCCCATCAATGGGTTGGATGTTTGTTCCACTCACAGAATATCATGGAGGTGGAGCCGAAGCTACTATTGAGCCATTAAGTGAGCACCTGGAACACTATGGGAATATGATGGCTGGAAACCTGGGTAATGGTGTACAGGCCTGTTACCGGGGGCCCAGATTGTACGATACGGATGAAACTAAAAGTTTGGTAAAGGAATGGGTGGATTTCTACAAGATTAACCGGGATATACTCGAATCAGATGTTATACATTCCTCAAGCCGAAGGGCCGACGGACGGGATCTCGACTGGATATTTCATACCAATCCTAAATTAGATACCAAAGGATTTGCAATGATATTTAATCCAACAGATCATCCTATTAATAAGGAAATCAGTCTTAATCTTTACTATACTGGACTAACTGGCAAAGCCACTGTCAAAATTGGTGATACCAAAGCCAAAACCTATCGGCTGGATAAAGGATATAGCATCAAACTGCCTGTAAGTGTTGAGCGGAAGGGGAATGTAAGTGTGTTAGTGTATTAGTCGATTCAACATTTTGTCGGCAGGATAACTTTTTTCTAACATATCTGGCTGATCCATTAGGGGTTAGGTTTGAAGCCATCAGTCAGAATTTTATCTATAGTGATTTTGAACATCAGGACAGGGTTAATGAGGCATAAGAATCATGATTTACCAGGAACGGATGGTATATACTATTTTGCTATTGCTGCCAAACCAACCGAATGGATTGCATTGCGGTTCTCAAAGCATCATATATGCACCCATCTTGGTGATGAATTTGCAAGTGTATCTTAGTCACCGAATCACCGAGTCTACAACTCAAACTCACTTAGCTCCAGCCAGCGCATTTCCTTCACATCTAATTCCTGCATAATATCTCCAATCCGCATGCTGTGCATTTGGAGCTCATCAGGGGAACAGTCTCCCGAGTTTATTAGTTCTTCCAAAACAGATTTTTCTTTCTCCAATTGGGCTAACTCCTTTCCCAATTGTTGAAATTCAAACTTTTCCTTAAAGCTCAGTTTGGTTTTGGGAATATTTTCTTTAATTCGATTTCTTTTCCCCCTGGGCTCTTGCTTATCCTGCTTCTCCTGACTTAGTCTTATTGAATCCCTATATATTGAATAAATCCCAGGGAAATCAGAAATTTTTCCATTGCCTTCAAATACAAATAAATGATCGACGACCTTATCCATGAAATACCTGTCGTGAGAAACTATCATTACAGATCCCTGAAATCTTAATAAATAATCCTCCAGAACATTCAAGGTCATGATATCAAGATCATTGGTTGGTTCATCCAGGATAAGAAAATTAGGGTTTCTCATCAGAACGGTACAGAGGTACAATCGTCTCTTTTCTCCACCGCTAAGTTTTGATACAAAACCATATTGCATATCCGGAGGAAACAGAAAATACTCCAGAAATTGTGATGCGCTCATGGACCGGCCTGCCCCTAAATGAACCACTTCGGCGACCTCCTTAACAACATCAATAACTTTGTCATTTGGATTAAATTGGATTCCGGTTTGCTCATAGAAGCCAAACCGGACTGTTTTTCCTGGTACTGCCTTACCTTCATCAGGAGGGAGGATTCCGGTTATCACCTGTAAAAAGGTTGACTTGCCAACCCCATTGGGTCCAACCAATCCAATCCTTTCGTAACGCTGAAACTTGTAATCAAAATTCTCAAATAGCAATAAATCATCAAAAGACTTGCTCAATCCTTCAATTTCCAGCACCTTTTTCCCCAGTCGTAATGATTCAATTTGAATTTCATCCTGCTCAGGCTCATATTCCTTATGTGCTGCAGACTTTAGGTTTGCAAAGGATTCCATCCGATATTTGGCCTTGGTTCCTCGCGCTTTTGGCATTCTCCTTACCCATTCCAGCTCCTTTTTCATCAAAGAATTGGCCTTATCGACCCTCTTTTGATCCAGTTCTAATCTTTCCTGTCGTTTCGCCAGATATACCTGGTAATTACCTTGATACTTGAATAATTTTCTATTGGCCATCTCAAGAATCTCAGTGCAAACCCGATTCAGGAAATATCGGTCGTGAGTAACCATAAAAACCGTCACATGACCCTGACTAAGATATTCTTCGAGCCATTCAATCATATCCAGGTCGAGATGGTTGGTTGGCTCATCCAGAATTAGCAACTCAGGTTGAGAAACAAGCACCTGGGCCAGGGCCACTCGTTTTCTCTGTCCACCGGACAACTCTTTAACCGGCTGATCAAAACGGGTGATCTTTAATTGACTGAGAACCTCCTTAACACGATTTTCATAATCCCAGGCTTCCAGTCGGTCCATCTCCCTGATAGCGAGGTCCAATTCATGCTCATTCTGCAGCTCTACTGCCTTTTCATATTGCATGATAGCCTCAGAAACCAGCGGGATGTTATACATTACCTGATCAAGAAGGATTAGATTGTCATCCAGTTCAGGCTCTTGCGGGAGAAATCCTATAGTTAAATCCTTCCTGGAAGTTAGGGCACCTGTGTCTGGAGGTTCTGTTCTGGCAAGAATCCTTAACAGGCTTGACTTGCCGGTACCATTCTTAGCAATTAGGGCAATTTTTTGATTTTTATCAATCGACAGGGAAAGGTCCTCAAAAAGGAAATTGTCGCCATATGATTTTGAAATATTTTCAGCTTGCAAGTAGTTCAAAATTAGTATATTAGTAGATTGGTAGATTGGTAGATTGGTATATTAGTAGATTAGTAGATTTGTATATTAGTTTATTTGATAATGAACCATTAACCATTAACCATTGTCATACATGAATTTCCGGCCAGCCACCCCGTTGAAAAGGCTATCTGTAGATTATATCCACCTGTTTCGGCATCAAGATCGATCATTTCACCGGCAAAGAATAGTCCTTTCACCAATTTTGATTCCATTGTTTTAGAATGGATCTCATTGGTTGAGACACCACCTGCAGTAATAATGGCTTCTTTAAAAGACCTGTGATTAGTAATCCTGAAACGCATGTTTTTCATTAAAAGACGGATTTGCTTCCTTTCTTTGGATGATATTTGATGGCATTCTTTGTCGGGATCCAGCTTTAAAAGGTCCATAAAAACAGGAACCATTGCTGATGGTAACCATTGGCGAAAGATAATCCCTATCCTTTGTTTACCGTATTCATTAAGATCCCGAAGCAATCGATTGTCGAGTTTCTGTTCATTGAGCGCAGGTTTCAGATCGACAGTGATTTCCACCTTGTTTTTCTTATGTAATTCATCAACAACCATTCTGCTCAACCTGAGGATGATGGGGCCCGATAGCCCAAAATCCATGAATATCATTTCACCAAATTCTTCAGCCATTTTCTTCTCATTTACCCAAACAACAGCCCTCACATTCTTTAGTGTCAGGCCCTGAAGTTTTTGTGCCAGCTCGCCAGCAGTCTCCAGGGGTACCAGAGCCGGCCTGACTTTTTCAATTGTATGCCCGGCTTTCCTGGCCAATTCCAGTCCTTCTCCATTGGAGCCTGTGGCAGGATAAGATTTGCCTCCTGTTGCAAGGATAACATCCCTGGCAGAAAATTTTTGTCCCTTTGCCTGAATACCTTGAATAAGGTTATCCTCTATCATCAATTTCTCCACCTGGTGTGCACAACGAATTTCAACTTTTAATTCTCTGACCCATTTTAAAAGCCCTTCTAATACATCTGCTGATTTGTTACTTGCCGGGAAATACCTGCCACCTCGCTCTAGTGTTGTTTCAACACCGTATTTCTGAAGAAGGACAAGGATGTCTTTGGAGAAAAATTGAGAGAAGGCATTTCGCAGGAAGCGGCCATTAGGATTTACATGGGTAATAAATTCGTTTATGTCTGTATTATTAGTAATGTTGCATCTCCCTTTGCCAGTGATCAGGAGCTTACGTCCTTCCTGCCGCATTTTTTCAAGTAACAAAACTTTGCCGCCCAGTTCGGCTACTCTTCCGGCAGCCAACAAACCTGCCGGGCCAGCACCAACCACGATAACATCAAAATTATTCATGTGGTGCAAAAGTAAGCTATGTTTTTGATTGATGTTCTCGAATTACGGGTGAAAATTCTCTAATTCCACAAGGCCCAGGATACATTATTAAGTCTATAATATTGTAAGTGATTGTCTGACTGGGTTATTTATGCTATTGACAAGATTTGTCTGTTCTGCAATACACTGAAAATAAAAACGTAACTTTGGGAAAAATTCAGATTTAAGAATTTGCGCGATTGTGCCGTTTATTCTGGCATCAAACTGGTTCATTACCGCTCGGTTTTAAAATCTCTTTTTTACTTGTTTATAATCAGGATATTATGAAATCATTCAATATAGGGGATCTTAGAATTCCCGTTCCAATAATACAGGGGGGAATGGGAATTGGGATTTCTCTGTCGGGGCTTGCATCAGCCGTAGCTAATATGGGAGGAATTGGTGTTATCTCAACGGTCGGAATTGGCCTTATTGGCAATAAGAGAACCACCGGTTATAAACAAAGTAATATCGATGCGATCCGCGAAGAAATAAGAAAAGCCCGGGAGCTAACCAAGGGAGTCCTTGGAGTTAATATTATGTCGGTGATAACCAATTTTTCCGACATGGTAAAGACTACAATTGAGGAGGGTATCGATGTGATATTTTCAGGAGCCGGTTTACCACTTGATCTTCCCAAATATCTAGGTGAAGGGATAAAAACAAAGCTTGTACCCATCGTGTCCTCGGCACGTGCAGCCATCATTATCATTACAAAGTGGAAGCAGAATTTTAATTACCTGCCTGATGCATTTGTTGTAGAGGGACCGAAAGCTGGCGGTCATTTGGGATTTAAGGCCAATGAACTGCAAAACGAAGGTAATAGACTGGAAAACCTTATTTCAGATGTTTTAAAAGTAACAAGAGAAATAAAGGAAAAATTTAATAAAGACATACCTGTAATTGCAGCAGGTGGTATTTTTTCCGGAGATGATATGTTTCAGATAATGAAGCAGGGGGCTACGGCAGTTCAATTAGGTACACGTTTTATTGCAACTGAGGAATGCGATGCTTCCGTTGAATTCAAGAATGTAATAATAAATGCGAGGGAGGAAGATATTCAGATTATAAAAAGCCCGGTTGGTATGCCTGGCAGAAGTGTTTTTAACCAGTTTCTGCAGGAAGCCAATGAAGGTAAGAGAAGACCGGAATTTTGCAGAAATCATTGTATAAAATCCTGCAATCCTAAAACAACCTCCTATTGTATACTCGAAGCTTTATTGGCAGCCTATCAGGGCAATCTCAAAGACGGCTTTGTTTTTACCGGTGCCAATGCCGGGAGTGTGAAAGAGATGTCAACCGTCAGCAGAGTATTTGCTGAGTTAAAAGAGGAATATCAGAAAGCGAAAAGAAATATTAAATTGTTTTAAGTGCGGCAACTAAAAATTACTAAACAAATAACGCAGCGTTCTGACGAATCAGTCAGTCGCTATTTTCAGGAAATAAACAAGTATTCCATGATTACTGCCGAGGAAGAAGTTGAGCTGACGGTACGTATCAGGAATGGTGACAATCTCGCCTTAGAAAAGCTGGTTGTTGCAAATCTTCGTTTTGTTATTTCAGTAGCTAAACAATATCAAAATCAGGGTTTATCTTTCTCTGATTTGATAAATGAAGGCAATCTCGGACTGGTAAAAGCTGCCAAGAAATTTGATGAAACACGAGGTTTTAAGTTTATTTCCTATGCAGTGTGGTGGATACGACAATCAATTATCCAGGCTATTTCAGATCAAACACGTATAGTACGCTTGCCATTAAACAGGCTTTCGTCGATAAATAAAATCAAAAAGGCTATACCTTATCTTGAACAGGAATTTGAGAGAGAGCCAACCGATGCTGAAATTGCAGAATATCTGGATTTGACTACGGAAGAAGTCGAATTTGCGAACGGGATAAAGAAAAGGCAGATTTCCTTTGATAAGCCTCTGTCGAATAATGGGGATAGCGATTTCAGCCTTTATGATTTTGTTCAGAACGGGAATATTCCCTCGCCCGATACCAATATTATGAGGGAATCAACGGTGACGGATATTAAACGGGCATTAAACAAACTTTCAAAAAGAGAAGCTGAAGTACTAACAATGTCTTTTGGATTAGGTAGTTCACAGATCTATTCCTTGAACGATATAGCTGTAAAATACGAATTGTCATCAGAGCGGGTAAGACAGATCAGAAGCAGGGGTTTGTGCAATTTAAAGGTCATTTTAAGAGGAAATTATGCTTTTTTAGATTAAGTAAGGCTTAATGATTTAAGAACTGAATAATAATAATAATAAAATAAA
>CAYXJR010000089.1:0-16199 GCA_964465145.1 uncultured Porphyromonadaceae bacterium | reverse complement strand
CTTCCTGTGAAAGAACAATGACTGGTACGGCAACCGTTACAATTAATCCTTTACCTGAAATTATAAATACTTCTTTTTCAAAAGCAATCTGTACAGGACAGGCTGTTAATATACAGCTTCAATCGAATATCCCAAGTCCACCTACCATATATCATTGGGTAATGAATATCATTCAGCTTCCCATATCTGGAACAGTGGAACCAATTATTGATTGCAATTCTAATTGTGGAACGATCATTAATGATATTTTAACTAATACTGGAATTTCTGATGGTATTGTGACATATGAAGTAACTCCGATTGCTAATAATTGTTCAGGCACACCAAAAACGTTTGCTGTTACAATTCATCCATCTATAACTCTAACGTGTACCCCCAGTGCACAGGAGATTTGTTCGGGGACGGATCCGGATACTATCTTTATTTCATCCAATGTGACCGGTGCTACATTGAACTGGACTGGTGTAGCATCGGATCCGGGGATTACCGGGTTTCCAACTCCCGGAACAAGTTATATTATTCTTCCACAAACAATTACAAGCACGTTAGATATTTCCGGAACGGTAACATATACTATCATTCCGACCATTTCAGGTTGTTCCAGCTCTGGAACCATGCATGTTATCACCGTCAATCCGGCTCCTGTTGTGACGAACGATCCTATGCGGCAAGAGACATGTTCCGGAATATCAACTGCCCCAGTAACCCTTACATCAAATGTAAGTACCCCAAGTTTTACCTGGGTCAGGCTGAACACACCTACACATCTCAGCGGGTATGAAGATGTGCCTACTCCCACGAATGTGACTACCATACCTTCTATGACTATAACAAACACAGGAACTACTGCAGATTCTGTCCTGTACCAGATAGTCCCTTCCTTCTCAGGATCTTCCATGAACTGCCCGGGAGTCGCCTCTACTTATACGTTTTTAGTTTACCCGCGTCCTGCCGGATCTGCGGATTCAATCAGACAATCGATCTGCTCCGGAGGTTCTGCCACCATCCATCTGCAGTCGGATGTGACCGGAACAACCTTTTCTTATTCAGCAATAGCTGCTCACGGACATGTTACCGGGTTTACCCCTTCATGTACCATAAACTGCGGATCAACCATTACTTCGAACTATTTCCTTGAATCGGGATACTATCAGCGTGATTCTGTCATCTATACGATCACACCCAGCGCAGAGGGATGTAGTGGAACTGATTTTACCTCCACCGTTGTTGTGAAGCCCAATCCCAATGTCACCTTCGGGCCAACTTCCACCACATCCATTTGTACGGACGAAACAACAAACATCCTTCTCGGCTCAGGAGTAACCTCAGGTGTTTCTTATACATGGCCTACCCCTGTGGTTGACCCGGCAGGATCGGTCACGGGCGCCAATTTCTGCAGTTCATCCTGCGGCACATCCATTCAGCAACAATTGGCCAATATCGGAAATGTCACCTCCACCGTCACCTACGATGTGATAGCTATTGCCGATGGTTGTACAGGTGATCCAAACAGCTTCACTGTAGAAGTTTTTCCTGTTCCCCAGGTGACGAACACGATCACATCCAATTCGATCTGCTCGGGACAACCGGCAGGAATTACCCTGACTTCCAACGTAACAACCCCGGCAGCAACCTTTGCCTGGACGGCGACTTCCACCGATAATTTTATCAGCGGATTCTTCAACGCATCGGGATCGATCATCAACCAGTCACTAACCAACTCCGGAACTACAAACGGAACCGTCTACTACCATGTAGCAGCCTCCGCCAACGGCTGTCACGGCGATACAGTCATCTTCACCGTTACGGTACATCCGGTTCCGCATGCTGCTTTCTCGCTTCCAGACCAGGAGATCTGCTCTGGACAAACTGCCAGCCAGGTGGATCTCTCCTGCCCGGTGGCAAACACAACCTATTTCTGGGCTGCGGTGACATCTAACCCAGACAGTATTACAGGTTTTGACCCTTCCGGAACCTCCAACCACATCCCACCACAAACGATCACGAGTACATCAACTTCACTGGGAATAGTCACCTACACGATTACTCCCACTGCCAATGGCTGTGACGGACCCGACAGCACGTATGTCATCACAGTCAATCCGGCGCCTTCTGTTACCAATTTTCCGATGGAGCAAACGCATTGCTCAGGGGATACGACAACCCTGGTGGTTTTGCAATCCAATGTACAGGGGACCACGTTCACCTGGGATGCTACCGCTTCTTCACCGGATATCACCAATTTTGAACCCATAGGGACGAGCGCCATTCCGGAACAGACGATCTTCAACTCCGGAACGACTACTGGAAGTGTGACCTATGTGATCGCCCCAAGTTTCCCGGGCGCATCTGCCTGTCCGGGTGATACGGCCGAGTATGTGATTTATATCATACCACTACCTACACTTTCCATGGCGCCTGTTGATACCGCTATTTGTGCCGGCAACGAAGCAACCATCAATCTTTCTTCCACTATTACGGGCACCTCTTATACCTGGTCAGCCTCCCAGGTTGGAGGAGTGACCGGCATGCAAAGCTGCACAGGTCTATCAGGATCGTGCGGCAACCAGATTCATCAAACACTTGGGTTGAATTCCGGTGTATGGCTTCCCGGAACCGCTACCTATACGATCACCCCAGCCTATGACGGTTGTGCCGGAGAGCCTGGCGATACCTCCATCCTCGTTAAACCACTTCCCAACGTCAACTTTACTCCTCTTTCCACAGCCATTTGCAGTAATGAGACCATACAAATCCAACTTTCGACCGACATTCCAACCGGGGCAACTTATACCTGGATCGCAACCCAAATTGAAGGATCGGTTTCAGGCTTCAGCGATGGCGCTGACAACACCATTACCCAGACCCTCATTAACACAGGTTCTACTATAGGAATCGTCCGTTATAGTGTGATTGCAACCGCCAGCGCATGTCCCGGCGACCCCTTTACTTATGACGTCACCGTTTACCCGGTACCAGACCTCTCCAACGACTCGATGACCAAAGGAATTTGCTCCAACACCTCCACCAACATTCCATTGACTTCGAATGTTTTGGGCACTTCCTTTACCTGGACCGCTTCTTCTCCAGATAGCTTTATTTCCGGATATAACGACGATAGCGGATTGATCATCGATCAAACCCTGATCAACACAGGAGACACAGATGGTAGCGTGACCTACACTATTACTCCTCAGGCCAACGGATGTGACGGATTGGACACCAGTTTTGTGGTTACGGTGCATCCGGTACCCATCGCACATTGTGACACCTCCCAGCAGGAGATCTGCTCAGGGAACCCAACGATCCCGGTTAACCTCTCTTCGAATGTGTTGGGTACGAGCTATTCGTGGAGCGGAGTCGCCTCTTCAGACTCCATCACCAACTTTACGGCCAACGGATCCGATTCTCCTATTCCTTCACAGCCATCGATTACCAGCAGCGCCATCACACAGGGGTCCATCCTCTATACTGTCTACCCTGAGGCCAACGGATGCCCGGGTAACACCGATACGCATACCATCACGGTAAACCCTGCACCGGGTGTCACCAATTACCCGCTAACCCAGACCATTTGCTCCCAGGATACCTCTTCTCCCCTAACCCTCACTTCAAATGTCTCTGGAACCACTTTCACATGGGAAGCTTTCTCCTCCTCGGATTCAGTCAGTGGATTTGCCACTTCGGGAACCAATACCATCCCGGCACAAACCATTACGAATACCGATGTGGTGCCCCAAACCGTTACCTACCGGATCGTTCCCAACTTTACGGGGACTACATCATGTCCTGGCGATACGACCGATTACACGATCGTCATCAACCCGAAGCCACACATCACCAGTATCCTGTTTGACAGTGTATGCAGTGATAATCCCTTCGGCTATACACTCACCAGTTCCGTAGCCAACTCTACCTTTACCTGGTCAAGAGATGTTGTTTTGGGAATTTCAAACCCGGCAACTAGCGGAACAACAAACCAGATCCTGGAAACCTTACACAATACAACCTCTGCTGATATTGATGTGGTCTATCAACTCCTCACCACCGGGCCCGGAACACCTGCCTGCCCCAGCGACCCTGCTTTCCTTACGTTGCGTGTAAAAGATTACTATGTAGACGCCGGACCAGATTTTGAGATTCCACATGGTATCAGTACTGATCTTACCGGAGCTGCTTCGGGTGGCGGAGATGACCTTCACTATACATGGCAGGATTCTACAATGATCCAAACTGGATTACATACCTTACATCCTCATACAAAGAACATTTATCAGGATACAACTTTCTATCTTGAAGTCCGGGATCGGTCCATGACCAACTGTACGAAAACAGACTCAGTTCGGATTACGTTAAACGGATCAGCCCTGGCGGCAAATCCAACGGTAGACCCCCCTTTGGTTTGTCCGTGTGCAGAAGCCCAACTTGCGGCCAATCCCAGTGGTGGTTCAGGAACATATACCTATACCTGGAGCTCCTCTGTTGGTCCACCTCCCGTACCGATTACTGCCGATTCACCCTATATCCACCCCTGCGTACCCACCACCTACACCGTGATTGTCAATGATGGCTACAATACCGCTCAGGGTTCCGTATCCATTGATATCAAAGATCCGCCAATCATTCATACGGTTATTGGAGGAGGTTCTTATTGTGCAGGAGGCGAAGGTGTCACTATAGGATTAGACGGAACTACCTTTGGAGATACCTATGTGCTTTGGCATAATGGAGACACTTTAAGTCCCGTGATGAATGGAAACGGAGATTCCATTACCTTCGGAACCTATCTGGATCCTGGATTATATACAGCCACAGCTACCAGTGTTTCACAGCCTCAGTGTACGATTGACATGGCCGGTAGCGCTACAATCACTATTATCCCACTACCTATTCCCTTTGCCGTGAAAGGTTCAGGATCTTATTCTGATGGCGGAAGCGGCCTTCCTATTTGGCTTGAAGGTTCACAAACTGGTGTTGAATACGAACTAATCTTTAATGATACCCTGATCCTTCCTCCCAGGGTACAGGGAGATGGCGATAGCATCACATTTGGAAATCAAAAGCGAGGTGGCACCTACAAGGTGATTGCATATACCCTTACCAATCCAGTGTGTACCGTTGAGATGCTGGATAGCGCTGTCATCGTGGTCAACCCCTGGCCAACTGTATACACCCTGATGGGAGGTGGAGAAGTATGTGCGGATGATTCAACCGGTGTACCTATTTGGCTGGAGGATTCAGAGATAGGGATCACATACAGATTGTACCGTAACGGGATCCAGTATGGGGATACCCTGGTGGGTACCGACGACAGTCTTTTCTTTACCTACAGCAACAGAGCAGGATCGTATTGGGCCATCGGCGCCAACCAGATTACAGGACTGATGAAATACATGGACGACACAGTCACTATCATAGTAAATCCCCTTCCCATTGTATTCATCATGGGTTCCTACGGAGATTATTGTCCCGGTTCAGAGATTATGCTGAACGGATCACAATTGGGCGCCAATTACGAACTTCAGTTGAATCAGAATCCAATAGACACTATGGCTGGCAGCGGATCGGTATTGAATTTCGGCCCACAATATATCCCCGGAGTCTATCGTATCAGGGCCTACTTTGTGTTGACCGGATGTGATACCCTCATGGATAACCCCATTACGTTGAATCCGGCTCCGGAAGTCTTTGATGTACGTCCTCCCGGCGTCAGCTGTGCGGGAGATGTTGTGTACATTACCGGCTCCCAGACAGGCATTTTGTACCAACTTCAACGGAACGGGTCGTTCAATGTAGGGGACCCGGAACCAGGTACCGGGGACTCCATCAGTTTCGGACCGCAGTTTGTTCCAGGGGTTTATACCGTACTTGCATTCAATCCCCTTACGAATTGTAACATCCTGATGAATGGGGAAGCCAATCTCAATCCATTGCCAGATCCCTATTCCGTGGTTCCCTCAGGCGATACCTGCGCCGGGACTTCCATCGGACTCAGTGGTTCACAGCCTGGTGTAAAATATATCCTGAAACGGGATACGCTATGGCTTGACACCCTGAATGGGACCGGTCTGCCGATCGAATTTGGACCACAAACCATTCCGGGGATTTATACCGTTGTTGGATATGATACCACCACCTATAAATTTTGCTCCAATTTAATGCTGGGCGCGACAATCATACTACCGAACCCGGTCCCCTATCAGATCATCCCTATGGGGTATGCTTGTGCCTGTGATAGTATTGGACTTGTTCATTCTGATACAGGTGTAGTGTATCAATTAATCCGGAATGGAAGCCAAAACATAGGGGATCCAATTGCCGGAAATGGTGATACAATCTGGTTTGGGATTCAGATCTTACCAGGAACCTATACTGTCATTGGGAGGTCGGAATCAAGTAATTGCTGGGGAGATATGACAGGAACAACTATCCTTACCGCGAATCCAACCCTATTTACAATCATTCCTAATGGAGATACCTGCTCAGGGACCTCCATCGGGTTGAATGGTTCACACATTGGAGTGAACTACATCTTATTACTAGATGGTGTTCCCCAGGATACCTTACCGGGATCTGGAAACATTCTCTCTTTCGGACCGCAATGGCTTGGAGGAACATATAAAATTCAAGCGATCAATGAAACTCCTGATAGTTGTGATGCCATCATGGCTGGAAGTACCATTATCCATCAACTTCCTATCGCGTATAATGTAACCCCTGCAGGTATCAGTTGTGCCGGAGATACTATCGGAGTTGGACTTTCAGATTCCGATACCGGAGTGAGTTATCAACTCGTAAGAAATGGGATTACCCTGGTTGGAACTTCACAGCCCGGAACCGGATCTGCCCTGAACTTTGGCACACAAGTTATTCCAGGTGTATACACGGTTATCGGAACAACCCAGAATGCCCAATGTTGGTCCGTGATGAATGATAGTGCAACACTCATTCCACTTCCAACTATATTTACTTTGGTCCCCCAAGGTGATACATGTGCAAATTCAATGATTCAATTAAATAGTTCACAATTAGGAGTAACCTACAGACTATTCCAGGATACAATTTATCTCATCGATGAAAAAGAAGGGACAGGTTTTAGCCTATCTTTTGGACCGCTTGCCACAAGTGGAATCTATCATATTATCGCATATAATTCTTCCCCTGATTCTTGTCACGTCTGGATGGCCGGTAGTGTCACAATTCATCCAAATCCTGAAATATACAATGTCATCCCTTCGGCTGCAGTTTGTGGAGGAGACACCATCAGGTTAAGTTATTCTCAAATTGGCATAAACTACTATTTAAAGAAAAACAATTCGATCATAGACACACTCCCCGGATCAAATTCCATGCTCAATTTTGGCTATCGTGATATTCCTGGTATTTATACCGTTATAGCCCAAAATCCCTTGGCTCCTCACTGCTGGTCAGTGATGAATAGAAGTTTTACGATAGATTCGTTGCCCATTCAATATACCCTTATACCCAACGGTGATACGTGCGAAAATATACCAGTTAAACTCAATGGTTCTCAACTGGGGGTAAATTATATTCTCAGGGAAAACGGATGGCCTGTCCTGACCATGCCCGGAACCGGGAATCCACTTCTATTCAACTATATCACCTCTCCTGCAACATATACGGTACTTGCAATAAACGAAACTCCACCAAATTGTTCACGACTGATGAATGGCAGTTTGGTAGTTTTTCCGCTTCCACAGCCTTACGATTTAATGCCACTTGGGGCGAATTGCGAACCGACAGAGGTCTGGTTGATCGACTCTCAGAATGGAGTGGATTACCGGTTAATCAAAAATGGATTAGAAACAGGTCCATGGGTAACGGGAGATGGAGACTCAATTACATTTGGATTACAAACTGCAGGTATATACCAGGCAATTGGTCATTATCAAAATACCCTCTGTGCCGACACAATGACAAGGACCGTGATTGTCAGTGCTCAACCCGTTGCCATGGCAGGAAATGATACTTCTGTGTGCTATGGTTATCCGATTACCCTTTCAGGCTCTGCAACCACCTATAGCGCCGTTCATTGGATATCGAGAGGCGATGGGGTATTTACTCCTTCTACCTCCCTCTTAACCAGTTACCAACCGGGAGTACAGGATCTGATCAACGAATCGGTCTGGCTTATCCTCCAAGTTACCGGAACAGAACCTTGCGGTTTCACCACCGTCAAAGACAGTCTCCTATTGACCATTGATCCACTCCCGATCTCAAACGCAGGGTCTGATACTTCCATCTGCGAAGGATTTGATGCTCCATTAAACGGATCCGTGCAACATGCCTCCATGGCACGCTGGAGAACATCCGGAGACGGAGGATTTGCCGATCCATTCCAACCGGTTACCACCTATGCACCCGGTATTGCGGATATTGCAAACGGGAGTGTACAGTTGACGCTGACCGCTTATGGGGATATCTCCTGTTCCGATACCATCAATGATTCCATGATCCTTACCATCGATCCGCTACCCATTGCCGATGCCGGGCCGGATGATACCATCTGTGAAAATTATTCCTATACGATGAACGGAGCTATCCTTCATTCAAATTCATCGCAATGGAGCACCCTAGGCACCGGGAGTTTCAACGATCCAACCTTAACCAACGCCATTTATACCCCAAGCACAGACGATATCGCAGCAGGGAGCGTAGAACTGATCCTGACAGCCAACGGACTACTGACCTGTCTATCCGCTACAGATCAGGATACCATGACCTTATGGTTTGATCTGCTTCCCATCATCAGTGCGGGACCAGATACCACCATTTGCGCTAATGAGTATTATACCATCGGTTCTGCGACAGCCCAACTTGAAGGCGCCGTCCATTGGAGTACTGTTGGGGGAGACGGGCAATTTGACGATCCTGATTCACTTCATGCAACGTATATGCCCGGAGAGGCAGATACCACCAATGGGTTTGTCGCACTTATCCTGCAGGCCACCGGGTCGGGATATTGCAGTAACGAAACGATTACCGACACGACGATTTTATTCTTTCACCCGGCCCCTGTTGCATTGGCCGGAGAAGATTTGAATGGATGTCAGTACGAACCAATGGATATAACGGGGAATGCTTACAACTATACAACCATTTTTTGGCAAAGCCTGGGAGACGGCTATTTTACCGATCCAACCCTGCTAACTACAGTCTATTATGCCGGCATTGGCGATCAAGCTGCCGGTTTTGCCGATCTTACCCTTAATGTAAATGGAACGGCCGAATGCATCACAGAAACCGACACAGACACCGTTCATATAACTTACAGGCCTTTGCCTACGGCTTTTTTATCGGGCTGGGATACAATCTGTGAAGGAGACACAGCTTTTGTTCAGTTGTCCCTAACAGGAACGCCTCCCTGGACCATTCAGTTATTCGATGGCCTTTATCTCTCCACCGTCTCAGGGATTGACACCACCCCTTACCAGCTGCCTGTAGTCCCTGAAGTGACGGTTTCTTACAGTATTACCGGAGTAAGCGACTTCTACTGTACCGGGGAGATCTTTTCGGGCAACGCCATTGTGATCGTAAATCCGGCGCCTGACGAATACCAGATCACTGCCCCCAACGGAGGCATCTATTGCGAAGGAGGTGTTGGTATAGAGATTGGCATAGATGGATCCCAACCAGGATTTGAATACCAGCTATTGCTGAACAATCAACCGTATAGTCCCATTCATACAGGAACCGGGAATCCACTCATCTTTGGAACATTTACGCCTGCCGGAATCTATACTGTCTATGCAAACAATCCGAACACAAATTGTGGAATTATTTTCGCGGACAGTTTGACGGTGCTTGTGATGCCCACGCCAGACGTGGACTTTTCAGTAGATTCATCGTGTTTTGGAGACACTACCTATTTCTACCTGACGGGACCTGATATCGGCCTTATCACGGAATGGACATGGTATTTTGGGGATGGCACCTGGGCAACCTACAATACCCCCGTGAATCCCGTACATGCTTACTTTGGCACAGGCAACTATCACGTGATCCTGTATGCACTGGATACGAATGGCTGTACCAAGACAGTGTCCCATTTTGTATCGGTTAGTTCTCCTCCTCTTGCCAACTTCGGATACACTCCGAACGCCTGTATAAACATTCCGGTCTTTTTCGATGACTATTCCGTTACCATGAACTCCAGTTACCTTGATCAGTGGCATTGGGACTTTGGCGATGGAACGGATACTACAATCTTTTGGCCGAATAATCCTAGTGTCAGTCACCTATACAGCACAATAGGTGTAAAAACTGTATTACTAACTGTTACTACCAGTGAAGGCTGCTGGGACACTATATCGCATCCCGTATTGATCAACCCCGGACCTTTAGCTAATTTCAACTATTCGACATTGAGATGTACCGGAGAACCAGTACTTTTCTACGACCTGTCACAACCTAACGGAGGAGGAACTATTATATCCTGGTACTGGAACTTCGACGACCCTCTATCTGGTTCCTCCAATACATCGGCCGCTCAAAATCCTTCGCACACATTCGGTTCCCCTGGAACATATAATGTGCTGCTTATTGTGACTAATCTCACGGATTGTATCGACTCCATTATAAAACCAGTTACAGTAAGTGATGCCCCTGTAGCAGATTTCCAGGCCGATACCGCATGTAAAGGAAATCCCACCCATTTCACCGATCTCTCGTCAACCAGTCAGGGGATCATTGTTAGTCATGAGTGGGATTTTGGAGATGGATCACCGCATCTCTATACGCCGACAGCCACACACACTTATGCCAACAGCGGAATTTACACGGCCACGTTAAGCGTATCGAACACAGGTGGGTGTTATGATGTGATCAGTAAACAAGTGCTTGTTTCAAGTGGCCCGACCGCAGGGTTCATTGCTACCAATGGCAATTGTGCCGGGTCGGTTGTCTCATTTATCGATCAATCTATTCCGTACCAGGGGTATATTGTAAAGTGGATCTGGGATTTCGGAGACGGAACATCAATTACAATAAACTTTCCTGATCCTCAGGATGTTGATCATATCTATCTGTTACCCAACACCTATACTGTTATACTCACAGTTCAGACATCTGACAGCTGCATGGACACCTATAGTCAGCCAATATCTATCAGTCCAAAGCCCACGGCAGATTTCATTTATCCACTTGAGAACTGCGAAGATTTTGGTATTCAGTTCACGGACTCATCCCAGTCTAATGGCCCAGGACAGATAACCGCATGGGATTGGAACTTCGGAGATCCAACATCGGGAATCCTCAATCACTCCACACTCCAGAATCCTATCCATGAGTTTCATTCCGCTGGCAACTACGATGTTACACTGATCGTTTCTACAATGAATGGCTGCAAGGATACAACCGTTGAATCAGTGCCGATAAATTCCAAACCCTTTGTATTATTTGCTGCTGATACAACTTGTTTAGGTGATTCAACAACATTTACTGACTTATCCACCACAGCTAGTGGCTCCAATATAGCATGGTATTGGGAATTCGGAGATGGTGGATCATCTTATTTACAGAATCCAACCCATCTGTATATTACATCCGGAATCCATCAGGTCACTCTCACAGTTACCAACTCTGTGAATTGTGATCACGATACTACGATAAATACACTTGTGAGGGATCTTCCATGGGCCATGTTTACCAGCGAGAACAACTGCTTCGGACTAGAGAGTTACTTCTTTAACCAAAGTATTACGTATTCTGGTGTAATCACGAACTGGGACTGGGACTTTGGCGATGGGAACACCTCTACGTTGCCTGATCCGATCCATCTTTATGATAGCGCAGGTACTTATAATGTTCAACTAACCGTGACCAACTCATATGGATGTCAGGATTCTGTCACAATGGAACATACGGTATATGAAAATCCAATCTCTGCTTTTACCTTCTCCAATTCTTATTGTCCGGCAGGCAAAGTTTTCTTTACTGATAACTCGACCACCTTTGGAACCAATATAGCAAGCTGGTACTGGATATTTGAAAACCAGGCAGGGTCCACTTTGCCAAATCCGGTTTACACATATTCCATTTACGATACCACCTATGATGTCACACTAATTATTGAAGACCAGCATGGATGTTTGGATACTACAATACAACCTGTGTATGTCCACCCTGCCTTCGAGTTTACCTTCACTACCGAAACTGAATGTGTTGGGCAACCCACTCAATTTATCCCGGTAAATCTAGTTCCCGGAGATTCATTGCTTGCTATTACCTGGCGTTTTGGAGATCCTGCCTCCGGCACAAACAATTATTCCACGCTACACAGTCCAACACATATCTATTCTTCCCCTGGTTCTTATTGGGTCAGGATGAAAGCAACCAACTCCGATTACTGCACCGATAGCATTTGGAATGAGATCTTCATCCAGCAAGGGCCGATAGCAAACTTTACCTTTGACTCATTACCACATTGCGATACTACAATGGTTTTTGAGGACCTCTCGGTGGGCATCGGTGTCACCATTGACTCACTTTTTTGGGACTTTGGAGATGGCATAACCATGATGCAATACCCACCGCTACCGTTAACGGCTACTCATACATTCCCCGATTTCGGCTATTACACAGTATCGCTCAATGCCTTTAGCTCAAGTGGATGTGAAAACCAGGTATCAAAACCAGTAGTTCTTTCCTGTATTGCAGCTTCCATTGAACAGTCAGATACTCTTTTCTGTTCCAGTGAAGATGCATTGTTTATGGATCGTTCCTCGCCGGTTAACCTGATTTCAAGTTGGTATTGGTATTTTGGAGATGGAACTGATACAACATACAACCAGCATACCGATAGCATTTATCATCACTATCAAGCATCGGGGACTTATACTGTGATTCTTGTTGTATCATCACCTGTTTCGGGAGGTGCTTACGTTATGGATACCGTATTGACTACAGTTAGCATAAAACCCACATCCATTGCTAACTTCTATGCAAATCCGGTTTGTTACATGGATACCACAAAATTCCTGAATTTGATTGACAGCAATGGAGTTCAAATAAATTCCATCCATTGGAACTTTGGTGATCCGGCTTCAGGTATTGGTAATTATTCTACGCTTGCTGAGCCATCTCATTATTACCCGCAAGCGGGAGCGTTTGATGTGACTTTAAGTATCGAAAATGCGAATGGATGCAAAGACAGCCTGACCAAACCGATAATCATCCATCACTTGCCTGTTGCAACCTTTTCAACGTCCCTTCCCTGTTCAAGGTACAATACCTATTTTTATGATGCATCAACTCCAGGAGATACGGCACTTACACACTGGTTCTGGATATTTGGAGATCCGCATACCCCTCTTGACACCTGTACGCAACAGGATCCAGCGTATAGCTACCATATCCCAGGGGATTACACAGTATATCTGAAAGTAGCAGACAATTTCGGTTGTTACGATACAACTTCTTTCCTGATTGATGTACTACTTTCTCCTATCAGTGCATTTAACATCCACGACAATGTAGATGGCACCCCCGGATTAATTCAACTTATCAACTTCTCTATCAATGCCATTGCGTATGAATGGGATTATGGCGATGGTAAAAAGGAATTCGTTGAGGATCCTCTCCCGCATAAGTATAAAGATGAGGGGGATTATCTGATCAAGTTAATCACCTGGGCAGAGAATACATGTACGGATACAAGTTATTATCCATTAAACCTTTTATTTAAGGGATTATTTATTCCAAATGCTTTCTCCCCAACGAACATTAACCCTAATTCAAAATACTTTAAACCTAAAGGGGTTAATATGAAACTATACCATATTCAAATTTTTGACATATGGGGCACGCTATTATGGGAATCAACGAAACTAGATAATGATGGACGTCCAATAGAATATTGGGATGGCACATATCAAGGCGCCCTGATGCCACCGGGAGTCTATATGTGGAAAGCGTCGGCCACATTTGTTGACGGTTCTAGTTGGGACGGGAATGACATAGGTCAAAGTGACCCCAGCAGAATAGGGACAGTTGCATTAATTCGTTAACCAATGACAATGAAAATCATTAAGTGGTTAGCAATAAAAGGACTTTTGATTTTTTGCATGGCATTAATTGGCATCGCCATGCGAGGTCAGGATCCTAATTTTTCACAATACTTTAATACACCACTTTATTACAACCCTGCTTTTACTGGTATTACAAATGGCTTGAATGTTAGATTTAGTTTCCGCGACCAATGGCCGAACCTTCCAGTTGATTTTAAATCGTACTATTTTTCAGCAGATTTGGGAGATCGGAATCTGCCTGGTGCGGGTGGTCTTGGGTTGATCATCAATTCAAACAACGAGGGGATTGGATTCATCCATAACTTTGGTTGTGCTATTTCTGTTGGTGTTCGAATTCCAATAGCAGATTTTTTAGTGAGCCAGGTTGGTATAAAAGGAGGTGTAGTACAAAAATCTGTAAACTGGGATGACTTTGTATTTTCCGATGAGCTGGATGAACGGTATGGGATCAACGTTGGAACAATGACCGACTTTGTGAATCCGGATTATTCTAACAGAATATATCCTGATTTCGGGGCTGGTGGGTTGCTCCAGTTCACTAGTGTAGATAGTAAAGTAACATTCACTACTGGTTTTGCGATAGATCATATATTCGAACCAGATGAATCTTTTTTATCAACAGGAGAAGCTAAAGTTCCTAGAAAAATAGTTATCCAGGCTGAAGCCGTGATAGCAACAAATAGATCTATTTCTGCAAACAAAAACTCAAGAGGGTGGGATGACCCAGTTAAATTAAATCCTGGAATCATTTATCAAAGCCAAGGCTTATCCAAATCCCTGGCAGTAGGGTTGAATCTATTAAAATATAATCTTTATCTGGGTGCCTGGTTCCGGTCGACTGTTTCGAAACATGCCTCTAATGCAATGATATTTATGGCAGGATATCGGTACTATTTCACAGAAGAGATGGACATTAAATTCTTCTACAGCTATGACTTGCAAATAGGTGGTAACT
Organism: uncultured Porphyromonadaceae bacterium; assembly: GCA_964465145.1. Classification (GTDB taxonomy): domain Bacteria; phylum Bacteroidota; class Bacteroidia; order Bacteroidales; family UBA12481; genus JAUVKA01. The sequence goes on along the minus strand of CAYXJR010000089.1, from coordinate 1,196 downwards.
TGCAAGAAACTGGGGGTGCGCATGAGATTAGTTTGATCCTTACTTTCAAAGATTTACAAGTTTTTGGCGGAGCGCCCAAAAGAATTGTCATGAAGAATGGGAAGAAGGTAAGGAACCCGAGGGAGGCGTGTGAGATGTTTAATTGATCTACTCCACAAATCTCATTTCAACCCGTCTGTTTTTAGTTCTATCTTTTTTGGTATCGTTTGAAGTAACAGGTTTTGTTTCCCCATATCCGATTGTTATCATCAGATCGGGTGGGATCCCCAATGAAATCAGATAATCTTTAACGGCTTTTGCTCTTCTATCAGAGAGCACCTGATTGTATTCTTCGGTACCTGTGTTGTCGGTATGGCCGGATATTTCTATTTTCAACTTATTCTTATTCATGATCGTGGCAACTCGAAGAAGCTCGGGTTTTGATTCAGGTAAAAGATCTGATTTGTCATATGCGAAAAAAAGGTTGTTTATCGGAACAGCCAGTCCATCATCAATCATTTGCTTATCCTTGACGATTTTGGCATACAACCGCTTGATAATCAAAATCGGTCAATATTATTGGAGATCATCGAAGACAGACATGAAAAACACTCAACTGTGATAACATCACAGCTCCCTGTGCAACAATGGTACGAGGTAATCGGAGAGAAAACAATCACAGATGCAATCCTCGACCGGGTGGTCCATCAGGCTCACCGAATCGAACTTAAAGGGGAATCACTAAGAAAGCAACAACCGAAGTTAAGCTGACAACAGAAAAACCAACATCTTATGAAAATGAATATATTTGTATAACCGTTATAATGGATGAGAAAACAGAAAATAGAGGGTAAAATGGGGGTGGTCAATTTAAATCAGCCATAGGGTGGTCACTTTGGACCGGCCAAGAGGGGTCACTTTACGCGGCTGGTGCAGCTGACCATCAGCAACCCCGAACAACTGACAGGAACCATCGATGTCATTAACATGACCGGACAAACAGTTCTTTCAACCAACCTGCAAGATGTCACAAAACAAACCATAATGCACGCGTTAAAAACCGGACTTTATGTGATGCGGGTGCAGGTAGAGGAAAAAATGAAAAATCAGAAGATCATGGTTCAATAAATTCCAAATAACAAAAACCAAATTACAAATAAATCTCAGAAACTGTTTTGATTTTATTTTTCAATTCTGTTAAGCATCAGTCGGATCAT
>CAYXJR010000088.1:0-16400 GCA_964465145.1 uncultured Porphyromonadaceae bacterium | reverse complement strand
TTTATAACATATTTGGAACAAACAGATAAAATATTAATTTTAACTAAAATATGCCACTCCTACTTTTCGGAGTGGACTCAATATTGGAATTTAAAAATATGAGTAACAAAGTAGTATTGATGATTTTGGATGGTTGGGGAATAGGACAACGTTCCGAGGCTGATGCCATACAACATGCGAATAAACCATATATAGATTCATTATTGGCAAAATATCCTCATTCAAAATTGAAAACATCAGGCGAGGATGTAGGCTTACCTGATGGGCAGATGGGAAATTCTGAGGTTGGGCATTTGAATATCGGAGCCGGTCGGGTGGTATACCAGGATCTGGTGAGGATAAACAGGGCCACAGCAGATAATAGTATCGCCAATAATCCTGGCTTGCAAGAAGCTTTCAGATACGCCAGGGATAATAATAAACAAGTACATTTGATTGGTCTGGTTTCTGATGGTGGAGTCCATTCGGTGGATAAACACCTTTATAAACTTTGTGATCTTACAGTAGAATATGGTTTGGAGAAAGTTTTTATTCATGCCATAACCGATGGTCGTGATACTGATCCATACAGCGGAAAAGGTTTCATCAGTCGGCTTGAAAATCATCTGGAGAATTCGAATGCGAAAATTGCCAGTTTAATTGGTCGTTACTATTCGATGGACAGGGATAAACGCTGGGAGAGGATTCGGGAAGGCTATGATCTTTATGTTCATGGCAAAGGTAAGCCGGTTTCCAGTATCCTTGATGCTGTTCAGGAAAGCTATGATGAAGGTGTTACCGATGAATTCATTAAACCTGTTATTATGGTTGATGATAAAGGAAACCCCATCACCAGAATCGAGGAGGAGGATGTAGTTATCTGTTTTAATTTCAGGACAGACAGGCTTAGACAAATGACAATGGTTTTAAGCCAGGTAGATATGCCGGAATACGGAATGGAAAAATTATCCCTAAGGTATTATACAATGACCAGGTACGATGACACCTTTAAGAATGTCCATATTATTTATGATAAGGAAAATGTCAGGGATACCCTGGGCGAAATACTTGCCGGGGCTGGAAAAAATCAGATACGTATTGCAGAAACAGAAAAATACGCTCATGTGACTTTCTTCTTCAGCGGAGGGAGGGAAAAAGAGTTTGATTATGAGAAGCGTATTATGATACCCTCCCCAAAAGTGGCCACATATGACCTTCAGCCAGAGATGAGTGCATATCTGGTGCGGGATGCGATTGTAGAAGAACTAAAAAAACAGGAGGTGGATTTTGTTTGCCTGAATTTTGCCAATGGTGACATGGTAGGGCATACAGGTGTTTGGGATGCCATTCTTAAAGCTGTGGAGGCTGTTGATTCATGTGTTAGTGCAGTGGTAGAGACTGCTAAAGAAAATGGCTACGAGATTTTAATTATAGCAGATCATGGAAACGCGGATAATGCGGTTAATCCAGATGGCACGCCAAATACGGCTCATTCGCTTAACCCTGTACCATGTATACTGGTGAGCGATAAATACGAGAAGATTATTGATGGGATTTTGGCAGATGTGGCCCCCACGATATTAAAAATTATGGGAATCCATCAGCCTGAGGCCATGACTGGAAAGGCTTTGATATAATGTTGGAGATTGGTAAAACACTGGTTAGCCTGGATGTGCTTCAAAAAAGATTCTGTTGCAATCTATCCGCATGTTTAGGTGCATGTTGCGTACAAGGAGATAGTGGTGCACCTCTTACCCCGGATGAAATCTATAGACTTGAAAAGATATACCCCCAGGTCAGAGGTTTTATGCGGGAGGAAGGTATACAAGCTGTTTCAGGGCAGGGAATCAGCATTATGGATTCTGATGGAGATACTGTAACGCCACTCATTAATCAGGGCGAGTGTGCATTTGTCGTTTTCGAAAACAGTGTAGCTCTTTGCTCCATTGAACTTGCCTGCAAAGCTGGCCTGACAAACTGGCTCAAGCCGGTATCCTGCCATCTGTATCCTATTCGCATAAAGAAATACAAGCATTATGATGCAGTAAATTATAACTCCTGGGATATTTGTAAGCCAGCATTGGGAAAGGGCAAAACTATAGGCTTACCGGTTTACGTTTTTGTTAAGGAGGCCCTTATAAGGTATTACGGTCAGGATTGGTTTGACCAGTTGGATTATGCCGCCAAAAACCTCGACCTTGATGAATAATAAAATATTTTTATCTTCACTTGACATTATATTAAATAAAGATTCATGAAAAATGTTATCCTTTATCTGATACCCTTGTCTTTGGCATTCGCTTCCCCAGCTTTTGCCCAGGTTGAAGAAGAGGATAAACTGGAAGGCTCTCGTGATACTGTTATACATATCGATGAGCACCGGTTTATTTATGAAGGCAAAATCTACCGTGAAAACTCACCTTACTTAACCATGGGTTATGGTGTAGGTATGAATTTTGGACAAGACAGTATAGAGCAAAATATGACCCTTTCTTACCACCACTTTATTAGAGGAGTAGGAATCGGGATAGGATATCACTCCTCATCCAATGAAAAAATATGGTGGCGATCCCCTCAGAAACTTAATGATCTTCATTTGATGGTTGGTAAAAGATGGGAAGGAATACATCACAATCTATCAATATTTGCCGGCCCATCCTATGCCTATGGAAGCTATATTGGGTGGAACGATGTGCTGGAAGAATTTAGGCAATATCGGTTTTATACTATGGGATTAGTGGCTGAACTTCAATATTCTTATCGTATTTTCTATGATCTTGGTCTGGGAATTTCCGCTTATACCAGCCTGAACAAATTCACACGTGTAGCTGGAGCTCAGTTACACCTGTTTTTCTCTACTGCTTTTGTCAGGTCATACGACTAATTAATTTTTATATCCTAATTATCACGCCATAAAAAGAGATTTTATCATGCATATTAAAGATTACATTGAAGCTAACAAAGAAAGGTTTCTCGACGAGTTATTCGGACTCATCCGAATTCCCTCTATTAGTTGTTTGGCCCTGCACAAGCCGGATATGCTAAGGGCAGCTGAATACTGGAAGAAAACCCTTTTGGCTGCAGGGGTTGATCGTGCAGAAATCTATGAAACAGATGGCAATCCAGTGACATATGGGGAGAAGATCCTCAATCCGGCCTGGCCAACAGTATTGGTTTACGGCCACATGGATGTTATGCCTGTTGATCCTTTAGACTCATGGAATACTGATCCTTTTGAACCTGTTGTTGTCAATGGCAAAATTTATGGTCGTGGCGCTGATGACGACAAAGGCCAGGGGTTTATGCATGCTAAAGCTTTTGAATACCTGGTTAAAAATAATAAGCTTAAATGCAATGTGAAATTTATGATTGAAGGAGAAGAGGAAATTGGATCTCCCAACCTGGGCAAATTTTGTAAAGAAAACACAGAAATGCTAAAGGCTGATGTTATACTGGTATCCGATACCTCAATAATAGCAACTGATATTCCTTCAATTACAACTGGACTCAGAGGCCTTGCATACCTTCAGGTTGAAGTTACCGGACCCAGCAGGGATTTACATTCAGGCCTTTTCGGAGGCGCAGTGGCCAATCCAATAAACATTCTTTCAAAGATGCTCTCCTCTCTGCAGGATGATCAAAATAAAATTACTATTCCCGGTTTTTATAATGATGTGATCGAGGTCAGTCTTGATGAAAGGGCGGAAATGGCCAAAGCTCCTTTCGATCTGGATGAGTACCAGATGGCTATTAATGTCAAAACAGTTTGGGGTGAGGATGGATACAGTACTAATGAGCGCACTGGTATTCGTCCTTCTTTTGATATTTGTGGGATTTGGGGCGGTTATACCGGGGAAGGTGCAAAAACTGTTCTTCCTTCCAAGGCTTATGCAAAAATAAGTTCACGCCTTGTTCCTGACCAGGATCATGAAAAGATTGCACGAATGATCAAAAGTCATCTGGAGTCTATTGCCCCGGATAGTGTCACAGTTGATTGCAAGGTTTTACATGGAGGGCCGGCTTATGTTTCACCTACCAATTCCAAAGCCTATTTAGCTGCGGATAAGGCTTACACTGAGGCTTTTGGTATTCGTCCGGTGCCGGTGAGAAGTGGTGGTAGTATCCCCATTATCTCAACTTTCGAAAAAGTATTGGGGGTCAAATCCATATTAATGGGTTTCGGCCTTGAATCAGATGCGATCCACTCTCCTAATGAAAATTACCCAATTGAGAATTTCTACAAAGGGATCGAAACCATTACATATTTTTATAATCACTATGTTGATATTATGAATGCATAAAGCTCAAAAGGATTTATAAATAATTATTAGGTCGTCTTCTTTTTTTTGAAGGCGACTTTTTTTATAATAAGCATGAATTTTGTCAGGTAGATCAAAAATTAGGGGGGGTGTGTTGAAAAAAGTTGAAAAAAATGTTGGTCAGACATAAAAAAGCAAGGTAGGGATATAAATAAATACTAGTTTTGTACCCTGTAACTAATAAACAAAAACCATGTCAAGAATCCGTGTTGCAGCCATGCAAGAGCTCTTCACCCGAGAGCCCAAACCCGTTCAGGCTCCTTCTGAAAAAGTTTCTGAGTATTATGGGATGAATACCTTCGACTTAGAGACCATGAAAAAGTATTTGCCTACCTCAGCTTACAATAATATTAAGAAAGCTATTGAATCCTGGGGGCATATTGATTATAAGATTGCTGATTCTGTAGCATCCGCTATGAAAGCATGGGCAATGGAAAAGGGCGTGACACATTATACCCACTGGTTTCATCCCCTCAATGGTTCAACGGCTGAAAAGCATGATGCTTTTTTTGAACCGAACATGGAAGGGAAAGTATTTGAGCATTTCAGTGGGAAAGAACTTATTCAGCAGGAGCCAGATGCTTCATCTCTCCCAAGCGGCGGGATAAGGAATACTTTTGAGGCCAGAGGTTATACGGCATGGGATCCATCCTCACCAGCTTTTATTGTTGATAGTACATTATGTATACCCACGGTTTTTGTGTCATATACAGGAGAGGCTCTGGACTATAAAACTCCATTGCTCAAGTCGCTGTATGCACTCGACAAAGCAGCCGGTAATGTTTGTCGTCTTTTTGACAAGGAGGTAACTAGGGTAATCAGCACACTGGGATGGGAGCAGGAATATTTCCTGGTTGATGAGGCCTTGTTCTATGCACGGCCTGATCTTGTTCTGACAGACAGGACACTCATGGGGCATGCATCCGCGAAAGATCAGCAATTGGCCGATCATTATTTTGGATCTATTCCTGAGCGAATAATAAACTTCATGAAGGATTTTGAGATAGAATGTTATAAACTTGGGATTCCCATACGAACCCGTCATAACGAGGTGGCCCCTAATCAGTTTGAGTGTGCACCTGTTTTCGAGGAGGCAAATCTTGCAGTTGATCATAACCAATTGTTGATGGATGTGATGAAGCGTGTGGCCCGACATCATAAATTCAGGGTACTGCTCCATGAAAAACCCTATAAAGGAATTAACGGAAGCGGCAAGCATAATAACTGGTCACTTCTTACCAATACAGGTGTGAATCTTTTGTCACCAGGCACAACACCAAAATCGAATTTACAATTTCTGACTTTTCTTGTTAATACTGTAAAAGCCGTACATGATCATTCCGACCTGATAAGGGCCAGTATTGCCTCTGCCGGTAATGAACACCGCCTCGGTGCAAATGAGGCTCCACCAGCAATTATGTCGGTTTTTCTTGGTGTCCAGATATCTAAAGTGCTCAAGGAAATAGAAATGAAAGTCCCTGAAGGAAAGATGACTCCTGATGAAAAGACCGAGCTGAAACTGAATATTGGCAAAATTCCTCAGATTCTTTTGGATAATACAGACCGTAATAGAACCTCACCATTTGCTTTTACGGGTAACCGCTTTGAATTCAGGGCTGTTGGATCTTCAATGAACTGCGCTGCTCCCATGACTATACTGAATGCCGCGGTGGCCAATCAGCTTATGAATTTTTATGGAGAGGTAAATGGCCTTATCGGAAAAGGAATTAAAAAGGATGAAGCTTTATTCCAAATACTGCGCGGGTATATTATCCATTCAAAAAAATCCTGTTTTGAAGGTAATGGTTACAGTGAAGATTGGGTGATTGAGGCAGAAAAACGAGGTTTGACGAATGTGAAGGATGCTCCGGAAGCCATGAAGGCTTATGTTTCTTCTGAATCTATTGCATTGCTAGAAAAACAACAGGTCCTGTCGGCAAGAGAATTGAATGCAAGACTTGATATCAGGCTTGAAACATTTACCAAGAAGATCCAGATCGAATCCCGGGTTTTGGGCGACCTGGCCATTAACCATATAATCCCTATTGTTATCAAATATCAAAACCGCTTGATCGAAAATGTCAAAGGATTAAAGGATATTTTGCCGGCTAATGAGTTCGGTGATGCAGCCAGTCATCAGCTAAATGCGATTAAACGGATATCCAGGCATAAGGCTCTGATACAAGAGATGGTTATTGAAATGGTTGAGGCTCGAAAGAAAGCTAATAAGATTGATGATATTCGGGAGAGGTCCAATGCTTACAGCCAGATGGTTAAGCCATATCTGGAGAATATTCGTTACCATGTAGATAAATTGGAATTAATCGTTGACGATGACTTGTGGCCTTTACCAAAGTATAGAGAACTCCTTTATGCCAGGTAAGGTTTCCGGATAAAGTTTATAATAAACATACGATAGGCAATGTTGGTCTCGTTACTTGTTTTGAATGAGGCAAATATTGCATATTTTTACCTGAATTCCGGAGAAAGGGACTTGTTTATGAAATCACTGAAAATCACATCGTTAAGTTTAATTGCCTTTTTATTGGTACAACCCGTTTTCAGCCAGAGACGCGATTTGACTCTGGCCGCCGATAAGGTATTTTCCATTGGGGAGTATTTTAATGCTATTGATAAATATAAGAAGGCATACTCTAAAGAAAAAGATCGAGATAAAAAAACACAAATAAGTTACAAGATAGCTCTGTGTTATTATTTCTCAAACGACATAAAAAGATCCGAAAGCTACTTCAAACGTGTAATTAGTCGAAAATATTCTGATCCAAAAGTTTATTACTATTACGGTGAAGTATTAAAGATCAATAATAAACCTGAGGAGGCTAAAGCTGCTTTTGAAGAATATTTAAGTGCCGTGCCCGAAGATATTGTAGCAGAAAGGGCTTATCAATCATGTGATTCGATTGCCGTTTGGAAGGAAAATCCCACCAGGTATCAGGTTGAAAATGCCAAAGAGTTCAACTCTCGCGAAAATGACTTCTCCCCGTTTTTCGTTAGTCAGGATTATCGGGAATTATATTTCACCTCTTCCCGGGATGGAGCTGAGGGAAATAAGCCCCACGGGGCCACTGGCGAAGGGTTCACTGATATTTTTATGACCCGCCTGGATAATAAAATGAAGTGGACAGTTCCTACTCCAATAGAAAATACTATTAACACCCTTTATGATGACGGCACTCCATGGATTAGTGAGGATGGGAGTACAATGTATTTCACCCGCTGCAGGTTCGATAAGGAGGAGGCCCTTGGTTGCCAGATAATGGAGTCAAAAAAAACAGGAAACAAATGGGCTGAACCTACTACCCTGCCCATAAGTCATGACAGTGTGGTGGTGGCTCACCCGAGCTTATCAAATGATGAATTGACAATGTATTTTGTTTCAAATCTTTTTGGCGGTCAGGGAGGTAAAGACATATGGAAAGTAAGCCGTAGCAGCAAAGAAGGAGATTGGGGTTCTCCGGATAACCTTGGCCCGGAAATCAATACCCCAGGGAACGAAATGTTTCCCACGGTTAGAGATGATAGTACTCTGTATTTCTCTTCCGATGGTCACCTGGGCATGGGGGGGTTAGATATTTTCAAGGCTACTTTTTCAGGCGGTAATAAATGGGTTGTTGAAAATATGAAATATCCTGTTAACAGTGAGGGAGATGATTTTGGGATCATTTTCCAAAAGAAAGAGGAGCAAGGTTACTTTACTTCCAATCGAACTGAGGAATCGAAGGGTGGAGATGACATTTTCTCATTTCTCCTTCCCACCAAGAAATTTTCTATTGCCGGGGTGGTTATTAATGAAGAGACAGAAGAGCCAATTGGAAAGGCTGATGTCAAACTCATAGGAAGTGATGGCACTAATCTGGAATATGCAACCGATTCCACCGGTAAATTTAGTTTCAAATTAAAACCGGAAACAGATTATATCGTGGTATCCTTAAAAAAGGGCTATTTGAATGCGAAAATCAGGGAAACTACAATGGGCATCCCTGAGAGCCAAGCCTTTAAGGTTACTCTTCTCATGCCTCCGATCGAACGACCGATTGAATTGCCAAATATCCTGTATGATCTGGCTAAATGGGATCTGAGACCGGAGTCCATGGTTGCCCTTGACGATCTGGTAGAAACTCTTGAGGACAATCCAAATATCACAATTGAACTTATGTCGCACACTGATGTACGGCCATTCCGGGCTATGACAAACCTGGAACTTTCGCAGAATCGCGCCCAGTCGGTAGTGGATTATTTGATCAGTAAGGGTATTTTGAGCGACCGCCTTAAGGCCAGGGGATACGGACCTGAGGTACCTCGGGTGATTGATGAAAAGCTTGCCGCCGATTACGAGTTTCTCTCCGTCCGCGATTCACTTTCGAAGGATTATATTGAGGCTCTTCCCGATAAAGATCAGCAGGAAATTGCTCACCAGCTGAATCGTCGTACTGAATTTCGCGTGTTAAGCACCGATTATGTTCCAAAAGCATTAAAAGACCAGAATATGGATTTGAATGATCAAATCCTGAAAATGGGTCAGGAGGAATTACGCGAAGGAAAGAAAACTGGAGCTTTTGACAAATCAAAAAAAGGCACTTCCAGCCAGACGATCAATAAAACCGGCATAAAAAAGGGGGCAGAGAAGGTCCCATAAATTTCTTACCTTTGCCCCTCGAAAATGAACCCAGTATCAAGATATCAAAGTCGGGGGGTTTCCTCATCAAAGGAAGATGTGCATGCCGCTATTAGTCATTTGGATAGAGGGATTTTCCCAAATGCATTCTGCAAGGTAATTCCTGATATCCTTGGAGGCGATCCTGAGTGGTGCAACATCATGCATGCGGATGGGGCCGGCACAAAATCTTCCCTGGCGTATATTTATTGGAAGGAAACTGGTGATCTTTCTGTCTGGAAAGGAATTGCCCAGGATGCAATGGTTATGAATATCGATGACCTTCTCTGCGTTGGAGCTACTGACAACATTCTGGTTTCATCCACTATCGGCAGGAACAAGAAACTGATTCCTGGCGAAGTTATTTCGGCTATTATCCAGGGAACAGCAGAGATGATCGAGGAAATGCAGAAGCTTGGTATAAATATGGTTTTTACAGGAGGAGAAACAGCTGATGTGGGCGACCTTGTTCGTACCATAATTGTAGATTCCACTGTGGCCACCAGGATGCGTCGATCAGAGGTTATCTCCAATGAGGCCATTCAGGACGGTGATGTGATCATCGGGTTATCTTCTTCTGGACAAACTACCTATGAAAGCTCCTACAATGGAGGTATGGGCAGTAATGGATTGACCTCTGCACGGCATGACGTTTTTGCCAAATACCTGGGAGAAAAATATCCTGAATCATATGACAGTAATCTTCCTGAAGAACTTGTTTATTCGGGTAAACTTAGGCTGACCCATATACTCGAAGATTTAAATATGGATGCTGGGAAACTTGTTCTGTCTCCCACAAGAACTTATGCACCAGTAATTAAGAAAATACTTTCGGAAATGCGTCCTCATATTCATGGTATGATTCATTGCTCAGGAGGAGCTCAAACAAAAATTTTAAACTTCGTTCAAAATCTCCATGTAATCAAGGACAATTTATTTCCGATTCCCCCCTTGTTTCAAATTATTCAGGAACAATCGGGGACTCGTTGGGAGGAAATGTATAAGGTATTTAATATGGGGCATAGATTTGAAATTTATTTGCCCAGGGAATATGCCGGAAAAACAATTGAATTGGCAGAAGAGTTTGGGATTCAAGCCCGTATTGTTGGGTATTGCGAAGAATATCCTGGAAAGAAACTCACTTTAAAAACTGCATACGGAGATTTTTTCTATTAGCTGCTGTTAATGATCTTACCCCAGTCCTTTCTCTCGTGAACAGGACTTTTGCCAATAAAATTCTTAAGCATCCAATACACAAATATTTAAAATTATGTTAATAGAAAAACTAGAAGGAGTTGCAAAACGATTTAAGGAGGTAGGTGAGCTAATTAACCAGCCTGGTGTAATGGCTGATATGAAAAAGTATATCAAACTCAATAAGGAATATAAAGAATTAAAAAAGGTTTATGATGCATACCTGACCTACAGGGATGTGGTTAATAACATTCAATCAACAAAACAAATCCTGGATCATGAAAAGGATGAGGAGATGAGGGAAATGGCGAAAGAGGAATTGCACCTTCTTCAAATCCGTAAAACAGAGATGGATGAAGAAATACGCATACTCCTTCTTCCCGCTGATCCAGAGGATGATAAAAATGCAGTCATTGAGATCAGGGCAGGTACAGGAGGGGATGAAGCCAGCATTTTTGCCGGTGATCTTTTCAGGATGTATACTAAATTTTGCGAATCACGGGGCTGGAAACTAAGTATAAATAACATTACAGAAGGAACCTCTGGCGGATACAAGGAAATTATCTTTAAGGTCAGCGGAAATGGTGTTTATGGCATAATGAAATATGAATCAGGAGTGCACCGGGTGCAACGTGTTCCTCAAACAGAAACCCAGGGGCGGGTACACACATCGGCAGCAAGCGTGGCAGTATTGCCAGAAGCTGAAGAATTTGATATAGAATTGCTTCCTGCTGATATCCGGGTGGATACATACTGTTCTTCTGGACCGGGAGGCCAGTCGGTGAATACCACTTACTCTGCTGTACGCCTGACTCATGTCCCAACAGGTATTGTGGTAACCTGCCAGGATCAGAAATCCCAGATCAAGAATAAAGACAAGGCCATGGAGGAACTGCGTACTCGTTTATATAACATCGAATATCAAAAATACCTCGACCAGATCTCTTCTAAACGCAAAACTATGGTTTCTACAGGCGACCGTTCTGCAAAGATCCGTACTTATAATTATCCACAAGGCAGAATGACTGATCACCGCATTTCTTTGACCATTTATAATCTTCCATCCATTTTAGATGGTAATATTCAGGAAATAATTGATAAATTAACGATCGCGGAAAATACTGAACGGCTTAAAGCTTCAGATATGGTTTAATAATGACGGCACGCGAGTTATACCAGGAAATTCAGAAGAAAGGATCCTGCCTGTGCATAGGTCTGGATCCAGATCCCCATCAACTTCCGGAGGTGGTCCGGCGCGAAAATGACCCCGTTTTTACCTTTAACAAGGCTATTATAGATGCTACACACCACCTGGCAGTCGCGTATAAACCCAATCTTGCATTCTATGAGTCGCAGGGAATAGCAGGCTGGAGATCCCTTGAGAAAACGGTTGATTACATAAGGTCAACTGATCCATCAATATTCATAATCGCCGATGCTAAAAGGGGAGATATTGGTAATACAGCCCGGCAATATGCGTTAACCTATTTTGTCTCTTTTGATTTTGATGCAATAACTCTTTCTCCCTATATGGGCAGGGATACTGTTGATCCCTTTTTAAGTTTTCCGGGAAAATGGGTTATACTTCTGGGCTTAACTTCTAATACAGGAGCCCGTGATTTTCAACTTCAGCTGATGGACACAGGGAGATTTCTTTACGAGGAGGTCATCGAGATAAGCAAATCCTGGGGCACTACGGATAATCTTATGTATGTGGTAGGAGCTACAAAATCCAGCCATTTACTTAAAATAAGAAACCTGATACCAGATAATTTCTTACTGGTCCCGGGTGTTGGGGCCCAGGGGGGAAGCCTGGATGAGGTTATGAAGTACGGAAAAACCCCACTTGGAGGATTATTGATAAATAGTTCAAGAGGCATCCTTTATGCCTCTTCAGGTTCTGATTTTGCAGAAAAATCAGCTGCCGCAGCATCCGCAATTAAGGGAAAAATGGCCGGTTACTTGTAAATTTAATCCTGTAGTCCTGAAATATCAGGCATCCTTAACGATTTTTTTCCATTTTTGACCCACTTGTTCATCTATACCAATAAAAGGGTATAAGAATGAATGAGGAATTCTTGCATTACATCTGGCGATATGCCTTGTATAATTCGTCGGATTTGGTGACCACCAGTGGAAAAACAATTCAGGTTATTAGCCCGGGCAATTATAACCGGGATGCCGGACCGGATTTTCTGGAGGCAAAGCTAATGATAGACAACATACTATGGGTTGGTCACGTAGAAATACATATCAATTCCCGCGATTGGGAATATCATAAACATCAGTTTGATCCTGCTTATGATCCTGTGATTCTCCACGTGGTTTATACTGCAGATAAGCAAGTTAGGAATTCAGCAGGTATTGACATACCAACTGCCGAACTTAAAATCAATCCAGGTTTCTTTTCACGGTATCAGCAATTATTGGCAGAGCTTAAACCAATCCCATGTGGACAACGATGGCAGGATATTTCCCCTGTGAAAGTGGAGAATGCCATTGTTTCTATGGGAGTTGAAAGGATGGAGGAACGGATGAAAAGTTTAAGTATTAAATTGCGGGAAAACCGGGGAGGTTGGAAAGAGCTGTTTCTACAAACCATCTGCAGAGGATTCGGCTTTGGGAAAAATCATCATCCAATGGAGATCCTGGGCAGGTCTGTTAATCCCGGCTGGGTGGAAAGGCATTATGCCAATCTTTTTCAATTGGAGAGCATGTTTTTTGGCCAGTCAGGAATGTTGCCTGAGAGGCATAGCGATCCATACCTGGCTGCCATGCGTACGGAATACAATTATTTATGCAGAAAATATAATATGATTCAGCCATTGGGACTACGTTGGAAATATCTTCGAATGCGGCCGGGTAATTTTCCGCCGATTCGGCTGGCTCAGTTATGTTCTTTTTTATCTGTAGGTCAAAACCTTGTTGACCGCAGCTTAGAAATAGCCTGCTCAACGGAACTAAAGGAATTAGAAATTCAAACTTCTGCTTACTGGAAGTCACACTATGATATAGGCAAAAAATCTTCAGGAATCGTACCAAATATTGGAGAGAGTTCCAAACTACTTTTAATGATAAATGTTTTTCTGCCTCTGAATGGATTTTTCAACGACAGGAATGGTGTGTCTGATGCTATTGAATCATGGTTGGATCAGTTGGAAAAACTACCTGCGGAGGATAATAGAGTTATACGCCAATGGGAGGAAATTGGCTTCAGAATCCCAAATGCTTTTTACTCTCAATCTTTTTTCTTCATTTACCGTAATTATTGTACACAAAAAAAATGTATAGCTTGTAAGATTGGTCAATTGATTCTGGGATCTGAAAAATAATCAGGATTTCGTATCTTGGATATCTGAATTTTTCCCAATAACCTCTGTTTTTTGGGTTTATCAGAATGAATAAAAAAAAGGATTCAAATCTGCGACCGATCAGCCTCAGCACCATTTACTTGGCTGGGATTCTTTTGCTTGTGGTTGTGGTGATCGGGGTTGTGGGATATAGGATTATTGAGGGCTATTCCTTCGTCGAATCCCTTTTTATGGTGATTATTACAATTGCTACTGTTGGATATGGAGAGATAAGGCCACTATCCCCGCCGGGAATGTTTTTCACGATTTTCCTGATAGTTACCTCACTGGGGGTTTTTGGTTATGTGATTACTTCAGTATCCCGTTTTGTGATTGATGGAGGATTCAGGTATATTTTTCGAAAACGAAAACTGGTCAGGAGGATCTTACGCATGGAAGGACATGTTATAGTTTGCGGTTACGGCCGTAATGGTAAACAGAGTACAATTGAACTTGGTGAGCATCATCAGCCTTTTATTGTTATTGAACAAGATGAAGAGGTGATCAACCAGATCAAGGAAGATGGGATCGATCTTTTTATTCATGGTAATGCTACCTATGATGAAATACTGGAACGCGCCGGTGTGAACAGGGCAAAAGCACTTATCACTACCTTCCCTAATGATGCCGACAATACATTTGTGGTGCTCACTGCGCGAAGTATGAATCCAAAAATGACTATAATATCACGGGCCTCGGATGACCATAGTGATGTGAAACTAAAAAGAGCTGGTGCGACCAATATTATAATGCCAGACAAGATCGGGGGTATCAGGATGGCCAAACTGGTGATCCAACCCGATGTAGTTGAGTTTGTCGAGAATATTCTACTTCAAACGGAGAACAAAGTCAGCCTGGAGGAAATTTGCGGGAAGGATATTACCTCTGAATACATAAAAGGGACCATTAGGGATATGGAAGTACGAACAAATTCCGGAGCGACTATAGTGGGTATAAAAACTGAAGCTGGAGAATACCTGTTCAATCCCTCCCCGGATACCAAGCTGTCCGAGAATGATAAATTCTTTGTTCTGGGATCTCCAGATCAAATTATTAAGCTGAAAAAGGTGGTGCATAAAGGAAAGGTGTAGAACCTTGCGTATAAGATATTGTATCACCATTTTTTCCCTTTATGATCCCTTGTGGTATGAATTTTGCTTATTATGATCGCCATGTTAATAGTGATAATTAACATTGGAGATTTTAACTTAATTGACGGATTATGAAAAAAATATTGATTGTTGCACTCATGTCTGTTATCATCATTGTTACCGGGTGTGATAAGGAAGATATTCCTGAATTGGGGAATCTGCCTCAGAAAACAAAAGCATTAATTGACTCGGATAATGATTTTGGATTTGATTTATTTCAGCGGGTCATTGCCGATGCAAAACCGGATGAGAACCTGTGTGTCAGTCCGCTGAGCATCTCGCTGGCACTGGCCATGACTTACAATGGAGCAGCAGGGGAAACTGGTATTGCTATGGAGGAAACCCTGAAGCTGGCAGGATTCACCCGGGATGAGATAAATAAATTGTACCGGGATCTGACCCTTGCTCTTGTTTCAGATGATCCAAAGGTTAATCTGGGAATTGCAAATAGCATTTGGTATAGAAATGATTTTCATATCCTGGAAGATTTCGTTTTGAGAAATGAAGCCTATTACAACGCTCAGGTACAATCTCTCGATTTTGCAGATCCGGGGGCCAAGGATGTAATTAATGATTGGGTATCTGATCAAACGCATAAGAAAATCGAATCAATTGTTGATCAAATATCTCCCCAATCATTCATGTTCCTTATTAACGCTATTTATTTCAAAGGAACCTGGCAGTACGAATTTGACGAAAAGGAAACGCAAGACAGGCCTTTTTACCTGGAAAGTGGCATAAGCAAGCAGGTTCCCAGCATGAAACAAGAAGCGGATCTGAATATGATGAAGACGGAGGTATTTAATGCAGTGGAATTGCCATATGGGAAGGGTAATTGGGCTATGTATGTTCTGGTACCCCATGATTCTCACAAGGTCAGGGAAATCACTGCTATTTTGGATAATGATTCCTGGAAAAACTATTTACCGATGTTTCATGAAGTCAAAGAGGTTAAATTACAATTGCCTAAATGGAAATCCGAGTTTGAGACCTCATTAGTGCCGGTTTTAACCGATATGGGGATGGGAGTAGCTTTCACCGATGCTGCTGACTTTTCTGATATTGCACCAGGCTTACCTCTTCGGATCAGTGATGTTAAGCATAAAACTTTCATTGAGGTGAATGAAGAAGGTACGGAAGCTGCGGCTGTGACCTCAGTTGAGATTGAATTGACGAGTATTTCCGGAGAATTTTTCATTGCCGACAGGCCTTTTGTTTATCTAATAGCTGAAAAAACCACAGGGTCAATTTTATTCGCCGGAAGGGTCATGGATCCATCTATTTAGGCCTGTTTAGTTACCTTTTGTTTTTCTTTTTTATGTGATAATGAATCCATAACTTTGAATTGCCCTTGATCATGGCCCCCTCCAAGGCTTTGGAATTAATTATTTGACTGATACGCCATGAAAATAAATACCATCCTTATTCTTTTTACCTGCTCTTTTTTCTTTTTATCCTGTGAGAAAGAAGGTGAAGATCCGCCAAGCCAGGCAGAGATCTCAAAAGTAAAATCCAATTTGTTAAATAATGAGGTTGATTTTTCTTTGAAATTGTTCGAACAGGTTTTAATGGATCAGGGGGATGAAAACCTGGCCGTATCGCCCTACAGTGCCTACATAGCCCTGTCTATGGCGGCCAACGGAGCTGAAGGAGAGACTCTGGAAGAAATGTTGAAAGCTTTAGTATCTTATCAATAATATTCGTGTAATTCTTGGCAAAAGTTTAATAATTC
>CAYXJR010000087.1:0-16615 GCA_964465145.1 uncultured Porphyromonadaceae bacterium | reverse complement strand
CTGTAGATTAGCCTGTTATACCTGTGATTTTAGATAACTAGGAAACTCGGGCTAGGGGTAATTAAAAATATGATTAAGTCAATTAATAGAGTGGCTGATATTTTTGAGACTGCACCTTTAGGGTGGGTACATAAACGACCACCCATTATTTTCATTTCCTTATCTTATCTATCTCCAGCCTCATCTGTTTCCCCATCTGCTTACCATTCCTGTATGTGACAACCCTGAGAACAGTGGCCCCGCTCGGTACAGGGATCGGTTCAGTGTACTTTGGATAATGATCATCAGGAAAACTATCATCAAAGGTATAGTGGATATCCAGGCCTTCAACCTCCGTCTCCATCACCACTTGAGCCTTGAGCCCTGAGCCTTGAGCCTTGATTATCGGATCAAAAACCGAAACAGCATAATTGATATCCTGATTATCCAGCCGTTGAAAGTGTTCTTCGGTCCTGCTGACAAAATCCTCCCAATCCTGATCTTCTTTCTGAGACCATAAAACCTCGGCCAGGGCAAATCCCCTCGGCCAGGTCATATACTGGGCGTGGCCAAGGGTATATACCGACTCCGACCAGAGATTTCCCTGTCCGCCCAGGATCAGTGATTCATCAATCCCTTCTGGCACTGGCTCAAAGCGATATACATCTCTCAATCTCAGCATACTGTATGTTATGGGCTCCACCTGGGGATCTCCCTGGTAAAGATCGAGATAGCAATGGGCGGTAGGGGTCATCACGACCTTGTGTCCCATCTTTGCTGCCTCAATCCCTCCTGTCATCCCCCGCCAGCTCATAACCTGTGCCTCAGGGGCAAGGCCCCCTTCGAGGATCTCATCCCAGCCGATCAGTTTCTTGCCTTTTGATTGCAGGATCTTTTCCAGACGCTTGATAAAATAGCTTTGCAGCTCGTTTACGTGGCTCATGCCTTCCTTTTTCATGAGCTCCTGACAAAGTTTATCCCTCTTCCAGAATCCCTTGTAACACTCATCTCCACCCACATGGATATAATCGAAGGGAAACAGGTCTGCTAATTCTGTAAACACCTTGTCCATAACTTCGTAAACCTCCTCTTTGGCCGGGTTGAGAGAATTATCCTCAATGGTGTAAAATTTGCTGCCGGGATTAACTTTATATTGCAATTCTGACGACGATAATTGCGGATAGGAAGCAATGAGTGCCAGGGAATGGCCGGGAACATCAATCTCCGGTAAAATCCGGACAAACCTGTCTGACGCATATTGTACAATCTCCCTGATTTGATCCTGTGTGTAAAACCCTCCGACAGTAGCTTCTTCATTTTCTGCCGGCGGATCATAAGTCCACCAGGGGCCGGTACGGGGCACCCTCCAGGCGCCTACCTCCGTTAGTTCAGGCAGACTCTTTATTTCCACCCGCCATCCCTGATCATCTGTCAGGTGCCAGTGAAAAACATTGAACTTATATTTTGCCATCTGGTCGATATAGGCCTTTACTTCCTCAACAGTGAAGAAATGACGGCTCACATCCAGCAGTAAGCCCCGCCATTCAAAACGCGGATAATCTTCGATATGAACCACAGGAATAAAAACATTGTCTTTTTTTAAATCTCTCCCCTTCTCTGCCGGGATCAATTGCAGTAAAGTCTGTATACCATAAAACCAACCCGCCGGCTCTGCAGCAACGATCCGAATTTTGTCCTTCTCCACATCCAACTGGTATGACTCCTGATTAGCCTGATCACCATTATCTTCTGCAAACTCAAAACTGATTGCACCCTTACCCCCTGAACCTGCAACCTGCAACCTGCAACCTGCAACAGAAAACAACTCTTCATTCAGATACCCAGCCAGTTTAACCTGATCAGGATCATCAACATTAATAGCAATCCTGGTTTTATCATTCAACTCAAAACTTCCATCACCAGCCTCCACGGTAACGGGTATTGGTATCAGGGCCGGAATTTCAACCTGTGGTGATGAGGAACAGCCGGCAAGAGCAATAAGTGCCAGGAAATAGTGTGATAATTTGATCATGGGATTAGATTTTCTGTGTTTAAGTTACTTTTTAGCCACAACTATGTAGAGTTGAGAATCTTTGGTAAAAGGATCTTTTTTAAAATTCCCAAACTCTAGCAGATCAGCAAAACCCAATTCCTCTATAATTTCTTTTAACTGCCCCGGGAGTATTGCCAGAAGAGGTATCTCATTTTCAATCACCCCTCCGCTTTCTTTAAGTGTGAGTTTTGTCTGAAAACTGATTACTGAAGGATCTGAATCATAATGGTATATCCGCTCAAACTTGATATTCTCATTTTCCAATGCAGGCAAGCCTTTTAATCCCTGGCCGATAATCCTGTCGTAATTGATTATCTGTATCATCAGGCATCCTCCTGGCATTAGGATTTCATAAGCCTGGTGAAGGAACGAGCTGACCTCTTCCTGTGTCGACAAATGCACCAGGGTGTTCCCAAAACAAAGGACAGCATTGAAAGATCCGGGAACGAATTCAGTGCCCAGGTCCAGCATCCCTTTCTGCAGGAACACCCAGTTTCCAAGTTCCTCAAGATTTTCACGGCGGCCGGCTTTGAACTCCATAGCCTTTATTTTGGCAAGGCGGAGCATCTCTTTATCGGTATCGATGCCTATAAGGGTACCGAAGCTTTCAGACAGGTTCAGGCTGAGGCTTCCGGTCCCGCACCCGACATCAAGAAGTGTGGCTTTATAACTATGAATACCAAAGGATTCCACGAAAGCCTTTTGTTGCGGATTATAAGGAAAGATATCATCGTAGAAAGCTGCTATACCTGTGTAGAATTTCATAAAGTTAAAATACGGATTCCGCTCTCCCTAAAAAGCTTTAATTTCAATAACTTTGGAAGAACAAATATTAAAAGAAAAAATGAAAATACTCATTGTAGAGGACGAACCAAAAGTAGCTTCATTTCTAAAGCAGGGATTAGAGGAGAATGACTATAAAGTTGATCTGGTTTATGATGGACAAATGGGAAAATTATTCGCAGCCAAAAACCAGTATGATGTGATATTGCTGGATATAGTTATCCCTTATATAAATGGCATAGAGCTTTGCAAGCAAATAAAAGAAGATAAACCCTCGATCCCAATATTAATGCTGACTGCACTTGGAACAACCGAAGATAAAGTGGCAGGGTTTGATGCCGGTGCAGATGATTACCTTGTGAAACCTTTCGAATTCAGAGAATTACTGTCGAGGATAAAAGCACTTACCAAAAGGAGTACGGGAATTTTGGAAACCAGCAATAAATTGAAAGTTGCCGACCTGGTGCTGGATCTGGATAAAAAAGTTGCCATCAGGAAGGGTATTTCAATCGATTTGACCGCCAAAGAATTCGCACTGCTGGAATTCTTTATCCGAAACAAGGGGAAAGTGTTATCACGTGTTGATATCGCTGAAAAAGTTTGGGATATAACTTTTGATACCGGAACAAATGTTGTGGATGTTTATGTAAATATTCTAAGGAAAAAAATTGACAGAAATTTTGAGGTAAAACTCATCCACACACGGATCGGAATGGGTTATATCTTTAATAATGAATAAATTATGCAAATCCGGCAAAGACTTACCTACCAGTTTATCAGTATTGTAGCCCTAATATTGTTCTTCTCATGTCTTGCCATCTACTTCTTTTCAGCTAACTATAGGAGGGATGATTTTTACAACCGCCTTTCAAATAAAGCAACCAATACTGCTAAATTGTTGCTCGAAGTAGAGGAAGTTGATGCCAGTTTGCTGCAGAAAATTGAAAAAGACAATCCTCTCGGCTTAAACAATGAAAGAATTGCTATTTACGACTTTAGGGATCAGGTGCTTTATAGTTCTGATAAAGATAATAGCCTGAAAGTTGATGAAGATTTACTGAACAAAGTCCGACTTGAGCAGGAAGTAAGATACAAACTAGGTGATCTGGAAATTTTGGGTTTTCTGTTTGCAGATAAATTTGACCGGGTTGTTGTTGTGGTTGCGGCAATAGATAAATACGGATTGAAAAAACTCAAAAACCTGAGAACAGTACTATTAATAGTTTTTGGCATCAGTATCCTACTGGTTTTTCTTTCAGGACGGATCTATGCCGGCAGGGCTCTGCTTCCAATATTGAAAGTAATTGAACAGGTAGACGATATAACTATTACCAGCCTGAATACAAGGGTTAATGAAGGAAATGGGGAGGATGAAATTGCAAAACTAGCTCAAACATTTAATAAAATGCTAAACCGGCTGGAAACTGCTTTTAAGATCCAAAAGAATTTCATTGCAAATGCATCGCATGAACTCCGTACCCCCTTGACAGCCATTACAGGTCAGTTAGAAGTAGCGTTAATAAAAAAAAGAACCGAGGGTGATTACAAAACAACAATTATTTCCGTACTTGATGATATAAAAAGCCTGAATATAATCTCAAACAGATTATTGATGCTGGCTCAAGCCAGTTCAGAAACTTCAAAGATCGATTTTATACCCCTGAGAATAGATGATATAGTTTGGCTGGCCAGAGCTGATCTGACAAAAATAAATGAAAATTATTTGATTAAGGTCAATCTGGATATAGAGCTCAAAGACGAAAACCAGCTAATTATTATTGGCAATGAACTATTATTGAAAACTGCGATAAGTAATATCATGGATAATGGTTGTAAATACTCATCTGACCACCAGGTGATGGTAAAAATCACCTCTTTGGAAAATTATGTTAAAATGCAATTCTTAAATCAAGGTTTAGGTATTGATCCTCAGGATATTAATAATATTTTCGAACCATTTCACAGGGGGAAAAATGTTTCTGGTGTCAAAGGACATGGAATTGGTCTTTCCCTTGCCGACCGGATTGTAAAACTTCATGAAGGATCTATTGCTGTTTCCTCGGTAATTAACGGAGAAACGATCTTTACGATATCTCTGCCGCTGACCAAATTTTAATCGAAATTTAATCCATATTTAACTTCACCCTCATTTTGCCAAAATACTTTTGGTTCAGTAAATTAATATTTAAACTGAAAAATTATGGCAACTAAAATTAAAGGTAAAAAGGTATTGGCAGTTAGTGCCTCAGCAATTCTGATTATGGCATTAATAGGCATAGGTCTGTTAATGAAATCGAACAAATCCCTTAATGAAAATTTGAGCGATCAAAGACTAATGTCTGAGACCCTGCTTTCTGAAAAACTGTCACTCGACAAACAAATCGGGAAATTGCGGAATGATATGGCCTTCATGAGCAGCAAAAATGATAAGCTGGACAAAATGATGGTTGAACTGAAAGAAAATCTATCTAAACTGGAGGCAGAAAATAGGGCGATCCGGATAGAAAACAAAAAAATTAAAACCCTGGAAAGCATGATCGCAGAAATTCAAAAAACCAAAAGTGAACTAGAGAGTCAAATTACAGGTCTCAATGGTGAAATTAATCAGTTAATGGCCGCAAATAGCGAATTGAATCGCCAAAACGCTTCATTGATGGCTGATAATGAAAATCTTTCTGATAAAGTAAAGATTTTGAGTGTTTTTGCTGACAACTTCAGAATGGAAAGTCTGAAAGGGAAAAAAGATAAACTGACAGTATCAGCAAGGGTTGCAAAAAAACTAACGGTAGGATTTGACCTTCCACCAGGGGATTTAACCAACGTAAACTTCAAAATAACTACCCCCCAGGGAAAGGTATTTACGAGCAAGGATCAGTACATAACATCCTCTGTTGTTGAAGATGATAGGGGTTTAGTGGCTAGTATTTCATCGGGTAGCGGCAATTTTGAAATTTCAAAGCGTATCGAGATGAATTTTCAACCAAAGGAAAAGCTGACCGGGGGAGTATATAACGTTGAAATCTTGAATAAAAACGAAAAACTTGGCAGCTGTCAGATAAGGTTAAGGAAGTTTTAGGCAAATCGTCCTAAAAAATATGCCCTGAGCGAATAAAGATTTAATATTATCTTGATTAGCCCAAAGGTCTCCTTCTGATCTTTGGGCTCTTCTTTTATCCTGACAGTATAATTACCTATGAACCTTATCATGCCAAACCAGGCAATTTTTAAAAAAATAGAAATTCTACCATATTGTTACGCCTGCCGGCTTGAGTGCTCCCCCGGCCGGGTAAAGAAACTCACTGCCTTCATTATCCTTAACTTCGACATACCACTCAAACCCGGTGATGCCGGGATCGTCTATTTTCAACCCGGCCCGGAAAACCGCCCTGGCCTGATGTTCCAGATCAATCCAGGAAAAGTGCTTTTCGCTAAAAGCCCGGTAAAACAGTTTCGCTTCATTAACTTCCATGTTAACACATATCACTTCAAGTTTAAAATTCTCACTTGCGCCAATTACGGATCTGACTGTTGGAACAATCAGCCTGGGTTCTCCAGGGTAATCACAGGAACGCTCATAAACCGGTGCCAATTCACCAAGGTATTTCAGCAGATAATCATCCTGGGCCTTAAATGCAGTGCTCCATACATGCTGTTCCCAATTGGCCAGGTTGCCAAAGCCTCCGCGGGTGTTTATACTGTTCAGCAAGTATTTATAAACTTCGGACAACTTGGCCATTTCTCTTTGTCTGACAGGCAGGAGCCTGTTTTCGATGGCGAGTTTTTTACTGTTTACCTGTGAATCGTCAATTGATTCAATTTCATTGTGAATGCCGTTAAATTCCCCCAGGGAACATCCCAGCTCACCAACAGCTCTGAGATACCTGAACTGGTTAAGCCAGTAATGAAAACGCTCACTTGACTCGGGATCGGTGATCTGTGGCTCAAAAGATTCAAACAGCCCGACAAATTCATATTCCTTTTGCACCTCATCCCAGGAGCGGGAATTGGCTAGCAGCCCGCCGGGGCCTCCTACCCAGTCTGCCGGCATCCCTGTTCTCACCCTGCTCGTAATTCTGATCCCAGGCAGCCCCGGCCAGGGCTGCCACGTTCGGTCCCAATATCATTGTCCGCCAGTGGATCCCCAGAAGGCCGTCACAGCCATATACCAATGCATCGGCAGCATCCTTCCTCATCCGGCCTACCCATAATTGGGGGAGTATCATGGCCGGATCATCCTCCATCCACGGTATTGCCCATTTTGGACGGCCTTCGACATCCCTGAACCCTTCTTCCACAAGGCTGAAACCCACCTGGCGATTGATGCAGCTCACAGGCCAGGATTTGGGGAGGAGGCCGTCGAACATTGCACGGTCCTCCTTTGGACCAAGGACCCAGCCGCAGGTAGCCAGCTGGAATGGGTTACCAAGTTCGTCAATGGCCTGT
Organism: uncultured Porphyromonadaceae bacterium; assembly: GCA_964465145.1. Classification (GTDB taxonomy): domain Bacteria; phylum Bacteroidota; class Bacteroidia; order Bacteroidales; family UBA12481; genus JAUVKA01. Next base: position 9,357 of record CAYXJR010000087.1, on the reverse strand, counting down.
TGGGCAGCTAAAAGATCGTTCTTCGTCCTTTCTATCTGCTCAGCGGTATTACCGCCCCAGGTCCAGTCTTCAGGAGTCCAGAACCAGTAATAATCCAGTGGATAATTCTTCTTGATCCACGAAAACATCCCCTTGTAAAGATCCACACTTGAGCCTTGTGCCCTGAGCCCTGTGCCTTGTGCCATGTGCCCTGAGCCTTGAGCCATGTGCCCTGTGCCTTGTGCCTTGAGCCTCTCTTCTACCTGCCTGGGTACAGTCAAGGGAGTTTCCGTCCCTACACAGGTTTTAATTCCCAGGGAATGGGCAAATTCAAAAACTTCGCCAAAAAAGTCGCCAGATTTGTTAAACAGGGCAACCTGTTCCCGGTCATTCTCCGGCCATCCGTCAAGGCCAAGCATATAATCACTTCCGTAACTGTCTTCAGCAAACAGCTGTCCGCTGCCATGCGAAAAGGATGACGTTGGCTTTGGCGGATACCCCCAGGTGCCGGTAGAGGTGGTCATGTGTTTGGCCTTGTATGCTGATATTACGGTGCCGTCCTCATTGATCTGATCCTCAGTCCCTATCCAGACAAGGGGCTCCGGGCCCACACCACCCTCAGGGTACGTGTGAAACCCGATAAAATTCATTTTCAGCTTGGGTAATTGCGCAATTATAGCTTTATAATCTTCCTTTGTCCACCAATCCGGCCCTTCCGGAAAATCGTGAAACGGCTGTATTCCCCTTATCTTGAATAAAGGCTTCTCGTGGATATCAAGATTATCAAGGATTTTAATATCGATATCCTTAGGCACAACATCCCCATGGAGGTAAAAACGCACACCCAGCTGCTCAGCAAGTTCATATGCAGCGTAAAGGCAAGCAATTGGGGAACCGCCGGTCAGGTTGACGCGCTTATTTCCCTCATTTACTTCAGATTTGATAATGAACTCCTCATCTTCCAATGAATCATCTGAATTAATTATGATAGTATTTGGCCCGACCGGAGGTATCGAATCCTCTAAGCTCACAATTTGCGCCAGGGTCCCAGTCGTCTGAAAAAGGTACTTTGATATTTCACTTGCGGCCAGGTTATCAAGGGCTGTCCCCTCTGCGGGTATTACAATCTCCCATTTATTCTGGTTACAGGAAGTAATGAACAATATAGAAGAGAGAAGGCAAAATAGGTTTAATGATTTCATAACATACATGATTAAACATAAAAATAACAATTAATGGGATCTATGGAAATAGAAATACATCATCAGATCTTATATCCTTATATCATTCAAATTCTTAGTAATTTTATAAAAGGACAATAAAAAGACTCCTCACGATGTATAAGCGGAATATTTTTCTTTTGTTTTTTGGAATAACCATTTCATTTCCTGGAATTTCTGTTGCACAAACAGGACAGGAAATCAGGGACATGATAAGCCGTTACAAGGAAGATCCGAAAGGTCCCTATAAGGATATTCGCTGGTTCTGTAAAGATGGAACTATATTGCCGCCACAGGAAAGATGTTCTGATCCGGGCGGTATCCAACGTGCCCGATATAAAGATGAGCTTGTTCGCCTTTCTGAAACCAGGCACGTGTTTATCGGACAGATACTGGCCGGCACAGCCTTCGAAGATTTCTGGGATGAAGAAAATCAGCAGGCCAGGCTAAAACAATATCAATTTGAACTCTTCCTTAAAAATACGGATAACCAGTGGGTGTGGAAAAAGGCGCAGTTTTACAGGGGCGCATTGCAAGCAGAGGACGAAGAAAAATGGGGAATGGAATTCTATAAATGGCTCCTGGCTCAACCTGGTGATTATGGAAAGAAATTTTTCCTGATCAGACAATCCGTCAGGGACATACCCCATACAGGGGATAACCAGCTTACACGGGAAATCAGGGCCCTGTCGAAAGATATTTCCGATGCATATGCCCCTTTTTTGAATCTCAGGGTGAAAATCCACGGACAACCTGATTCAACAGATTTTGCAAGTGTTAAATCCTTCATGGCAAAGCATGAACAAAATCTAACTGTTACCTTAAAGGAAAAGGGCTCACAACTCCTGAAAGCCCTGGAAACACAATATTTGCCTGTAAATGAAGGCGATATCCAGAAGTTAATTAAACGCACCACCAAAAATCCTGAAATAAATCAAAACCTGCATGGCCTGCTTGAGAGTTACCTTCGTTCCAATACTGCATCCTCAAAAATTCAAACAGGAAGCGAATTACTATGGCAAATAAGGCTTGCTTCACTTCAAATTACCGACCCCCTAGCCAGGCTGGATCTTTTAGATCTCTCGGTTTATCTTGAAAGCCAATTGCTTTCCCAATCATCTTATTGGAATACCGCTGACCTCAGAGAATTGATCCAAAAGATCAGCAGTCTTAGCAAGGGGCTTGCAGGAACCGGTTTTCTGGAAATATGGGAGTGGGATGCAGTGAAAGATCAATTGCTGGTTGACGATAGATCCCAGCTTAGCCTCAAGGAGCTAAATCTTAAATTCAGAACAGCCAGGAACATTGTCCAATGGGGAACGCTTATGATCAGGGCAAATTATCAATCGGATATAAGCAGGTTTGCAGAGTTTTCAGATAAGATCTCCTCTGTTTCGGATGATTGGATCAGGTCATCACTGCTTTTATCCCTGGGGGATGCCGTATCCTCCCTTGGGGATTTTATATCTGAAATGACCAACACCCAGGGGCAGCTTTTTGGAACAATCAATACCGGATCTGTGCGGGGGCTCAACCCTGGATTTGCAAAGGCAGAACTTGTGGTGGTAGATGAAAATGATCCTATCCCGGACCTGGGCCTTGATAAAATATATGTTTTTCATCATCCGCCTTCAGATATGAAACCTGTGGCCGGAATTGCTACTTCAAGCGAGGGGAACCTGGTTTCCCATGTACAGCTTCTTGCCCGTAACCTGGGAATCCCAAATGCACTGATAACAGCTGATGTTTTCCCGCTTTTAAAGAAATACTCAGGACAGCAGGTCTTCTATGCCGTTTCACCGGCAAATGTGGTGGTAATGAAAAGCGCAGACAAGATGACCACTGCTGAAAAACAGCTTTTTGAGACAAGCAAACGAAATACAGAGAGGGTGCACGTACCGGTAAAACGAATTGATCTTTCAACTGATGGTTTGATCGACCTGTCCGGGCTGGATGCATCATCATCCGGCATTCTGTGCGGACCAAAAGCGGCAAACCTGGGTGAGCTTAAAAAGTTATTCCCGGATCATGTTGTCAATGGAATTGTCATCCCCTTTGGCGTTTTCAAAAAACACATGGATCAGCTAATGCCCGGATCAAAGATATCTTATTGGAACTTCCTGCTGAATGGTTTTGCACAGGCTGATCTGGCCAGGTCGGCCGGAGTGGATGAGGCTGAAATTGAACAAGAGTTGCTTGCCTTACTGGCAAAGCTTAGTTCTGAAATAAAGAAAATACCGTTTTTACCTGGATTCAACACTGAAATACAACAGACTTTTCAAAAGGTCTTCGGCAAAAGGATTGGAACAATCCCTGTATTCCTGCGATCGGACACAAATATGGAGGATCTGAAAGATTTTACTGGTGCAGGACTCAACCTTACACTCTTTAATGTTGTTGAGGAAGCCAATATACTACAGGGTATCCGGGAAGTATGGGCTTCACCCTATACGGAACGAAGCTTCAGGTGGAGGCAGTTATTTCTCGATAACCCGGAGAATGTATTCCCTTCAATACTCATAATACCTTCGGTAAACGTCGATTGTTCAGGGGTTATGATTACACGGCTGGTAGGCGAAGCCAATAAAAAGGGACTGACGATGGCCTTTAGCCGCGGCGCCGGCGGAGCTGTGGAAGGTCAGGTTGCCGAAAGCTACTGGGTATTTGAGAATGGTTCTGATATGCTTATATCCCCTGCCCGTGAACCCTTTTTCAATTCCCTTCCCTCAACCGGGGGAACATTGAAAACTCCTGCAACTTTTGAGAAATCTATTCTTAACCTTTCAAAAATCAAACAGTTGGAAATGATGGCCCTAAACATAAAAACCCTTCTGAAGGACCACTCAAACAGTGATCAGGATTATGACATAGAACTGGGATTCCTGGACAATAAAATCTGGCTTTTCCAGATAAGGCCGTTCGTGGAGAATAAAAATGCCCGCTCTTCCCAGTATCTTGCCAGCCTGAATCCGGTAATTGATGAAACAAAAATAATTCCCCTATCAACCAGGATACAATGAAAAAAATATTACTCCTCCTGCTAATATCAGGAATTGCCCTGAGTTTCTATTATCCTATTGATGGGTTCAAGAAAACAGGAATAAGAAGATTGGTCAGGCTGGAGAGGATCCTGTCGGGTGAAATCAAGGATACTAAACCTGTTCCGGGTGCCTTAAAATCCACGGATCAGATAAGGCTCAATCTCATGAACAAACGGGGCGACAGTCTGGGGAATTTTCCCAAACCAGACCCTGTATTGCAAAAGAAGATAGAGCAGCTGTTCCCCTCGATGGATGAGAGCTATTCTCTGGCTATGATGGAAATAACTCCGGGCAAACCGGTGAGATTTGCCAGTAAAAAAATCAGCTCGTCATACATGCCGGGCAGTGTTGCCAAATTAGCCGTTGCTGCCGGTTTGTTTACTGAACTTCAGAGGCTATATCCTGATTCTTTTGAGAAAAGGCAGGAACTGTTAAGGACAAGAATGGTTAAAGCCGACCGCTGGTGCATTACCAATGTACATACAGTACCATTTTTTAACCCGGAAAGCGGAGAATTCTTCAAGAGAGTGGTCCAGCCGCAGGATATATTTTCACTTTATGAATGGGCCGACCATATGCTGTCTGTCAGCTCTAATGCAGCCGCCAGTATTGTCTGGAAAGAACTTGTTCTGATGAGGGCTTTTGGAAGACAATACCCGGTTTCGGAAGCTGTGGAGAAAAACTTCTGGGCCACAACCCCGAAAGACTCACTTAGGGTATGGTCGATGGAGGTGGTTAACGCCCCAATGGCAAAAATAGGTATCACAAAAGATGATTTCTGGCTCGGGAACCTGTTTACGAGTGAAGGCCAGAAGATGTGCCCCGGACAAGGGGGCAGCAAGGCAACTCCGGCAGGATTTCTTCAGTACCTGGTAGCAATGGAGAGGGGCCTGATCGTTGACCCTTTATCAAGCCTTGAAATAAAGAAGCTGCTATATATTACCGACAGAAGGATAAGGTATGCCGCATCCCCGGATCTCGCCAGTGCTGCCCTGTATTTTAAATCGGGAAGCCTGTACAAATGCAAGGATGAACCCGATTTTGTATGCGGCAAATACATGGGTAACGTTTATAACTATATGAATTCTGTGGCAATTGTCGAACATCCTGATGGAACAGTTTACATGGTAGCCCTGATGTCAAATGTCCTTCGCAAAAACTCCGCAAACGATCACATGGCTCTCGCTTCCAGGATTGATAAGATTGTCAGGAACTGATCCTCTGATTACCTATCAGGATTCGGAACACATTAGACTGTCTTATCTGAACAGGCTCCTGATATCCACTTTACTGAAATCAACCGACCGAATTATCTCTTTGCTCAGCTTTTCAGACAGAGCCGCTTCAACAATAGGTATGACCAGCCTCTTTATTCCCGGATCCAGCAGGGCATCAAGGAACTCAATTGCATTCAGCCGGGTCTCTTCTGCATCACTGCATATGGCATTGAAAACACCCAGCATTTCTTCCGGGTCATAAATAATACCCAGCAGCCTGAAAATCCTGTTAAGACATTTTCTTATATCATTATCATTCAAAGGAATAAATTCATGCTCACCGTCTGTTCCATCACCTGAAACCAGTATTCCTGATTGGTTATAATGCTCCTGGCTAAGCACTGTTAAGGCATCATGAAAAATTATTGCCTCTTTATGAATCTTGCTTTTTACCTTCTTATCGCTGAATTTCAGATGTTTGAATTTTGATTTCAGTCCATCGAGGGCAAGCAGGGACTGCTCTGCTGCCTCCTTATGATTATTTTCCAACAAATTAAAAAGATAATCTACCGATCTTTGAGAGTCTATTAATTCGAGCACCTGGGGGATGAGTGTGATTTTTTCTCCCCAGCTTTCCATTTCATCCTGATTATCTGGAATATATTCAAACAATATTGAATCGTACCCCGACAGGGCAATTAAGGCAACTGAACGGTAATTTTTATCATCCAGCAGTCTGAACAGCGGTTTTACAAAAATCGGATCTATGGTGTATCCAGCTGATTCAATAGCTGTTAAGACCAATTGCTTGTTACTGCTTTCCAGGTTAAGGGTAATATAATCATACAGGGAAACAATCTGGCCTGCACCAATAGCCCGCAAAACGACCTTCTTCGTTTTAATTGCCTTTTCTGGCAGGTCCAGCATTTCAACCTTCTTCCTTTTATCCTTTATAATCTCGAGTAAACCTAGTTTTTTTTGAAGTTCCGTATTCCCTTTCGATTCTGTTGCAAGGGCAATAAGCGCCGCCTGTCTGATATCAGAATCCGGGTGCTCCAGGTATGTGGTAAGTTCCTCAATCCTCTCCACCGTAATATGCCCTGTAAGGTATTCAAAAGTGGCAATCCTGACCTGCTCATCAGGATCGCCGGTTAGGTGGGATAGTTCCTCAGAGTAGTTTATTGAATTCAGGAAGTAAAGATTTCTAAGGGCCTCTAAACGCACTTTGGGCGAATCATGCTTCACGAGTTCGAAAATATTTTCAATAAGCCTCTCGTCCCTGATTTCAATAACTTTCTTTAACATATAAATGATCTGGTCTTCACTGCCATTTTTAAAAACCTCTTTGATACTGTCGAGAATGGACAAACTCTCTATTTCATTGAGAGGGTAACCATGGGCGCCTTGGAACTCGATAATCTTTGCCTTAAATTGCTTCATATATTCCCTCCTGACTTTAACCGCCAGGTAAATCCATAAAACCAGAAGGAGGAAAATTATTATGCTGACAAAAACAGTTGACAGGTTCAGCCCGGTCACCACAAAAAGAAGTATCAGACCTCCCACACCCGTAGCAGCAGAATCAACAAAGATATCAATGAAGCTTTTTGTGTGCTTTTTTATATCCGAAGGAATCGGCAGGGCCAACAACTCATTTGCCGATTTATTGATAGATTGCTTAAGGCTTCCGTCGACCATTTTGATAAGAATAGCAGCCCAGAGTTCAGGGAAAAACACAAGTATCACTGCTCCGACCATAATTCCCAGCGGCAAAAAAAACAGGGATATCCCCACTCCGAAAACCCCGACCACGCGTCGGGTAAGGAAAAGTTGTATCAGGAGGGAGAGAACACTGAAGTTGGAAAACCAGAAACCAAAAAAGGCGGTCAGATCATCAGGGTTCTTTATCCTGGCAGCAGCAATTGCGCTGTATTGATATTCAACAAGCTTTGCGACTATCACGCTCACAGCTATTATTAAGGCCATGTAAGTCAGGTGACGTGAACCAAGAATTAACCTGATCGGGTTTTTCCCGGATTCCTGCACTTTAATGGTGCTATCCCTTTCTGTTTCATCACGGGAAACATGAAGTTTCCATATTTTCCGGGTTACGGGGATTGATAATGCCAGGAGGAAGGCCCCTCCGAACACAAGATTTTCACTACCTACAAGAGAAGCAAGGAGGGTTGCAAAATATCCGCCGAAAATACCTCCTGCGATAGCTCCGGCCCCGATGAAGCCAAAAAGACGCTTTGCTTCACGCGAATTGAAAACGAGGTTTGCAAGGATCCAGAACTGGGAGGCCGACAAAACCCCGAAAATCGCAATCCATATGTAAAATACATAGAGGACCCCGCCAACCAGGAAATTAAGCTTCAGAAGAATGCCGAAAACAATAAACGAAAAGGTGGAGGCCCAGATGGTCCTGATAATAATCTTATTAAGCGGCAATTTATTCAGGATCCGGGAATAGAGGAAGGAAACAACAGCAGCACTCAATGCAACCAGAATAAAGGCCACGGGGAGCTGCCTGGCACCAAAATTGGCCAGGAACATGGCATTAATGGCTGGCTTAATAACAAGCAAACTGCTGATAATCAGAAATATCTGTATCAGCATCAGCCTTGCCCTGACGAACTCGCCCTCCCTGATATCGAATGTTCTAAAAAAGAGAGGCCTCAGGTATGCAATAATCTTTTCTTTCATTATTCGCTTGGAACCGGGATCCGCTCTGCGAGCACTTCTTCAATGCTGATAACCAGCTGACGGCAGATTGCCTCTCCCCTGGGATCCTCAATAAGTGCAACAAGGATGTATTTCCTCCAGGTAGGCCCCCAAACGAGCATTGAATCGGCATGGTAATTCTGCCAGGTACCGGATTTTCTGTAAACATGGGCATTGGGGGCTATTTTATCGATGGTATTGACGAATTTATGGTGAAGTTCAGGATCAACCATTATGTCCAGCATCTGTTTCGACCTATCGAAAGTCACCAACTGGCCGAATGCCAGCATATAAAAATACCGGCAGACCTGCGCTGCTGTGGCCGCATGGCTTATACCCTTCATAGGTTCAGGCTCCCTGGATCCCGTTTTTGCATATCTTTTGCCTACCCATAATCCCCCTCCTCGTTCTTTGTTGTAAAGCTCATATCTCGGATCCATCAAAACACCATTGATCCTGTCGTAACCAAGGCGGTCAATCATCCTGGTGGATGCAGCATTGTCTGATTTAGCGATCATAAGCCTAAGATCATCAATGTAGTCGGGCCTTTCCTCAAGGTCGCCCTTCTCAAAGGCATCCATTGATGCCAGTAAAATTGCAATTTTGGGCAGACTGGCTGCATACATCATCACATTAGGATTAAGCCCGGCAAACTCAATATTACTCAGATCACGCATGTCGACCAGGCCAACTGCCATTTTCTTCTTATTGACCAATTCCCTCCATTGAGGATTTGAACGGATTTTTTTCTCCAGCAGCACTTGTAATTCCTGTCCCTCCAGATTCCACATCGGCACAAACTCAGAAGAATTAACCCTGATAGGAAGCTCACTGGATGATGGAATTTCAGGCTGTGCGGAACAGCTGGGGGCAAAACACAACAACAATAAAACTATACTGGAAAATATCTGTTTCATTCACCTAAAAATCAAATTATTAATGGGCGAAGTTAATCAATTCAATAACCCACATATATGCAAATCATGTTATATAAAACTCATTTAACAAAAATTTACACGTAAGTTTAATAAAAGACAAGCTTTCTAAACTTCCTTTCAGCTAATGCATATATTCCCCTCCCAATTTATTTTCATATAACCAGTATGTATTTTATATATTTTAACTAAGTACATGACAAAAATTTGCAACACTCTTTAAATTTATCTATATCGTTAG
>CAYXJR010000086.1:0-16927 GCA_964465145.1 uncultured Porphyromonadaceae bacterium | reverse complement strand
CAAAAGAAGGAATTAGTTTTGACCCGATTCTTGGATGTCTGGCGGCCACCGAAAATTCTGACAGTTTGTTTATCAACCTTGTCCCTGAAGAAATTGACTCTTTGTTAAAAGTCCATTTTGAATACCATGGTTTGGACACAATATTTAGCTTTTCCGTGGTAAATTGTCTGACCGGTGAAAAGATATATTCGAAAAGTGGGTTCATCAAAAAACCAGCTCAATTAAGCATTCATCGAATTAGTCTTTCTTGCCTGCACCATAAGGAAAGCCATCACCTAGAGGTCGCATTCGGAACCAAACAAAAAGTTATCCGAAACGACATACTCCTCTGGCTCATCGCTTCTGTGGTTTTCCTGATTGTTGTGGTTCTGGTATTTTCCTACACTGTTTTAAGCATAATACGTCAGAAAAAGGTTTCGGATATCCGGAATGACTTTATAAATAACATGACTCATGAGTTCAAAACTCCCATTGCCAACATAAGTCTTGCCAGCGAAGTGCTCAGAAGGGAGGAGACCCGATCGAATCCTGAACGGGTTGACCGATATGCCAGTATTATTTTTGAGGAGAATCAACGAATGAGATCCCAGGTTGAAAGAGTGCTCCAGGTGGCTGTCAGGGACCGTGATGATATAACAGTACATCCTCAAATCTGCGACCTGCATCAACTTATCAGGGAAGCGGTTGATCATATGTGTCTTCCTGATTGTGAGTCTGAAGCTCAAATCCAGTTAGATTTTCAGGCAAAATCATCAGAATTGAAAGTCGATCCAATGCATTTCAGCAATATCATACATAATTTACTCGATAATGCTAAAAAATATTCCACCTCCCCACCCGTTATCACTATCAGCACTCATATTAAACAAAATAAATTCTTGATTGATATAGAAGATAATGGTATAGGAATAAGTTCCGATGCTCAGAAGCATATCTTTGATAAGTTCTATCGGGTACCTACTGGAAACCTTCACAATGTCAGAGGGTTTGGTTTAGGTCTTAATTATGTGAAAAAAATGGTAGAAGAGCATGGGGGTACTATATCCCTTAAGAGTGAACTGGGCAAGGGGAGTTCATTCAGATTGCAATTTCCTGTGGAGAGTTAATAAATTATTCTAAACTTTTCCTAAGCCAGCCTTGTTATTATTTCGCATAACTACCTGAAACGAGAATACCATATGAAAAAATACAAAGCCAACATCCTGCTTGTCGAAGATGATCCAAACCTAGGTTACATCCTCCAGGATTATCTGCAAATGGAAGGATACAGGGTCAATCTTCAAAAGGACGGACAGGCCGGACTCCAATCATTCCGTACTGGAAATTTTGATCTCTGCATTTTCGATGTTATGATGCCATTGAAAGACGGATTTGCCCTTGCGAAAGAAATCAAGGAAATCACACCGGACGTGCCCTTCATATTCCTAACAGCCAAGGCAATGGAACAAGATCGCATAAATGGGCTGAAGATCGGTGCTGAAGATTATATCACTAAACCTTTCAGTACAGAAGAACTTAAATTACGCTTAGACATCATCTTACGCCGTGCTGGCCTGGCAAGTGATAAAACAGGGAAAGAAGTTTTTACTTTTGGTTTATACTCTTTTGATTATCCTAATCAGATTTTAAAATCAGATAATGACGAGAAACTGCTAACTAAAAAAGAATCACAGGTTTTGCGGCTTCTTTGCATGAACATGAATCAGCTGGTGAGTAGGGAAACAGCTCTAAAGAACATCTGGGGTGCTGATGATTATTTCATGGGTAGGAGCATGGATGTATACATAGCAAAACTGCGGAGTTATCTTAAAAACGACAAGTGTGTTAATATAGTCAATGTTCATGGAACAGGCTTTAAACTTGAGGTCTCAAAAAATTGAGCGATTCAATCCGAATTGACAAGTGGCTTTGGGCTGTGCGTATCTTTAAAACCCGGAGTTTGGCATCAGCGGCATGCAGGAATGGTAAAATTGAGATAAAGGAGCAATCAGTCAAACCATCCAGGTCGGTCTCCATTGGAGATATAGTTTACGTAAAAAAACCACCTCTCACCTTTAGGTATAAAGTGACCGGCCTAATCAGTAAAAGGGTGTCCGCCAAAACAGCTTCAGATTTTATTGAAGATATCACACCCCCTGAGGAATTACTAAAAGTTAAAACTTTAAAGGAGTCTGCATTTTTTATCCGTGACAGGGGATCAGGACGTCCCACAAAAAAAGAAAGAAGGATCATTGACAGATTTCGGACCTGAAAAGAATAAGACATGTTTATTGCTAAGGAAAAAAGAGGAACCAATATTGCCGAATACATAATTTATATGTGGCAAATCGAGGACCTGATCCGAGCTCACAATTTTGACATTCAGAGAATCGATACAGAACTTGTAAAACAGTACCAGGGGACACCACAACAAATTGAGGAAATAGGACAATGGTATCAGGGATTGGCTGAGTCCATGCTGATTGAAGGTATTCGTAATCACGGGCATTTACAGGTTCTTGTCAGCCTTTTAGATGATGTCAATAATCTCCATTTTCGATTGATTGACAGCCCTGTGCATGGACCTTATCAAAACCTATATATATCCTCAATAAATAACATCAGTGAGCTAAGAAAAAGGATGGGAGGAAAGGAAAAAATATCGGATATGGAAGTCTGCCTCACCGCTCTATACGGTTTATTACTAATGCGTCTCAAGAAAAAACCTGTTTCAAAAGAGACCGAAGAAGTTTTTAGCCTTTTCAGTGAGTTACTTGCTGAGTTATCCCGCCTGTATAAAATGTACGAGGAAGGTGTTCTGGAATTATAATTACAATTCTTTCTTAAAGACCCTACTGCCTCTTATTAGATTTTTAATCCATCCAGCATTTGTAATTCCGGGTAGTTAAAAGGGTTTAGAATCTCACCAGTAGATTGGTTGGTCCATTGATCGTATATCCCGGCCATAGCAAATGGCCTTCCCTCTTTCAGCTGTATGAAATAGGGATATTTTTGCTTATTGACCTCCCTGAATTCAAAAAACCCATCCACCAGTACCAGGCAACGCCTGGATCTGACTGGCATACGAAATGATTGCTTTTCATGAACTGTTTCTATCCTCGCATTTACTGTGGAGTTGCGAATCTTTAAAGCAGTTGTTTCATCCCTTACCCAATGAGGGATCAATCCCCATTTCAACATGGAGATATGATCAGGCTGGTTACTGGTGATTACCGGCCAGGCAGGATAAGTGAAAGCGGATTGGACATAAACAGGTCCAAAATAACTATCATCAACTCCCTTGGTATCATATTGTTTTTTTACCTGGGCCTTGTTCATACGCAATGTCAGAAATACGCACATGATAGTATTATATTTGGTACAAAATTCAAATATCAATTGCTCTTACGGCACACTATTTGTGACCAATATAAATAAGACAGTCAGTTTAAAGATATTAAAACATTGGCCCTGATCATTAAAAATTCTAAATTTGGCCGTATGCGAACCTTACTAATTATTATTCCATTCATATTTGGCAGCCACTTAGTCAATGCTCAGCAGGATAGTTTGAATCGTGTTAAATATACCCCTGAATTCCGGTTCACGGATGGTTTATACCTCAATTTCAGCCAGGTAAAGACCAATAATCCCATACCTCCAACCCGGATCATCTCCAGAAATGATCCCGGAGATTTTAATTTTTTTCGTGACCTTGTAGAAAACAAGTCCATTTCCTATTTCGATGGTTTTGGTGCCCAGAAAGAGATCAGCACTGAAAAGATCTGGGGATTTTGTCAGGAGGGCAAACTGTTTATCAATTACAACGATGAATTTAACCGCATACCCATTATAGGTCAGGCCTGTCATTTTATATCCGATGTTACGGTAATTGACACTTATAGTGATCCATATTATTACGACCGCTATGATAATTTCTATAACCCTTATTATCACAGGCCTTACAACAGAACTTCACGCTCAAGGGAAATGCGGCAGTATATTATGAGGTTTGAAACCGGTGAAATTCTTTCATATAATAGGGAGTCTATTCTTGTCGTTTTAATGGAAGATCCAGAATTATATGAAGAATATAACAGCCTCAGAAAAAGAAAACAAAGTGATTTAATGTTCTTTTTTTTAAGGAGGTTTAACGAGAAACACCCTATATATGTTTCTGTTCACTAATTCGAACCTAAAAAAAATTCCCACTCACTTAGTCCCTTAGGAACCACGGATATCAAAAATGGCTTGCCTGTAAGACTCTAATGACATATCTTCGCAGCCACAATTATAAGAGCCACAATGCGTTTTGTTGATCTTCATGCAAAACATTTTAAGGATTTAAACGTTTATTTCCTAAAAACCATCAAATAAGGAAACAACTTTCTAAGATCTGTTCTTCGCTCTTTCCTTCTAAATTTCTGACACATGAAAAAACTACTAATAATCGCATCAATATTTATTTTATCAACTTTTTCCTGTTTGGTATTTGCTCCCAGTTTGCCCAAATCATATGATAATAATGCCATTTTTTTGAAAATGGCAAAAGAAAAAGGACTCAGAGACAGGCTGTCTTATTATCGTTCTCTAACGGATTTCAAGTTTGCCCTGGCCGAAAAGGAGTCTTCCAATAATTGGCGAAAATATAACCCCTATGGGTACATTGGAAAGTTTCAATTCGGCAAGGATGCTCTGGATGTTACAGGCTATGGGCACATAGCTTTTCATGATTTTATTGATAATCCCTCCATCTTCCCGGAGAAAGACCAGGAAATGGCCATGGACTCTCTACTGCGATTCAATGCTTTTGTCCTTAAAGATTATATTGATGAATATGTTGGATCGCATATTCTTGATTCAATAACAATTACAAAACAGGGATTATTGGCAGCCTCCCACCTGGCAGGAACGGGAAATGTAAAACGTTTCCTCAATACAAATGGGCGATATAATCCAAAAGACCAACTGGGGACCAGCTTGTCAGATTACCTGATTACATTTGGCAAGAAATAAATTTAATGCTATAGCAAATCACGGGCATCTTGAAATCCATAGCAACCATGGAAACAAAATGCTGTTCTTGAAACATAAATGGATCCAGCCAGTCGGATTATTTATTTACCTTTGGGGAGCAATTAAACAACCCTGAATATGGCACAAAAACCTTCAATTCCGAAAGGTACCAGAGACTTCAGTCCTGTACAAATGAAGCGAAGGAATTATATTTTTGACAGCATCCGTTCGGTTTTTCAATCATTTGGATATCAGCCTATTGAAACTCCAGCGATTGAAATGCTTGATACTCTTCTAGGAAAATATGGGGAGGAGGGGGATAGGCTAATATTCAAAATCCTCAATAGCGGACATTACAGTTCAAAAATTCCAAAGGAGACCTTAGAAGAACTTTCTAATTCCCCGGAGGTTGATCCGGCCGTATCCTATAAGTTAACCTCAAGTATTTCTGAAAAAGCATTAAGGTACGATCTAACGGTTCCCTTTGCCAGATATGTTGTTCAGCACAGAAATGACATCACTTTCCCATTCAAACGTTATCAATTACAGCCCGTTTGGCGGGCGGACCGCCCTCAGAAAGGCAGATACCGGGAGTTTTATCAGTGTGACGTGGATGTAATTGGTTCTGATTCACTTTTAAATGAGCTGGAGCTAATTCAAATAATTGATACAGTATTTACCAAGCTCAACACCAGGATACTGATAAAGTTAAATAACAGGAAGATCCTTACGGGAATTTCAGAAATTATAGGTCATCCTGATAAAATTATTGATATTACGACTGCCATTGATAAAATTGATAAAATTGGTCTTGAAAAAGTCAATGAGGAATTAAACAATAAAGGCTTACCGAAGGAAGCTATTGACAAACTTCAGCCCATACTCACATTATCTGGAGATTACATTAGTAAATTAATCAACCTCCGAGAGGTTTTGTCTGACTCTGATATTGGCCTTCAGGGAATTTCCGAGATGCAGATCATATATGAAATGGTGAGACAATTGAACCTAAACACTTTAGTTGAACTTGATCTTACATTAGCCCGAGGGCTAAATTACTATACCGGAGCTATCATCGAAGTTAAATCTCTTGAGGTTGAGATAGGATCGATTTGTGGGGGTGGCCGTTACGATAATCTTACTGGAATTTTTGGATTACCTGATGTTTCCGGGGTAGGCGTATCTTTTGGTGCAGACCGCATTTATGATGTGCTGGATCAAAGCAATGGATTTCCTGAACATACTGCTACTACTACACAAGTTCTCATAATGAATTTTGGAGATGAAGAAATAAGGAGTGCTCTTCTTTTTGCTTCAGAATTAAGATCCTCCGGTATTTCAACTGAGATATATCCTGATCCCGCCAAAATGAAAAAACAAATGAGCTATGCGAATTATCACCAAATTCCTATTGTCGTAATAGCTGGAAAAAATGAATTGGAAAAGAAACAATTGGAAATAAAAAACATGAAAACGGGGGAGCAGATTGCTGTCCTATTTGAAGAAATGGTACCATTTTTAAAACGAATTCTCTTCTGATTTTTTCTATTGCCCTCATGCCAAAGATTGCTAACTTTGAGTAAAAGTTGCAAACTATGAGCTGGTTGCTCAACTATCTGATTCAAATTAACCGCACAGGGCTCTTCCCAGTACTAAAAGGCTGATTATTTCTTACTCTTTTTGTACTCATTCAAATAATTTACTCAAAATGAAAACATTAGTTATCACTGGTGCTGGACTAAGCATTGAAGATGTAGTTATGGTTGCAAGAAACCGCCAAAAGGTAAGCCTTCATCCCGACGCTTTGGCCAGAATAAGCAGGTGCAGGGAAATGCTTGAAAGAAAAATTGATGCAGGGGAAATAATGTATGGCGTCAATACCGGTATAGGAGAGTTTTCCGAAACTATCCTCAATGATGAACAGGTCAAGGAATTTCAAAAATATTTGATCTACAATCATGCTGCTGGAATTGGTGATCCGGCACCTCAGGAATACGTCAGGGCTGCCATTCTTGGTCGAATAAATGTTCATGCGCATGGCAACTCTGGTTGTCGTCCGATTATCACCCAAACCCTGGTTGAAATGCTCAACAAAGGAGTTACTCCATTTGTTTGCCAAAAGGGATCCGTTGGAGCCAGCGGCGATCTGGCTCCAATGTCCCAGATTGCACTTCTCCTGCTGGGTGAAGGCCAGGCATATTTCCAGGGGGAATTAATGTATGGCCAACTGGCCCTGGAAAAAGCTGGAATTCCAACTCCTGGCCTTAAAGCAAGGGATGGCCTGGCAACCATCAACGGATCCAACCTATTGACAGCGATGAGTGCCATCTGGCTTTTTGATGCCAATAACTTTCTAAAGCAAGCCGAAATATCTGCTTCAATGTCGCTTGAAGCTTTGAAAGCAAACATGAGTCCATATACACCTCTTCTCCATGAGGTTAGAGGATTTCCAGGGGCTGTTAGAAGTGCCAATGCGATTGAAAAATGCATTACTGGAGGAGATCTAAAGGAGGGTAAGGTTAAATGCAAAGTTCAGGATGCCTACTCCATGAGATCGACTCCACAGGTAATTGGAGCAGCGCATGATGCTTTGAAATGGGCTCGTTTACAGGTTGAAATAGAGTTGAATGGTGTTGGGGACAATCCCATCTTCCTTCCAGATCAGGACATTCAATTATCCGGCGCAAACTTTCAGGGAACCCCGGTTTCCCTTCCAATGGATATGGCCGGAATCGCCATTACAATGGTTAGCGTGATGTCGGAAAGAAGGATGAACCGTCTCAATAATCCTGCTTTAAGCGCTGGGTTACCTGCATTCCTGACTAAAGGAGCGGGGATGTTCTCCGGCTTAATGCTTAGTCAGTATACTGCCGATATGCTGATTGTCGAACAAAGGATTTTATCTGCCCCGGCATCTATTCAATCCATTCCTGCAGCAGCTGATCAGGAAGACTTTGTTTCGATGGGAATGAATACCGCCATAAAGAATTTTCAAATCCTGGAAAATGCATATGGAATCCTGGGGATTGAACTGATGGCAGCCGCTCAGGCTTTAGACTTCCGAAAAGAGGAATACTCATTTGGTCAAGGAGTTAAAAAAGCACATGAAATAATACGGAAATATGTAGCTTTTCTTGATATTGACCGGCCTCTATATCCTGATCATACAAGGATGCAAGAACTGGTAAAATCCTGTGAAATATTAAATAGTGTTGAAGCTGAAATAGGAAGCATAGAATAATAATAATGGTTGGGGTTTAAGATCCTGGCCATTATTCGTCCCCCGGACCGTTCCTCCTTCGCTCTGATCGCTGGTCTTCTAGCTTTTTCAGCATAAAATTCATGAATTCACCTTCAGCCCTGTATAGCCGCACAACCTTTTCAATTGGAATAATTTTTTTAACCTCTTTATGGAAATTTAGCTTCAATTCGGCAAGCTTGAGTTCTTGCTCAACCCTGTTATCTACCATTACCTCCAGTTCTTCACTGCTAATTTCCTCCCGGTTCCCTCTTCCATGGTTCTCCATATGCTTGGATTTCAGGAGTTCTCCCCGCTTATCCTGATATTGGTTGTACAAAGGCCAGAAATTTTGTGCTTCTTCAACAGTGAAATCCAATTTATCAGTCAGAAATGCAACTCTCTCAGCCTTAAAACGCTGCATATATTTTTCAAACCCCGGTCCATTACCCTGAGCGGCCAATGAACCAAAAACCAACAAAATCAGGCAGAATGTTGATAATAATCTTTTCATTTCTTTTGCTTTTCAATATTTATCCACTCTTCAATTATAAACAATTCATCATAATCGGTCATCTCCAGAAGGCTGGATCTCTCTATGTCTAATGTTTCATCCAATGGGTCGTCAAGGCTAATCCCTTTTTCGGCGAAATAAGAAGCTAGTGTTACTTCGTTCAAATCGGATCCGGCATAATTAATAAACCAATTGAGCTCCTGGGCTATTTTAGTATCCCGATATGGTTTATAAATCAAATTCTGAAAAAGCAGCAATCCGATCAATAGGCTGGCTGCTATTCCGCTCACCCACAGCAATCTTGGTCGAAGACTATATCCCTTCACAGGTTGGGCATCAACTTCTTTGGCAATTTTTTCCATAATTTGTGCCCGTGATTCTGCAAAGTATCCGGAAGGAACCAGGAAAGGATTTTCTTTAGCGCCTTCGAAGAATATTTTATCGTTATTTTCAGGTATCATCATTATCTCGTAAACTATTAATTTGACGTAAAATACAGTTGAAGGTTTAATCTTCTGTCAATCCTGCCTTGATTTTTTTTACAGCATGATGATAGGATGCTTTAAGCGCCCCGACACTCGTGTCCAAAATAGCCGACATCTTTTCATACTTCATATTTTCAAAATACTTCATTTGAAATACCAGTCTCTGCTTATAAGGAAGTTGAGATACTGCAATCTGCAACTTTAATTGTATAACATCACCATCAAAGTAATCATCGGCAAGGAGGCGATTGCTTAAGGTCATATCAGGATCTTCGATGTTTCTTCCGGTTTTATTAGATTTTTGCTTTAAAAAAGAAAGAGCCTCATTGGTAGCAATTCTATACAACCATGTAAATAATTCCGAATCACCTCTGAAACCTTTCAGTCCTTTCCAGATTTTAATGTATGTGTTTTGCAAAACATCATTAGCATCCTCATGATGGAGTACTATCTTTCGAATATGCCAATAGGTCCTCTCCTGGTATTTATCCAATAACATTCCAAAGGCCTTTTCAGCCTCGCCTTTTCTACGGAACAATGTCAGAATCTGATGATCTGAGATCTCATCCATCAAGTTAGATTAATATATATTTGATCCCGGGTGAGGAGAATAGTTTAATTCCTGAAACCAGGGAAAAGGCTTAAGACTTCACTAACAACCTTTTCAGGAGTAAATCCAAATTGTTGATCCAAAACCTCAGCTGGAGCCGAATATCCGAAATGATCCAACCCCATGACAAACCCTCCACTCCCTGTCAAAGCTTCCAGAGTCACTGGTAAACCCGCTGTTAGTCCGAGGGTTGGAATTCCCGGGGGAAGCACTTTTTGTTGATAGCTTGTATCCTGAAGCCTGAAAAGTCCTTCAGAAGGAACAGATGCTACCTGCACCTCGATTCCATACTTATTATTCAACTCAATTGCAGCTGAGTAAAGGGTTGAAACTTCTGAACCGTTTCCCACTAATATCAGATCAGGCTTTTTCTCTGGCTTCATTATAATATACCCGCCTTTTCCCGCACCTAATGAATCTAAAAATCGGTTAGAACCTTCTTTTGCAGGTAAATCCGGGATATTTTGGCGCGACAATAACAATGCTGTGGGGCTCCTTCGATTTTCCATGGCCATCTTCCAGGCCACCGAGGTTTCTGCAGAGTCTGCAGGCCGTAATACCAGAACTGAAGGAATCCCTGAATGGTTCTTCAATCGCTCCATTAAGCGGATCTGTGCCTCATGCTCCACAGGTTGGTGTGTTGGACCATCTTCCCCAACCCGGAATGCATCATGTGTCCAGATATATATTACCGGGAGCTCCATTAAAGCAGCAAGGCGTACTGCCGGTTTCATGTAATCCGAAAAAACAAAAAAAGTTCCGCAGGCAACAGAAACCCCACCGTGCAAAGCCATTCCGTTAGCCAAAGCTGTCATTGTCAGTTCAGATACTCCTGCATGGAAAAATGCTCCACTGAAATCCTGATGTTTAAAAGCCCTACTTTTTTTTAAGAATGAATCTGTTTTATCAGAATTAGCCAGGTCTGCCGACATCACAATCATATTCTCAACTTTACCAGCCAACATTGCAAGAACATTTCCGGATGCTGCCCGGGAGGCAATCCCAGGTTTATGTTCCACTGATGAAAAATCCAGCTTGGGCAATGTGCCTTCCAGCCAAGAATCAAGCTTGGCTGATAGCTCAGGATTTTCCCAACGCCAATTATCTTCAATCATCTTCCGCTCACTGAATTTCTCCAATTTCTTCAGCCGGATTTTATCATAATATTCCTGAACGTCATCGAAAATTGAAATCGCCTTTTCCGCAATACCCCCCAGGTTTTCAACAGTCTTTGGGAAGGAGGCTCCTGCTTTTGAGATCGGCTGACCGTGGGTGGCACTCTGGCTTTCAAATGATTTGCCATTTTCATCAACGCATCCCTTTCCCATTATTGTATGACCGATGATCAGGACTGGTTTTTCTTCAAAGGCAACTGCTTCTGACAGGGCATTCCTGATTTGCTGTTGATCATTACCGTCAATACTGATAACATGCCACCCCCAAGCCTTATATTTAGCAGCCGTGTCCTCTGAAGTCACAGCATTGGTGGCCGTTGATAATTGGATAGAGTTCGAATCAAAAAACATGATAAGGTTTCCCAAACCAAGAAAACCAGCGATCCTTCCAGCTCCTTGCGAAATTTCTTCCTGAATACCTCCGTCGGATATAAATGTGTAGATGTTATGCTTAGTCCATTCACCGAACCGGTGAGCCAAAAAACGTTCTGTGATCGCAGCACCTACTGCAATAGTATGTCCCTGGCCCAGCGGGCCACTTGTGTTTTCTACACCACGTCTAATATCGAGCTCGGGATGACCAGGTGTGGAACTGCCCCATTGCCTGAATTCAGAGAGTTCATCCAGCGAATAATTTCCACACAGAGACAATACTGCGTATAACATGGGTGACATATGACCAGGATCAAGGAAAAAACGATCCCTGAAAGGCCAGGTCAAATCGTCCGGGTTATAATTTAAAAATTCTGAAAACAAAATATTAATGAAATCAGCTCCTCCCATAGCTCCACCAGGATGACCGGATTTGGCTTTTTCAACCATAGCAGCGGAAAGAATGCGAATATTATCAGCTGCCCGGTCAATTACTTTGTAGTCTTTATACATGATAATCTGGATTATTCAGATTTAGGACGAAAATACTGTTTTCTGCCGGATTTTTTGGTCTGGTTAATACTGCAAAATCAGAACAATTTCAACTTGCTAAATTTTGTACCTTTGTTAGCGGCAAAAATTAATTATTATGGGTCTACAATGCGGGATAATAGGGATTACCAACATCGGTAAAACAACCATATTTAATTGCATTTCAGAAAATAAAGTTGAAACCAGCAATTTTGCTTTCAGCACTAATAAATCTAACCTGGGCCAGATAAAAGTTCCGGATCCAAGACTAACAATGATAGATGAAATCATCAATTCTGCACGTATCGTTCCTACCAGCCTGGAAATTGTGGATATCCCCGGGCTGACCAAGGGATCGAGTAAAGGCGAAGGGGTTGGAAATAGTTTTCTGTCCGACATAAGAAATTGTGATGCCCTTATTCATGTGCTTCGTTGTTTTGATGATGTAAACCTCGTTCATATTGATGAAACAGTAGACCCCGTGAGAGATAAGGAAACGATCGACTTTGAATTGCAGGTCAAAGATCTGGAATCGGTCGATAAGCGAATTCAGAAATGGGAAAAGCTCATAAAGACGGGAGACAAAAAGGCAAAACCAGCCATCGAATCACTCCAACGAATAAAGGATCATCTTGAAGATCTTCAAAACCTCAGGACCCTGGATTTGTCAGAATCTGACAAGGAAATTATATCTGACTTGCTTCTTCTTACTCTTAAGCCCGTCATTTACGTTTGTAATGTTGATGAAAAATCAGCAAAGAATGGAAATCGATATGTTGAGGAGGTGCATAAGGCTGTTCAGACAGAAGATTCTGAGGTATTGATAATTGCGGGGCAGATGGAGTCGGAAATTGCTGAGTTGGAAGACGAAGATGACAGGATTTTATTCCTGAATGATATCGGTTTGGAAGAACCCGGAGTCAACAAACTTATCAGGTCGGCTTATCACCTGCTCAATCTTCAAACATTTTTTACTGCCGGGCCAAAAGAGATTAAAGCCTGGACAATCAGGAAGGGAATGACTGCACCGGAAGCGGCGGGAGTAATTCATAGCGACCTTCAAAGAGGCTTCATCAGAGCTGAGGTAATGAAATTCTCTGATTTCATTAACCTAAGATCTGAAGCAGCATGCCGGGACAATGGAAAACTGGCGATAGAAGGAAAAAACTACCTGGTAGGTGATGGAGATATACTTCACATTCGTTTTAATGTATAGAACTGTTAAATGAAAAAAATCTTATATATAACTTTATATATTATTATAGGACTTTCTGGTACTTCTCTTCTTTTTGGACAAACCCCTGGCACAATTCCAAAGTTGGTTGTAGGAATTGTAGCAGATCCAATGGGATATGACTGGATAGAAAAATATTGGGAATATCTTGGGAAAGACGGCTTAAGAAAACTTGTAGACCAGGGAACCTCCTTTGAAAATACCTGGCTGAATCATTACCTGGCAGGTACCGGATCTTCCCATGCCAGCCTTTCAACGGGTGCTACTCCTTACCAGCATGGTATAATTGCAGATTCCTGGTATAATCGTCTAAGGCAGGAAGAAACCAGAAGCACCCAGGATTTCCAGGCCCATACTATTGGGTCAAATAGTCAGCAGGGAAAACACAGCCCCAGGCAAATGCTAACACCAACTTTTGGTGATGCCCTGAAAAGTTCTTCTTTCTCAGACTCAAAAGTGATCAGTATTTCCTTAAACCCTGATGCAGCCATACTCATGGCTGGTCATCTTGTTGATGGTTGTTACTGGTTTGACACCTCATCAGGGAACTGGATAACTAGTTCAGCTTTTTCTCAATCCCTTCCAAACTGGGTAGTTAATTTCAATAATAAGAGTCGACCTGATGATATGATATCAAAGGATTGGGATCTTTATCTTTCAGAATCAGCCTATTCTAATTGTCATCCGGATAATCAGAAATTTGAAATCGGGTTTTACGAAGATTTTAAACTGTTTCCCTATAAAATGCAAAGGCTAAAAAAAGCCAGCCTTAACCAGGATTATGAGGTTCTGCTGAGCACCCCTGCCGGAAACAGCCTTACAACTGAAATGGCTATTGCGGCTATTTATAATGAAAGGCTTGGCATGGACAAAGACCCAGACCTCTTAATGGTATCTTACTCAGCAATATCTGGCCTAATTAAGAGATTTGGACCTGAAAGCCGTGAAGTAATGGATGCGGTAATTAGATTAGACGCAGAAATTGGCTGGCTTCTAAATGTTTTAGAAGAGCGTGTGGGAAAAGATAATGTTGTGGTTTTTTTTACCGCTACCCATGGGAGCAGCTGGAATGTTGATTATGCTGCCAGCAAGGGCTTGCCGGCAGGCAGATTCAGATCACTAAATGCAGTAGCCCTGACTAATTCCTACCTGAGCGCCATCTATGGTGAAAACTTATGGGTGGAGAGTTACATGAACCAGCAACTATATCTGGATCAAACCCTTGTGGACCAAAATGAAATTTCATTACCTGAAATTCAGGAAAAAACTGCCAGGTTTTTAAATCAATTTGATGGAGTAGCTAGTGCCCTGCCAACTGATCGCATGATCAATACGTCCATAATAAATCCTGAGGGGTCTGTAATTCAAAATAGCTTCTATCCCAGCAGATCAGGAGATATTTCCATTATTTTAAAACCAGGTTGGATTGAGGACGGCGAGCAGGTGGCCGACTTTCAATCAATATACCCCTATGATACCAGGATCCCCTTGATTTGGTGGGGTATGGGTATTTCACACAAAACAATTCAGGCGAGGACCAACATCCAGGATATTTCTTCGACCCTCATTCGTCTTTTGAGAATTACTTTTCCTATTTCCGGGACAGGTACATCATTATATCACTTGTTTAATAACCCGTAGCTAACAAAGTGACAATACCGAGATTACTGCTTGTATCATTAATGTGCCTGGCTGGAAGCTGTTATTCAAATAGCTATTCCCAGGAGAAAAATCCGGTCTGGATATATTTTTCCGGAAAAGGAGAAGTTAATACTCCCCCACAGGAATATTTTTCTGCTCCTGCACTTGAACGACGCGCCGCCTTGGGTATTGGCCCATTTGATCAGACCGATTTACCTGTTAAGGAAGAGTATCTTAGTATTATATCTCATTATTGCGTTGAACTTTGTGGTTCAAGCAGGTGGCTGAATGCTGCGCTTGTAATAGCCTCTGAGGATCAGTTACAGGAAATCAGCAGATTTCCCTTTATAAAGGATATTCAGCCTTCCTTTTCAACAGGTTTGGTTCAGGCCCAAGTAATTCCTGCCTTTTATGATTTGCCTGATGAGGAATTAGCAAGACAGCAATTAGCCTGGCATGAGGCAGAGTTGCTAAGGGAAAAAAACCTTAGTGGAAAAGGTATTTGTATTGCCGTTTTTGACGGAGGGTTTCCAGGAGTTGATACTCATCCTGCTTTCGTGCACCTCCATCAAAATAATCAAATTGTTGCAACCTGGGATTTTGCAAGACAATCCACTGATGTATACAAATACAATGCTCACGGAACTGCTGTCCTTTCGTGCATTGCAGGCTATGCGGGCCTTCAGCCAACCGGGCTAGCACCAGATGCAAAATTTCTCCTGGCACGGACAGAAATATCAGGTGAACCATGGAAGGAAGAATTATATTGGATCCAGGCAGCTGAGTGGGCAGATAAAATGGGTGCGAACATTATTAGCTCCTCTCTGGGCTATACTTACCACAGATACTTTGTCAGGGATATGACAGGACACGATACGCCGGTGGCAAAAGCGGCAAATATTGCTGCACGTAAAGGTATTCTGGTTGTCAATTGTATAGGCAATGATGGAAATAAAGACTGGAAATATGCTGTAACTCCTGCAGACGCTGATAGTGTTTTGAGCGTTGGAGGAATTAATCCTGACACCGGGATCCACATCGAATTTAGCTCCTACGGGCCAAATATGTCGGGATCATTGAAACCGAATGTTGTGGCATCAGGGAAAGTCATGGCCGCAAGCCCCCGCAAATGGAAAACCCTTTATGGAACGTCTTTCTCGGCTACACTCATTGCCGGGTTTGCCGCCTGTGCCTGGCAATTAAACCCTTCAATGAATAACATGGAAATATTTGATCTGATTCAGAGATCCGGCCATTTATATCCATATTACGACTTTGCCCATGGATATGGTATACCTAAGGCATCCAAGCTTTTATCCAATGGTGGGGAAAATAAAACAGAAGTAAAAAGCTCCCTCAAAGTGAGCTCAGAGGCAGGTTCAATAAAAGTGGAAATTGAGGACGAAGAACTGAAGGATCCCACCAAGTGGCACTATTTATACTTCAATTTAAGAGATGCCAACGACAAAATAGTCCGTTATGGGATATATCAAATCCAAAGTGGACTTCCGGTAATTATCGAAATTAAGGAATCTGAGAATATTAAAAGTTGTTATTTAAGAACAGAAGCATCCTTTCAAATTTTTAAAATCTTAAGCTGATGTACAAGAAATGGTATCCTCATATATTGATATTTTTACTACTGCTTTCATCAGGATTGGCTTCAGCCCAGCAGTTAATGATGGAGGAGATAGTGGAGTCTTCTCCTGGGAATTCTCTATTCGGTCAAAATAAAAGGCATTTTCTTGAAACAAGGCTTTTCTATGGTCTTATGTATAATCGTGAAAATCATGCTTATCCGGTTAAACTCCTCGGGAGCGGTGAATTTGAGGCACTTGTGCATTACAAATTGAAAATTAATCCCATGCTGAGTACTGGGATGAGTGCGGCATATTTTAATCAGCTGTATAAGGTCAACCATGAAGATTACCCTGATGATATTTTTGCTGATCGTGAATTATTCAAAATCAACTCGCTGAAGCCCGCAATATTTTTACGTCTTAACATTGATCCTAAAAGAGGTAATTATCTGGGGAAATATATTGAAACAGGATTATATGGAAGCTGGTCTTTTTCCTTAAAACGGGTTTTACTTTACTAAACAACAGGTATTCAATGATATAAGCCTATAT
>CAYXJR010000085.1:0-17144 GCA_964465145.1 uncultured Porphyromonadaceae bacterium | reverse complement strand
TATTGCCTTATAGTTAAGGTCAAGAAGAAATCTTAACTAGGAAACTCGGGCTAGGTCTTATTAGCAATAGCATTTTTTTGATTTTAAACATTGGCATTGGATGTTTATCATTTTATCATACGCTAAGTTATGAAAGTTACCTTGATCAGCAATAGATAATTTTACATTTTTGTAGCTTAACTTGCCGTCTGGTTTTTTGGGGGGTTCCAGGTTTTGTATCCTCTGCTATTGGGCTGATTGAAAAGAGTGATGATAAGCAGAATGATCCCAAACTAATGAACCAGGGATATGCATTGGCAGAAGGGATATAAATTATGCAAAAAAAAAAGCCCCGAAGGGCTCTTTTTGAAATTAAGGGTTTGATATTATTCAGTCTTTTCATCTTTAGTAAGGACGGCAACCCAGGCATTGTGTGTGCGGCCAAATTTGTCGGGTGATTTCATCTGGGCTGTTTCAACTGAAACATACATTTCATCTTCAAATTCATATGCGAAAGCTTCCAGGTCTTTCAGTCTGAAGGTGAATTTTACGATTGAATCGATCTTTTCGTTTCTCTTTCCTTTTCCAATGTAATTTTTTTCGTAAGTCATGATTTCTAAGTATTTAAGTTAAAATGCAGATACAGGACTGGAGATTATCAGCCCAGCAATGAGGAATTGGAATACCGAAGCCCTGGCAAGGATATGCCGAGAAAATCATTGTGGGAACATAAGTGAACTGAGAATATCCGGTACATCTTAGCAGAGAATTTATGACGATAATACTGTTAATGAAATCATGACCGGAAAAATCGGAAAAGGAAAGCCGAACAAAAAAAGGGGCAAGCCCCTTAAATGAGTGATTCATCTGCAAATGAGAAGTAGGAATCTTTGGTCAGGATAATGTGATCCAGCAGATGAATATCCAGAAGCTGGCCGGCCTCCTTGATCTTTTGGGTGATCTTTTTGTCGGCTAAAGAAGGCTGCAGGTTACCAGACGGATGATTGTGCGCGATGATTAAGCCGCAGGCACATGCTTTCAGGGCAGTTTGGAATATCATTCGGATATCGGTAATAGTTCCGGAAATACCTCCCTGGGAGATAAGGTTGAATCCGAGGATCCGGTTGGATCTGTTCAGGAGAAGGATGTAGAAAGATTCGCGGTATTCAATATTATCAAAGACCAGCCTGAAATTCTGTTCGGCATCCCTAGATGAGCTGACCTGAGGCCGATCTTTTGCAGGAACTTTAGAGGAATAAGAAATCTTGATTTCAGCGAGATTATTAAGGAATAAATTCATGTGGTAGCACCCCTGCCCTGGGGATTTATTAAGGCATCTGGCACGCCTGTCAATTAATGACAGGAACCAACGAGCAAGCCAGGAATATTGTCAACGGGGTGTATGTCAATTCAGGATGAATTGAACAAATCCGAAGGACCTGATCCATAGTGAAACGAGGAAAGATCCTGCCCCTTTACATTTTCCTGGTTGCGAAGTAACTTGGTCAGCCAATTGGAAGGCATAGAGAAAAAAATGTGTAGTGGAAAAAATAGCTTTTCGGACTTTGCTTCTTTAGATGGTTTATGCTATAAATCAGGAAAGAAGCCGATTTTGGGACACATAAAGAGATCAGCCCAAACAGGTCAAATTGAAATACCGGAAAACAGAAAGTATATGGCGGGAAAATCCTTGTGAGAACCCATGGTGTCTCACTAATGTTAGAAACACCTTAGCAAATAATTAAGGATTGGAGACGGTGAAAATGCAAATGCCTTGTAAGAATATACTGACTGCTAAGCCAATTTGAATTTTAAGGCGTGGAGAAAAAGCGATTTAATCATCATCAGGTTGCCCAAACTGCCAAAAGAACATATCAATAATCTTCATAGTGGGATAATCAAAATCCAATTCGCCATATGCCCGGATTCTAGACTGCAAAATTTGAATTTCCTCTTTATGCTCTTCAATGAAATTTCCCAATTCTATAAAGGTTTTAGAGGTCATCCCAATGTTGGAAAAACCATATTCCTTCAGGCCTTTTCTAAAAAAACGATCCCAGGCTGGTGTAATTCCAAGGGTTCCAAGGATTATCTTGGAAATAAGCGTATCAGATGGATCTGATATTATATCATTCGATTTAAAATAGTTATACAGATCCTGTTTAAGGCCGAAAACACCACGTAAATACTTAGAGGTACCGATGGCTTCTTTAGATAAAGGACTGTATTGTTTTAGGATGTCAATCAATGGAACATAGATTTTGTAATCCTTTTGAAGCAATCCACTTGCTCCCCTGAACATACCCCAACTTGCCAAATAAAAGCCTAAATGTAATCCGGCAAGGTCTCGGTCTTCTGCATTATTGACCATAAAATATCTGTAACAGTATTCCCAGGATTTGTATCGATGTGATTCATGGGGATTTGTCTGATAGTAATAATACCAGACAAAAGGGGTCAAAACAGTTTCCATCTTTGTTTTTTTATTACAAATTAAAGAAAATGAGGATATTTAGAACACCCTAGGCTTGAAATGTTGAATAAACCAAAAAAAAAGCCCCGTTTCCGGAGCCTTTCTTTTTAGAATTATTCCGGTCAGGCTTCTGCCGGGGATTTCTTGGTGCGACGTTTGGTCTTTTTCTGGCTAGCCTCAGCCTTCTTTTCAACCAACTTGCTGTAGTAGCAGGTGTGCGTACGACCGAAATTGTCTGGGTTGATCATCTGAGCAACCTCGAAGGAAACATAGGTGGTTCCTTCAAACTGGTAGGCCAGTTCCTGGAGGTCCTCCAGTTTAAGGATTACTTTCACAATGCTCAGATCGCCAACCTGTTTTCCTTTTCCGATGTAGATTTTTTCAAAAGTTTTCATGACCGTAAAATTTAGTTTAGAAATTATATGCAAGTGAAATTGACGGCAGTTGAAGGAGACAAGGAGGAACTGGAATACCGGAAAGCATTGAGGATATGCCGGGAAAATCCTTTTCACAGGATCCATCCGTCTTCAGAATTCCGGCAATAGCTTAGCATGGGATTTGTGAACAAATAGGGTTATGCGAACCGAAAAAAGCAAGCGAAAAAACAGGTGAACAGAGCAAAAAGAGAATAAACCCGAAGGAGAGTTATCCACCGGGTACAGGTTGCCGGGTATAGATCTCCTCAATCCAGGGATCAGCCGACAATGAGGTTATCGGGATATTGCGCTCCCTTGCAAGTTGGCTGGCAAGACAGAGCATCTTAGGCATATTATAGGAGCGGTAAACCTTGCTAAAAACCTTGGTGTGATCATCAGCATGACCAATCCAAACCTGGCAGAGAGGATTAGGATCCATCCCTGCAGGATTATAATGAGAAGATGTAAGGAAATAGACCTTTAGCATACAACTGACCGCTGCCCTGCGGATTTCTTTTGGCCGATGGCATACCAGTGATTAATCAGAACGGTAAGAATGTTTCTCTGGGAAATGAAAGGGACAACAGAGCCTGAGATATAGGCTTGGAATACTCCGGATAAATGAAGATACTCCAGGGTATAAAACAAAAAATCCGGCACTAGAATGGCCGGATCTGTTTTAACTCCGATGGAATTGGGGATTTTTTCTCTCAGGGGCTTACCCGCATTATGACCTTTCAACTGGATCCAGAAATCAGGATCGTCATTGGTAAATTGAATCATGAAATTCACCCATGCCTTTGGGATTTGTTATGGCATCAGGCCCGCCTGTCAATTAATGACAGGAACCCATGAGCAAGCCAGGAATATTGTCAACGGGGTGTATGTCAATTCAGGATGAATTGAACAAATCCGAAGGACTGGATCCATAGTGAAACGAAAGAAGATCCCGCCCCTTTACATTTTCCTGGTTGCGAAGTAACTTTGTCAGCTAATTGGAAGCAAAGAAAAAGATGCATAGTGGGAATATTTGGAGTGACAACGGTAAATTGCATGTTACTTAGTGGATTGCAGCTAATGATCTGTCCGAGAACTGTCGAGACAATGAGTTGCAATCTGCAGTACGAATAGCACTAAAACTCCTATGGAACATACAAAATGTTAACACTAGGCTTTATATTTTTACACTTAATACTCCTTGAACTTTTGTTGATAAACCTTTTGAATTTATCTCATATTCAATATCAAAGTCATTATCAGAATCATAGAAAATGAATGCTGGTAATGAAATATTTTCATTTGCAGAGAGTTCTTCAATTTCACATTCCAATATACCATCAAGAATCATTTTTCTGACTGAAAAGCGCAAAATTGATTTGGTAAACTTGATGGAACTACACATTTCAATTTGATTGTTACATCGTTATTTCAATAATCAAACAATCGAGTAATCCTTAATATATCATTTTTTTATCGTAACTTAACAGGTACAAATCTATTAGCCATGAAAAAGTTGCTATCAATTCTGATGCTCCTAGCATTTCTTTGTGGTTGTGAGAAGAATCAACCACCAACCTGTGAGATAATATCACCAGACAATGGTTCAGAGATTATTAGTGGAGAATTAGTGACTTTCTCGGTTGATGCACATGATTCAGATGGCTCAATTCAAGAAGTCAAATTTTATATTGACAATACAAGAATAGCCTCTGTTGAAGACTCACCTTATAATTTTTCATAGGAAACTGGTGAGGTTGAATTAGGTGACCATGTTATTCGTGCCGTTGCTATCGATGACGATAATGTTGAAGGTGATGCAAGTATTGTAATTGAGATTGTTGCGGGTCCTGTTGATGAAATAAAACCTATAGTGAAACTAATCTCTCCGGATGAAGATGCAACAGTGAGAGGAACGATCAATATAGTGGCCACAGCCACGGATAATATTGGAGTGGAATATGTTGTTTTTATGATAAAAGACGAAGATTGGGTCGTTTTTGAAAAAGATTCTACGTCTGCATATTTTCAATTTACAGCCAGCTTAAATACGACTAATTATCCAGATGGTTTGATAATGCTCTCAATAGCAGCTTATGATGCTGCAGGGAACTATGGGGAGTATTCATTTGATGTTTACATTGATAATGCGCCTGATACAGAAGTTCCCGTCGTCAAAATATTTGCACCTCAAAACAATCAGATAGTTTCAGGGGAGATTACCTTAAGAGCAAAGGTTACAGATAATATAGGGATTGATCATGTCAACTTCAGTATTCTTGATGGAACCTGGTTATTATTAGGAACCGACTATTATGCTATTGGAGATAATGAATATTCATTTCTGTTGGATACAAAAGATTATCCCGATGGAATATATGGGATTGAAGCTGCAGCCTATGATTCAGCAGCAAATGAAGGTTATCACAGAGTTGGTATTACTATTGACAATAGTGGAACTACAGCAGGAGATGACAGCTTTATTTATGATCGCAGAAAGTATTTTTACAAAACCATTGGTACCCAAACCTGGATGACCGAGAACCTTGCTTATTTGCCAAGACCTTATGACGGACCTGCTATACTCAACCAACCACGTGCCTTTGTCTATGATTCTTACGGTCAGAGCAATGACGAAGCTAGGCATACTGTCAATTATAAGGTTTATGGCGTTCTGTATAACTGGGAGGCTGCCAAAACTGCCTGCCCTCCAGGCTGGCATTTGCCGAGTGACGAGGAATGGAAAACACTTGAAAAGTATCTTGGTATGAGTTCATCAGATGCAGATGGTTTAGGTTTTCGTAATTCTGGTGATGTTGGACGAAAATTGAAATCGACTTCAGGGTGGGTCAGTAACGGCAATGGAGATAATAGTAGTGGATTCCAGACTATTCCGGGCGGCTACCGCGACATCGATGGCGGCGGATATGTCAACCTTGGCTCCTACGCCAACTTCTGGTCGTCATCGTTGATGATGGAGGAGGAGGACGCCTATTGCCGTTACCTGAGAAACGATAGCGACGGGGTGTACAGGAGCGCGGTCCTCAAAAAGTACGGTTTTTCAGTGCGCTGCATTAAGGATAAGTAGTACATTTTTACCATACCCTTCCGTAAAATTAGCCATTCGCATATAGGTTCTGTTTATCGATAAAGGAAAGGGAGGAAACTGCAAAAAGAGAATTATTATTTTTAAGCATCACAAAAATGGCAAATTGTCCATTTTGCGCTAATCCCCTATGGTATTTAATAATCATCTAATGAGGATATTACAAAGCATCTCATGGGCTTGATCTGCTCTGAATCACTGAAAAACTGCATTTCCAGTTAATATGCCTAGGAAAACTACCGGGAGATTCAAATTGGTGTCTGTAGCAATGAATAGAATTATAGTGTATTGCGAGTTTGCTTGCAGACATTAATAACAATGATTCTAAATAGTTGAACATATATGGTCTTTAAAATAAAAGTTCATAACTTAATAATTCATTACGTTAAGTCCATCGCATTAATTGATAATGAGACCATTAATTATTTAAAAGGAGGTGATTATGCCAGTGAAATTAAGTTAGATTTAGTATTGCCTAAAATCTGACAGTTACCAATTGATTATAAAAAGAAGCTAAACCCACCTTCCACCTGGTTGGCATAGCTAAAGGCGTTATCGTCAAAATGGTGGAAAACAATAACTTTAAAGCTTTACAAAAATGAAAAATAAAATTAGAAGAATCATATCTTTTGCAGTTATTTTTACTGCTTTAATAGGGATTCAGTCTTTTATGAATCCTAATCCAGAGCCAATATCTGAAGCCGTGTCTTCTATTGTGTATATTACAGGGTGCCCTACTGCTTATTCAATGTATGTGAATATTGTAGGGACTGATGACGAACCACCTTTTGGGATGACTATGGAAGACGATTTATTTGAGTTTTCTATAAGTGGAACTGAGACTTTTATTTCTGACCATGATATCAAGTATTATTGTGACGAAGAAACCTACCCAACAGCATATGTATGGATAAAGATTCTTTCCACAAGTAGTTGGGCTTATGTTGGATCCGTTAATCCCTATAGTGATTATGCAACTTCAGCAGTCATCTTTGAAGATAGATTGACATCGATAACTATTGCTTATAATGCTTTTCCACAAGCAAAGTAGTTTATTAATTAGGATACAATTGTAAAATAAACGTCTTTTTTTTGCTTCCTTTCTTTCTGCCTGAGAAAAAAAGGAACCACCCCGGAAAAAATTGACAAATTTCCTGACTTAATAGAAAGTCAGACAGAAAGATGGCAGTTTTTTCCGGTACATGGCTCCGCCATGTTACGATAGTGATGCCAGCCCGCCCTAAGCTGAAATGCGAAAAAAGAGGTATTTTTTTCAGGAAATATGACAATAACTCATGCTAATCAGGGGATGGATAGCAGGATAAAAAGGAAATGCCTTAAATAGCTTGTAAACGCTAAATAAGGCACTAACTCATCATTAACTTTTTACTTCTTATAATGAATCCAGTCCTAAAGATAGTAAAGCTTTATAATCTCGCAGGAATGAATGTCGAGTCCTGCCTGAGTAACTCACCATACTTGGTCCATATCCTTTTGTCCACCGCATCGGAGAAGTGAGTTGCTTCTTCAGGCAATATAGATTTTTTCCGCTCACTTGACTTATCCTTCTTGAACTTTCCTTCTGATTCAATAACCTGCGTATTATTCATTGATATCAGGGTGTATTTGCATTTAGCACCGTTGAACCTGACCAGTGGAAACTTAGGATCAGAACCCTGCAGGATGTTACCCCACAACAAATACTTATCATGCTGAGGCGGTTCCATGCCTGAATGAGTCCTGTCAACAACCAGCCAACCGGCCTTCTGCAAGCGTTCAATAGCCTGATCGTTGTAACTCTTGGCATTTTTTACACCAGGATTCCGGGAATCTCCATAGCGATCACGAAAGAAGAATACAGTTTTTTCAGCATGGAAGCGATAATACCCGGTGAACTGATCAACCAGGTCATTGATCATAACACCCTTGGAAGTTTCAGGCTTGGCGAAGAATTCATTAATGAAGTTATCAGTAGCAATGGCCTGTCTTGAAACGAAATCAAAGTTTCGTTCCTGCCCTATAGAAAACAGACTGATTGAGGATCCCCAATCCGGAGCAATTTCCAGAGGTTTATTAGGATTGCAATCAAGGTCAAACCGGGAATCGGGAGTGCCGAGTTTGTTAAAATCCCAATCGGTATTTTCAGCCATATCCCGAATAAAATCATCATTGGTAGCTTCATAATAAACATGCCTGGATTCATCTATGCGGTAGTAACAATCTTCAACCTGATCAATAAAAATGTTCATGATCTCGATCAAGAACGTCAGAAGTGTTTGCTTTTCATATTCACGGACTATGTAGGATAATCCAACATTATTGATGTTGTCGAAGGCATTAGCCAGGGTGAAACACAGTTGTTCGCTCGATATGAAAGCACGAATTGACCGGCGAAGCCGGATGGTTTCATTCCATATTTCCCGGAATAATTTGGTATTCTTATCCAGGTAAGCTGAGATTAACTCCATCTGAAGTTTAACAACACGATTCCAGGTGGAGAATATCTTTATTCCGGCTTCCGACTCATAATAAGCGGCAAAATCGAGTACCCACTTTTGGATAACAAGATGCGGCATGGATGAAACATAATGGAATCCGTGATGCCATGGAATAGGATTTCTTGAACGGGATCCCCAGCGTTCTTCATTACCCCGGTTTGTTGGTGAGGTTTCCTGGTCGTATCGCTCTTTATTTATTGTGATTGCCTCATCAAGGATCTCGTAGTCGACATTCGGCCCACGGGCTGATCCGATCCTATCCTGGGATAACATAAGGATTGCATTTCCCGTTGAGAAGGAAATGACATTATCAAACTTCATAATCTTTTCATATGGAGTTTCAAAATTCCTGGGAGGCCGGCGACCTACCACAAAGTTTTTATCCTTAACGTATCCGAGGGATTCAAGGAACTTGAAAGTAGAAGGGAGAGTCCTGGTCAGCAATTGGCCGAAGGTTTGGCCGGTTACCGATGTTATTGATCGAGGCAATACCCGGTTAACCATGTTAATATCCCATCCGACAAGGAAGGATTTTCCTGTTCCCCTGCCCCAGATATCAACTTTGTTCTTGGCATTAAGTACAACCGATGCCAGTTGAGGGGTGTTTAACGGGATATTCTCATCTATCATGTATTCATTATTTCTTCGGCTTCAACATCGGTTATCTCCTGGTACAATCCATCAGCAATTTGTTCCCTTGCTTTTTGAGGTATCAGGTTAAGTTTATCCAGATCAACAGAAACAGATTGTTTCCCATTGTTGATGGTAAGGGTAAACTTATGCTTTTGAACAAGCTTAGGATCGGTTTCTTCAACCGGGCGTTCACCGATAGCTTTGATCAGAGCCATATGGCCGGCATTCCAGGCTTTAAGATCCCCTGAATTCTCTGCTCTTTGGATTTGCCTGACAATATTACTGAGCAGCCATTCATGCCAGAAGTCATAATCAAACTTGGTTGTTGAGCAAAATATCATTTGAGCCATCAACATATCCCGGTAAGCTTGTCTATCTGTGATATGAGGATATTTTGTCTTATGGATTTTAACTGCATTACGGATTACCGGATACTTGTCAAGCAACCTGGCTCCTGATACACATCTTTGAAGGATTTCCTGCTGTTTCTGAGAAAGGTTAGAGTTGTCAGGGTCAAGGATTGCCTGTTTGATTTCAAGATAGTTCTTATTATCAAGTAGTGATAGTGTCATAAGTCGAATAGTGATTCAGATTCTTTTTTAAGATCGAGAAGTTTAACCTGGGCAGGATTTGATCCATTGGCAGCAGCCTGGGCAATTCCTTTGCGAAGAGGGATCTCACCTTTGAGCCAACCGGTTTTAAAGGCACGGAAGATTTCGCCTTGTTTAGACAGGACAGCTATCTTGAATTCTTCAATGTCGATCCCGACATTAATGGCGATATCTTCCGGAGGGAAAAAGAGTTCAGCCATATCGGTGATCTCTTTAATCTGTTCCTCTGTCAAATGCACCCTCGAGGATTGCTCTGTCATAATCAAAGATTTTTTTGTCCGTAAATATTACCCCTCGCTCAAGCTTAGGATTATCGGTTGCATTTTGCGAAGTGACAATGGAAATATTCCAGTCCTGGTTCCAGATCAGGGCAACTTTGGCATGAAGCGAAATGCAGCGGTAAGGAAATGACTCTTTCAATAGCTGAAATGGTTTAGGACTCATTACCTTAACACGGTTATCAATCAGGAATTTTATTGAAAGGATCTCCTTTTTCTGAATCCTTGAATGTATCTGTTCCAGGGTAGTTTGCGAGATTGAGTAGGTTGAAAGCATTATGTGAGCTGATCCAATTTGCCTTAGCAAATGAAAGATCAGCTTCATGATGTTGAAATTCCCATCGGAATAATAATGCTTCGTTCGACCAGGAACCAGATCCCCGATTACTTTGGTAAGGTTCCCGACCTGGAAGGGAACCATATCTGGATTTACTTCAAGGTCAACCTCAAAGAATGCAGAAGAACCATTAGATCCGGATTCTTCCGGATCAGGCAGGGAAAGATCAGCAGTTTTTACCAGGATCATGGTTTAAGATTTTATCAAGTTCTTTTATTTCAGCAAGTTTCTTTTTAATCCTTTGCTCAATCAGTGTCCGTTTAGGGCCGGTTGGCATCGGATTTTTCTCGGCTTGCTTCTTTGGCTTTTGATAGTCAAGGAGCAATCTGTCTTTCGAGATAGACTTTTGGAGGGTAAATCGTCTTTTCCCAGCCTTATTATAATCAACCGGTGCTGGTTTATTGTCAGAAGGTTTTCCAAAAAGCTTGATGGGATCCGGAAGGATTCCATTTATTTGATAGTTGGATTTATGTTCAGACAGGCTATCCATTTCATCAGATAGTTTGGACATTTTCTCAACTATTTCTTTTCGGGTTTGAACATTATCACAGCGGTTATCCGGTGGCACGGCCTTCAGTTTTTTATGCAAGAGTGATCTATCTGTATAGACCTTTTGCATACGCTTAATGATTTTTGCCATTATATCCGGAATTGAGTCCTTCTGAACATTGTCCGGTTGTGGCAATGGTTCAATTGGAATTACTTTTTCAACTGTTTTGGATTCTATTAGAGGGATTACATGGTTTATCCCGATAATCTTGCCGAGTTCATAGGCAAGCTTACGGGCATAGCGGGATTCTTTACCCGGGAATATCTTTTTTAGGCTTGGGTTCTTGCCGTATTTAGAATAAAGAATTACTCCTTCGGTATAATTCATCGAAGAATTAAACCAATCGGAGATTTCTTGATGGGCGCTCTGTTCTAAGTTCATTGGATTCAATTTTAATGATAGTTTATTATGATTCTTACGATTGATTTACTTAAGAATAATAAATAATAGGCGAAAAGTAGCCTTGAAGGAGAAGGCGAAAAAGGACAAAAAAGCCTCCCTTTGGGAAGGAGGCTTCGCGTGTTTAAATGTACCTGTATCTGACTTGAAGGGCGGGTACGTTATTTAGACATGTTCTTTTGGGCCGGTTTTTTCGCAGACGATTTTTTAAAAGGCGAAGGGTCCTTCTCAGTTTGTGAATCAGTCGATGGTTGATCAGGTTGAGGTTTAACGCCATAGAGTTTTTCCTTGCCTAACTCGGTTAATTCGAGATATGGGAATTCCTTTTCATATAACTCCTGACATACTGCCACCGGAATGTTTGATTTAGAAAAATCAAGGGTTCCGTGCCCGGGCACGACAACGCGCCCGGGCCGGATCTTTTTCACCTTAAAATATTGATGCCACATGATTTTATATTTCTGGGGTCAACGGAATTACACCTGTATATTCATAAAGGTTTGCGGCATGGAAGGTGAATTGCATAGCAATCCCCCTGCGCCCCTCGGTAGTGGAACCGGTTCCGGATCCGTCGCCGCCTGAAAATTTAGCCGACCGCAGTTCGTTACCCATAAGATAGTATTGACCATCATTGTCAGGAACGATAAAGATTAAGTCTTCATTCTTGACGGCATTGATAAATCCGAGGATCTTCTTTGCCAGGCCAGGGCTAAAGACGTTAAGAACCATTTCGAATCCTTTGCCGGCTTCCTCACCAATTGGATTCATGTCCAATTTGGCTTGATCTTCCGTTGTGTAAAGCTCGAACATACGCTTTCCGGATGCCATAGTGATGTCACCGGTAAATATACCGGCTTCTTCCGGGTCCATAGGAGCAGAAGGCTCCGTAGGCCAGGTTGCAACATCTCCCCACAGTCCGAAATATACTTTTTGGGCAACACCTCCAAGGTTTTTGCCATCAGTGAGTACTTTTCCAATATCAGTAAAATCCATTATATCAAAAATTAATGGTTATCAACTCTATACTGCCTTTTCGAGGTTAGTCCAAACGGCTCCGTCAACTCCGAATCCCATTCCTTCCCACCAGTCGCAAAGGAAGCTAACCGCTCTTTTTGTCTCCTCAATCGAGAAGCGGGTTTTGTTAGCTGACTTTTTTGTCATGTGAAGAAGGTTCTCCTTTGGAGTGGCAAATATTACATCCGTCCCAGACAGGGAAGGAAGCCCTTTAACCTTTTGAGGTGTAAAGTCTATGGATTCATCGATCTGGTTGGCTCCCGGGATCTGATAATATCCGTTAGCCCTCTTATCGCGGAGATAATACTTCCTCCATGAAGGCGACATACACACATCCATCGGTACACCCTGGTAAACTTCAGATATACCGTCAACAAATGTTTCCACCTGGTCAAAAATGGTGTCCTTATCCAGTGCACCCAGGGAAATAGAATTGATAGTCTCACCATCAACGCCATCCTGCAGGAGTTTCCTTAGGCCGTTCATACCTGTACCTGCAGGACCTGCAACTCCGGTTTCCGGAATAGAATATTCGCCTTTACCATATTCCTTGAGTTCCATATCCTCATTGATCTTGGGTATATACTTGTATTCAATAAGGTATTTTACCAGAGGCCAGTCCTTACGCAGGATGCTGTCATTGGCCAGGAATCCCAGCCGGGTAGCTTCGATATCATCAGGTTCGATATCTTCATCAACTTTGAAATGATATAGCTTCAATTCGTTTGGAGTGAATGCTGAACCATTCAGGGGAGTCCAGCTTTTCTGGAAAGGCTGGACAATACTCGACAGAGTTACCTGAGCCAGGCGAAAGATTGTATCATCTGTCTTGATAGGGGTACATATACCAGGGGTAACCCGGCCCTGGGTAAGAAGTTTCCTTACACGGGCCTTATTCTGACCCGAATTCTCATAGTAAGCACCATAAGCGGAAATAATTTGTGAAACGTCCATCTTTATTGAGAATTAGAGATTAATGATTTCTATTAATAGTCCTCCTGCATGTGAGGCAAAGACATGAGCGTATCCCAATCGACTCCATCATCTGAAGTATTGTCATCTGAATCGTTCTGGATACCTTCAGCCTTTTTCCCAGGCTTCTGGGTCATGTAATCGCGGATAGCCTGAACCTTATCTTCGGTTGTCTGGGCTTCAGCTATGCTAGGATCGATACCATTGAAAGCTTCAATGGCCAGGTTTGCGTCGACCAAATCGGATTCGGCCTTGGATCCCTTTTCCAGGGACGCATTGATGGATGCAAGCTGTTCCTCATTGAGGAATATGCCTTTCTCATCGTTTGATTCAAGGCTTTCGACACTTAGAACCTTGAAAAGCGCAGTGAACTTTTTCATTTTGAATTGTGTATTGATAAGTTTTCGAGTGAATGATTTCAGTTTATTGATGATCCCTTCGTCAGAGATTTCCTGAGTTTGGCCAGGGATCGGGTCCTGATCCTGGATGGTTGGCAGATCGGGAAGATCTGAGTAATTCACAAAAGCATGGAGGCTTTCATTTTTGACAGGATCCGTCTTTCCTTTAGGATGAAAAAGTTCATCGACAAAGCCCAGTTCAACGGCCTGTTCACCAGTCAACCAGGTTTCCTTTTTCATCAGGTCAAGGATCTGCTGGAGGGGTTTGCCGGTTTTTTCGACATACATCTTGGCTAGAGTCAGGGTGATGGTTTCAAGCTCATTCTTTTGTTTATCGAGTTTGGCAATGACTGATTCGATATCATCAGCATTCATGTTGCCCCATTCATCAACCCATATAAGGGCTTTATGAATCAGGTAAAAGGAATTATCAGCTATGCGGGATTTCCTGACACCAAGGGCTATCAATGTGGCTGAGCTGGCGTTGAAGGCAGAAAATTCACAGGTGATGTTCCCGTGTTCAGCAAATTGATTATGAATGTCCAGAGCGTGATTTATCTCGCCCCCCAGTGAGGATATTTTTACTGTAACAGGATTCTTTCCGGCATCAGCGAGGAAATTTCTAACCAGGCGTTTTGAGAATGCATAGCCTCCGATGAAACCATCAATATTTAATGTGTATTTGCTCATTACATTTCCGTTTGGATGATCAATTTTGATCGTGAAAGTATCCAACGG
The DNA here is from genome assembly GCA_964465145.1 of uncultured Porphyromonadaceae bacterium. Lineage (GTDB taxonomy): Bacteria > Bacteroidota > Bacteroidia > Bacteroidales > UBA12481 > JAUVKA01. The sequence continues at coordinate 2,745 of CAYXJR010000085.1, read as the reverse complement.
AAATGCCTGATTAAAGGACAGAATCAGAGCAATAGCACCCTATTTATAAGGGGTATAGAGGGGGGCGCCGGAATTTTCTACGGCAAAGGGTTATTTATGAAGAAAGAGTGATCTGCTGATTTGGAAGTAAGACGAATTTGAAAATGATTGAGGTCTGAGATCTTTGCACCCGTATCGGATGAAAACTCTATTCTCATGGGATAGGTGGGATTTGAGGCAACTCTCCAGGATCCATTTTGATCCTGAAATATCAAGATCCAAGTCCTGTTTAGCAAAGATCTGAGATCTGAAGCAGTCTGCGGAGAATCCTTAGAGATTCTGGCAGTGAATGACTTATCATAATAAAACCCGGATGAGGAAGATTGAAGCTTTTCGGAATACTGAATGGTTTGATAGATCGCGGATATCTCCCAGGCAGTATCAAAGGAGCTTATTGATAATGTCCGGATTTGGTCATCATCCGGGGTGGAAAGCAAGGCATATTGATCAACTGGAACCAGGTAAAACCGGGATATTCCACCAAGATTATCGGAGGGCTTATTAATGTAATTCATACTCTTTTTGCGCTAAATGGGTGATTGTCCTTTTTGAGGACAGAATTTTAAGAAAATAATTATTGATTTTGTTGAAATCAGGTTTATGCCAGGTGTATTTCTGGGGCAGGCCAAAACGTTGAAGATCCTTTTTAATGGCTTCCGATTCCCAGATATGATCATGGAAAGCAAATTTCTCCTGGAAGTGATAAATAGCAGAATCGAGACATCCATGTATTATATAATGGGAAGCAACCATAGTTCTCATAAAAACTTTAGCGTTAGACTCAAGTATTGAATTCACTTCACGTTGGTAAGTTTTGGATACTTCCCATCCGTAGTTGTAGATCATATATACCGGTATCCTTACTCGAAGTACAGCCGGTCTGGTAATAGGTTCGTCAGGGATTTTGCGGTCCTCACACGGAAGGAAGCCAGGATCCTTTTTTATTTCAACCGGATTCCCACTCACATCGTAATAGATTAATTTTTTTGTATGAAGGCGTTTAATACCTGTTAAGACGAGTTTCTGAATGTACTTTTCCTGTGAAAAGTCGCACGGTTCGCCGAAGTTTACGATAGCGAACTGCTTAACATACTTTTTAACTCTGATTTCTGTAGAATAGAGGTCATCCATAAGCGGCAATTTATGGTTTGAATTAGGCACAGGCAAAGGACATTATTACTGCCATGAAGTTACAATAATCAACGTAATAAACCACAGTGATTACTTGTTTAATCTATGTGTTTTCAAAATTTCCCACTAGGTACTTGTAGAAAACCCGGTAAAAAATCGTGCATTTGATCGTTCAAAGGGAAATAGCGCTGTATCTGGCAGTAGTCGTGAGCATTAACCCTAATTAGTAAATCGTGCAAAACAGCGTTTTGAACAAACTGAACAAATCGTGCCGAAAAAAGGAGGTTTAAAGATCGGAATTCCAGTCACTTGAAAATCGTGCGTTCAAAAGCACACCTTTTTACTTAAATTATATATAAGTATTCTTGGGAGATCAAAAAAAATAAAAAAAATAATATATATATGCCATATTGATTGAGTTTTGCGGCTTCCGCACGGGCCGGATTCGACATTGTACTTGTGGACTATTTTATATAAATAGGGGAGAAATTGTGTTTCTTATGAGCAAAAATCGTGCAGTGGAATGCACGGTTTGGAGTGAGCCCAATCCTATACTTTATCAAAACTTATTGAAGCTATTTAAGAAATTGATAGAACAGGTTATTAGGATTATTCAAAAGAATCAAGATTTATATATTATAATCTGGATGTTATTCATCTCACAACCGATTTAAAACAAACAATTAACAGGGAATAGAGATGTAATAACAGCTAATTATTAAATGAAGTAGTTTCTATTCTATTTTAAGATGGGAAAATTATTAACACTTGGGTAACCAAGTTCAGACAAGATGTGCGTAACATTTTTAAACACTTGGTTTGTAAATAGTTCTGGAATAATTTGAATTTGTTAAAAAATTTCCTTAAATTATAAAATATTCCCTATAACAAAACCTTATCAAAATGAAAAAAATACCTTTATTAATGGCACTCATTCTTATCATTGGGTGCCATAAAGAGAAAATTCCACAAACAGGTCTCATTGGTAATTGGCAAATTGCCAAAATTGATAGTGTAAAAACTTCAGCATTTGATGAACGCGTAATTTTTCTTGATGATTTTCCAGAAATTGGAGAAATTTCATTTAAGGAGGATAGCACGGGATATTTTAAAAATTCTATAAGGGACATAACATGTGGCGAGACAGAGTTTGTTTGGAGTTATAATTATGATCTTAATGATGTTACGCCGTTTAATGGCAGGAACTATATTAAGCTCATTTTTGAAAATGGTATATCATATACTTCACACTATTATCAAATTAGTAATGATTCCATCGATTTTTTCTTGATGGCCTATTGCAATGAAAATATTGGTGGTATAGGTAGACCCTTGTATTATAGATCAGAATTAATAAGAAAATAAAATGAAGAAAATATATTTAATATTAGTTATCTGCCTACTTAGTTCTACAATATTTTGTCAACAATTTAATTGGAATAAGGTTGAGATTTTATACTGCAATTATCTTGGATACCAATTAAAATATCAAGAAGTTACAAATAAGTATGTTGTTGTTTTACCTAACCTGGACAAGCCAGAACCAAAAAGGAATAAAGTTGTAACTTTTCACTA
>CAYXJR010000084.1:0-17309 GCA_964465145.1 uncultured Porphyromonadaceae bacterium | reverse complement strand
AAGTAACATGGTTCGAACCTAAACTTCGGAGCGGTTTGGTAATACATTCGCTTAAGTAATACTATGGTATCAAATATCAAACAAAGAAGGCGCCTTAATAATAAGACGCCCTCTTTTTGTTATTGGCTGAACCAGATCAATTAGCTCTGATATTTGCATTGTAATGGCCACTGGCATTTTTCGCCGAGACCACAATAATCCAGCTTCCCAGGTTTTCTTCCTCGTTCTCATCATCTTCCCATCGAAGGTTCTGATTCCAGCTGATATCAGCCAAAGGGGATATTTCTATTTCCTGCAATACTTTCCCGTTGGGTTTGATAAGCCTGATTAACAATGTTCCTTCCTCCATTTGGCCATCAACGCTAAAGTTGATTCCATTGGACCCTGCAGTTACTTCATATTTAAATTGGGTATCGAAGGTAACATCATCCAATTCTTTGCGGATGGTAAGGGCAGTTCTCGCCCTTCCAGGTGAAACATAAATACCATTAAGCTCCCGGAATGGTTCACCCTCAAAATCAAACTGAATATCAGTTAGCCAATCGGGTTCAACCACTTTAAATCTACTTTTATTAGATCCTTTCTGAACATCGTAGAACCTCCTGAGATTTTCACCCTGCGATTCCCAGTCTTGCCAGTCTTTACCACTTTCTGCCTGCCAGGCTTTTTCATATTGCTCCGTTGCTTTCTGCTGGATCTTTTTTTGATTCTCGAGTATCTTTACCAGGTCCTCCTCCCGAATTCTTTTAGTTTCCTGAAGGGTTTTTTCCATATCTGCCTGGTTCATTTTAAGGGCTTGCTCCAGTTTCTTTTCCAGTTCACGTATTTTTTGCTCTTGTTCTTTTTCATTTTTGCTTTGGGCCTGAACAAAAGATCCTGAAAAAAAGAAGGCCATAATCAGGATGGGTAAGAAGAGTTTTTGTATTTTCATCAGAGTAAAATTTTATTTTAACTTGTCAGATGAAATTGTCAATAGGGTTTTTATTTCCACTTGAGATGAAAGAAACCATATGACTCATTTCATGATCTAATCAGTATTGGTTATCTGGTTTCAAATATACTGCAACAAGCTGTAGTTGAGTGTTAATGTCCGGTTAACGAAAGGTTAACATCTTTTTGGTACGAAGAATGAACTTATTTTTATACCGAATAAATAGTTTTTACAAGCTTAAGCCTGAGTGAAAAAATCTGTATTCTATATTGTTCTCTCTATTGCAGCTATTGTTGTTATGTTTGGTATTCAACTTTTTTCGGTTCTAAGGATTTTCTCCCTGGAGAAGGATAAGTTTGACTACCGGTATAGAGAGATTATTAGCAGTGGAATCGATGAATTAGAGATAATCAGGCCAGGAGTATCTTTTAATAGTGCATACATAAGTTTAGAAAATAGCATTTCCTTTCTTTTGAAAAATTTTCAGGAAGAGGATCAGTCCAGCATAATATCACATCCAAAAGCTTATTTTGGTATTGTTCACAGGATCCTGGTAAAAGAACAGGGATTAGAGCAAGTGATCTCAAAACTGCTGGCAAGCCAAGGTATATACACCGAGTTTAATACTCATTTAAAAATCACCGATCTTAGCTTTTTTATGTATCCTGATACATTGCACATATATGATGAGGTAGCCGAAAAAGACTGGAATTATGCAGATACCTTACAGATCCCAACTGGTTCAATTCAGGTAAGCAATTATTCATACCAGGGCTCTTTTTTTAGCATCAAATTCGATAGTTTTGTTGATTTTGTGCATAAGAAAAAAATTGTGATAGGGCAGATGGCCGGTATCCTGGTAATAATGGCTCTTGCCCTGATACTAGTTGCTCTGGTGTTTGTTATAACCTTACGAAACATGTTGGAAGAGAGGCGTTTATCTCAATTGAAGACAGACTTCATCAATAATATGACCCATGAGTTGAAAACCCCTTTGTCTACCATTGCTATTGCCACCAAAACCATGGAAAATCCCACTATACTTGATGATAAGGATAGAATCCTCGGCATGGCCCAAATGATAGGCCGGCAGAATAAATACCTTTCCAGGCAGATCAGCCATTTGCTGGAAGTAAGTATGTGGGAAAAAGGACAATTCGAACTTGATAGAAAGGAATTCGAATTAAAGCCATATTTGCAGGCCCTGGCAGAAGCGTTCAGATGGGAATGTAAGGACAAAAATTTGACACTTGTCGAAACTTACAAAGGGATAGATGGCCTGAAAGTTATGTGGGATGAAACTCAAATGGCCATGGCTATCCACAATATTTTGGTCAACGGGGCAAAATATAATAATGGGAATCCTGAAATTAGTATCAGGGCTTTTACAGAAAATGGGCTGACTATTGAGATTAGCGATAATGGAATTGGGATCTCAAAGGATCAGCAAAAACACATATTTGATAAATTCTACCGTGTACACACTGGTAATATTCATAAAGTTAAGGGTTTAGGGCTGGGCCTTTTTTATGTTAAGCAAATAGTCCAAGCCCATAAGGGGGAGGTCTTTTTAAAAAGTAAGATTAACTCTGGAAGCACATTCACCATTAAAATTCCATATCATGGCTGAAAAAAGAATTCTATTAGCTGAGGATGATCCTGATCTGGGAAATATCCTGTCGCAATACTTGAGTATGCAGGGTTTTGAAGTGACCCTGGCCCGGGATGGGGAGGAGGCCTGGGTGTACTTTCAGGATAAGCCTGCGGATATTTGTGTTTTAGATGTTATGATGCCTAAAATGGATGGTTATGAAGTGGCGGTCAAAATCAAACGCAAGAATCCGGATATTCCCTTTTTGTTCCTTACTGCCAAAAGCCTTAAAGAGGACAGGCTAAAAGGACTGAAAATTGGGGCTGATGATTACATATGCAAACCTTTCGATGTTGATGAACTCGTTCTTCGGATTAATAATATTTTGAGAAGGTCCAGCGTCTCAATTGATCAAAATACACAGATCGGACAATATGTGTTTTCCTTTGAAGAATTGGCTCTGACGGGGCCTGAGGATAGCCATAAGCTAACCATGAAAGAAGGCATGCTTTTACGATACTTCCTGGAGCACCAAAATAAGCTGGTGAAACGCGAAGATATCCTGGTTGAGCTCTGGGGGGAGAATGACTATTTCCTTGGGCGGAGTATGGATGTTTTCGTCAGTCGGTTAAGAAAATATCTTCAAAAGGAAAATTCCGTCGCTATAGATACAGTTCGGGGTACGGGATATATTTTTAGGATTAAATAATCGGGGAATTAGGGAATTTAGGGAAATAGGAAAGGGACGAGGGGACCGAAGGGACGAAGGGAAATAATTGTAAATTACTTATTAAAACAACCCGCAACCCACAACCTATCCCAGAAGTCTTTCAGAATGCAAGAGTATATCAATATACTGGGCTCTTTTATAAATATAAGGATGGGTAAGATTTTTCCTGGAAAGTTTACCCCTGAAATCATCCAATGAATTATATCCTTTAACATCCATCCAATCGGCCATTTCTTTAAGCATCGCGGTGATATGACTAACTCCGTTTTTGTATAAAGTGCTAACTACCTGAACATTATTCGCTCCTGCAAGTATGAGTTTAAGGATATCTTTGCCGGAATAAATCCCAGTATTGGCAATTATGTCGGTTTTTACCTCACCAGATAACAAACCGGCATACCGCAGCGCTAATTTATATTTTTCAGGTGAGCTAAGATTCCAGGGAATGATATGTTTTTCTGCTATAATATCCACATCTGGCTGAAATAATTTGTTAAACAGAACCACTCCTTTCACTCCCAGCTGATCCAGTTTTTTTACCATCGCCAGCGGATTCGTATAATAAGGGCTCAGTTTCACACTAACCGGCAGTTTCACTGAAGCTATAACTGCCTCTACAACATCTAATTGTTCCTGCTCAATTCAAGATCTTCAAGTTGGATCTGCTCTTCAAAAAGGGATTTATATACAATAATTAATGAGATTGGTTTAATCTGACTTCCAAAATTATGAAGATACTGGATAAATTTTGTTTAATAGTCCTGAGAATCATCATTCCTTAAATAATAATTGGTTTGATGTTCCCTGATTTCCATATAGATCAAATCAAATACAATCATATTGGCCAGGGTTTCTACTGCAACCTGATGGGACAGTTTTGCCTTCTTTTTGTTTTTTTAGCTCCCAAACTTTCCTGATTACATCATTGGCTTTGATATTCTGATCATTTACACGAACATATGCAATTTTCCTGCCGTCACTTTCAAGAACATAATGTGGCTTGTTCATGCTTTCGGGAATAGAAACCTCTAATACAGTTTTTCCACTTCAGTAAAAATACAATTCAGAATCATGAAAAAAGTCAATTTATTTCACATTATCTCAATGTAAATTTGAATAAGTTTGTTTCTTGTGTTATATTGAGGATAATTGGAATTTATGAATATTGCAGACAGGCTAACAAGCATCAGACTGGAAATACCGGAATCGGTTAAGCTGGTAGCAGTTTCGAAAACCAAAAGTGTGGATACCATACTTGAAGCCTACTATAGCGGGCAAAGAATTTTTGGTGAGAATAAGGTTCAGGAAATGGTTGAGAAACAAGCCCAGTTGCCAACAGATATTGAATGGCACCACATCGGACATCTTCAAACCAACAAAGTGAAATACATGGCATCCTTTATTAGTATGATCCATGCGGTGGATTCCATGAAACTACTTGTTGAAATCAACAAACAGGCTGAAAAGTCGGGTCGGACGATTCCTTGCCTTCTTCAAATTCATATCGCAGAAGAAGAAACTAAATTTGGATTGTCTGAGGAGGAGCTGTTCAGCTTTCTGGATGATATGGCCCTTATTAATCTCGATCATGTAAAAATTTCCGGTCTGATGGGTATGGCCAGTCTGACGGACGATGAGTCCCGGATCAGGCAAGAGTTTCATGCGCTCAGGCAATTATTTGAGTGGGTCAGTGCCAGGTACCAAGAAGCATTCCCTTTATTCAAGGAATTATCCATGGGGATGTCGGGAGATTATCGGATTGCCATGGAGGAGGGTAGTACAATGATCCGTGTAGGATCACTGATTTTTGGCTCAAGACACTGATTATTTAGATTGAAATTAAGGAATATATCCAGTACATTGCACCCTGCTTTTACTAAAACAAAATCCAATTAATATGGCAGACCTAACAACCTCATATGTAGGGATTAAACTCCAAAATCCTATTATTGTCAGCAGTTCAGGCCTGGTGGATTCGGTTGAGAAAATAAGAAAGCTTGAAGCGGCAGGTGCTGGTGCCGTTGTATTGAAATCTCTGTTCGAAGAGCAGATCAACCATGAGGCCGGCAGGATGATTTCTGAAAATGCATACCCGGAAGCTGCAGATTATATTATCAATTATTCAAAGAGCCATTCTGTTGATCATTACCTTGATCTTATAGAGAAAGCAAAAAAGGAAATACACATTCCGATATTTGCCAGTATCAATTGTGTTTCAGATATTGACTGGACCGGATTTGCTTCGAAGGTGCAGGAAGCTGGAGCCGACGGGTTGGAACTCAATGTGTTTATCCTGCCATTGGACGGCGACAGTTCTGCTGCATATGAGGAACGATATTTTAAGTTGGTTGAGAAGGTCAGGAATACGATACAAATTCCACTGGTAATTAAAATGTCGAGCTATTTTACAAATATTTTGTTTATGGTGAATAAGCTGTATGCCATCGGGGCGAATGCAGCCGTTTTGTTTAACCGCTTATACGAACCGGATATCAACCTTGATGAGATGAAAATGACTTCTGCAGAAGTGTTCAGCTCTCCTTCTGATCTCCGACAAACCCTTAGGTGGATCAGCCTGGTCTCTGATCGCCAGAATGATATCCAGTTATCTGCTTCTACGGGGGTTCACGATTACAAGGCAATTGCCAAACTCCTTTTGACCGGGGCAACCACTGTGCAGGTATGCTCAGCCCTGTACAAAAATGGGGTTGAGTATCTTACTCAAATGATTAACGATCTGGATAAATGGATGGATTCCAAAGGATTGGAATCGGTAGATAAAATGCGAGGAGCTATGAATTATCGCAATCATAAAGATCCCCGTACCTGGGAAAGATCCCAGTTTATGCGCTATTTCTCAAATCGCGATTAAGCAAATCATCCGATTATCCAAAAGAATTAAGTACAAATTTACTGACCCTCGCAACAGCTGCCCTGGCTGTTTGTATGTCATCACTTTGGAGCTTTTCGGCAAGGCTGGCCTTATTATTATCCTTTACGCTATCGCTCTTCATCAAAATGGCTTTTTAGATATTGTCCGGTATAAGATTTTTTACATTTGGCCATGCCCTCCGGGGTTCCCTCATAAACGATTAACCCACCCTCTTGTCCGCCTTCAGGGCCAAGATCAATTACCCAGTCGGCTGATTTAATTACCTCGGAATTATGTTCGATAACAATAATGGTATGTCCCCTGTCAAGCAGAGCATTAAAGGCAGATAGGAGGATTTTTATGTCGTGAAAATGAAGTCCGGTGGTAGGTTCATCAAAAATAAACATGGTATGTCCGGGATCATTCCCTTTAGTAAGGAAAGAGGCCAGTTTTACACGTTGGCTTTCACCACCGCTAAGGGTACTGGAGGATTGCCCCAGTTTTACATATCCCAATCCCACATCGGCAAGCGGTTTAAGTTTCTGGACGATCTTCCTGGAAGAGCTGTCCTTTGGATCCTGAAAAAACTCTATAGCCTCCTCCACAGTCATGTTCAGGATATCATAAATGTTCTTCCCTTTGAAATTAACGTCAAGGATCTCATCCTTAAATCTTTTGCCATGGCAGTGGTCGCACACCAGATAAACATCCGCCATGAATTGCATTTCCACTTTGATTTCCCCTTCGCCCTGACATTCATCACACCTGCCCCCATCTACGTTAAAAGAGAAATGGGCTGGTTTATACCCGTTGATTTTCGAATAGGGCTGCTCAGAGAATAGTTTCCTGATTTCATCAAAAGCTTTAATATAAGTAACCGGATTTGATCTGGAGCTTCGTCCAATAGGATTCTGGTCAATCATTTCTACTTGTTGAATCAGGTGTATGTCTCCTGTCAGAGTACCATGCTGGCCGGTACGACCAGAATAACCTCCCAGATTTTTGGCCATCGCGGCAAAAAGGGTTTTATTAACCAGTGAAGATTTGCCAGATCCACTCACCCCGGTAACAACTGTGAATACCTCAAGTGGAAATTTCACATCAAGATTTTTCAGATTATTCTCACTAGCACCCATTAATAATAGATAATGGTTCCAGGGCCTACGGACTTTAGGGATCGGGATCTGCTCACTTTTATTAAGGTATCGCGCGGTCAACGAATCAATAGTTGGCGGCATTGATGCAAGATCGCCCTGGTAAACAACCTCACCGCCTAATCTCCCTGCTTTGGGGCCCATGTCCACTATATAATCAGCTGCACGTATCAATTCTTCATCATGTTCAACCACGAGAACTGTATTGCCGAGGTTTTGAAGTTTTTTTAGCACAACTATAAGCCTGGCGGTATCTTTCGAATGAAGGCCAATACTGGGCTCGTCAAGAATATACAGCGACCCCACAAGGCTGCTTCCCAGGGAACTGGCAAGGTTAATCCGCTGAGATTCACCGCCAGAAAGCGTATTAGATGTTCGGTTAAGGGTAAGATAGCCTAATCCAACATCTGCAAGATAGTTTATTCTATTGGAGATCTCTTTTAGCAACCTGCTGGCAATCAACATATCCTGTTCAGAAAGGATGATGTTGTCAAAGAAGTTTTTCAGGCTGGAAATAGGCATGCTTATCAGATCGGTGATAGTTCTGTCGGCCACCTTTACCCATGTGGCTTCTTTTTTTAACCTTTGTCCGCGACATTCAGGACAAATGGTTTTACCACGGTATCTTGCCAGCATAACACGATACTGGATTTTATAGGATTTATCCTCAAGATGGTGAAAGAAATCATCAAGCCCATTGAAATAAGAGTTTCCATCCCAAAGTAGCCGCCGGTTCTCATCATTAAGCAGGTAATATGGTTTGTGGATCGGGAAATCGAATTCGGTGGCCGACTCAACTAATCTATCCTTCCAAAGCTTCATTTTCTCACCTTTCCAACAAACGATGGCATCATCATAAACAGACAGATTTTTGTTTGGAACCACCAGGTCCTCGTCAATCCCTATAGTATTTCCAAATCCTTCACATCTTGGACAGGCACCAACTGGATTATTGAAGCTGAACATATGAACGGAAGGTATTTCAAAGATAATTCCATCGGCTTCAAACCGGTCTGTAAATGTATTTATCTGCATTCCACCTTCTGCCACGACCTTTACAGTACATTCCCCTTTACCTTCATAAAATGCCGTCTGGGCTGAATCTGCCAGGCGGGCTGGAAGATCCTCGTCCGTATCAACCACAATCCTGTCGATCAGAACACTGTAATCGCAGTTTGAACACAATTCGTTTCCTGGATCAAGAATTTCATAGATTTTTTTTATACAGCCATTTTTTTCTACTCTGCTAAATCCTTGCTGTACAAGGACTTTTAATTGTTCTTTCAAACTTCGATCCTCGTGTATAGAAAGAGGGGCGAGAATCATTATCTGTGTGCCAGATGGCAAGTTCATTATGTAGTCAACAACGTCACTAACATCATGTTTTTCCACTTTTACCCCGGAAATAGGGGAGAAGGATTCACCAACCCTGGCATATAGAAGTTTCAAATAATCGTAAATCTCAGTTGAAGTGCCTACAGTTGAACGAGGGTTTCTTGTATTCACCTTTTGTTGGATAGCTATGGCTGGAGGCAGTCCTGAAATGCGATCCACATCTGGCTTGTCCAGTCGGCCCAGAAACTGTCGGGCATAGGATGATAAACTCTCAACATATCGCCTTTGCCCTTCAGCGTATAGGGTGTCGAAAGCCAAGGAAGATTTACCTGAACCCGATAATCCCGTAATAACAATGAATTTATCACGCGGCAGGCTAACATCCACTCCCTTGAGGTTGTGAACCCTGGCCTTAAATACTTCAATGCAGTTTCCTGTATTATTTAATGCTTTAGGCATGATCTTTGTTGGGAAAAACTAATGTTTGCCGTGTGAAATTAAGGGTTTTTTATTAGTGGCAGAAAAAAAAGTTCTGCATTTGAAATATTTTTCATATACTTGCGTTGTAATTAAGAACCTTTGGTTTAGTATAAATTTAATAGGAGGACTGTTTATAGAATAATTCTACTTTCTGAATAATTAAATAGGAGGTAGTTTTGAAAGTTCAAAACCTTGAGGATCATGTTCTCGTTAAGCAGTTCATTGCCGGAGATCAAAACAGTATTGAAATACTGGTAAACCGGCATAAAAAAAGAGTGTATACCTACATTCTTTTAATCGTGAAAAATTCCCAACTAGCAGAAGACATTTTCCAGGATACCTTTATTAAGGTTATCAAGTCATTACGCAAAGGGAAATATCAGGACAAAGGAAAGTTCGTATCCTGGGTTTTGCGCATCGCTCATAATCTTGTAATAGATTATTATCGAAAACAGAAATATCAAAATACCGTTTCTAATGACGACACGGATTATGATCTTTTAAATTCCAAGAGTCTGGCAGAGGATAACATTGAAGATGTTCTCGTGCACAATCAGATCATGCAGCATGTCAGGGTTCTAGTTGATCATTTACCTGATGATCAGCGTAACGTGGTGTATCTCAGGCATTACTGTGGTCTTAGTTTTAAGGAGATCGCTGATCAGACCGGGGTGAGTATCAATACGGCATTGGGACGGATGAGATATGCTCTTATCAATATGCGTAGAATGATTGAAGAAAAGAAGATGAATCTGACAGTATCATAAAGCAAACCAAATGGACAAAAAATTTGTCCATTTGGTTTTACTATTCGGATAATAAGCATCTTCTGGCTGCGTTATAAAATAAACGATAATTAATAGATGCCTATGAAATTAAAATCTACCCAGTTCAATTTTGTCAATTCAGAAAATGGCCCCCAGGATGAGTCGGAGGAGTGGAATCCTATCATGGAAGAAAGTGAAGCATTGTTCTCTCAGGAAGAGCAGAGAGTGGAGAATACCCCATCAGATTATAGCGTAAAAAGAATCTTGGATTTTGCAAGATCTTATCAAGCTATTCCATCCCGAAGCCTGAAATTTATTGACTTGTATATGAATTAAAGCCTCAGTGCTAATTTTTAAAAAAACCGCCCCGATTTTTCGGGGCGGTTTTTTTACTCCTTAAATTAAAAGGGCTCAAATTCTTTTTATCCTAATTCATAAATCCATAAAAAATACAGACAGATATCAAATAAACATCATAAAAATATTAAATAGATATTAAAAAACTATTAAATAAATATTAAAACGCTTGCATAAAGAAATTATATAAATATATTTGTGATATCAAAAGAGTATCAAATTATATTTTGCGTTCAAAAGAGGTATTTGAAAGGGTAGTTTGGATACGATAACAAATTATAGCTTACGAATATATTACTGATGAGATGAAGCATGAACAAAAGAATATCTGATGAAACGGATACTTGATGTTAACCCTGCTTAATTGGAATTACCCATGAAGAAAAAGCCATTTGTACTTAGAATGGATCCTGAAATGCAATTGGCTCTTGAAAAATGGGCAGCCGATGAATTCAGGAGTACAAATGGGCATATTGAATGGATTTTAAATCAGGCCTTGAGTAAAGACGGGCGATACAAGTACAAGAAAGAAGAAATCACCCTTCCTCGCAACAATAACCGCCGCTAACAGAGAGGGCCGTCCTGCCTTGAATTCGGGATGGCCCTTCTTTTTTTACCTTTTCGTAAACACGTAGTTAATCAGGTTAGCCCCCATTTGTAATGCTTTTAGCCTTACAGCTTCAGAATCGTTATGAACCTCTTGTGCTTCCCATCCATCCCCAAGATCACTTTCATAGGAATATAAGCAAACCAACCTACCCTCTAAAAATATGCCGAAAGCCTGGGGGCGTTTGTTATCATGCTCATGGATCTTGGGAATTCCATCTGGAAAGCTGAAGGGCCGTGAGAAAATTGGATGGGATGGAGGTAATTCAATGAATTCCAGCTCTGGGAAAACCCTCTTCATTTCTCTTCGGATAAAAGGATCAAGCCCATAATTATCATCAATATGTAAAAAACCCCCGGCCATGAGGTAATTTCTTAAGTTATTGATTTCCTGATCCGAGAAAACAATATTCCCATGACCCGTCAAATGAATAAATGGATAGAAAAAAAGATCCCTGGATCCAGGCTCCACTGTACCCGGCTCGGGAGCAATGTTGGTACCCAGTTGTTCATTACAAAATTGAATAAGGTTGGGTAGGGAGGTCGGGTTGGCATACCAGTCTCCACCTCCGGAATATTTCAATAATCCAATTTTAACGGTCGATTCCTGAGAATACCCAGCATAATAGATACTTATGGATAGTGCAAACACTAAAATATTTCTTAATAGTCGGATCATTTTCATACGGCAAAAATAGTTAATTTTGGGGCTTGGAGAAATGCCGGAGTGGTCGAACGGGGCGGTCTCGAAAACCGTTGTGCCTTTTGGGGCACCGGGGGTTCGAATCCCTCTTTCTCCGCAAAGCCTGCTTCATTACCTGCGGAGCAGGTTTTTATATTTTTTCTGACGGCCACACAGCTTGCTGTGAGAGATGTCAGAAAAAATATAAACCTACCCTTAGGGTAATAATGAAGCAGGCTTTATCGCCTCCCCACCAAAGGGAACTACCGAGCGAAGCGAGGCGGAATCCCGTTTACTGAGAACGGCCACACAACTCGTTGTGAGAGATGTGATGGGGAAGGTGATTCAGGGGATTCGGGGGATTCGGGGGATCGATAGTAACCTTTTTCACCTTTATCTAACAGATTGAATAAGTTGTCATATATTTTTGCGCACTTTTGATAATTTACTGTTAAAAAATCAATAACCTAGGGTTTCCTATATGTAAAATATGGGATTGATAATCGATGGATTATACAAAGGAGCCTGGATTAAAGAGTTTCTTGAATTGGGCCATACTAGAAATTTCGTCTAAATAGTTTGTTATTAACCTTTTAATACTTGATCAAATTATGAAATTATTTAAATTATTAGAGCTTTTATGATGGTGGGCCTTCTGATGGTTGGCTGCACCAAAGATCTACAAACACCTGATATGGATCAGGATGCTCAGCCATTGGCCCTGAAAAAAGAGGGAGCACCAAAGTTTACTGAGAAGACCAGCGCACTTCTTGCAGATGGATACCAGGATATGATGTGGGAACTCGATCCACAGACTAAATTCAGAATTTGTCAGATGCGCATATATCTGCTTGATTAGAAAAATACAATTTTAGCCATTATCACTAAAATTATTGGCAATTGAGCAGTTACAGACGTGACTGTCAAAATAATAAGGAGGCTGTCCCAAAAGTACCGGACAGCCTTTTTTTTGCTTTAAAACCAAATCCATAAACAAACAAAAGGGATAAGTCAAAATGAAATTTGTTCGAATGCGATGAATCCCAGAGACAAGCCACTAGGCTGCGGAATACTTGTCGATCTATTGTTTTTTTCAATTTGTCCCCCATCTCTATCCCCGTTCCCTGTTCCCCGTTCCCTATCTTGAATCATTTTAAATAATCCTTTCACTGTAGCAAATTAATGGCTGAAGCGTCTTATTACCGTATTCGAACCTATATTTTACCGGACTATGAAGAAGTTATTTCTAATCTATTTAGCATTATTATTCAGCATCAGTGTTTTGGCGGGAGGCAGGTATGAAGTGAAAAAGATCTACAGGACACAAAAAATTGAAAGCGCACCACCCACCATCGATGGCAAATTGACGGAATCGGTATGGCTGGATGCAAAAAGATCCGGTGATTTTGTCCAATTCCAGCCCTATGCCGATGTGGCCCCTACCGAGCAAACGGAATTCGCTATTATGTACGACGATAATAATATCTATGTTGGTATATGGGCACATGATTCTCAGGTTTCTGAGATTTCACAGCGTATGTCCAGGCGGGATAATATTGAAGGAGATTTGGTAGGAGTAGATTTTGACAGCTATCATGATTTGCGCACATCCTTTGGATTCTGGGTAAGTGCCAGTGGAGTAAAGCTCGACAGGATAATGTCGGGAAATGGTAGCAATGAAGATGATACATGGGATCCCATCTGGTTTGTTAAAACACATATCGGAGAGGATGGATGGACAGCTGAGATGCGAATACCATTTTCCCAACTAAGGTTTGAGAAAAACTCTGAACAGGGCTGGGGATTGAATGTATTACGCCTATTGTTCCGCAAGGAAGAAGTTTCTTTGTGGTCTCCCATTCCCAGAGATGCATCAGGGCTTATTGATCATTATGGCGAACTACATGGGATTGAGGGCGTTGAGGCCAGGAAGCAATATGATATAACTCCTTATACTGTAGCCTCAACGGAGCGTTATGAAACGGAGGAGGGTAATCCTTTTGCCACAGGAAAGGATTATAATTATACGGTAGGGATGGATGCCAAAATTGGTGTCACTAACAACATGATTTTGGACTTATCAGTAAATCCGGATTTTGGCCAGGTCGAGGCTGATCCATCTCAGGTTAACCTGACAGCTTATGAGACTTTTTTCGAAGAAAAAAGGCCATTTTTCATTGAGGGCAGAAGTATACTTAGCATGCCTTTAATGATAGGCGATGGGGACCTGGCAAATGAAAACCTTTTTTATACCAGGAGAATCGGCCGCAGGGCTCATGGATATCCTGATTTAACAGATAAAGAGTATACCTCAATGCCTGCCTTCACGAGGATAATAGGGGCAGCTAAGTTGTCGGGTAAAACCGAAAATGGCTGGTCGGTTGGAGCTCTTGAAACGGTCACCAGGCCTGAAAAGGCGGAAATTGACCTTGAGGGTGAACGTAGGTATGAGACTATTGAGCCCTTAACTAATTTCTTTATTGGAACGGTTCAAAGAGATCTAAATGAAGGCAATACCATTTTTGGTGGACTGGTTACTGCCACCAACCGCAAGCTTGAGGATACCCCCCTGGATTATCTGCACTCCTCAGCCTATACAGGTGGATTGGATTTTACACAGTACTTCAAGGACCGGACATACATGATTTCTGCCAAAACTTTTTTCAGCCAGGTGAATGGATCTACTGAAGCATTAACAGAGACCCAGACTTCTTCTTCTCATTATTATCAGCGGCCTGATGCAAGCCATCTTGAACTGGATACCACCAGAACTTCATTGATGGGGCACGGTGGTTCTGTTTTTATCGGCAAGGTTGGTAATTCCCCATTGAACTTTGGGATGTTTTTTAACTGGAAATCCCCCGGAATAGAGCTGAATGATGTTGGTTTCATAAGGAATACCGACCAACTATTACCAATTGTGTGGGGAAGTTACCAGTTCCTTGAACCCTTTAGTATATTCAGGTCCCTTCGTTTCAATTCGAGCGCCTGGAGTGACTGGGATTTTTCAGGAACACACATGGGTATTGGTGCGAATCTTGGAGCAAATATGCAATTTACCAATTACTGGAGCTTGAGCGTGGGTGTTAATGGGCAACCTGCTTCCTTGTCGACAGGAATGCTAAGAGGCGGGCCTAGCTTTATGGTTCCTGGAAGTGTTCACCCTTATGTCAGTATAAAAACCGATGGAAGGAAAAAGTTGGTTTTCGAGCTGTCTGGGATGGGTTCTGTAATGCTTGAAGGACACTCCCAAACCGAGGGAGCAAATCTTGATATCACTTACAGACCGATTGATAATTTATCTATCAGCCTTGCTCCCAATATTATGTTTGAAAAAAATAATCTCCAATATATATCAGAAACTGACTATCATGGAGATCCAAGATATATTTTTGGGGCCATCAATCAGAAAGTAGTAGGAATGAGTCTTAGGCTGAACCTGAACATAACGCCAGAATTCACTATACAATACTGGGGACAGCCTTTCTTTGCAACAGGTAGTTACTCTGACTTGAAGATGATAACAGATCCCCTTGCAGAGAATTATACGGACAGGTATCATGTATTTACTGATGGACAGATTGAACATTTCAAGGATGATGGATACTGCCTAATTGATGAAAATCTGGATGATATACCTGATTTCTCAATCGACTATCCGGATTTTAATTTCAAAGAGTTTAAATCAAACCTTGTGGCGAGGTGGGAATTCAGGCCTGGTTCAATTGTTTACCTGGTATGGTCGCAGGGGAGATCAGGATCTGATTCTTATGGGGATTTTCAGCTTAACAGGGATTTTTCCGATCTCTATGATGTCCATCCAAACAATGTTTTATTAGTGAAATTTTCATATAGGTTCGGGTTATAGGTCCCGGGGCCCCATTCTCCTTGGTCTGCAATGCAGGTCGGGAGATGGGGCCTTTTTCAAGGCAAAAGGCATTGGGCAGAAGGCAAAAGTAAGTTAAAAGAGGAAAGATAAAAATTTAAGGAAAAGTTCCCGTAGCCCGGGGCCTTGTGCCCCGGGGATTATAGCAACCTGCAACCCGCAACCTACAACCAATATCTCACCGCAATCCCTTTTCCCTGTTGGATTACCCATGGCATAATATTCAATCCATGAGCTCCTTTTTTATGTATTCGGTTAATAAAGAGGGCGGTAGCACTGCCCCAGATTGCTCCTGTAAGGACATCAGTTGGGAAATGCATGCCTGAACGGATTGACCACCAGGCTGATAATTCGGCTATGGCGAAAGTACCTCCGATTAAATATGACGGCCATCTGGCCTCCGGATAAAGGTCGAGCGAAAGCAGGGACAGAAAACTCGCATTATAAAAAAGAATTGTGGCATTCCCTGAAAAGAAGGATTCATTATTGGCTGGCCTGATACGATCCTCCATGGACAGAGCCTTGTTATATGCATAAGGCCTTGCCCTGTTGACCAGAGATTTTGTAAGTAGCATAACTCCGGATGATAAATAAAGTCCCTCCATGTACATCAGGGTAAGGGACATCATTTCCGACCAATTTTTTTTCTGATTGTTTGAGATCAGGCCATAAGCCCCTATTAGCCCGAGGGAAGTGAGGGTCAGTGCAGGTTCGAAAACCTCCCTTGCTTTGTTAAGGCCCGGATCCCAATTGTTTATTGCCATACGGTCAATGAACCAAACACTCTTTGGGTCAAGGCGGGAAATGGGAATCTGGCCCCATCCAGGTTTATTATTATGCCCAATTACAGAACCATAAAGAAGGCCTGTTCCTGTGAGCATAAGGCCTATTTCCTGCTCTGGTTTAAGTTCATAGGGAAAATTATCGGGGACAAACAATTTTTTTTTCTGTGCAAAGGTATTTTGCCCATACATCAATAAACTAATGAAGGGTATTAGTACGCAGGTCTTTAATATAGATGTAGTTTTAATCAAAATAGGGTGGTGTTTTAATGCCCTTTTTAAAGTCGAAAAGCATACTGATCTGGTCAGGAGTGTTCCTGGGGGCTGATAAATCGGGAATTTCATCCTCGTTGAAGAAATCTTTATCCGTGGTTTCCAGGCCATCTGGTTCGCCTTCGTCTAACAACTCGCATTCCAGAAATATCTTATAAATGTAATAAAGGTCTGAGGGATGATCATGACATTTCTTATCCATAACTGCCAAAAGTCTTATTGGTTTGACAATCATCCCTGCCTCCTCCATCGTTTCTTTGATGGCCATTTCGGAGGGCGAATATCCAATGTCGGCCCATCCGCCAGGAAGAGACCATTTCCCATCAATTTTTTCCCGAACCAGAAGGAGCTTGCCATCGCTGTTAAAAACAACAGCACGAATATCTACCTTAGGAGTCTTGTAACCATTTCGTTCCTCCAGATGAATTTGGATTTGCTCCCGGCTGATCAAAGTAGCTTTATCCAAAAGGTCAAGACAAAGTTCAGATATTTCCTTATAACGGTTTACTTCAAAGGGGTTTTTTGAATAATGAAATCCGGTTTCTGCAATACTGTGAATCTGCTTGATATATTCAATTACATTCTTCATTTCATATATGTTACAGGTTTCAGGAACTGGATTTACAACTTATTTGTGTCCATAAATATATCCTGAAAATGATCATTTCTGTTGAAAATTATTTGTTTTTGTTTAACTTGATTAAGATTTTTACAAAAGTTGGACTATTAGCACACAGAGGTTGATAAATAAAATGTTTTCACCATTCCTTTATTTACAATTATTATTTTTTTTGTTAGTGGAAAGCATAAACTGATTACAAATTATTAAATAGCAGTATATATAGCTTCCAAGCTTTATCCAT
>CAYXJR010000083.1:0-17664 GCA_964465145.1 uncultured Porphyromonadaceae bacterium | reverse complement strand
GCCGATCCCAATGAAACCTGGCATTTTGAGATTCTAGGTCCTGGGAAAGGAAAAATAGGAGCCGTATGGGCAGCGGTTAGGATTCCGGATGACCAGATTGGAGTATCGGCCAATTCCAGCCGTATACGTACCATAGACCTTACCGACGGGGAAAATTATATGGCATCTGATAATGTGTTAAGTCTGGCCGAAGAATTAGGTTTTTGGAGCCCTGAAAGTGGAGAGAAGTTTGAGTTTTGTTATGCCTATTCCAACCGGAAAAGCATGGGCAGTCGACGTCGGGAGTGGCGGGTACTGAGTACCGTGGCTCCTTCTCTCAGTCTGGATCCCAATGGTGAGAATTTCCCACTGTCGGTGAAGCCAGACAAGAAGGTGTCAGTAAAGGATCTATTATCGATCTTCAGGGATTATTATCAGAATTCCCCATTTGATATGACAGGATCACTTACGAGCATAAACAGGCAGGGAGATGTTGTTAAAAGTCCCGTTGCAAGTCCTTTTATGAATGGTGACACCCGCAATCTGTTGAAGGTCCCTTATGAGCGCACAATATGCTGTGCACGTGCAACTTACCTTATGGTTACTCAGTCCAGGGCATGGTTGCCAGATCCGATTGGCGGGGTAGTCTGGCTGGGATACGATAATCCGGCTACGACTCCTCATGTTCCTTTATATTGTGGTATCACAACCATGCCAGAATCATACATGATTGACGGCCGCGAGAAATTCAGGCGCGATTGTGCGTGGTGGGCATTTCGCAGGGTTAGCCAGTTATGTGGTTTCCGTTATCAGGACATGAGTAAGTATGTGGAAAAAATATGGAAAGAAATTGAAGGACAAGCCTTTGCTAATCAGCCTGAGTTCGAGAAGAAAGTGGTTGAATTGTATAAACAAGATCCAAAAAAGGCTATTGAAATGCTTACTCAATATTCACTTGACGTGGCCAATGGTGCAGTTGAGCAGTACTGGAAGTTGGGGGATGATCTGTGGACCAAGTACAACAATTCTTTTTAAAATCTACATCTGATATCTGTACAGACGTGTAAAATTCACACGAAAAAGACAATTAACTACAATTGCAATTGTCCTATAATTAATATTATGTTAAGTTCATAATGCCAAAGAAAAGGGGAATAATCAAATCACCCCCCATTCCAGGTATATTGTACTAAATAATTTCTATTCAATATTCACTGATCACTCGTCACCCGTCATTATTTTAAATCCTCAAGCATCTTGGTAATCTTTTCCAGTTTATCGTTCATTTTGAACCGATAATACAATTCCTTCAAAGCTTTGATTGTTTCAATATCTCCACTTTCAATTTCAATTGCCTTTTCAAAATAAGGTAAAGCCAACCTGAAATGCTCATCAGTTTTTGCTACAGCAGCTTTGTAACCTTCAGGATCATTCAAAGGGATCTCCTGTGCAACTTTGTTTGCTTCATAGCCTCTGTTGTAATGAACAGCTCCAGCCATATAAAAAGCTGCCGCATATTCCGGGTTTAATTCTATGGCTTTGATAAATGCTTCGAGAGCTTTTTCGTTGTCTTTCTTTTCCAAACACAAGCCATATACGTACCATAAAGATGCATTTTCAACATCCTTTTCCAGTGCTTTTTCGATGAATCCATTAGCTTGTTCAAGATCTTCCTTACCAAGGTAGAAATTGATCAATTCTATATACAAACTAACATTATCTTCGGGAAAAGCTTCAATACCCTTCTTATAAGAATCAAGGGCAGCTACAGTATCACCGTTAACCATCTGTATGTCAGCCATATACTTATATATTGCACTGCCACCATAATTCAATTCAGCTGATTTTTTATAATATCCTATGGCTTTGTCATACAAACCAGCCTGGTCAGCTGCAAGGGCGGCATTAAAATATGCTGAAGTATCAACTTGATTAATATATGGCAATGCCCCAATTTCAATAACTGTTTCATAGGATTCAAGGGATTGCTCATATTTTTGCTGCTCATATTCATCAATTCCCTTATTGAATAGTTGACTGGCAGCCCTGTGTATTTCAAATATCAGGTCTTTCTCCCATCTATTTTTGACATCCAATTCCTTGGCCCTTTTAAATGATTTGTAAGAAACCATTAAAGGATTGTCATCCAGGTTTTTAAACTTGCTATCATTAGATTGATAAAGCTTGTAATAAATCTGGCCTCTATAATACCAGGTTTTGGCATCCATGGAAGTTTTGGCGTGAACTGCAGCCTGGTCGATAGATTCTTTTGCCTTATCCAATTCATTGTATTGAGGCTTCATATAGTTATAAGCACTAACAACCTTAGCACTTTGTCCGTAAGTGCCAGAAATTCCAAGTATTAAGATTAAAACAAACGCAATTCTTTTCATGATTTTTTAATTAAAGTTTTCCAGTTGTTAAAAGTAGTATAATATTAAAAGTCAGTCAAATCTGATACAGATTTATTTCTCGCATTTGCAAACTGATCGCCGACTAATCCAGGGTTTCTTCCGTACCCTCGGCTGTATCTACTTCAACATCTTCCTCAATATCAGCGTCAACCACATCTCCATTTGATTCAACCTTTTCTACGGAGGCAATCCTATCATTCTCCCTGAGGTTGATAAGTCTTACTCCCTGAGTAGCCCTTCCAGTTGTTCTTAGATTTTTAACAGCCATACGGATGATAATCCCGGACCTGTTAATGATCATAAGATCATCATCATCATCTACATTCAGCATGCCAATGAGCTCCCCGGTTTTTTCTGTGACATTCAAGGTTTTAACCCCTTTCCCACCCCGGTTGGTCATCCGGTAATCAGCAAGTTTGGATCTCTTGCCGTATCCAGTTTCCGAAATGACCAGGATATCCTCTTCCTCTGATTCTACACAAATCATGCCAACCACTGCATCATTAGGCCCGGCAAGCCTTATACCCCTTACTCCTGCTGCTGTTCTGCCGATTGGACGAACAATACTTTCATTGAAATGGATAGCCTTTCCTGCTCTGGTAGCTATAACTATTTCCTGCTTACCATTAGTAAGGTTAGCTCCCAATAATTGGTCGCCATCCTTAATAGTAATGGCATTAACACCGTTCTGACGTGGACGGGAATATGCTTCCAGAAGGGTTTTCTTAATTATCCCCTTACGTGTAGATAGTATGATATAATTGTTATTAATATATTCCTCGTCGTTAAGATTAATTAAATTGATATATGCTTTCACATTATCGTCCTGTCCAATATTGAGTAGGTTTTGCATTGCACGGCCCTTAGAAGTTCTGGTTCCTTCAGGTATTTCATAAACTTTTAGCCAGAAGCATTTTCCCTTTTCGGTAAAGAAAAGCATTGTGTTATGCATTGAGGCTGTAAACATATGCTCAATAGAATCCTCATCACGTGTGGTGCTTCCTTTGGCACCTATCCCACCCCTATGTTGGGTTCTGAAATCTGTAAGTGGAGTTCTTTTCACATATCCCATACGCGAAATTGTGATTACCATCTCCTCATCGGCATAAAAATCTTCAGGATTGAATTCTTCAGAGGCATAAACTATCTCTGTTCTCCTTTCATCACCATATTTCTCAAGGACCTCCTTCAACTCTTCCTTGATAATATCCATCCTCAGTTCCTTATTTTCCAAAATACTATTCAGGTTGTCAATGAGTTTCATCAGTGCCTCATATTCCTCCTTAACCTTGTCCCTCTCAAGCCCTGTAAGTTTTTGCAGGCGAAGGTCCAGAATGGCCCTGGCCTGGATCTCTGAAAGCTCGAAATTCTCCATTAGAGCATTTTTAGCATCATCCGGGGTTTTTGAAGCACGAATAAGAGCAATAATTGCATCCAGGTTGTCAAGGGCAATTAGCAATCCTATCAGAATATGTGCCCGTTTTTCTGCCTGTCGGAGCTCAAATTGGGTTCGTCTGACAACCACATCATGTCTGTGAGCAATAAACAGGTCGATCAACTCCCTAAGGTTCAGCATCTTTGGCCGTCCTTTAACCAAAGCAATGTTATTAACTGAAAATGAGGTTTGAAGTGGAGTCATTTTATACAATTTGTTCAGAACCACGTTGGCTATGGCGTCCCTTTTCAAATCGTAAACTATCCTCATACCTGTCCGGTCGGATTCATCATTGACATTGGATATTCCATCCAACTTCTTGTCATTAATCAAATCAGCGGTTCTTATAATCATTTCCGCCTTATTGACCATATAAGGTATCTCAGTGATAACTAAATGTTCGCGGCCCGAAGCGGATGTTTCAACAACAGCCCGGCCTCTAAGGACTATCCGCCCCCTACCCGTCTCAAAAGCATCTCTGACACCCTGGTAACCATATATGATACCACCGGTAGGAAAATCAGGGGCTTTTATATATTGCAGGAGTTTTTCAAACTCAAGATCAGGGTTGTTTATAATAGCAATAGTTGCATTTATAACCTCCGTGATATTGTGAGGCGGCATATTGGTAGCCATACCTACAGCAATACCTGAAGTTCCGTTTATCAGAAGATTCGGAAGCCTTGTGGGCATTACTGTGGGTTCTTCAAGGGTATCATCGAAATTCAGTTGAAAATCAACAGTCTCCTTGCCCAAATCCGCCATTATATCCTCAGCCATTTTTGTAAGCCTGGCCTCTGTATAACGCATGGCAGCCGGACTATCACCATCAATAGATCCAAAGTTTCCCTGTCCGTCGATGAGTGGATATCTCAAAGACCAACTTTGAGCCATTCGAACCATAGTCATGTATACACTGCTGTCGCCATGAGGGTGATACTTTCCCAAAACCTCTCCTACAATACGGGCCGACTTCTTATGCGCCTTACTTGCCGTAATCCCTAACTCATTCATACCGAATAAAACACGGCGGTGAACAGGCTTTAGTCCGTCACGCACATCGGGCAATGCTCTGGCCACAATAACCGACATGGAATAATCAATATATGATGACCGCATTTCTTCATCGATACTGATCTTAATAATTCTTTCTCCTATTGCCATAAATACCTATCTATTAAAAAAAAACGGATATTTTATCCGGTTAAAAAGACTAGCAAAAGTACCATTTTTTTAAGGAATAATGGTGAGGTTTATAAACATATTTCAACTGGGAACTGTTAATAAATGGCTTGGAATTTGTACTGTTGCAAGATAATAAAGATATTAAATTTACAAAGTGGCAAAAAGGCCTGAAAACAGAAGCATAAGGACGGTTTTTTAAAACAAGGCAGTATGTCCGGATATGACAATTGGGCATAAAATCAGGTACATTTGCGATTCTGTCAGTAAAATGAATAGACAATGGATTCAAAGTTTTCAAAACGAATAAAGGACGTATTGAGTTTTAGCCGGGAAGAAGCAATCAGGTTGGGAAATGATTATATCGGCACTGAGCATATCTTCCTGGGCTTGCTACGCGAAGGAGAAGGGATTGGAATAGATACTCTTATTAAACTGGGAGTGGATCTACCGGAAGTAAAAAGAATGCTCGAAGCAAGAATTCGACCGTCAAATCCTGATTATGACGCTATTCCAGACAATGTTCCTCTTCTTAAACCAGCTGAACGGGCGCTTAAACTCATATATTTAGAGGCAAAGGCATCAAATAGTGCACAGATAAATACTGGCCATTTATTACTGGCCATACTTAAGGATGAAAACAGCCAGGTTACCCAGATTCTGGAAGAAATGAAGATTGACTATCCCTTAGTCAGGCAGCAGTTGACTGAAGATCTACCCTTATCCAAGGGGGATTTTCAGGATGATGATGACGATGCGGATGAACCCATTGAACCCGGCCGTGGCTCTTCTAGATCTGTAAAGTCAACTTCCGATACCCCAGTGCTGGATAATTTTGGCATCGACATAACCCGGGCAGCGGAAGAAGACCGGCTTGATCCTATTGTTGGCCGGACCAAGGAGATCGAACGTCTGGCTCAGATCCTCAGTCGAAGAAAGAAAAACAATCCCGTTCTTATCGGTGAACCCGGTGTTGGGAAATCGGCTATTGCCGAAGGACTGGCTCTCAGGATTGTTGAAAGGAAGGTTTCAAGGGTCCTTTTCGGCAAAAGGGTAATTGCATTGGACATGGCTTCCATCGTGGCTGGAACAAAATACAGGGGGCAGTTTGAAGAAAGGATGAAAGCTATCCTGAATGAGTTGGCCAAAACATCCAACATAATTCTTTTTATTGATGAGATTCATACTATAGTTGGTGCAGGCGGTGCAACCGGTTCATTGGACGCGGCTAATATGCTGAAACCAGCTCTGGCAAGAGGTGATATTCAGTGTATCGGCGCAACCACCCTAAACGAATTCCGTCAGCATATAGAGAAAGATGGTGCCCTGGAACGAAGATTTCAAAAAGTGATGGTGGATCCAACCAATGCGGAGGAAACATTGGAGATCCTTAATAACATCAAGGACCGTTATGAACAACACCACAACGTCATCTATACCGACCAGGCAATAAAGGCCTGTGTCAAACTCACAGAGCGATATATCAGCGACAGGAATCTGCCGGATAAGGCCATTGACGCCCTGGATGAATCAGGATCCAGGGTTCATATTACCAATATAAGTGTCCCCGACAAAATTCTTAAGCTGGAGGAAGAAATTGAGGCAATAAAAAAGATCAAAATAGAAGCCGTAAAAAGCCAGGATTTTGAAAAAGCAGCCCGTCACCGTGATCGTGAAAAATCGCTCATCATGGAGCTTGAAAAGGAAAAAGAGAAATGGGAGAAAACACTCTCCATGAACAAGGAAACTGTTTCAGAAGCTAATGTGGAAGAGGTGGTTGCCATGATGACAGGCGTTCCTGTCCAACGGATTGCTCAGGCTGAAGGTGCCCGTTTGCTCCTGATGAGCGATGAATTACAAAAAAGTGTTATAGGCCAGGAAGAAGCAATAAAGAAGATTGTCAGATCCATTCAACGCAACCGTGCCGGATTAAAGGACCCCAACAAGCCTATTGGCACCTTTATTTTCCTTGGCCCCACAGGGGTTGGGAAAACCCAGTTGGCAAAAGTTCTTGCTACTACCCTCTTCGATTCACGAGATGCTTTAATCCGAATAGACATGAGTGAATATATGGAGAAATTCTCCGTTTCACGTCTGGTTGGTGCTCCTCCTGGTTATGTTGGTTATGAAGAAGGAGGACAGCTGACTGAGAAGGTCAGACGCAAACCTTATTCAGTGGTTCTTTTCGATGAAATTGAAAAAGCCCACCCTGATATTTATAACATACTGCTCCAGGTGCTGGATGATGGCCAGCTTACTGACAGCCTGGGCAGGAGGGTTGATTTTAAGAACACTATACTTATCATGACCTCCAATATTGGAACCAGGCAGTTGAAAGAATTTGGACGCGGGGTTGGGTTTACCTCCAATACCCTTGAGGAAACATCCAATGATTATCAGAAGAGTGTTATCTCAAAAGCGCTGAACAAAACTTTTGCTCCTGAATTTCTGAACCGGATAGATGATGTGGTCCTTTTCAATACTCTGAGCAAAGAGGATATGCACAAAATTATCGATATTGAATTGAAAGGATTGATAGATCGGATTGTTTTACTCGGATACAAGGTTAAAATATCGCCGGCTGCAAAGGATTACATTGCAGAGAAAGGTTATGACCCGAAGTTTGGTGCACGGCCTCTCAAGAGATCCATTCAGAAATACCTGGAGGATCCTTTAGCCGAAATAATCATTGAAGCCGGTACAAGTGAAGGAGACACCCTCTCTATCGGTTTCGATAAAAAAGCCGACGAAATCCGCATCAAGGTGATAAAAACCAAGGAAATTTCTCTTAAAAAAGGAGAAAAAGAGTAAACTGGATCCGAATTGTTAAAAAATGCATAAAATTGCCCCGCTGGAAAACATTCTTGGTATAAGTTTTGTTGTATATAAAAAAGTAGTAGTGTTTTTTCACTACGGGACAGTATCCCAACTGTTCTTTTACTTTTTCATAGGTTTAGTTTTAGGTTTAGGTTTCGGTAAAGCCTCCCTCCCCGGGGGGCTTTACTATTTTTAGGCGATTTCTGATTTATTATATACTGATAATGTTTATGTTATGATAATATCGGCAATATGCTGAAATAAATTTGGCTAACTTCGGCTAAAAACCTACTTTTGCAGCACGTTTTTAAAACGGTAGATTCAGTAGCTCAGTTGGTAGAGCACATCCCTTTTAAGGATGGGGTCCTGAGTTCGAACCTCAGCTGGATCACAAAAAAAGCCCGGTGGACAATTCACCGGGCTTTTTGCATAATTTAAGTAGAGACGGATCACGATCCGTCTCTACATTTCACCTGCGTTGATCATTGGACAAACGCATAATTATCCGTCTCTGTTCGTGGGTTCAGAATTGTCAATCCATTTTATTATAACTTTGATCGAGAAAACTCATTTACAATGATACTAAAGATATTGCTCGTCATATCCATTATTCTGCAATTTTTTGCAGCCGGAATTGCCATCAAACTTACGCAGGTTACCAAATACAACCTGTCATGGATTTTAATTACCACCGGCTTGCTGTTTATGGCTGTCAGGAGACTCTTTGAATTTCTTCCCTTTATCAGTGAATTCAATCCGGATTATTTCCGTCAATTTTACATCTGGATGGGAGTTGTCACTTCGCTTTCCTTTGCTGTTGGGGTCTTTCTTATTCAGAAAATCTTTATATACATGAAACATGTTGAGAAAGAACGAAGAAGGGCAGAAAAAAGATTCCTTACTGCCATAATAAGGACGGAGGAAGGTGAGCGTTCGCATATTGCAAAGGATTTGCATGATGGTCTCGGGCCTTTGCTGAGTTCATTAAAACTCTCTGTTTCAACGCTCGATAATCTGCCGAATGAATCTTCACGGCAAAAGATTCTGGAAAATGCTATAGAAACTGTTGACGAAGCCATTCGTAGCCTGAAGGATATCTCCGATCATCTTAGCCCGCATGTTTTATCTAATTTCGGGTTAACAAAAGCACTCATTAAATATATTGAAAAAATCAGGCAGACAGGTCAGTTTAAAATTCACTTCGAAACAAATCTCAAGGATGAAAGGCTTGATGAAGATATTGAAGTGGTTTTCTATAGAATAGCTACAGAGTTGTTAAACAATACGATACAGCATGCACAGGCTTCTGTCGTAACCATACGGTTAAACCTGGATAATGTTGTTCTGATTTTGAGATATGAAGATGATGGGGTGGGATTTGAAGCCGATAAAATATTGCGCTTGAGTGACAGGGAGGGAACAGGCCTTCCAAATATTCTTTCAAGGATTAAGTCACTTAAAGGTGATATCAAGATCGATTCCAGGCCTGGGTTAGGAAGCAGGTTTTATATCAGTGTAAACACAGATTTGGTAAGATGAAAAAAAAGGTACTGATCGTCGATGACCATAAACTGTTCCGAAAAGGCTTAAGGCTTCTGATCGAAACGCTTGATTCCTATGAAGTTGTGGATGAGGCTTCTAATGGCCATGAGTTTCTCGCTTATCTGGATCAAGAACTGCCTGACCTGGTTTTGCTGGATATAGCTATGCCCGAAATGGATGGATTACAGGCCGCGCTTATTGCTTTACATAAACATCCGGATTTAAAGATCATAACATTGAGCATGTATGTCGATCAGGATTATTACTTTAATATGGTTGATGCCGGAGTAAAAGGTTTCCTGCTCAAAAACTCCGACCTTAATGAAGTAAGGCAAACCATGGACTGTGTGACCAATGGGGGTAATTTTTTCTCTTCTGAACTCTTACTAAACCTGGTTAATGCATTAAAGAATTCGTCCACAGAAATATCATCAGGATCATTCCTGACCGAGCGTGAAAAGGAGGTGATATTGCTGATTTGCAGAGGGTATTCAACACAGGAGATTGCTGACCATTTATTCCTTAGCAAAAGGACTATTGACACACATCGGGCAAATATCCTGGCAAAAACGAATTGCAAAAACACCGCCAGCCTGGTAGTCTATGCCATTCAGAACAAGTTTCTGGAAATATAATGTAGGTATTTATACTGATCTGGAATTCCGTACTCCTACCATCTTATTTCAGTACTTATTGTCTTCCTCATTCCTTTTTACAAACCTAAATTTGCTGGTAAAGAAGGGATTATATGTCACTATTGGATCAGGTTAAGGCGGATATCAGATTCACTGAAGCATGCCAATCCTGCATAAACTGTGGAGTTTGTGCTGCAATATGTCCGGCTGCGGATTATTTTCCTTATGATCCAAGAATTATCATGGGACTGGTTATAGAAGGAAATGAAAAACAAATCCATGATTTGCTTAGCTCTGAGGATATTTGGTACTGTGGCCAATGCATGAGTTGCAAACCCCGATGTCCGCGTGGAAATAGCCCTGGGACCCTTATCTCAATTCTTCGCTCTGTATCCATCGAGTCGGGGTTATTCCAAAATTCTGAACAGGGGCGTATGCAGATAAGGATAAAAAGAGGCATTGGCCATAATATTCTTGAAACAGGATATTGTGTTCATCCTTTTCGCCTGGATCCTAAACAGCACCCTGAGCTAGGTCCGGTTTGGGAATGGATGACGCGAAATAATGGTGAAGTATACACACATTTCGATGACTCATTTAATCAGGAAGGGGGACGATTGCTGCGTAAAATATCATCCCAAACACTTGCTGAGCTAAAACGAATCTTTGATATCTCCGGCTGCCGGGATTTATGGAACCAGATTGAAAAATGTCAGGTACCGGATGACCCGGGTCGAAACACAAAGAATTAAGAAATCTTTAAACCGAAACCGAGATTCCAATGACCTCCTACTGGAAAGACTATCAAAAAGAGATCGCAGATGACAATTTTTTCATCGCACGGAGTTGCATAAGGCAGACTTTCTTCCCGGGAGCTGAAAATGTAATTATTGATATCCTTAGAAACCGGCTGAATATTAACATTATTGAGGATCCAGATCACACTACATGCACCGGAATTGGTTATCATGGGGATGTTGTTCCCCTGGATACCATTATGACCGTTATTGCCAGGCAATTCTCAATAATGCAGAAAAACGGTTTGGAAAATATGGTCATCTCCTGTGTTACTTCCTTTGGAATCTATTCGGAAATCCTGGATTTGTGGAAACATCATCCGGAAAAGAAGAATCAGATCGCTGGATATTTGGAGGAAGCAACAGGACGAACGTTTATTGAACCCAAAAACCTTGTTCATGTTTCGGATCTGCTCTACAAATTTCGACATGAGATTGCGAAAATCGCACAGTACAAACTGGTAAATCAAAATACAGGACTGCCTTTGAAAATTGTTGACCATATTGGATGCCATTATGCCAAGATCTTTCGCGAGCGGGGTATAGGAGGTTCGGAATTTCCGCAAGTTCTGAAAGGATTGATAACTGTCCTTGGAGGAGATGTGATTGACTACCCGGAACGAAGACATTGCTGCGGTTTCGGCTTCAGGCATTATCTGATCCAGGAAAACCGGGGGTATTCAATCTCAAATTCACGTATAAAACTTGAATCTATGAAACCTTTTGAACCGGATATGATCGTGGCAAATTGTCCCGGATGCACCATGTTTCTCGACAGGTGGCAGTATACTCTCGAACAAATGGATCATTCGGTTTATGGTAAGGATGGAAATAAAATCCCTGTTATTTCTCATGAGGAGCTTGTGGCTTTGGTGTTGGGATATGATCCTTGGGAGATTGGCTTTCAGACTCATCAGGTTGATATTGAGCCGTTACTTGATAAAATCGGGGTGAAGTATAATAAGGATGAGAAATATGTAATTAGAAACAGGAGGGTGGATGCCGGAGCTCATATTCTTTGTGGTATTACTGTTCAAGATTAAAGGATTTCAATCATGAACGATAAAAAAGTTGCGGTTTTGGGTGCCGGACCGGCAGGTCTGGCAGCTGCTATAACCCTGGCAGAAATGGGACTAGCCGTCAGTCTTTATGAAAAATCATCTGAGGCCGGTAAGAAAATAAGGAGCAACCATAACCTTTTCCCAGATAGGATATCGGCAAAAGAAGTCCATAAAAAGTTGCTAAAATGGCTGGATCATCCAATGATCCGGTGGATCCCTGATACTCAGGTGATCAGGCTCAGCAGGGTATCTCGCAGTTTAAAACTGGAAACAGAAAAAGGTACTCATGACGAATTTGATGCGGTTATTATTTCCACGGGATTTGATTTTTTTGATGCCAGATTAAAAGAGGAATTTGGATTTGGCATATACGAAAGGGTTATCGATTCTCCCGGATTGGAAACCTTGTTTAATTCGTCAAAGCTACCTCTCACTTTTAATGGAAAAGATCCCCAGACGGTGGCATTTGTCCATTGCGTAGGATCCCGGGATTCTCAGTCGGGTATAAATTATTGCAGCAGACTTTGTTGTATTACCGGTATAAAGCAGGCAATTCAGGTGAAGGAATTGTATCCGCAATGCAGGGTGTATAATTTTTACATTGACCTTCGGGCCGGCGGCAGGGGATATGAAGAGCTTTTCAGGGAAGCCCAGGAAAAATATGGCATTCAATTTATAAGGGGCCGTGTTTCTGAAGCCGGCGAAAATGATCACCATCGAATTGTGATCAAGGCAGAAGACACCCTTATGGGACGACCGCTCAAAGTGACAACGGATTGGCTGGTTCTTCTGATCGGAATGGTACCCTGCAAATCAAATATCGAATTTGAACCAGGAAATGAGAATACCACAGGTCAGGACGGATTTTACCAGATAAGCAGGTATATGAATTCAAACCGGGTAGATAACCAAGCTGGCGTTTATGTTGCCGGTTCATGCTGCGGCCCTATGAATATCCCCGAATCCATTGCCTCCGGAAGATCTGCCGCAGCAGAGGTTTTTCAATATCTTAAACATCAATCCTGAAACAATGAAATCAATATGAAGACAAAGTTTGGATTTGAAATTTCGCAAGGCAGGCAAATCGACCTGGATAATTTAGATACTCATTTTGCTGTGGAATTATCGCGTATGGTAGGATCATGGCAGTCTTGCATCAATTGCGGAGCCTGTGCGGCAACTTGTACAGCAGGTTCCTATTCGGGATTAAATCTTCGAAAACTTCATTATTCGCTTTGGAAGTCGGATCCGGTTGAACTGGTAAGCCGGATTCAAAATGAATTGTCTTCATGTGTTTTATGTGGAAAATGTCAGTTGGTTTGTCCCCGAGGCATCTCCACACGATACATAGTAATTAACTTAATGGCAAAAGCTAACGACAATGTTTACTCATCTTCAATGGTTTAACCCATTTGCATTGTTGTTTACTGCAGGATTCACATTCATCGGATGTTTCTTTACATATAAGGTGTATCGCTGGTTTGCAGGGGTAAATTCGGTCGATCAAAAATTGATTCTTCGGGGAATTTTTTCTTGTAAAACATGGCAGGCTTTAGGCGAAGTGATCAAGGAATCCCTGTTGCATCGAAAAATTTTCGTCAGAAACAAGCGGCTCGGTTACATGCATATGAGCCTGGCATTCGGATGGTTCATGCTCATCCTGCTCGGAAATATTGAATCTACCTGGTATACTGGTAAGCTCTTTAAACCCATTTACATATCGGTATTCTGGCGTTTTTTCGACCCAGGACCCACATATCCAGCTTCCTTGCAGTCATTTGGTTTTGCTTTTTGGATGGATCTATTTCTATTGATGGTATTGTCGGGATTAATCCTGGTAATCATAAAAAGATTTCATTCTATTTTCCTCGGAATGAAACAAACCACAAAACAAAGGGCTGTTGATAAGATTGCCTTAACATCACTCTGGTTGATCTTTCCGGCACGGTTGGTAGCTGAAAGTTTAACGTGCGGGGCCCATGGAACCGGCGGCTTTCTTACCGGATCCCTTGGCAACATATACAGATTGACGCTCGAACCCGGAATTTCATCAGGCATGCTCGATTCATATGCACTGATTTCCTGGTGGGTCTATTCTTCAATTCTCTTTGTTTTCTTTTTAGCTTTGCCCTTCACGCGATATGCACACATTCCTGCTGAACCCGTTTTAATCTTTTTTAGAAAATACGGGGTTCATGTTCAACCCGACTCCCCTGGATATTCTGATTTAGCCTTGCATGCATGTTCTTCTTGCGGCATTTGTATTGATTCATGTCAGCTTGCAGAGGCTGATCCAACAAGGAGGATACAAAGCATCTACTTTCTCCGTTCTGTTAGATATAAACTGCTTGATGATCTTGCATGGCAATGCTTACATTGCGGGAATTGTGAAAAGGATTGTCCGGTTGGACTCGAATTGGTATCGCTCAGAAATTTAAACCGCCTTGACCTCGGGATTGGGCAATGGAGTAATCACGAGCCAATAATTTCGTCGGGAACACCAACTCCAAGGGTTCTTTATTATGCGGGTTGTATGACGCATTTGACACCCTCCATTAAACATGCCATGCAAGAAATTTTCGAGGCTTCCGGAATTTCATGGAGATTTTTTGATCCAGAAGGAGGGATATGCTGCGGTAGACCTTTGAAATTAGCCGGTCAGACCCAGGCTGCTTTGAATATTCAAAAAAGACTCGAACAGGAATTTATAGGCTCAGGTGCCACCCTTCTGGTAACATCCTGCCCAATTTGCTACCGTACTTTCAATGAAGACTATGAACTTCCAGGGATAAGGATTCTTCATCACTCTCAATATATTGGAGATCTGATCGATTGGCAAAAAATCGATCTTTCACAGCTCCCATTATCCTTTTCATACCATGAGCCTTGCGAACTCAGAAATATATCTGTAACAACAAATAGCAGCATCAGTCTGCTCTCTTCAATTTACAGGAAAAACCTTACTCCTAAATCCAAAAGTTTATGCTGCGGAGGTAGCCTGGCTGGACTTGGTCTTGACCTATCACTGCGCAAATGTGTATCCGGTAATGCAATGTCAGAATTAACAATTGAAAATCCTCAGGTTCTCGTTACCAATTGTCCGCTTTGTAAAAAGACTTTTGCAAATGTTTCAAAAATCCCGGTGTTGGATTTGGCTGAATCAGTGGCAAGTGCCCTGCATCCAACAAAACATTTGCAACCGGTCAGCAAGAAGTATTACCCATTACCTTCCAAAGAGAAAGTTGGCGTTATGAATTGAGTTGAAATTAAAAGACTTCTTTAAGATTGTCAGATCATCTTGTGCGTCTCAATAAAAAACCTTCCCGATCCTCCGGAATTATCGGATAATTATTTTTTTCGTCACCCTACCCTTCTTATTGTTTATCTCTATGAAATAAATCCCTTTAGTCCAGCTGCTTACGTCTATCGATGAAAGATTGGATGTAATCAGGGCTTTATGCATGAGTTTTCCTTCAAGCGAATAGATAGCCAATTCGTTCGGGCCTGACGAGTTGCTCATCGATACTCTCATCCGGGTAGTAAGGGATAGGCCTGCCGGAATCATAATTGTACCGGAGACAGATGTTCTGGACTTGTTTTTTGAAAATACCAGTTCACCAGGCTCATCGAATCCCTGGTCCCCATCGAAATCAATCCAAACCGCCCAGTATTCAAGTGCTGCTTTGATATAACCCGGCAGAAGCTGGATGGAATAGCTTTTCCCTGACTCAACGGTGAATACAGGCGATTCGAAATTCTCATATCCAATTGTTGCAGAAGAACCCGATGGATTTGAATTGGTGCCCAGGGATACGGATGCTATCCATTCTTTGGTTGCTTTACCGAACGAAGAACAGTAATCCGGATGCACATTCAAAAGGGCGCAGTTCAGGGCAAATTCCATAAGCTCATCCCTGCCTTCGCGGATTCCCTGGATGGTAGGATGTACCTCATAATCGGGGATGATACCAACCCGTTGTGTAGGAGTGCGATCTGAGTAAAAGGTTCCTAATCCCGTCATTGAAGCTGAAATATTTCCGGAAAGATATAATTTGGATACATTTCCATCGGCCCCCGCAGTTGTACTGCCTATTTTAATGGCATCGGGGAATAGCTCAAGGCCCATGATTGTATATTCCGCTTGACTGATAGTTCGCTCATTAAAAAGCAGTATTACCTTGCCAGAGTATGGAGCGGTTGTCCCGGATCCAATATTGGTCGAATGCCAGTATAATGTCCCAGGATAATTAATAGCCGGGGTGGTAAAATCTGCAATATGAATCGGACCGGGAAAAAGATAGTTCACAATTGTCCATAAGGTTCCCCTAGGATAATTTCGGATATCAAAAACGATAGCTTGGGTGTTCCAAAGGTCCGAAAACATTGGGGCAACATCTGCGACTTCCAGCCTTGCCATGTCGACAATTCCGAAAGTGCAGCTATTAAATATCGTTGTTCTCCAAATAGCTGCATTATCAACCAAAAGATTAGAATAATTAGAATAATCCCTGAAAAAGGATTCAGTGTGAGTATTTGTCCCATTAGTTACGGTGATCTGAGATTCACCCTCCTCTCCCATCATGATCAAATTATTTATGGATTTTTCAATTGCAGGTTCGTTTGATCCACCGGCATAAATTCGCAAACTGCTCCTTAATTCATAGATATCCAAACCATCAATTTCCTTTATGATATCCCCAACAGCGAATGTTGTCTCCTCTTCTAATATTTTTGTTATTACCATTTCGTTATCAATAAACCTGGTTAGAAACGGAGGGTAGCAACCGCCATACAAATTACTATAAACAACAGTACTTGTTAATCCGGCGTGTGAATCATTTATGCGGGTGGTCAGTTCCTTGAAGTTCAAATGAAAATCAATTTCATCTTCTGATTCTGCAATTTTTGGTATGAATTCAGCCAGGGAAGCATCCCAATTAATGTCCATCAGTTTTTTATAAGGGAAGAAATAATTGTATATATTCCAATACCTGAATAAGCCTAATAACCGCAAGCCTTCCGAAGGATAATTTTCACTTGTATAATATTGATTATCGCTATCAAAAGTCGGATTTC
This sequence comes from uncultured Porphyromonadaceae bacterium, assembly GCA_964465145.1. Lineage (GTDB taxonomy): Bacteria > Bacteroidota > Bacteroidia > Bacteroidales > UBA12481 > JAUVKA01. The sequence continues at coordinate 726 of CAYXJR010000083.1, read as the reverse complement.
CGTTAACATAAGCTCGTCCAACATAATAATTACTCTGGGGACGGAACTTATCCAGAATTTCATGGAGCATCAAATTTACTTCAGCAGAAAAAATTGCATTATCCATCCAGGAATGGTCATTGTTAAGGTTCAAGTCGTCTGACACATCAGGTAAAGGCACAGTGCTGGTTCCCATCGGGCTTGCACTGTTCAGCATTTGCAAGAGGACTTCGTTAAACTGGTCGTCTGAGGTGGCAGCCTTTACACTTTCAATTGCTGTAAGCAGCTGATCATCCCAGTTGATGTCTCCTTTTGCAATTTCTGTATGAAAATATTTCGCATGGCCCCATGCTTTGCATAAGTAGAACAGCCGGTTATAATAATCGCCGGGAGTAGATGATTGTGCGAATAACTGCATAGATACGCTAAGCAGTAGAATAACAGAGATCCATTTGAATTTAGTGATTGTTTTCATGGTTAAATAGTTTTACCTAAAGGTACCCCCATATTATGTTAAGCCTTTGAAGATCAGGTGAAGAATGTGAAGATTGTGTGAAGAAATACCATTTATTGATCCCGAACACAACGAACAGACAATGCAGCTGCTGAAACTGATCCAAAGAACCGATAAATCCCTGAATTGGATTTGCCAATATAGCGGACCCCGTACCAATCCTGTTGGTCAGTGAGTACCCAAAAATAAGCCATGGTGGAAATTATCCCCTCGAATTTGTTCCGTTGGCTAAA
>CAYXJR010000082.1:0-18332 GCA_964465145.1 uncultured Porphyromonadaceae bacterium | reverse complement strand
AAAGCATGGCGGCTACCATAAATACAAATAATACTCCTAAGTTAGCACCATTACTGATGCCAGGGGGGAGGGAGAACAAAGCTTCGCCCCGCAAGGGCCTCCGCTGGCCCGCTGTTCTGTTTTGGCCATCACGATTAATACCAAACCACAAGATCATAAAAAAAAGGGATCGCCTATAATAGGATGTCCCTTTTTCAATGTAATTTATATTATCTATTTATGTGCAATCGGATCTGGATTAAGGTCAGGATCCCCATTAACTGTTCCATCTGCATGGATTGGCCCTAAAAGAAGCAGGCCTGCCACATGCGGCGCAGCCATTGATGTACCGCTCATAGTAGTATAGCCGCCATTTTTGTAACAAGAGAGAATACTATAGCCGGGAGCGCAGAAATCGACAGGTGGATTGCCGTAATTGGAGAAATATGCCCAGTTATCATTGCTATCCATTGCAGAAACGGTATATAAATTTGGACCATTCGCCCGTGCAGGTGAACTAAAATTAGCATCCGTGGACTCGTTTCCTGCAGCAATGGCAACTTTTACTCCAGATGCTCCCAAGGCTATTACTGCATTGTCAACAGTTGTGCTAACTCCGCCTCCAAGGCTGAGGTTTGCAACATCTCCATCGCCTGCATTAGCAGCAACATAGTCAATTCCGGCAATAACCCCTGACCAGCTGCCGCTGCCTCTTCTGTCGAGGACCTTAACGGCTACGACTGTGGCTCCTGCTGCAACTCCTACAACCCCAATGGTATTATTTTTTGCAGCTATAATGCCAGCACAATGGCTGCCATGGCCGTTGTCGTCATCGGCAGTAGTGGTTCTGTTAATGAATGTTTTAGAGAGAGTAGTGTTTACATTAATATCAGGATGATCCAGGTCAATTCCTGTATCAATAATCCATGCTTTTCCACTTCCGTTGTAAGTACTACCGCCACCAACCCGGGTAATTCCCCATGGGGTGGTTTGATCCGGTGGAGTAGGAGCTGGTTTTGACGGTTTTCCCAATGTTACAATCTGGTCGGCTTCAACATATTTAACCCGCGGGTCGTTTTGCAGCCTTTCGAGCTGTGGGGGGCTCAGGCGTGCAGAGAAACCCATATAAACGTTGGTGTACACATGGTCGAGTTGGTCGTTACCGACACCATTACCGTTGAGGAAGCGGTTGAGATAACCTGACATAACCTCTTTACGCTGCTTGTAGTCCTTGACTGAAGCAAGGTCAGTAGAGGCATCGAAATTATCGTTAAGCACGACAATATATGATGCGGCACCATTTCCGGATTTCAAAATACCGGACTCATCATCACCGCTTAATGGGATGACCGATTCATCTTTATTACAGGCGGCCAGCATGATCATCACTCCTGCTACTGCCAGGGTCAATAGCCTTGTAAAATGGATTTTTTTCATGGTATTATTGAATTTGAATTGTGTCTGAACTTAAGTTTAAACGTATTTCAAGCTAAAAAGTTAAGGCAAAATAGCCAAAATATCATTAAAAGGTAGTTTTTCTTAATATAAATAGTGTCTAAATAATGCCATCGGATTTATTTTGAGCAATTCCTCACCTGCACTTGGGGTACTGGTCGAGGTTCTCCCTCGTGATAATATCTATAGGCATGGCCTGCACTGCAGGAACTTCTTTTTTCAGGACCAGAGAATTAAAGATTGATGTGACCCCCAAATAAGCTTGTTCTTCAGGCTGCTGACAAATCAGGAAGTCGATGACATCCCGCCTCAGGTAATCAAGGTTATCCTTTATCAGGTCATACCCAACCAGGCAGACATCAGGCATATTCAATTCTTCAAGCGCTTCGGCCACCCTGTTAACTTTCGACCCGGTAACAAAAATTCCGCTCAGTGTGTCAGGATCCTTTTGATACTTAATTAAGGTGTCCCTAATGGTGTTGGTATCTCCGTCATGAACATCAAAAGTTAATATTCTGATTTTACTGCCTCTGTTTTCAAAGAAAAGCCTGAATCCTTTCTCCCTGTCGCTAAGGTGATGCAGCTGGTCTTTTTCATGAGTGATATTAAAAATCAAATATTGGCCATTTGTAATAGCCTTCATACTTAGCAGCTTGGCACCCACAGCACCGGACTGGCAGGAATTCTGCCCGATAAAACTCAGGTATTCAAATTGATCAATTGGGGTGTCGATTAATGCGAATGGAATACCTTTTTCCCTGCATTTGCCTAAAAAGTGAACAGACTCTCTGTAAAAAACCGGGGCAATAAGTATGCTGTCTGGCTGGGATTCAAGCAGATCATCAGACTTTTTCCTGAAGTCCAGGGTATCTGCCATGGAAAATGGATAGACATCCAGTTTGAAACCATAAGGGGCCAGTTCAACACCCGCCCGCTGTATACCTCTGAGATGTTCAGCCCAAAATGGGTTTTCTTTGGATGCGGCTGGTATCAGAACTGCTACTGAATGTGTTCGGGATGATGCCAGGGTACTGGCAAGTAAGTTTGGGGAATATTCCAGTTCTTCAATAATTTTCAAAACCTTCTCTTTAGTCTCAGGCGACACTTCCCCCCTATGATGAAGCACGCGGTCGACTGTACCAGAGGATACTCCAGCCCTCCTGGCAATATCCTTAATCCTGATGTTCTGGCTGGGTTTTTCTTTCACTAACTGTTTTTTATAAAGATATGCAATGTTATTTCGTGTGCGCACACGAGGCATGCTTAATTCTTGGAAAGATGTTAAAATTTCATCAACTTCGTGTGCGCACACGGTAAAATCATGGAATAAAGAAATATTATGATTTTAGAAAAATACTCCTTCGGCCTAGGCGACAGATTTGCTATGGAGGGAAAGGCTCAGTTAAAAGCTTTGCTTCGCAGTAAAGAACTGGGAGTTAGCATTGTACCTGTATGGAATAAATCATTCAGAGAACATCAGATTATTGGCACAGGACCGGAGGATGTAAGGAAGGAAGCGGATGATGCAGTGAAAGCATTGGATTACCTGGGGGCATATTATGTTGATGCAGACCATATCAATTCCGGATCAGTTGCCCCCTTTATTGAACCATCGGATTTCTTTACTCTGGATGTGGCCGGTTTTATTGGCAAACCTGCCTTAAAAACTGATATTAATGAGGCTCGTAAATATCTAAATAAATATGCTGGAGAATTGTTAATTCCTGATATGGATCATCCTTTTAAGATTAAGACTGATGATCTTGACCGGGTTTTGAGTCAATATTTGCTGGCCATCCAGAATGCCGGGAATCTATATAGGAAACTTTGTGACCGTAAAGGTGAAGATAATTTCATTGCGGAGGTATCTATGGATGAGGTGGAAAAACCACAATCATCAATGGAGTTATTTTTTATTCTCGCCCTAATCGCCAGAGAGGGGATCAATATTCAGACCATCGCACCCAAATTTTCGGGTAGGTTTAATAAGGGGGTTGATTATATGGGCCAGGTGGGTGAATTTCGCAAGGAATTTGAAGAAGATCTTTTGGTAATCAAATTTGCGATCAGGGAATTTGGCCTGCCAGAAAACCTGAAGTTATCGATTCACAGCGGGTCTGATAAATTTAGTATATACCCGATAATGGGTGAGTTGATCAGGAAACATGATATGGGGATTCATGTGAAAACGGCTGGTACTACATGGCTTGAGGAAGTGATTGGTCTGGCTATTGGAGATCAAGACAGCCTTCAATTGGTTAAAAATATTTATGAAGATGCGTATGGGCGCCAGGAAGAATTGTGCGGGCCATACGCTGATGTTATAAATATTGATACTGGTGCCTTGCCGGATCCCAAGGAGGTCAATGGATGGACTGGAGAGCGGTTTGCCAATAGTATCCGCCATATCCCGGATCATCCTTCCTATAACCTGAATATGCGGCAGCTGCTGCATGTAGCTTATAAGCTGGCAGCTGAGAAAGGTGAGAAGTTCAAAAAGGCCCTCAGTGATAACCGTGAGATAATTGCCTTACAGGTGGAGGAAAATATTTTCGAAAGGCATTTAAAAAGATTATTTGCAAATTAAATTCTTGAGTTATGGCTGGTTTTATTCATGATGATTTTATACTGCAAAACCAGGCCGCTAGGGTCTTGTATCACCAGTACGCGGAAAATCAGCCTATTATAGACTATCATTGCCATTTGAATCCAGCCTTGATTGCCAGAGACCATCAATTTCGTGATATAACCGAAATATGGCTTGAAGGGGATCACTATAAGTGGAGGGCAATGCGTACGAATGGAATTGATGAGTCCTTTTGTACGGGTAATGCCAGTCCCTGGGACAAGTTCCGGAAATGGGCGGATACAGTTCCCTCTACCTTGCGTAATCCACTTTTTCACTGGACTCATCTTGAATTGCAGCGCTATTTTGGTGTTGGTGAATATCTCAATCCTGATTCAGCAAGGAAAATTTTCGATTCATGCAATGAGATGCTTGGCAGTCCGGAGTTCTCCTGCAGGAGATTGCTCACACGAATGGGAGTTGAGGTTGTGTGCACCACAGACGATCCAATTGATGACCTGAGGCATCATAAACAGTTGGCCCAAGAGGAATTTCCTGTCAAAGTACTGCCAACATTTCGCCCCGACAAGGCTATTAATATTCAGGATCCCATAAGCTATAATCAATATCTGGAAAAATTGGGTGATGTGTCAGATATTGAGATTTCTACCTATACAGATCTTCTTGAAGCCTTGAAATTGCGGCATGATTATTTTCACGAGCATGGCTGCCGCCTGTCGGATCACGGGATAGAAACTTTTGTAGCCATGGAGGCGGGTACTCAGAAGCTGGAGAAGATTTTTAATATTTTGCGTTCCGGTAAATCGGTTTCTGAGAAAGATGGAAAGGCCATCGTTTCTAATGTATTATGGGAGCTTGCAAGGATGGATCACAACAAAGGCTGGGTTCAGCAATTTCATTACGGGGCCCTCAGAAGCAATAATACACGCCTGTATAATATGGTAGGCCCGGATACGGGTTTTGATTCTATGGGTGATGAGCCAGCTGCCAGGGAATTGTCACGTTTTCTTGACAAGCTGGATAAAAACGATCAGCTTGCAAAGACCATTTTGTACAACCTTAATCCTGGCGATAATGCCATGATTGCCACCATGATCGGTAATTTCCAGGATGGTTCTGTTCCCGGAAAGATCCAATTTGGATCCGGCTGGTGGTTTCTCGACCAAAAGGAAGGAATGGAAAAGCAAATCAATGTTCTTTCATCTATGGGTTTGCTCAGTCGCTTTATTGGTATGCTGACTGATTCGCGGAGTTTCCTTTCTTATCCCCGCCACGAATATTTCAGACGAATTTTATGCAACATCCTGGGTGGTGAGATGGAAAGAGGATTGATTCCTAATGACCCTAAATGGGTAGGGGAGATGGTATCAGATATCAGTTACCGTAATGCCAGATCTTATTTTGGTTTCTTTGATTGAAGCTTTTATTGTATGTTACGCCCTTAATTTTAAAAACATTATAATGAAGAAATTATTAATTCTGATTTTCTTGGCTTTCCCCATAATAGGTTTACAGGCTCAGGATAAAAAAGCTTACCAATTATACACTGGCGAAGGTATACCAGTCATTTATTCAGAAATGTTAAAAAACTCTCAACTAGCTGACATTGTGTTTTTTGGGGAGTTGCACAATAATCCGATAGCGCATTGGCTGCAGCTCGAACTGACCCAGGACCTGTTTGAAAATAAGAAACAAGATCTTATTCTCTCGGCTGAGATGTTTGAATCAGATAACCAGTTAATCCTGGATGAATATCTTAATGATATTATCCCGGAATCCCGCTTTGAAGCAGAGTGTCGGCTATGGCCAAATTATAAGACCGATTACAAACCATTAGTGCAATTCGCAAAAGAAAATGGTCTGCAATTTGTTGCGGCAAATGTCCCCCGTCGCTATGCTAATATAGTCTCCAAAAAGGGATTTGAAATTCTGGATTCTCTGAGCCTGGAAGGTAAATCCTATATTACCCCTTTACCTATTGAATACGATCCTACAGTTCCCTGTTATAAAGCTATGTTGGAAATGGAAGGAATGCCGGCGCATGTTACTGAAAACCTACCCAAGGCACAGGCCGTGAAGGATGCAACCATGGCCCATTTTATCAATAAATATTTCCTAACCGGGAAACAAATTATCCACTTCAATGGAGCTTATCATTCCAATAATCATGAAGGTACTGTGTGGTATATGAACCAATATCTCCCTCGACTTAACATACAGGTGATTTCCACGGTTACGCAAGAGGATATATATAATTTGGAAAAGGGAAATATGGGACTGGGTGATTACATCCTGGTTGTGCCGGAGAATATGACGAAAACATACTAAGGCTTAAGGATAAGGCTAAGTATTTAGTTACAAGGATTTAAGTAAGTTATAAGTAACGATTCACTATTCACGCCATTATTTTGATTCATGAACATGGACATCCATCTGAGGGAAAGGAATATTAATACCGGCAGATTTAAAATCGTTGTAAATGTTTTCATTCATCGGGAAGAATACATCCCAATAATTTTCAGTTTTCACCCAGGCCCTAACGGTAATATTCACTGAACTGTCGCCAAGTTCGGAAACCTGAACAAAAGGTGCAGGATCTTTAAGTATAAGCTGATTCTGTTCAATAAGTTTCGATATAACTGATTTGGCTTTAGCAATATTATCCCCATAAGCTATACCAAAAGTCCAGTCGACACGCCTGGTTGGTTCTGTGGTGTAATTGATCATCGATCCAGTTGAGAGTCCTCCATTGGGAATAATTATTGTCCGGTTATCGGGAGATTTAAGAATGGTATTAAAAATCTGTATTTCACTCACAAGACCTTTATACCCTTGTGCTTCGATGAAGTCGCCGACCTTGAATGGTTTGATTAATAGGATAATTACACCGCCCGCAAAGTTCTGCAATGTGCCTGAAAGTGCCATGCCAATGCCAAGGCCGGCAGCTCCTAAAATAGCTATGAAAGAAGTCATTTGAACCCCGAGCATGCTGATTACTGATATTGCCAGCAGGACTTTTAGGGTTGCGGAGATCAGTGAGCGTATAAACGGTTTAAGGGTTGGGTCCACTTCGCGCTTATCCATTACTCGTTTAATCAGTTTATTGATCAGGCTAATTAACCATAAACCAACTATAAGGACCAATATAGCTCCCACTAATTTAGGCCCATAACTCAATAATAATTCCTTGAATGAGAATAATTTATCTTCCATGACAGTTTATAAAATTTAAGGTTTATTATTTGAACTCAATACTGCATAAATAAAGGCATTTATGTTTTCGGTACTTACACCAGGAGGCATTCCGCCGCCACAGGAGGCAATAACATTACCGGGATAATCAAGCTCTGATATCATTTTTTTTGTTGCCGATTCAATTTCATCTGCAGTTCCTGCCGCCAAAACATCCCTTGGTGGTAAATTTCCCAAAAGGCAGACATGATTATTGGTTGCCCTGGCTATTTCATTTAGGCTGACATCTATTCCCATATTGAAAATATTGACCCCCATTTCAGATAATAGTGGTGCTGATTCCTTTGATGGGGCATCGTTGTGGAGGAGTTTTACAGATACTGGCCTGGTATATAGTTCTTTAAAATAGGGCAAGCCAAATTCCTCAAACTGCTCCCGGCTCATGAAGCCAATAATATCATCCAGTATCATTATACCATCAATTTCAGGCAGGGTTTTTTTCTGCAGATCATGCCATTGGATCAGGAAATCGGTGATGATCCGGATCAATTTGTGGGTTTTTTCAGGATCCATCATCATGGCCAGAAGAAACTCTGTGGTTCCCATAAGATAGGTAGCAATATTCAAGGGCCCCCTTGAGATGGAGAATCGGGTGAAATGTCCCTTATCCTCCATGTCTTTTCGTTTGTGTTCAAGCCGTTTTAGCATGAAGGGAAGCAGGCCGTCAGTTTTAGGATTGGGGATGGTTAAATCATTCACCTGTTTAATGTCGGCCAGGAGTTTATGGGCATGGGGAAATTCATTCTCCGGGAATACGCAGCGGGCCCCGAATGCTGATGGCTCAGTGCACATCCCGAATTCCGACCAGAACCCGGGTATAAAAATGGCATCGGGGAAAGTACGGGCAGCTTTGAGGTGAGCCTCGAACCACTTTTCCTCGCTGGTGAAATAATCAATGATCTTCATCCCTGCCCAGTATGGGAGCCAGGGACTATCAATAATGAAACCTACTGGAATTTCTTCAGTCTTCTCACCCCTGACAAGTTTTTCAAGAATTTCCCAGTGTTTATTGGTCACGGCATAAAGTATTTAACTCTGTTATTAGATTATCCGAAAAAATATTTAATAATTTCCATTTTCAATTCATATCCAATCGAACAGGCAGACTGAGTGTACGGTATTCCATGTGAAGGCTGGCTTCATCAGATCCCTCGCTGAATGAGGCTTCAAATTGAATTTTGTGATCACCTTGTTCAAGCATCAGCTGGTTCTGTATCACCCTGGCTGTGGATATTGCATGCCAGGTAGGATCATAAAGGGTGATATAACTTCCTCCTGTATATTTAAGATGATGATACGGAGGTATTTCCAATGGGATCAGAACTTTTTTAAAACCATCAATATCAAGAGTTATATTCGTTACACTGCTCTCTTTTCCTGCTGTCAGTACAAATTGAACTGGCTGCTCGGGGTGGGGGTTTTTCAGATCGAGGGTGGTTATTCTTGGTTCTCCCGGTTGTTTTTCAACATTTTTATACTCGCCTTTAACAAGTGAAGCCGTATATAGGTTCCATGCATTGGGACCGTCTGGTTCGAGGTGATATTCATTGTTAATATCCTCCATCTCTTTCTTAATGTCTTGAGGGAAAGCTCCTGAAAGCCTGGCTGTCTCCCAAAGCTTTATCCGGGCTAAAACCTGTTCTCCCATTCCATGTTGTTCCACTATAGCGGGGCTGGTAACCAGGGCAAAACCTGCATCAAATCCGGCAGCGCGGGCAAGGAGCCATTCTATATCTTCCATACTGATCTCTGGTGTCATCCGGAACCAGCCAAGCATACAGGGCATAAGGTTACGGCGGTAATAGGACTGGTTCAGGAGCCGGTACTGCGTCTGGCTTTCCCGGAATCCGGCATACCAGGGTTCACCCCAGTTCATACGGGTGTACATATGCCAGAAAAAATGCCCGGGGTTTGAAGCGTCGGTGATGACCTTTCCCTGAAGTTCAGAGTTTAGATTATCGTACCAGATCTGGGTGAAGCGCTGTCGTCCGTATTGTCCCATACCTGTTGACCAATTACCTTCCAAACCATCGAAAGAGATTTGCCTTAATCCCGTTTGGTTAAACAACTCTGCAATTTTCAGGGCCACCTCCTCTGATAATTCATTATTAGTCAGGAAGGTTTTATATCCATGGTCCATCAGTTTGCTCACTTTGGTTTGTTGTGAATGGAGAGAGGCTGAGGTCCCGAATGCTCCCCTTTCACAATCCACAAGAGTCCAGGGTTCAGTGTCACTAACGGTACGATACCTAATGAGTTCATTTTCAATCCTAACGGCATGTAATGTATTGTTCTTCATCTGGTTGAAAAACTTTGAGTCAGAAATTTGGATGTCTTTCTGCATGGCTGTGATATCCTGTTTCAGTTCAGCCGAACCGACTATTGCCAGTCGGGGATCGGGAATCGGGCTGACGTAGGGATCATTCGTTGTGATGAAATTAGACAGGGTATGTAAGCCAAGACGGATATTTTGCTCATTGGCCCTATCAACACAGCGTTTAAGGCTTTGCCAATTATCGGGGAATTCCTGTCTATTAAGGTCGAAATGGCCCCAGTTCAAAAATGGCCCTCCATGGTAAAGATATTTCAGTCCGGCTTTTTTTGTAAGTTCGATGGCTTTGTCGAGTGTTTCTTCTCCAAAATTCATAATGAGATAGGAAGCTGTTGCGGTGGAAACAGTTTTACCCCACTCTCCATCGAGTATAGGATGGGGAAGGTTTTCGGCCAGCTCTATTTTACCAATGTTGTTCAGCGCTTCATTTGCCGGGCAGGCAAACAAAGCAATCGCAGTTCCGGTGACTCCGCCATCTTCAAAAGCGGGTGCCACATAGTACTCATGACTCCAGTTTGAGATAATACGTTCCTTACTCCTGTCGCGGCAGTAGGCTTGCAATACACTACCATAGTCCTTCTTTTCAGCTGTATGGCCCCGGTATAATACCTTTAGTGAATCTGCTATATAAACAATGTCGTTGGTTTCAAAAATATCATAAGCCCGGTCTATATCACTCTCTTCGTAAGGAAATCCGCCAAGGGTTTTAAGGTTCAGGGCCTGGATACCTATGGCGAAATTTGAATCACGCACTACCCCAACAGTTTCCCCAACTGTTTGAGAAATAATCGTAGGGTAGGGCCCCCAGACAACAAGTTCTATGTCCGGGGATCCTGTTATTTCAATCAACTCCATTCGGATATGGGTACCCTTCTCTTCCACCTTTATTCTGGCCTGAATTTCAGAATTGGAAAAATCAAGAAGGTAGTTACCAGTTTGGAGGTCGGTACGGATTGATTCAGGGTAAAGAAAGTCTGAATTCTCCCGGATTTGCATCAGGGGAGCCTGTTCCCGGTCTGGGAAGTATTCCCTGCCGCTGGTTTTATCGATAAGGGATACTATGTATCCTTCAGCATTTACCCCTAAACTTAGGGAGTCGCTTTCCCATGTAGTTGTTGTTGTACAACCAGTGATAATAACAGCGGCCAGGAAAGTGCCTGTTATTCTTTTTAAAGATAGATTCATAATTCAGACTGTGGTTTTTTCAACCCGCCGGCCTTTTCCGGCTCAATTAGGGTTTTTTCATTGTGGTGATAAGTATCACCTTGCCACCCTTCACCTGGCTACCTCTTTGCAGACGGTAGAAATATATGGCTTGAGCTACCTGTGCCAAATTGCTATAGTAAGTGACGATTTTAGTGTCTCCGGCAGCTATATACCCTTGAAATAATCTGGCAACCAATCTTCCTCTGGCATCATACAGATCAAGTGAAACAACTGATCCCACATCCATGGTAATCTTGAAGTTAACCTCTCCCCATGAAGGATTTGGATATACAATAATACCAAAGTCAGGAATGAAATCAAACTCTGTCCGGGCTGGGTTTGGAGCAACTATATAGTTAAAATCCTCATCCATAAATAAAGCGAGCACTTCCTTAGTCCCCGGTTCCATAATCCCATTTAATGCCATTTCACGCAGCGGCCCTGTAATAGTCGCGATCAGGTCGTTTGTCAGTGGATCAATATGAAGGTCAATATTGATATTTTTGCTTGAATCGCTAACTATAAATCCGTCAACGCTAAAGACGGTGTATGCCGCCGCCTGCGGACCACCTTTCATCAGTGGCCCACCGCCCGTTATTACCGCGGTAAGCGTGACTATTTCATTTAAGTTAGTGAATGCCGGTTCATTGACGGTGACATATGTTGGAACCAGCAGCTCAGTAACATCTGCTTTTGTGGTGGCAATACTGCTAACACGATAGTTCATAACATCCAGACCGAGAAGTGAAAGCCCCGTTCCTGTGACTAATTTTTCCTGGGCCACCCATGGAGTATCGAAGGTAGCGGTTCCCCCAACATAGAATACATTATCACCACGAAGCACCCCGTCAACTTTTCTACTTGTTATTGTAGCATCGGTATTTCCATCGTACACCTTATCCGCTGCCGTTATCTCTCCGTAAAGCTGCAATGAAGTGATAATCCCTTCATCAACAGTAACATAAGTTATAATATAATTGTTTCCATTATTGCCATCGTAAATTGTACCGAATGGGGTCATGGTTTTCCCTGTCCCGGCATTTTTATCATCGTATACCTGCCAGAACTCGCCATAGTCAGGTAGTATAAGATCGGGTATTGCAATAGGCGTTTCATCAGAATCAATAGTCTGGTTGTAAGCCCTGATATCCGGGACTGCCACAATATCGACTGGTTTCGGGAATATTGTTGCGGTAGTATAATCTATGATGATCACATCGTAATTTCCAAGACCTGTCCCAACAATTGTCATACCTGTCTCGGTTACTAATTTATCAACACCCGCATTACGATTATCAAAATAGGCAATGCCTCCTATCAGGCTAATATTCAGAGTATCCTGAGGCATAACTCCTTCCAGGAACCTCGCAGTAATGACTGCGTCGGTATTACCATCGTACATCTTATCTGCAGCGGTAAATCTACCGGTTATCAGCCTTGGCCAAATACTTGCTGTTGTGGGTGCTACGCTGTCCAGGTAATAGTTAAATGCCCTGTACCCGGTAATAGTCATTCCTACCTGAGTAACCGGTTTATCATTACCAACATTAGGATCATTAAAGTTGGCTACACCGCCTATCAGTGTCACTCCGTCCTCATCTCCAGGTAAAACGTCCACTGGTGTACGACCGGTAATTGCAGCGTCGGTATTAGCGTCGTAGAACTTATCATCAGCTGTGAATGTACCGGTAATTGGCCTTGGGGTAATATTAGCTGATGTAATAGCTGTAGTATTATGGACGTAGTTTCCACGATCCGGACCTGTCAGGTAAATACCCGTTACCAGTATTGGCTTGTTGATCCCCACATCCCAGGTATCGAAGTTTGCATCAGTATAATGTACGTCAAACACTGCACCCGGTTCCCTGTTATCCTGTAGAGTCACTATAGCCGTGGTACTTCTATCATACATCTTATCAAAGCCTGTGGCAGTAATTATCAGCGACTTGGCAAGTACAGTTAGTATTGCAGGCTGACTGATTGCCGGTGGTTCACAGACGCCATATACAATCACCCGGTAACGGTAACCGTTCATTGTGACATCAGGAGCTGTTATGGACAGATAGTCGGTGGTTGCACCGGAGTATGTCGCATTATTTACTACATCTACAAAGCCGTTACTATCATCCACCTGCCACTGGTATGCAAGTCCACCTTCGGCGACCACATCGAAGAATGCATCTTGTGGATATAGCACTGTCATATCTACCGGGTTGGAAACGATCACCGGTGGAGATAGGATAGTCACCTCTGTAGTTATTTCCACCTCACCGCAACCACCTGTTGGAGGTATTGTATAGGTTACCGTGTATGTTCCTATTGTACTTCCATTAGGATAAATTTCCCCTGTAGCGCTATTAATACTTAAGCCTGCCGGTGTTATTGAGAATGTACCAGTTGTATCCCCTGTAAGTGTCACCTGGATGGGATCACCTGTAGGACACAATTGATCCGGATAATCTATGGTAGCAAAAGGCGCCTGGTTAATAATCACCGGAGCTGTATCAACATCCGGCGGGCAAGGTCCTTCACTCTGTACTGTATTTGTAACTGTATATGTGCCTGGTATACTTAGAGTCAGGTCTATTTCTCCTGTTGATTGATCAACAAATACGAGTCCAGCCGTTGAAGTGAATATACCTGGTTCTCCTGCGTCAATAAATTTCGGGAATGGATTTTCTTCTCCTGTACAATATGGTCCTTCGTATCTGAAATCAGCATAAGATCGAACTGAAATTACTACCTCTACTGGCATAATGTTCACACATCCGGTGTCGCCCACAATCTTGATGTAGTATGTTCCTGAAATTGATACTGATGATGGATTATTCAATGGGACTATTCCCAATGCGTCCCTCCAGTAAGTTGGAACCAATCCTGCATCACTGCCTGCGGTAATTGCAGGATCAGTAAGGTCAACTGTTTCAGGTTTGCACACAGGAAGTGGTTGGTTCACTACCAGGTTTGGTCCGGGAACAATAACTACTACTACCGGTTCGATAACTGAGCAACCACTTGCATTAGTAGCTCTTATATAGTATGTCCCGCTGTTTCTAACCGCAGCTGGATCAGATAATGAATTAGTTCCAGCAGCATTAGTATAGAAATTATAAGTCAGACCTGCATCACTACCTATAACAACGTATTGGCTAGTCAGGTCGACGGTCCCCGGAGAGCAAACGGTAGCAGGATCAGTAATTACCAGGTGTGGTTGTTTATTAATTACAACCTGAACAGGTTCAATATGGGTACAGCCATATGAATTCGTTGCCATAATATAGTAGGTGCCGCTGACCGCCACAGCTGAATAATTAGTAAGTGGCACTGAGGCTGTAGCATTCCGCCAGTATAAGTATGAATTACCTAACCCGCTTCCCAGGGTCACAGCACTGGCCCCCAGGTCAACAGTCTCTGGTTCGCAAACCGGAGCCGGGTTATTGATTATCAGGGTTGGGGTCGGGCTGATTATTACATTAACAGGTTCAATTACAAAACAACCTCCCGTTGCCTCCGCTTTGATATAGAATGTTCCTGAGGATCGTATAGCTGTTGGGCTGAACAGCTGTGAAGTGGCAGAAGCGTTTGTCCAATATGTTAAAGTAAGCCCAGGATCACTACCTGCTGTTACTGCCGGCAGGGTAATATCTACTGACATTGGGAAGCATACAGGTGCAGGATTAGTAATAAGCAGGGTTGGATTATCTACGATAAGAACATTGACAGGTTCAATATCAAAACATCCCCCGGTGGCTTCACCCTTGATGTAGTATTTTCCGCTGGCGTCAATAGCAGTAGGATTGTCCAGGGAAATAGTTGCATTGGCATCTCTCCAGTATGTAAAAGTGAGCCCGGCATCGCTTCCTGCGGTTATCTCTGGTCCGGTTATATCTACTGTCAACGGAATACAAACCACAGGTGGGTCATTAGTTACTACATTTGGAGTTATTATCACAGCTACTACTACTGGCTGGATAACGACACATCCATTGGGCGATACTGCCTTGATATAATATGTTCCGCTGATGGCTATTGCCGATGGGTTATCCAATATAATTGTTCCCGCAGCATCACTATAATACTCCAGTGCAAGATTAGCGGTGCTTCCAGCAGTAATGTATGATTGGGTTATATCTACAGTCCTTGGAGTACAGACAGCATCCGGATTTGTAATAATGAGTGTCGGGCCTTGCAATATAGTTACATGAACCTCCTTAACTATGAAGCAGTCGCCAGCCTCAGCTTTGATATAGTATGTGCCACTGCTTACAATTGTTTTAGGATTAAATAGTTTTGCAGTTGCATCTTCATTTAACCAGTATGATATAAAAAGACCTCCATCGCTGCCTGCAGTGATTAATGGATCAGTAAGGTCAACTATGGCAGGAGTACAAACACTCGGAGGATCAGTAATAACCAGGTTCGGGCTGTCAACAATTATTACAACAACCGGTTTAATGCTGAAGCAACCGCCGTCTCCAATAGCCATTATGTAATATGTTCCTCCAACCGCTACTTCCTCAGGATTATCAAGCTCTATTGTAGCATCCTTATCCTCCCAATATGAGAATGTTATTCCAGCCATGTCGCTACCTGCTCTTAAAACAGGATCTGTAATATCGATAGTTTCGGGCTCGCATACTGCAGCAGGATTTGTTATAAGCAAGAGCGGAATTGGGTAAACAATTATTGTTTCAGTGTCTACATTGGTACAGCCGCTGGCATTGGTATATACATAGGTAATAACATGTGTTCCTACACCTGCAATCTGAGGATCAAATATTGAGCCAGTCACTCCAGGACCGCTGAATGTACCGCCGAATGGGATACCATTCATCACTATAGGATCTTCGTTTACACATAAAGGATCAATATCTGATATCCATACTGTTGGCAATGCCTCAACTGCAATCGTTTTTGTTATTTCAATAGCGCACTGTCCCTCATCCGGAATAAAGTTATGCGTTGTTGTTGCTACTACATCAGTGTTAACAGTAGCAGGGTTCCAGGATCCTGTTATGCCATTATCTGATACTGTAGGCAGTACAGGTGCTTCATCATAGCGGCAGAATGGGCCAAGATCAGCAAAGATTGGTGTAAGCTCGGTATCAATCATTATGTCCATTGTAGTCTCAAAGGCACATATACCAGTTTCAGGAGTAAATGTGTATTCGACTGAACCTGTAACAGCGATATTTATTGTAGCCGGACTCCATGTACCCGGAATACCATTATTTGATACATCAGGTAATAGTGGAGCAACAGTATTCTGGCACAGTGGTCCTATCTGATCGAATTCAGGTGTCCGTTTCGGATCGATAGTTATCGTAATAAATGTTGGATCGGCACATTCATCTGGAAGAGGATAAAAGTCGAACCTAAATGTTCCGGGGAGGTCTGTGCTTATCACAGACGGATTCCATGTGCCAGGAACACCCTTCTTAGATGCTGCAGGTAATGTTGGTGGAGAATCGAACTGACAAAGCGGGCCGATAGGATCGAATTCCGGAACTATCTGCTCGATAATATAAACTGTCATTTCAACTGGTATGGCACAGAATCCTGCATCCGGTGTAAATGTGAAGTAGAAGGTTCCAACATTATCGGTATTGATAACAGCAGGGCTCCATGAACCTGTTATCCCTTCATTGGATATTGTAGGAAGAACCGGAGGAACAACGAACTGACAGAGTGAGCCTATCTGATCAAAATCAGGAGTTACCTCTGTCTCGATCATAATATTCATTTGTATTTCTTTCGCACACAGGCCTGGAGTCGGCATGAAGGTGAATGTGGCAATCCCGTCAACTGCAGTGTTAATGGTCGATGGGCTCCAGGTGCCGGTTATACCGTTGGTTGAAGTGGTTGGCAGGACAGGTGCAGCAGTATTCTGGCAGATAGGTCCAATCTGAACAAACTCAGGCGTTATCTCAGGATCAATGACGATTGTCATCTCAGCATCAGTAGCACAATAACCATCATCCGGGGTAAATATGAAGTGGAAGGAGCCTGGTAATGCAGTACTAATAGCTGATGGAGTCCAGGTACCCGGAATTCCTTCAATTGATGTGGCCGGCAGAGTTGGGGCGGTAGTATTCTGACAGAGTGGTCCGATTTGAACAAATGTTGTTGTGATTTTGGGAATCACAGTTACCGTCTGAATGCTTGAATTTGAACAAGAACCTGAAGTTGTGTATTCAACTGTATATGTTGTACCTCCAATACTGCCGGTAATCTCTCCTGATGATGGATTAATCACGGCACCATCGGATACAGCAGGATTAAAGGTAAATGTTCCGCCTTTTGTTCCGGTAATGGTAGCACTATTGGCTGATCCTTCGCAGAAATCATTTAGTATAAAGCCAGGATCGTCCATAGGATTAACGGTAGCCGTCTGAGTACTTGAAGCAGCACAAATACCAGCTGTAGTATATTCAACTGTATATGTTGTACCTCCTATTCCACCAGTAATCTCTCCGGTAGTTGGATTGATTGAAGCGCCATCGCTTACTGCCGGGTTAAATGCAAATGTTCCCCCAGTTGTTCCGGTAATTGTGGCACTGTTGGGTTCCCCTTCACAGAAGTTGGCCAGAGTGAATCCAGGATCATCTAAAGGATTAACGGTTACGGTCTGTATACTGGAATTTGCACAAATACCAGCAGTGGTATATTCTACGGTGTAGGTTGTACCTCCAATGCCGCCGGTAATTTCTCCAGTAGATGGATTAATTGAAGCGCCATCACTAACTGCCGGGTTAAAGGCAAATAATCCTCCTGTTGTTCCGATAATGGTAGCACTATTGGCTGATCCTTCGCAGAAGTCAGTCAGAGTAAAGGCCGGATTCTCCTGAGGATAAACTGTTACACTTTGGATACTTGAATTTGAACATGTTCCCACAGTAGTATATTCAACCGAATAGGTTGTGCCTCCAATACCACCTGAAATTTCTCCTGTAGATAGATTTATTGTAGCACCATCGCTTACTTCCGGATTAAATGCGAATGTTCCGCCTGTTGCTCCGGTAATTGTTGCACTGTTAGGTTCCCCTTCACAGAAGTCAGCCAGGATAAAGCCGGCATCATCTAATTTATTAACAGTTACAGTCTGGAT
This sequence comes from uncultured Porphyromonadaceae bacterium, assembly GCA_964465145.1. Classification (GTDB taxonomy): domain Bacteria; phylum Bacteroidota; class Bacteroidia; order Bacteroidales; family UBA12481; genus JAUVKA01. The sequence continues at coordinate 413 of CAYXJR010000082.1, read as the reverse complement.
ACTAGAAGCTGGGCAAATACCAACTGTGGTATATTCTACTGTATAAGTTGTACCTCCCACGCCTCCGGTGATTTCTCCGGTTACTGGATTAATCGCTGCACCATCAGCAACAGCAGGGTTGAAAGCAAATGTTCCGCCTGTTGTCCCTGTTATTGTTGCAATATTGGGCTCCCCTTCACAGAAGTCGGCCACTATAAATCCAGGATCATCAAATTGGTTGACTGTTACCGTCTGTGTGCTGGAAGATGGGCATGTGCCAGCTGTGGTGTATTCAACGGTATAAGTTGTACCTCCAATTCCTCCGGTAATCTCCCCGGTAGATAGATTGATTGTAGCACCATCAGCAACTGCAGGGTTGAAGGCAAATGTTCCGCCTGTTGTTCCGGTAATAGTTGCAGTGTTTGGTTCTCCTT
>CAYXJR010000081.1:0-19205 GCA_964465145.1 uncultured Porphyromonadaceae bacterium | reverse complement strand
CTCAGTTGGTAGAGCACGACCTTGCCAAGGTCGGGGTCGCGGGTTCGAGTCCCGTTTCCCGCTCAAGAATAAAGCCTGGATGTAGATTATTCATTCAGGCTTTGAAGTACACACCCACACCCACACCCACACCCATTTGCCCACTTGCCCAGGTGGCGGAATTGGTAGACGCGCTGGACTTAAAATCCAGTGGCCATTAGGCCGTGCCGGTTCGAGCCCGGCCCCGGGTACTAGAAAGTAAGACAGAAGGCAGAAGGCAGAGGGCAGAAGTAAGTCCAACGTTTTAAGTCAGAAGTCTTAAGGAAGTTTAAAGGTTCAAGACAAGTGTTTTGGACCTTTTTTTTATGTCAGCGGCGTCTGTTGTTCATGAAATCATCAAAAGCAGCGACATCCCATTTTATCAGAGCCTTATTCATGCCGGATAGGTATAAACCAAGATGGTTAAGATATTGAACCAGATCGGCCATGTTATCGTAATTCATGAATTGGGGTTCGTCATTGGGCCGGTGGATATGATCTTCACCTCCGTGAGTGCATAAGGTATGAGCCGGGATATTGAGCTCACTCTTATCACCTTCCCGGTTTACTGCAAAAACCACATTGTCGGAGGCGAACATAAGGCCGTCAGCACTCTTAACAGTGTCCACCCTTTTCCAGTTCTGATCCTCATTATATTTGTCGAGCAACTCGTCGAAATTGGTAAAGCTTGGTCCGGTAAGGTAATATCTCTGTTTGCCAAGGTTAGTACAATGACCGGTCATTTCCATATTCATATCCAGAAAGATTCTATCATGAGGTATGGGAGCCTCATTGAAAAATGCCGTGGAGCCCTTCATTCCCCTTTCCTCACCTGCGAAAGCAATGAATAAAACCATCCATCCCAGGAGCCGGCTTTAGCCCTGCCTCCTCGAATTGAGCTGCGATGTAACCTGCAGCTATTGCCATTTCGATTGATCCATTTGCCCTGCCCTTCATCTGGTCGGATGCCAGGAAATGCGCCCAGGCACTGAGTTCATCTGATGAAACCAGGTAGTTGTCCTGGGCCGAGGCTGTCAGGCCGGTGAGGAGGATGCTTGTTGCGATGATTAGTGTTTTCATGTTTCTTTATCTTTATGCGTTAAGCGGGCCGGGATGATACCCGGCCCTTACCGAATCCCTTTCCGTCTTAATATTTTTTTCTTAGTACCTACTTTTGCCTTCTGCCTTACTTTATGTCTTCATAAAGTCGGTAGTGCTCCCCATCCATTCCCAGGGCTTCATATACTTTTTGAGCTCTTGTATTGCTTTTATCCACATACAAACGAATGCCTCCCACTGAATCATTTCCTGTCATCTTCTCCTTTAAATGGATGTACATGTTTTTATAGATGCCTTTTTTACGCCATTCTGGTTTAACGTACAATGATTGTATCCACCAGATAGTGCTTGCCCTCCAGTCGGACCATTCAAGAGTGATCATCAGGCAGGCCACAACTTCATCTTCTATTTCGCTAATCAGATAGAATCCTTTAGAGGGTTCATCAAAAACAGCTTTGACACCCTTGATCACGGTTTCGGGGTCCAGCTTTATGTTTTCTGTTTCCATTGCCATAGCTGCCTGGAAGCCTGCTATGGTTTCAATATCTGAAGTATGTGCGTTTCTGATCATAAGCAGTTTTGTTAAATATGCAGAAAACTAATGTTTCCAAATAGGTTTCTTTACTGCCCCTTTTATTATTACTCTCCAGGAGAGATATATACCAAGTAAAACAAAGAAAATAACTGTCACTATGGAAGCCTCAGGTCCGAATTCCCCACCTGTAAGCAAATCTGAACCATTCATATCTGAAATAATTAAACCCTGAGCATCTCCTCCTGAAACAGCTGCTCCGTATATTCCTCCAAGCGTGAAATTCCATGCAATATGAATTCCGATAGGTACCCATAGCTTCCGTGTTAGAACATAGAATAGGGCCAGGATTACCCCGGCAGTCATTGCAATGGAAAGGGAACTAAACAATGTTGCGTTTGGATTCCAAATGTGCAAAAACCCGAATACAAGAGCTGAGATGAGAATCGACCACCATGTTCCAAGTCCGTCTTCAACAATACGAAATAATGCCCCTCTTGTGAGAATTTCCTCAAATATACCGGCCTGTACGGCCATAAATAGAATGGGTATCAATACTCCTATCTTATTGTAGCCAACGACCTTATACCCATCAAAAAAACTAATGACTAGAATAATGACAGAAATAAAAATCAAACCAAGAAGTAAGCCTAAGCCCAGCTGAGGGATCAGGGATTTCACTGATAATTCCGACAAGGGTCTTCCTTCGAAGAGAGCGACATATATCCAGTAGAACAATATGGAAAAAAAACAGATGAAAATAACCTGGATCGCATCATTAAAGTATTTTAAAGGTTCAGCACCGACAAGCCGGATCAGCCCTCCGGAAGTGAGATAGGCGATCGTAGTGCTGAGTATGAGTATGGAAATGGCGATGAACAATCTCGTCAATGGAAACCGGATAACACGCATGCCCCGGTCGCTCAGCTGGATGGCGTGTTTATGCAGGGCCATTATTTTACAATAATTTTATGAATGATTACCACGGGGTCGATTTGCTCACCCATAGCCGGACTCCCCCAGACTTTATGAACAATGTCTTCTCCAACAACAACTCGTCCGAATGCGGCAAATCCCTGTCCGTCTGGATTGCGTTTCCCTCCAAAATCCAATTCTGGTTGATCACTGATACAAATAAAAAATTCTGTAGAGGCTGTACCGGGCTCTCCCCTGGCCATTGAAATAACCATGTTTTTATGTTTGATACCGGTCGTTTCTGTTGTTTCATGAGGGATGGGATCCACTTTTGGACTGTTTGATTTACGGGCAACACCTCCCTGAACCACCCTTATCCGGACAGGGTTATTTTCATCAATCTCTCCACGTACCGACCTGTAGAATGATCCACCATCAAATACACCCTTCTTAACCAGCTCAAGAAAATGGCCGGCTGTAAGGGGTGCATTCTGGATATCAAGTTCCACAATGATCAAGCCTTTGTAGGTTTGAATTTCAATTTTGGGATTTTCCTTCTTGCAGCTAAATAGAAAAAGAAGGGTTAACAAGCTCAATAGTAAAATTCTTTTTGCCATGGTGTAAATTGGGTTTGACCAAAGATAGAAATTTGGAATTAAATGGAGATCAATCCGGGTAGTAAGGGTAAAGGTTGATCATTTTTTTCTTATTACCATAATTCCGTCAAAGACAGGGAGTAACAGGTTGTCAACTCTATCATCTTCCTGGACAAGCGTATTAAATTCACGAATCCCTACGGTAAAATGGTCTTTGTCCGGGGTCTTTTCATCAACAATCTTCCCGCTCCATAATACATTGTCGGCCAGGATAAATCCACCGCTTTTTACCTTGTTTATCAGGATGTTATAATAGTCGGAATACTGATCTTTTTCACCATCGATAAATACAAGGTCGAATGTCTCATTTAGCTGTGGAATGATTTTCAGGGCATCGCCAATGTGTAGAGTAATGGAACTTGTTCTTCCGGCTTTTTCAATCCATTTCCGGATAAACTCTTCCATTTCATCGTTAATCTCGATTGTATGGAGCATTCCTTCAGGAGCCAGTCCTTTGGCAAGGGAGATTGCTCCATAGCCGGTAAAAGTTCCTATTTCAAGAATTTTCTGTGGCTGGATCATTTTACTGAACATTTCCAATAGTTGGCCAGATAAACGAGTTGAGGAGCGGCGCGGATGGTAAACTTTAAGGTTGGTTTCTCTTGATAGTTCACTTAGAATGGGATCTTCAGCCTGGCTATGCTCAGTAATATACCTGGCTGTTTTTTCTTCCTGGAATCCAATATTTTTATCATGGGAACTCATTTGTAAATCAAGAGTGATAGTTGGGATGGATCCAGGGTCTCATTGGCCACATCAAGCAATTGTTCGGCTGTAATGGCATTTATGCTGGAATTAACCTCAGGGAGGTCTTCGAATTTATTGAAGAGCAAGAAGGATTTTCCCAGCGTAAACAAAAGATTTTCCTTGTTGTCGGTAGAAATGGCAATCTGTCCGATCATTTGGTCCTTGGCTCGTTTTAGCTGAAGGGTTCCAAGCTTTTGATTGCATAGTTTGTCGAGCTCTTTGTGAACAAGTTTGAGGCTTTTATCAAGTTTGTCTTTATCCGTACCAAAATATATGCTCAGGACCCCTGTATCAAAATATGGTGTGAAGTTCGATTCCACATTATAGGCATAACCATATTTTTCCCTGAGTGATAAGTTTAGGCGGGAATTCAAGCCCTGTCCGCCCAGGAGGTTATTCAGGAGAACCAGGCTCAGCCTTTTCTTGTTTCTGGCATTGTAGGCAACATTCCCAAGTATGCAATGCACCTGGTGGGTATTCATGTCCTTTATCTCTTCAATCGCCTTGTAGTCCTTAAATACTTTTCTTCGCTTACTCCTTGTGTTTTCTGGTAATACCCCAAAGTATTTTTCGGCATATCGAACCAATTTGCCAAATGGGATTTTCCCCACAGAGCAAAGTACCATCTGGTTGGTGTGGTAATTGTTTTCCAGGAATGATTCGATTTCTGGCCGACCAAACCGATTCAGTGTTTCCGGTGTACCCAGGATATTGCGCCCTATTGGATGATTAGCATAGATGAGCTCTTCAAAATCATCGAAAATTAGCTCGGAAGGACTGTCCTTGTATGAATTAATTTCATCAATTACAACTTCTCTCTCCTTATCCAGCTCGGCTTTTGGAAAAACCGAGTTGAAAACAATATCTCCGATCAGCTCGATTGTTCTTTCGTAATGAGGAGTTAGGAAGGTTGCGTAGAAAGCTGTTTCCTCCTTTGTTGTATATGCGTTTAAGTCACCACCCACATCATCAAGGCGGCTAAGTATATGGTAAGCCCTTCGGCGCTTGGTTCCTTTGAATATGACATGTTCGATGAAATGGGCCATCCCGTGTTCATCGGCTTTCTCATCCCTTGAACCAGTGTTCACGAGTAGTCCAAAATGGGCAACAGGGGAGTCCTGATTTATATGAACCAATCGGATTCCATTTTGCAGAGTATGTTGATAATGCTTCACTTACATTTGATCATTTGGCCTGCAAAGGTATAAAATCCGGCTATTCCAAAGTCTTATTTGAAAAGAATTTAAACAAGCTTGTTTTAATCTATGCTTTTTTGCCAGATTCAAATTTTGGTTTACATTTGTCAACCCAAAAATTACTGGGTAAAAAGGAGGTACCATAGCTCAGTCGGTAGAGCAACGGACTGAAAATCCGTGTGTCCCTGGTTCGATTCCAGGTGGTACCACAAGCAAAAGATAAACCCCGGAAATTTTCGGGGTTTATCTTTTGCAGGGAATGCGGGATAGGTACAAGGGACGTTCTTTTATCTTTTAGCTACTAATTTCGGGATCAATATCCCTCCGCCCCAACTTTTTCCCTACCTTTATAGATCCCCCCTGATAAATGCACTTCATTGGCAGGAAGAAACCGGAAACTCAGGAGTCATATAAGCTGTTTATAAGGTGATAAAATTTCTTTGGCCAGTTTGTTAGTGGAAAATATTTTACCTCTTTACCACAGTCTTCTGCGCTACAGTTTTATTCCCCACAGATAAATTCAGAAAATAAACCCCTGCAGGCAAGCATTTTCGTCCCCGCATCCCCGCATCCTTGTGTCCCTGTGTCCCTGTATCCCTGACATCTGCCTCGTTCCTTCTAGCATCTGCTAATTGTTATCTAGCAGATTGTTGCTATCTTTCCAAAAACTTCCTGGGTGATGAAAGAGATAAGGTTGATGTGTTTGCTGATTGTATTTTCAGTGAGCTTGAATGGACAGGAAATGAAGGAGGGAGTAAATTTCCCACCATATCCCCTTCCCGAAAACGGCTATTTCAAGTCGGGTATTAGCCTCCCGGTTAAGTTGGATAATTCTAAAACAAGGTATTTCCCACCTGTTTTTAATCAATATGGTTGGAGCTGTAACCAGGCCAGTTCTATTGGGTATCTGTTGACCTATGAATTGGCCAGATCGCGCAATGCTGAGGCTAACGAACCAGAAAATCAATATCCTCCTTTGTATGCCTGGAATTTCCTTAATACGGCCAACACTGGCAATGGAGTCAGTTATTTTGACAGTTGGGAGATCATTAAGGCAAATGGTTGTCCGAATGTTATTGATTATCCTTTCCAAAATGATGGAACTGCCTGGATGTCGGGATATGATAAGTATTTTCGGGCAATGAAAAACCGGGTTCTCAACAACTATTCTTTGGCTATTGGAACCCCTGAGGGTCTTCAAAGACTTAAGGAGTATCTGTATAATCATTTCGACGGCTCCAGATATGGCGGGGTTGCAAATTTTCAAATTGCTTCAGGCGGTATGCGATTCAGGATCCTGCCCACCGAGTCGGCAAATGCAGGGTCTCCCATAATTGTTGGGTTTGGCAGTATTGTAGGACATGCTATGACTATCGTTGGATATGATGATTCAGTGAAACTTGATTTTAACGGTGACGGCCTGTTCACCAATGATCTTGATATCAACGGAGACAGGATTGTTGACATGAGCGATTGGGAGAAAGGTGCGCTTATTGTTGTGAATTCCTGGGGTAAAGGCTGGGCCGATAATGGCAAGACTTATGTAGCTTATAGTGTTTTGCCAAAATACGGATTTGAAGGTGGTTTCTGGAATCGGTCGGTTCATCTCATCGACCTGGCCAAGGATTATGCACCGCGGCTAACTTTGAAGGCTACTTTGATTCACCCTTTTCGAAATTCTATTCGGATCATGGCTGGCGTTTCAACAGATCCTTACGCAGATAAACCCGAGCATATATTAGAATACCCCCTTTTCAATTACCAGGGTGGTCCATTGCCTTTTGGGGGATCTGGTGCAGAGCCTTCCGTTCCATTTGAGTTGGGATTGGATATTACACCCTTGTTAAACTATATCAATCCCGGTGAACCAGTCCGATTTTTTCTAATTATTCACGATAGGAGCGGATATTCCTTAAACGGGCGAGTTAAGGAATTTTCCATTACTGATTACTCCAACGATACATTGATTATAACTGCAGATCAGACTGATGTACCTATCAAACACAGTGATAGTACTTTTTTGTCTGTTATGCATAGCATGGAATTTAAAAAGGTTGAAGTCAAGGAATACCCTGTGGAATACGTGACAATTGACAATTGGTATTCCCTCCAACTTGAGGCGGCCAATTTAACGAGTCCTTTTTTCTGGGAGTTGGATTATGGATATAAGGTCGTTGTGAGTGAACGGCCTTTTCCAGAGATAGCTGGAACTCCTCTTGGGTCAGGCGGTAATGCACAGGTATTTAGTCACTTAAGCCTTCCTTTCAGTTTCCCTTTCTATGGAGAGAAATACGATGATATTATTGTCAATGAGGACGGCAGTCTGTTTTTCGAAAGTGAATTTTATGAATATCCCTATGTGGTAGATGCTAATCTGATTTTTAAGATCAAAAAGGGGATTATCCCTTTTGGACATGACCTGTTATATTACGGATCGACCAATAGCATTCTATATCAGGAAAGTGATTCACTATTCACCATATTCTGGACTGCTATGGGTGTCGGGGGCGGAACTAACCAGCTTTTTAATGTGGCCTGCTATTTATACCCGGATGGTAAAATAGAGTTTCATTATGGCCCTCTCGAGAATGACCAGGAATTATGGGTGAACTATGATGCCGGACTTTCCAGGGGTGATGGTAGGAATTATATCGTTTCTCCCTTAGCAACCCGATACAGGTATAGGTCTAATGCCCTGGTTACCTTTACCCCATACACCTTTCCTGATAAGATTAGGATTGAATCTGGAGGGCTATTGTTTTGCAGGCCGGAAGAAAATAATAAAAACTATGATATTCATGTGCGGGTGCAGGATAAGCTGAACCAGGTGGCTTTTGGGGTGGTGCATATTTCCACGCTGGATTTAGCGGCCAGTGAGCTGCTTGATCAAAATTTCCCAAATCCTTTTATTTCCAATACGCAGATTCGGTTTCTTGTTCCGGAAGAATCCCAGGTAAGCCTCATCCTTTACGACCTGTCTGGCCGTAAAGTGCGCACCCTGGTGGATGAGAAGTTGTCAAAGGGCCAATACCAGGTAAACTGGAATACAAGAGATGATAGAAACATGGACCTAATACCTGGCATTTATGTCGGCCGCCTGCTCGTAAATGATCGGGATGAAAAGATTAAAATGCTCAAAATCGGTAAGATGTAGCAGGTATTTTCTCAAAGGTGAAGGTCGGGATTGATAATTCCTCCGGTTTACGGTAGAAAGGATGCGTTCAGGAGTATAAAAAAGTTGAATAAAGCGTTTCCAATTTTTGTAAATGATGATGAATTAGAGTAAATTGTAAAAGTGTTTTACTACTTCGGCCATTTGCCTAATTAATTCTTTTTGTCATGGAATTTAACATAATGAAATCCAAACGCTTGGGTAAGGTTGAAGTGCTTACCATCTCTCGGCCTGCTGCGATGAATGCATTGAATTCAGAGTTTTTCACAGAAATAAATATTTATCTGGATGATTTACTCCTGAGCGATGATGTTTCTATTCTTATAATCACCGGGGAAGGGAAAGCTTTTGTAGCCGGTGCTGATATTTCAGAAATGGTAGGTTTGACACCGGCACAGGCCAAGGGGTTTTCTGAAAAAGGGCAACAGACTTTTTACAGGATCGAGAATTTGCCTTTCCCTGTTATTGCTGCTGTTAATGGCTATGCACTTGGCGGAGGATGTGAACTGGCCATGGCTTGTGATTTTCGCGTCGCTTCCAACAAAGCTGTTTTTGGTTTGCCGGAGGTTAGCCTGGGCCTGATTCCTGGTTATGCAGGAACGCAAAGATTACCCAGACTAATTGGCCTGGGGAATGCAATGAAATGCATTCTTTCAGGTGGACATGTAAGTGCTGAAGAGGCATATAGAATGGGCCTTGTGCAGACGCTTTCGGAGCCGGAAGAGTTGATGGATGACGTATTAAAGATTGCATCAAAGATTGCATCACAAGGGCCGGAGGCTGTTAAGAGAGCAAAGAAAGTTATCAGAAAAGGAAGAAACCTTGGCTTTGAGGAAGCGATGGACCTTGAAAAAGACAATTTTTCAAAATTGTTCAATGAGGAGGGCAGAGAAGGCATGCAAGCGTTTTTGGAAAAGAGAAAACCTAACTGGAGTAGTTAATAAAGTTTGTACAATTAGTTAATACCTTTCTATGGATTATACCGAAAGATTTAAAAAAGTTGCAGTAATAGGAGCTGCGGGTAAGATGGGCAGCGGTATCCTGTTGCTGACTGCAATGGAAATGACCGACCTTTGGCTCAGGGATAAGAGTGCCGAACTCGAACTGTTTGCGGTGGATGTTTCCCCCCGGGGATTACAAGACCTTCTGAAATATCTGGAAGCACAAGTTCGCAGGGCAGCTGAAAAAAAGGCTGTTTTTCTTAGGGAGCTATATGCTGACCGGGAGGACCTTGTTGAAAATGGAGAAATTATAGAAGCCTATGTGTCAGATGTAATAAGTATGGTTCAAACCAGTACACACCTGGAAGATGTTTATGGTGCAAGCCTGGTTTTCGAAGCAATCAAGGAAGATCCGGAATTGAAAGTTTCTATTTTAAGTAAGCTCGCAGCACATGGGAAAGGACAAACATGGTTTTTCACTAATACTTCTTCAATCCCCATTGGTGAATTGGACGCAGCAGCAAGACTCAATGGAAAAATACTGGGATTCCATTTCTATAATCCACCCGCAGTGCAAAAACTGGTGGAACTGATCCCGGCAGCATCTACCATTAATGAGTTAAAGGAATTTGCAGGACAATACGCAAAAAAACTTCGTAAAGTTCTCGTCCCATCTAATGATTTTGCCGGTTTTGTGGGCAATGGCCACTTTATGCGGGATGCCTTGTATGGTATCTCAGTAGCAGAGCGGATCTCAGACAAATATCCTATTCATGAGGCGATCTACATGGTCAACTCCGTGACTCAATCATGGCTGGTAAGGCCTATGGGTATATTCCAACTGATTGATTATGTTGGGATAGATGTTGTTTCGTACATCATGAAGGTGATGAATCCCTATCTTCCAGATGAAGATCTTCACAGTGAGATGTTGGAGCTCTACCTCGGAAAAGGGGTGAGGGGAGGACAATTCTCTGATGGCTCTCAAAAAGATGGATTCTTTAAATATGAAAGAGGAAAACCAGCTTCAATATTCAGTTTAGAAAAGGGCGAATATATTCAGATTGAATCCTTCCGGGAAAGAGTTGAGCAGGATCTGGGAAATGCTCCACAAAACCTTAATTGGAAGGATGTGAACTGCAGCCCAAAAAAGGCAGATATTTTATCCAATTATTTTGCTGAACTAAAACAAACGAATTTGCCGGGAGCTCAGATGGCAAGGGATTATGGACTAGAATCCCGGAGAATTGCAGAATTACTGGTGTCTTCGAAAGTAGCTGCCTCAACAGAAGATGTAAATAAAGTGCTGGAAACAGGTTTCTATCATGCCTATGGTCCGGTTAATGAATATTTCTAAAAGTTGTTATGAAAAATCTTAGAAGAAAAGTTTACATAACTGCCGGGTACAATACCATTTCGCTGGGAACCGGGCGCAAAGAATTTAACCCGAAGAAGACCCGGCCTGGGTTGGAACACTATATTCAGGAAGCTGGACAGGCAACTCTAAAAGAGATAGGAGGGGGAGGATCTGTTGATGAATGTGTGATTGGGAATTTCATGGCTGCCCGTTTTAACAAGCAGGCAAATCTGCCAGGATTTTTCCCAATGATCGATCCCGGGTTGAGGTTTAAGCCTGCTACTGCTGTGGAAGGTGCCTGTGCTTCCGGTGGACTGGCTTTGACTTCAGCTATCCGTTCTGTACTTGCTGAAACAGCAGAAGTGGTGCTGGCCTTAGGAGTAGAGGTGCAGAACACCATGAAAGCCATTTATGGAGCTGATGTATTAGCGGGTGCCGGCTGGTACTCCGAAAGGAAGAAAGGTCATGCTTATTTTTTCCCGGGGCAGTTCAGCGACCGAGCAGGTGCCTATTATGAAAAATATGGAAGGGATAGCACCCGCCAGGCCATGGCAAAATGGTACAGCTTAATGGTGGAAAATGCCCGCTTGTGTCCTACCGCTCAGGAATACCACAACACAACTGAGGACCTCATGGAACTCGGAATGATGGATCCAAATCCAGGAAGTTTTGTCGATCATTTAAATGTTTTTGACTGTTCGAAAGTGTCCGATGGGGCCTCGGCTATAGCCGTGGTTTCTGAAGAAGGCCTTCAAAGAATTGGGATCCAGCCTGAAGATGCTGCGGAAATTATAGGCTGGGCCCAGGTGGAGGAGGATATCACAAAACCTCCGGAGGATCCTACCGTATTATCCACTATCAGAGAGGCAGTCAGGCTTGCTTTGGAGCGGGCTGGAATAAGTATTGAGCAGGTAGGTACTGTTGAAACTCATGATTGCTTCACCATCGCAGCCGTCCTGGCTGTTGAAGCCATGGGCCTTGCTAAACCAGGGAAAGGCCCGGAGTTTATCCTGTCGGGTAATACTGCCAGGACTGGTAAGATACCCTTCAATACTACCGGGGGCCTGATCGGCTGGGGCCATCCCACCGGAGCAACAGGGGTACACCAGGCGGTCACCCTTTGGGAGCAGCTTACCGGGAAAGCTGGTGAAGCTCAGATCTATATAACTCCCCAAAGACCCTATGGCCTAAGTGTGAATATGGGAGGAGATGATAAAACCGTAGTGGCCATTGTTTATAAAAGAGGCATGTGATGTTAAGATGCCTATAGATAATAAGTAAAGACACATAGAATCGTTTCTAATAAAGTAAAGACGCAAATATGCGCCTCAACTAACAACTCAACATTATGAATTTTAACCTAACTGAAGAACAAATCATGATCCGGGATGCTGCCCGGGATTTTGCCCAGCGAGAATTGCTTCCCGACGTACTTGAACGTGACAAAGAAGCCAGATTTCCTGAAAGCCAAATAAAGACTCTTGCCGAACTGGGTTTTTTGGGCATGATGGTTGATCCCAAATATGATGGTGGAGGCATGGATACAGTTTCTTATATGCTGGCTATGGAAGAAATTTCTAAGGTTGATTCTTCGGTAGGGGTTATTATTTCAGTTAATAATTCATTGGTTTGCTGGGGTTTGGAGGAATTTGGAACAGAGGAGCAAAAAGAGAAATACTTGAAGCCCCTTGCCCGTGGGGAGATTCTTGGTGCTTTTCTTCTATCAGAACCAGAAGCAGGTTCTGACGCTACATCACAACGGACCACCGCTGAGGATAAGGGCGATTATTACCTTGTAAACGGTACAAAGAATTGGATCACCAACGCCAATGCAGCATCCGTTTACCTGGTTATGGCCCAAACTCATAAAGAACTGGGCCATCACGGCATCAATGCGCTGATCATTGAAAAAAACAGTCCTGGGGTCAGCCTTGGTCAACATGAGGATAAAATGGGTATGCGGAGCTCCGACACTCATTCAGTTATGTTTACTGATGTTAAAGTTCCAAAGGAAAACCGGATTGCTGAGGAGGGTTTTGGATTCAAGTTTGCAATGAAAACTCTTGATGGCGGTCGGCTCGGCATAGCGGCACAAGCCCTGGGGATTGCTTCAGGTGCTTATGAACGGGCATTACAATACGCCAAGGAAAGGAAAGCTTTTGGAAAGGAAATTGCATATCATCAAGCTATTGCCTTCAAATTATCAGATATGGCTGTGAAAATTGAGGCCTCCCGAATGTTTTGTCTGAAAGCTGCCTGGCTCAAGGATGTAGGACAGCCTTTTTCACTCGCCAGTGCTATGGCCAAACAATACTGTGCTGATTCGGCTATGGAAATTACCACGGAAGCCGTCCAGATTTTCGGCGGATACGGCTATGTTCGGGAGTATCATGTGGAGCGCCTAATGAGGGAGGCCAAGCTTACTCAAATCTACGAAGGGACCTCAGAAATTCAAAAAATTGTAATTTCGAGAGCTATTTTATCCTAAGGAAATCATTTATGCAGTCGGATAATCAACTGTACCATCCTGAATATCCCATACGTATTCTCACAGCTTCTTCTTTGTATGACGGGCACGATGCTACCATCAATATCATGCGGCGCATCATACAGTCGTCAGGAGCTGAGGTCATACATCTCGGCCATAACCGATCTGTTGACGAGATTGTTGAGACTGCTATACAGGAGGATGTTCAGGCCATTGCAGTGACTTCTTACCAGGGTGGGCACATGGAGTATTTTTCTTATATGCGCGAGCAGCTCGATAGCAGGGGAGTGAAGCATGTCAGGATATTTGGAGGTGGAGGAGGAGTAATTCTACCTGAGGAAATATATGATTTGGAAAAAATTGGTATTACCAAAATATTCTCTCCCGATGATGGGCGGGTAATGGGCCTGATCGGAATGATCAACGTATTGGTCAAGGGATCGGATTTTCCGCTGGGGGATGTATTACCTGATATCGGTTTATTGGAAAATAGAGATACAAGAGCACTTGCTTCTTTAATATCGGGTATTGAGAATTACCCGAAAGAAACCGGACCCTTTCTGAAGGATATTCGTGGGAGGAAGGATTATAAACGGCCACCGGTGATCGGTATAACTGGTACCGGAGGTGCAGGAAAATCATCTCTCGTTGATGAATTGATTCTACGCCTTAAGCTTGCCAGGCCCGAATCCAGGCTGGCAATATTGTCAGTCGACCCAACAAAAAGAAAAACTGGTGGAGCCCTGCTGGGTGACAGGATAAGGATGAACTCCATACATAAGGAAGGGATCTTTATGCGTTCCCTTGCCACACGACAGTCGCACATGGCCCTCCCTGCTTATATTGATGATGTAATCTGCGCGGTGTCCTTTGTAGGTTTTGATCTGATATTGCTGGAAACATCGGGAATAGGACAATCAGATACGGAAATAACGGATTATTGCGATATATCAATGTATGTAATGACCCCGGAATACGGTGCTGCCACCCAACTCGAAAAGATTGATATGCTGGATTTCTCCGATTTTGTTGTCTTGAATAAGTTTGACAAGAGTGGAGCTGAAGATGCATTAAGGGATGTAAAAAAGCAATACCAAAGAAATCATTCGCGATTCGATGAAGATCCAGACGAAATGCCTGTTTTCGGAACTATCGCATCTCAATTTAATGACTTGGGTGTGAATCAATTATTTGAAGAGCTCGTGGACGTTCTGGATAAAAAGACGGGAATTGATTTTCAACCGGCAAATAAAATGCCCGTTTCTGAATCCCGGATGGAAATTATCCCGCCAAAAAGGACCAGATATCTTGCAGAAATCACCGAAACAATTAGGAAATACAATAAATGGTCGGACCTACAGGCTGACCTGGCTCAGGATCTTTATTCCCTAAAGCAGAGTATGAGGATACTGGAAGGGCATGATAATGATAATGATAAGGACAAGAATAAGGAACTGATTGACAGTTTACATGAAGAATACCTGGGGAAGGAAAAATCGCTTGAGCCCAGGTGTTTAGAGATATTAAAAAATTGGGATACCACCAAGGAAGCCTATTACAGGCCGGAATATATTTACAAGGTAAGGGGCAGGGAGGTAAAAATCCAAACACAATTGGAAACCATCTCTCATTTAAGGATCCCCAAGGTAAGCCTTCCCCGTTTTAATGCCTGGGGTGATATCCTTAGATGGGTGCTGAAGGAAAATGTTCCTGGAGAGTACCCCTATGCTGCCGGGGTTTTCCCATTTAAGAGGGAGGCTGAAGATCCTACCAGGATGTTTGCCGGAGAGGGTGGCCCGGAGAGAACAAATAAGCGATTCCATTATCTTTCCAGGTATTCATCTGCCAAAAGACTGTCTACCGCCTATGATTCGGTCACACTTTACGGCGAAGACCCGTGCGAACGGCCGGATATTTATGGCAAAGTAGGCAACAGCGGCGTTTCGGTATGTTCCCTTGATGATTCCAAGAGAGTATACTCAGGTTTTGATCTGACCGATCCTGCTACTTCTGTAAGCATGACCATTAACGGACCAGCCCCTATTCTGGCTTGTTTCTTTCTGAATACGGCTATCGATCAGGCGTGTGAAAAATATATCCAGGAAAAAGGCCTTGTGTCCGAAGTGAAGAAAAAGATCAGTGATAAATTCACAATGGCAGAGATGAATCCCCCGGTCTACCGCAGCGAGCTGCCGGATGGTCATGATGGGAGTGGCTTATTATTGCTCGGCATTTCAGGTGAAGAAGTATTACCTGGAGATATTTATGAGGGAATAAAGAAGAAGACTATTAGTCTGGTCAGGGGGACTCTTCAGGCAGATATTTTAAAGGAAGACCAGGCACAGAATACCTGTTTGTTTTCCACAGATTTCTCGCTTAAACTCATGGGTGATGTCCAGGAGTACTTTATTGACAAGCGGATAAGGAATTTCTATTCAGTATCCATATCGGGGTACCACATTGCCGAGGCTGGAGCAAACCCTATTACCCAGTTGGCATTTACCCTGTCGAACGGATTTACATACGTTGAATACTATTTGGCCCGGGGAATGAAAATAGATGATTTTGCCCCTAGCTTATCATTTTTCTTTTCCAACGGATTAGATCCTGAATTTTCTGTTATTGGCAGGGTGGCCAGGCTCATTTGGGCAAAGGCTATCAAGAATAAATACGGAGGGAATGAAAGATCGCAAAAACTTAAATACCATATTCAAACATCAGGACGATCCCTGCATGCCCAGGAGATTGACTTTAACGATATTCGAACTTCTCTTCAGGCTCTGTATGCAATATATGACAATTGTAATTCTCTGCACACCAATGCATATGATGAGGCAATAACCACTCCTACCGAGGAATCGGTAAGAAGAGCTATGGCTATTCAGTTGATAATAAATCATGAGTTAGGCCTGACTAAAAACCAAAATCCATTGCAGGGATCTTTTATTATCGAGGAATTGACAGGCTTGGTTGAAGAAGCGGTACTTCTTGAATTTGATCGTATATCCGACCGTGGCGGTGTGCTGGGAGCAATGGAAAGAACCTATCAACGGAATAAAATCCAGGAGGAATCACTCTTTTATGAGCGGCTGAAAAACTCTGGTGAATTGCCAATTATGGGAGTTAATACTTTTATATCATCCAAAGGATCTCCTTTTGTCAGACCAGGAGAAGTTATCCGGGCTACCGAAGAAGAGAAAAAGGATCAGCTTGATTCATTGGCAGGTTTTCAGAGGATCAACTCAGGAAATAGCACTATTTGGCTTAACAAAATTCAGCAGGCAGTAATCCGGCAGGAGAATGTTTTTGCTGTTCTGATGGACGCAAGCAAATATTGTACGCTTGGCCAGATCACAAACGCGCTATTTGAAGTAGGTGGCAAGTATAGAAGGAACATGTAGACAGCCAATCTAAAATGCCGGCTATTGATAAATGGAGGCATCTATTTCACCTCTCAATAGATAGTATCCATTAAGCGCTAAAGTTTCCACATCATCCTCACTTGAGTAAGTGTGTACCGGTGAAATAGCCTTGATATGGTTCGTCAATTCTTCCATAAATACCTTACTGTGGGTTAAGCCACCTGTGAGCAGTATCGCATCAACATCGCCCTTGAGAACGGCGAACATAGAACCAATTGTTTTGGCAACCTGGTAGGCCATGGCACGTAAAAAGAAAATTGCCTTTTCATCACCCTCTCGTGCCATATTATCCGCAACATAACCCTCATGTGTTCCTATATATGCGTATAAACCACCATCGGTGGTAATCATTTTGCAAACCTCTTTCTTAGTGTATTTACCACTAAAACATAATTTTATTAGATCTCCAATTGGCACATTCCCACTGCGGGAAGGGGAGAATGGACCATCTCCATCGAGACCCTGATTTGCATCTATGACCCGGCCCTTTTCATGAGCTCCAACGGTAATCCCATTTCCCAACTGTGCAACTATCAGATTTAGGCCTTCATATTTTTTCAGGATCGTCTTGGCATATTTTCTGGCAACAGATTTCTGCTCAAGAGCATGGAATACCGATCTCCTAATAAATTCGGGATGGCCGGAAATTCTTGCAAGATCATTGAATTCATCAACAACAACCGGATCCGCAACATATGCTTTTGCCTCCTTGATGTGCTGTAGAAGGGAATGGGCGATTAAACCTCCCAGGTTGACAACATCCTCCCCGGAAATTCCGCTATTCAAATCTTTAATCATTTCTGCATTAACTTCATATACTCCAGCTTTAATAGGCCTTATCAAGCCTCCCCGGCTTATAATGACTTTGATCTGATCAACTGGTATTTCGTTGTCTAACAGTTCTTTTAGGATAAGCTCTGTCCTATATTGGGTTTGATCTGTATAACGGACAAATCCCTTGCGGTCAGAAGAGCTATGAAGCACTTTTTTTAGAAAGATTATCTTTTGGTTCTGGAAAACTCCAATATTGGTAAATGGTACCCGGGGGTGAATAGCCAATATCAAGGGTCCTTGAAAAATACTTTGAGAGTCCATAGTAATAGTTTTTCTTCCTGTGAAATTAAACAATTTACACAATCAATTATACCCTACGGATAGGTGAATGTTGGCTTTGTTTTTGAATAGTCACTTAATCAGGGCTTTGTGCTTGAGGGGAGGTGGTTTGAATTCAGCCGGCTTTTTGGCAACTTTGCAGTTGGTAAATGACGGTTAAATGCAAAATTGGGGTTCTATTAATAAACCCTATGGCATGCGAATTGTTAGAAGAAGTAGAATATTAATCACAAATCCTATTTTTTCAGGTTTGCCTTAAGTTATGGTGATTTGGCTGTTTGATTATTATGGCCTTCGATTTGATAGGATAAAACTGACAATTATAAATGAAAAGAACAGGTATTATACTGGTGGTGCTCTTTATGAGCCAGTTGATTTGCGCTCAAACGGTATACAACCCCAATGTAGCGATCAGACCCATACCTACATTAAGCGTTTACAAGGTTGAAATGCTCGAAAATTCTACTGCTATAACTTTCAGGATTATTAACAGCAACCAATTGCCACCATTCTCTCTCAGTTCGAAGAATATAATTCTAAGAAAAGTGAGTGATACAATGGACCTTCCATTGATCCGATCGGAGAATGCAAGCTTTTTGCCTGAGAAGCATATTTTTTCTTATAAGGACGAAATCTATGAATTCACCCTGGTTTTCGGAGGATTGATCCAGCCGGCTAAGTATATTGATGTGATTGAAATGACACCGGAAAGATCCTTTTATGTTCAGGGCATTATTTTAGACAAGGATCTCAATACAGAGATCACCCTTGGATTTCGTGCTTATCAACTGGGTGATATTTCTGGAGCTTTGCAGAACTTTATTAACGTTGCCGAGATGGATCTGTATTTTGAATATGGCCTGGCATATTTTAATATCCTGTATATACTAAGTCAGCAGAATCGCTGGGCCGAGGCGAAGGAATGGTATGAAAAATATAAAAACAGGTTTTTCTACGATAAGCAACTCCATTCCAACGAATTGTCTCGAATGGGTATTATCCAGCGTTTAGAGGAAGGTAGGTAGAGTGATGATACCGGCCTTCATGTATCTTTTTGGATTTTAACAACTTTCAGCATGAAAATAGTTTTAGCGTCATTAATCTGTATGATAATTTTGTTTTGTGGGGCAAAAGTTAAACTTCTGGATGCTACATCTCAGGAATGGTATGGAGGACAGTATGAATCAGGTCGTGGTACAGATTATAAAATATCACTTTTAGCAGGGGGTGGATCTGATGAGCTAGTCCTTGATGAGCTTTGGCTTGGTGAAGACTTTTATGAAATTAAGGCTGTAAAAAATCTTGCCAGGAAATCTGATTTGAAATTTGAAAAGAGAGATACCATTTATGTACAGGCAGGGAAAAAATATAAGCCAGATGAAAATGGGCGAATGGTTAAAGTGGCCGGAAAAAGCGTTGAACCTCCTAAGGAATATAATGGGGTAGCTCTCATGGGATATACCTGGAAGGGAAAAAGGAAATACATAGAAATAGAGAAGCTTAGGGTTCTTGAAAAAATTATTTATCCATAATATTGAGTCCCCTCTGAAAAGGGACGTTTAACAGTTTAATAATAACTGTAAAATTCA
>CAYXJR010000080.1:0-19358 GCA_964465145.1 uncultured Porphyromonadaceae bacterium | reverse complement strand
GGAATTACACTATAAAGCCAGAAAAGTAAAGTTTAATTTGTCCCAATTCCTAAGTCAATGTTCAGTTTCCTCCAGCTTTTCCCATCATCTCCGGTCATCTGGATATTACCGTCGTCTGTTCCCACATAAATAAGGCCCTGCTTCAAAGGAGATTCTGAGATAGAAGTAATAGTGCCGAAGGGTACATTTCCCTGTTTTTCAGGGCCTGGGTTAGTGGTCAGATCAGGACTAATTATATCCCAATTATCTCCCCTGTCGGTTGATTTAAGCATCTTTTGGGTAGCATAATATACGGTCGATGGATTATGTTGTGAGATAATAAAAGGTGTCATCCAGTTATACCGGTAATTTTCTTCTCCTTCCTTTGCCTTTGGCTGAATCGATTTGGTTTCACCCGTTTTGATATTTTTCCTGCGAAATGCACCAAACTGATGTTCGTAGTAAATAACATCAGGGTTGGTTGGATCTGGTTCTGTAAAGTAGCTGTCGCCGCCGCCCCACTGGTCGACATAAACTTGCTTCCATGGATCTTCCACCCCGAACTTTGTAAGGCGGTCTTCAACATTATGAGTTCCCGGCCCGTACAGGGCCGCATCATCCTGTGTACCGCCATATATATTGTATGGATCGGCATTGTCAACCGAAACGGCATAAAATTCTCCGATAGGTAAATTGTTATAATGCAGCCAGGTATTACCACGATCCCATGAACAGTAAAAGCCACCGTCATTCCCAAGAAGGAGCCGGTCGGGATTTATTGGATCAATCCACAAATCATGCATGTCCAGATGCATAACACGAATGTCATGAGATAGAATATGTACAACTGTATTCCCGGTGAATTCGAAGGTTTTGCCCCCGTCTGTTGAATGAACCAGTTTCCATCCGGGCACAAAAACCTCGTCCTCATTATCCGGGGCTACCCTGACGTCACAGAAAGAATAATTTATACCTGTTGGAAATGGTCCTGTATGGGTTTTTACCCAGCTGCTACCCTTATCATCAGATCGGTATAACTCACCGCCAATTCTGCCTTCTCCATCAGGTGCAGGTGCCTGGTTTTCTAATATGGCATAAACAACATTAGGATTGGTTGGAGCGATCTCAAAACCAATACGGCCTAGATGTTTCCCGCCAGGTAATCCATTAGTGAGTTTTGTCCAGCTTTTCCCCCCATCAGTAGTTTTGTAAAGGCCGCTTCCTTCGCCTGCGTTTGTGTTGTTCCAGGCTTTCCTATCCCTCTCCCAGCTTGCTGCATAAAGAGTTTGATTGTCGGTGGGATCCATTACAACATCTATCACTCCTGCCTTTTCCGAAATATACAGGATCTTTTCCCAGTTTTTCCCTCCATCAATGGTTTTAAATAAACCTCTTTCTTCATTATTCGTATAATTATGTCCTATTGAAGCGGCATAAACTATGTTAGGATTTTTTGGATCAATCACAATTTTTGGGATGTGGTATGTACCTTCCAGCCCCATGTGCTGCCAGGTTTTTCCCGCATCCTCCGACTTAAAGATTCCAAGGCCGGCATAGGAGCTCCTGGCCATAAGGACCTCGCCTGTTCCAACCCATATTATATCTAGATTTGATGGGGCAATAGCAACACATCCGATTGCAAACGTGGGCTGGTCATCAAAGATTGGTTTCCATGTTGTGCCATGGTTCTCTGTTTTCCATAAGCTGCCGGAGCCCACTCCTGCGTAGATTGTGAAAGGCTGATCAGGATGACAGGCGATACTTTCCACCCGGCCGCTCTGGAACTCGGGCCCGGCAACCCTCCATTTCAGATCTTTATAAGGTGATTTGGCCTGGAGGTGCATATGCTGTTCCCATGATTTCATCCTGGCTTCGGCACCCATTAACGGTTTTTCACTCTGGGATTGTGCTGAATACCATGGTCCAGGGATTAAAAAAGAAAGGATTATAAGGAAAGGATTAAGGGTGAGCTTTTTCATTTCTTCGGTATTTGTTTTGATTTGTAAATATACATTTACCTCTATTGTAACGCAAAAGAACCAATCCATGCCCTGGTTGGTTCTTTTGCAAAATCAATTGTTAACCTAAAACAATGTCCCTATTAATAGCTTTGTAAAATTAGGTTGTAAGTCAGAGTATTAGTTGTAATATATTGTCGGGTATGTGCACTATTTTGTCGTGGAGGCACTTTTTTTTTCTGCAATATTCATGGTAAATGGCCTGTATTTTCAAAAAAACTGTTTTGTGTTAAAAAATGTTTAAATAATTGGGTGTTAGTCAGAACATATAATATTTCTGATGGTTGTCCGGTTAATGACTTTGAAGTAACCATAACTTATTCAGGTAGTGACCAGACACCTCCGGATTTGATTGACGGAGAATCAATACCTCTAGGTGAAACCGGAATGGATCTTTGTGAAGCTCCGGTAGGACCTACTGAAGCTGAAATAGCAGCCCTTTATGAAGATAATTGTGGAGGTTTAATTACCGTTGTCAAATCTGGGACACCAACTGGCGATGAATGTAGCTGGTCTGTAACATACACATATGTTGTTACTGATGAGTGCGGAAATCCTGTTGTTCCATCTCCAACTGTAAGTTACGATGGTGGTGATCAGTCTGATCCTGTTATCACAAGTCCTGCTTTGGTTGCATGTGATGGATCGGTAACTGTTGAAACACTGCCTGGTGACTGCTCTTTGATAGCAGGAACCCAGTTTGATATATCAGCAACAGATAATTGTGACACAGAGGTTTTATTGTCCTGGACCCTCACCGACGCGAACGGAGAAAGGACAGGAACCGGCTCTTTAGCTGATGAAGAATTTATTCCTGGAACAACCCATGTTTATTGGGAGGCTGAAGACAACTGCGGACATGTTTCGACATGTGAATTCGATGGTACTGTTCCTGCTTTCGTGATCCCTCCTGAAGAGCCTGGTTATGGAGTTACGCTCAGAGCTACATTACTCCATACTCTTACGGAACTGCCAAAACTTACAGATCCTTTGGATCCCAACTCAGCCGTTCCGTATGCTGTTACTGCTGAATTCACCCCGGATCCTGACGTAAGTCCTCTTTATCTGTTTAGTGTAAGCGAACCTATAGATTTATTGATCGTTCCGAGGAAAGCAGATCCATTTGATGCTACTTATGGTTTCTATACCGGACAAATACTGGCATGGACAACGGGACCTAATGTATCAACGGGTACTATCACCCTGGCTGCAACAATAAAAGATAACAGTACGCCAACAGGCGATGTAAGGGGAGCAAGGGTAACTTTCTGTTATGTGAGAAGTGGTGGACTTGTCCCCATACCAAGCGCGAAAAACCTTCCGGTTGGTTTAATTGATATGACAGATGGAACAGTTGGTATCGCAAGTGCCGATGTTCAATTTGACATAGGAAAAAGTATGGATGCCGAGAGTTTTGATATCGCCGTAATTATTTCGGGCGGTTACTTTAATGATTTAGGTGAAGGCATCGCAGTTGTCACAGTTGCAAAACCTGTTCCGGGAGGCTCAATTTTAGGCGCAGGGAATATTCTGAACAGTGATTCAGACGGTCAAATAAAAGGGGCTGACGGTGAGCTGACTAATTTTAGTTACGATGTTAAATACAACAAAAAGCAAACCAATCCACAAGGGAAAATGACAATTACCATCAGGAGTTGGTATAATTATGATGGAACACTGGATGGAAGAATTCATACTTACCTTGTTAAAACCAATGCTATAAATCTTATGGTGTTAGGACCATCTGGAGTAATTGACGGGCAATATGTTCTGACAACGGGTCAGGCTATTTTTGATGCCAAAGCTAATATTTCCGAAATGCAGGAAGACGGCTCTTATTCCGGCATCGCTGGTAATTCTCCCTTGCATGTCACCATGACGGATAATGACCGGGTCGAGGGAACTTTTGCCCCGGATGAAATTGGTATAACCTATTATAACAGTGACGGCGGGATCTGGTTCTCCAGCAATTGGGACTGGACGGAATTTGAAACTGTTGAGCAGGAGATATTACCTGAGGGCGAGATTGTTGTTGAAAATGGTTCAAATGAAGGCGGTGGAAATGGTAAACCTGGCAAAGATGGCGAAATAATTGATGGTGAAGTTGTTGACGGTACTTCCATGCTGGTTTATCCAAACCCAACCTCAGGACCTGTAACCTTCGAGTTTACAGTTAAGGAGGATGCAAATACTACTATCGATATTTATTCAGCCACTGGCCAGATAGTAAAGAGGGCTTATGAAGGATTTGTTAAAGGCGGTGAAATGAAGACTGTTAATGTTGAGCGAAAACTTGCCAGAGGCTTTTATTTCATACAATTACGCTCCGGCGACAAATTAATTGTTTCCAGGCTGATTGTTGGAAACAGATACGAGAGGAATTAGATCCTTAAGATAATACAGGCGGGTAAACCGACTGTTTACATGCGCAAAAGACGAATACGGAAAATTCGTCAGTGAAGAAGCCGCCTCCGAAAGGGGGCGGTTTTTTTGGTGTCGGCACAGTTAACTGCCGGTGAGATTGTTAATCAGATCCATAGCTTGCCTGGCGGTTTCCAGCTGTTTGTCAATCACCTGAGCTTCCTCGAATAACCCTTTGTTTTGGATTGGATCAAAACCGCATATAGTTTCTAATACATGGGTAATACCCGTTTGATAAAGCATAACGAATTTTGTGTCCTCTGGCAGCATATTGCCATTCTCATCCCTTGCCCTGAAATGAATGCCGCAAACAAGGGCAAATAGTATTTTGTCGTATGGAAGATCAAAAGCCATGGCTGATTTAATGGCACCTGCCATACGGTCCCCGGGTCCCAGTTTACGCATTAAATCGCAGCCAACCCTGAAAAGGGTATCTCCCAGGGCCTTGTTCTGGAAACGCAACAGCAGATCGCCTATATGTCCGGTTAAATCTTCTTTTGAAAATTCTCCTGGGTATTTTTTCAATAATATAGCTGCTGATTGCAGCATGGTGTTCCTCGTTTGATCATGCACTTCCCGGACCGCAAGAGCTTCATGCATAAAGACAAAACCGGGATTATACAGATACCCGATATATGCAGCTGCTGCATGACCTAAATTGTGGATAAACAATTTGCGGTCGACCCATGCTTTCATGTTTTCTTTCGGTGATAAACCTGCAATATGTGGAATCGGATTCCTAAATGCTTTCTTATCCAGGATCAGTGTATTATAAGGTTCGGCGAACACCTGCAATATATCTTCTTTAATTTCTTTATTCAGCATGATGGGTACCATCTTGCCAATGCTGGTTTCAACCAGGCCAACCAACCGGGTGAAAGGGTACCATGGGGGCAAAAGTTTTTTCAGTTCATCACGAAAAAAAACATCGGCATTAAGCATATTTTCAGCAATGATGATATCCAGGGCCGATTGATTATCTAATTCATATCGATTCTTCAAACCTTTTGCCAGGGATGGAAAAATATTATTTAATCCATGCAGTCCAACTGAAACAGCCACTATCCCGGCCGTAGCTACTTCAAATGCAACCGATGCCTCATCGCCGGCAAAAACACCCCTGACATTCGAAATATTCAGAACCTCTTCCTTATCAGACTTGATGATTACCTTATAGCTTCTTCGTTTGTTTAATTCGTCGATGATCTCTTTATCAACATCTATAAAAACCACCTCATAACCGCCCAGGCTGAATAGCTGTCCAATGAACGACCTTCCGATTTTTCCGGCACCGAAGATGACTATCTTATTCTGCATGATTGATCTCATTCAGTATCCTATCTGCTTAAGATATTCTCTTTGCAAACTTTGAACTTCTTCTTTTTTGTGTCCCCGGGACTCTTCCAGATAGGTTCCGCCAATGGTGAAGCAGCAAAAACCTCCGGACGCAACACCCCAGGAAAGGGCTTCAATTAAATCGAAATCCCCTGCATTCCTGTTTTTAAGCTGCCAGGCAAGGGAGGCAATAATTCCTCCGGCGAAATTATCGCCGCAGCCGGTGGTATCACCTTTTCGTATAAGATTCGATTTTAATTCATCGGTCACTTTTTGGGAAACAGGCATTTTTATCAGATCTATTTTTTCAAATAAACCACCTCCTGACCAGGCGGCCAGTTCCTGCGCCCCGTTGGTAATAATGAAGGAAGAAACACCGGATGAGGCAAAAAAGTGTGCTGCCTCATCCATGGTTTTTTCCCCACTGATACCCAGGGCTTCCGTGAAGTCGAGGATCAGCAGGTCGATTAAACCATAGCTTTCATCACTGCTCACCAAAGGCCATGGTTTTCCAGGATTATTTATCTCATGCCTGAAGTCAAAGACAGTGTTTACCACGGTGATACAGCGGTTTCGCTTAGCTTTTTCCAGCAAAAGGGTAAGATTGGAATGAATTTGCGGAACCAGTGCTGTGCCGCCGAAACAAACGATTTCGGAATCGAAAAAATCAGGAGTCAGCTCTTCGGAGGAATAGTCCCAGGCGGCTCCGATATTATTGATAAAAGTGCGTTCACCATGGCCGTTGTCGTAATCCGGATCAGACAATACATCTGTGAAGGGAGTGGCATTTTGAGAACCGGTATGGTAATTTTCAATATTCAACGGGGTTTGCCCGAGAATACTAAAAATCTTATCTGCCGTTTCATCCCTCCCTGCCAATCCGAAAAATCTCACTTCAAAATCCTTTCTGTTAAGCAATTGTGAAGCATGAATGAGCGACACCAGGGAAGGCCCGCCTACATTAAAGGCATCAGGGAGCCGGTTTCTCAGAATATCTTTAGTGATTTCCGGATAAGGCCGGCCTGCGAATTTCTCGAGTTCTTCGGTAAACACCAGTTTTCCCGGGCTCAGGCCTCCATCGCCGGCTTTTCTCGATAGATGTTTTTTAAAATCAGCACTATCAAAGGAAACTCCATTATACAGAAAATCGGCGAGTGCGCATCCGGTGCCGGAGATTATTATTTTTTTTGTGCTCATCTTAATTAAGCTGAACCAATATAAATTGGTTTAAAGATAGTTAAATGACAAATAATCTATAAATAATCAATTTGTCGACTCCCCGGATCATCTCATAAAAAAAGCCAGCCCCTTTCGGGACCGGCTAAATATTTTCCACGCCCACACTTCTTAACACACCCACACCCACACAGACACTCACACCCTCTTGTGGAGCTTCCTGTAAATATAATCTACGTCGGACTTTAGTTTTTGAGCATTTTTGAGATTGTTCAGATTACTGTTGTACTGATTAACAGTAGCACAACTTGCAAGTAATGTGGATGATACAAGGAGGAAGAAAATGTTTTTTAACAGCGATTTTCTCATCTGCTTTCGGTTTCCATGGTTATAGTTTCTTTTAAATCTATTGATTTCAATTTCTTAAAAAAATATAAAAATAGGCATTCCTTATGTATTGAGTCCCTTATTGATTACGAGATTTTATAACTTGTCTAGCTGAAGTTGTTAAACTAAATCAATCTATAATGAAAAAGAAAAGCTGGCTGGTAGTAAGCCTACTAGCCCTTATATTCATGTTGCCCGGCCTTACCGGTATGGCACAAAAAAAGAAAAATACTACTCCTGAAGAGAAAAAATTCGAGTTGAGCAGTCAAATGCTGTCAACTTTGAAATTCAGAAGCATTGGACCGGCAGCCTATTCAGGAAGGATTTCTGATCTGGCTGTCAATCCCGACAATACCTCTGAATATTATGTTGGTACTGCTTCAGGAGGTTTATGGAAAACCGAAAATCATGGAACAACATTTAAACCAATTTTTGATGGTGAATCTGTTTTTTCTATTGGTTGTATCACCCTGGATCCAAACAATTCAAATATCGTTTGGGTAGGTACTGGTGAAAATAATTCCCAACGCAACCTGCTATACGGAGATGGTGTATATAAGTCTACAGATGGTGGCAGGTCCTTTAAGAATATGGGACTTAAAACCAGCTCGCAAATTGCCAAAATTATTGTTGACCCTCGTGACAGTAAAGTTGTATATGTCGCTTCACAGGGGCAAGTCTGGGGTCCTGGCGGTGAGAGAGGCTTATTTAAAACTGTTGATGGCGGAGAAACCTGGAAAGCAGTGCTTGAAATAGGTGAATACACTGGTGTTACAGATCTTGTAATGGATCCAAGAAATCCTGATATCCTTTATGCTGCATCACATCAACGTGAGCGTAGAGTATATTCCAAAATTAATGGGGGACCAGAATCTGCGATCCATTATACTGATAATGGTGGTCTAAGCTGGAAAAAACTAAAAGGTGGACTTCCCGGTGGTGATGTTGGACGTATTGGTCTGGCTATCTCATTGTCAAACCCAGACGTCCTATATGCTGTAATTGAATTGCCTGGTAGTACAGGAGCAACATATAGGTCTACCAACCGGGGTGCAAGCTGGGAAAAGCGGTCGGACAAAGTATCTGGTAGCCCACAATACTACAATGAATTATATGTGGATCCGAATGATGAGAATACCGTTATTCTAATGGATACCCGGGCTTCCCTTTCTATCGACGGAGGAAAAACCTGGGTTAGTATTGAAGGCAGGAATAAGCACGTCGATAATCACGCAATCTGGATAGATCCAACTGATTCAGAACATTATCTCATGGGTTGTGATGGTGGTTTGTATGAAAGCTACGACAAGGCCTCTACCTGGCAGTTTAAGAGCAACCTCCCAATCACTCAATATTATCATGCAAGGGTTGACAACGATTATCCATTTTACAATGTTTATGGAGGTGCCCAGGACAATGGTTCCTGGTTTGGCCCCTCGAGGACTATGCGTCGTTCCGTGGTGAATGACGACTGGACTTATACTATTGGAGGAGACGGATTCCTGTCAATTCCAGATCCAAAAAATCCTGACATACATTATTGTGAGTCACAACACTGCGGAATCCAAAGATATGACAGAACTACTGGAAACAGTATATCGATTCAGCCGCAACCAACAGAAGATGAGGAGTATACCTGGAACTGGAACACACCATATCTTATTAGTAATTTCAATTCTAAAACCCTGTACATTGGTGGTAATTATGTATTTAAAAGTACCGATATGGGCGGCTCCTGGAAGAAAATCAGTGGTGACATGACCAGGGGCATCGATCAGAATGACCTGCCCATGATGGGTAAGATGTGGCCGCCGGAAGCAGTTGCAAAAAACCTGTCTACTTCAGTATTTGGAAATATTTTTGCGCTTTCAGAATCACCACTGAAAGAAGGGATGTTGTATGTAGGTACCGACGACGGTTTAATCTGGATAACTGAAGATAATGGAGCAAATTGGACCAAGTATACCAGCTTTTCCGGAGTGCCTGAAATGACCTTCGTAAACTATGTTTTGCCGTCAGTGCATGATGAAGGGACTGTATATGCATGTTTCGATGGACGGAAAAACAACAGTGATTTTACTCCATACCTTATCAAGAGTACAGATAAAGGTAAAACCTGGACTTCAATAGCTTCAAACCTCCCTTCGGGAACTGTATATTGCATTCAGGAAGATCATGTGAATCCAAATATTTTATTTATTGGGACTGAATGGGGCGTTTGGGCAACAATAGACGGCGGTGAAAAATGGGTTCAGTTGAAGAGCGGTATCCCGACTATTCAGGTAAAGGATTTGACAATTCAGAAACGGGAAAATGATCTTGTGGTTGCAACTTTTGGCCGGGGCTTTTATATTCTCGATAATTATTCAATACTAAGAGAATTGAGCGAAGAAATCACAAAAAAAGATGCTCATATTTTCAAGATTAATGAGGCATTAATGTATTTCCCAGCCAGCAACCTGAATGGTCAGGGGGCTGTGCATTTCCAGGCTCCTAACCCAAGACCTGGAGTGAAAATCGATTATTTTATCAAAGATGGATTTACCACTTTGAAATCAAAGAGAATTAAAGCTCAGGAAGCAGCTTTGAAATCAGGCGAAAAATATCCTTATCCCACTGAAGAAGAGTTAATGGCCGAGGAAAATGAAGTTAAACCGGGATTGGTATTTACTATCTATGATATGGACGGTAATATCATGAAGAAGCTAACGACTTCATTGAAAAAGGGTTACGGGAGTCTGACCTGGGATTTTTCATATTTATCAAATCGCGGTCTTACAGTGGTGCCAGGAGAATACAAAGTTGCCATTGATAAAAATGATAATGGTGTCTTTACCCGTTTGGCCGAGCCTAAAGCATTCAAAATTATTGCTTTGCCAAATGCCTTAGGTACTGCTAATTATGCTGATAATTTCAATTTTGCCAAGCAGGTCAATATGTTGGGTGGTTCAGTATCCTCAGCAAGAGCCAAGATCACAGATATGAATGAGCGACTGAGCTTTATGAAACAAGCTACCTCCGGCCTGGCGGTTGAAGGAGATTTCTTAATTCAGCAAATCAATGATCTTCAAAAAGAAGTAGATGCTGTTACTAAAGTCATCAGTGGTGGTTTTGGTGCTAAAAAATCTGTATCAGGTAGTTTGAGATTTGCCGGATATGCCACATCTGGAGCACATGTAAATGTTACAGGTGCTCAAAGAGAACAGTACAAGCTGGCTAAGGAAGCTTTTGAAGGCCAAACTGGTACACTTGCTAACCTGTATGATAAAAAATTACCAGCTTTGGAAAAGAAATTCGTAGAGGCTGGGGGAGTTATATTGAAGGCAGAAGGCAGATCGCGAAGAAGTAGGTTTTAAGAATTAAGGAATCAGTAGGAAGTGTTGGTAAAATGATAACATCTGATTAAGGTATCCAATTCCCCCTTCCTGGTTTCAGGAAAGAGCCTGTCCCGGACTTGATCCGGGAGGGTTAGGGGGTAGGTTAATATCTAAGCGATAATATTTCCGGATTTTCATCATAAATTTTGATCATCAACTCCCCGAAAAGGGTGTTTGCCCAGGCGAACCATGATCTGTTGAAATCCTCTGGATTATCTTTGTGAAAAGCCTCATGCATAAAGCCTGTCCCAGCATGGGTGGCTTTCAGCATTCCCAGGCATTTTTTAATTTCCTTTTTGTCGATGGATGTCATAGCCCTTAGAATTATTCCCATAGGCCATATCTTATCTTTTCCGGTATGTGGACTGGCCTGACCTTCAGCAGCTTTGCCTTTTAGAAAATAGGGATTTGAATCACTTAATAAGTATGCCCTGGTGTTCTTGTAAAGTTCATCTTCGGGTTTATGAGCACCAAGATATGTAAGTGACATAAGTGAGGGTACGTTAGCATCATCCATAAAGACTTTATTACCAAAGCCATCAACTTCATAGGCATAGATCTCACCGAAATCCAGATGTTCTGATACAGCATATTCCTGAACCACCCGCTCAACTTCCTCCGACATCGCTTTGCATTCAGCTGCAAAACTCTTATCCATTAATATTTCACCAAATATCCGGGATAGCTGCTTTAGTGATATAGATGCAAAAATGTTAGAGGGGATCAGATAAGGGTACATCGTGGCATCATCGGATGGCCGGAACATTGAGCAAATCAATCCATTTGGTTTACATGGTCTGCCTGATCCGCCAAAAACCGGGGCATCAATCATAGCACTTGTTCGTCTCACGAAGCGGTAAGGAGAAGTTCCGTCTTTCCTCTGTTCAGTCTTAAAAGTCTTGACAATAAGTCTCATAGCTTTATCCCATGACTCGTCAAAAACAGCTGCATCACCGGTTAATTCGTAATACCGGTTTGAGAGGCGGACAACATAACAGAGTGAATCTATTTCCCATTTGCGCTCATGAACGCCAGGGATAGGTGTTGGTTTGTCACTGGCCCAATCTGATTCTTTAGATAGGTCCTTGTAAAAGGCATTGGCATAGGGATCCTTAAGAACACATTTAACCTGCCGGTTTACCAGACCATTGATGAGATTCTTAAGCTTGTCATCTTTGATGATTAATGGCATATATGGCCAGACCTGAGCTGTTGAATCCCTTAACCACATTGCGTCTATGTCACCTGTAATGATGAATGTGTCAGGCTTTCCATCAATTAGTTCATAATCAACAGTGGTGTCAAGTGTATTTGGATAACAGTTCTCGAACATCCAGGCAAGCTCTTCGTCAGCAATATGAGATTTAACCTTATTAATTGTTTTTTCAACTTCCTGACTTATAAAGGTTCTTTTCCCCTCTTGTGGTCTGTTACTAATAAAATCCTGATAAGAATTAAAAGCTCCTTTACCTAAAGCAAAGCCAGGAGCTAATGTTAACCCCCCGGCAAGTATGCTGTTTTGTTTAATGAATTTTCGTCTTTCCATAATGACCATAAAGTTCGGAAAAAACACACATGTTTGCTAGAATTTTTATCCTTTTTCAAGTACCATCACTTGTATTGTGTGCTATTCCCATTTCTCAGTACATCACCGTGACGTACTAATAGCATCCCATCCATTGGAAAGCCACAGGCAGCCTATAGTATTAATAGAGACACTCTGGTGGTTTATACTCTCAATCGAACAGATTCTGCTAAAGGAGTGGAATTCGATTGGTCATTATTGAAAAAAGAGTTTACAACAGCTAAAATCACAATGCTTGATGCCGATGATATTTTTGCCCGGAATAAGATTGACCTGCCAAATGAAATTCGCAGAAAGGACTGGGTAGAAAAGAGAAGGGGTAAAAAAATGATCATCAATTGTCCACCACGTTCTATAATTCAAGCTGTTTTACTTCCAAAAAAGTAAAGTATAAATTAAATAGATTTCCTTTCTGGTTTCTGATGCTCCATCCGCAGTATTATGGTCGAGCATATTTGAAATAGTTTGCCTTCACTTTATTTCCAGAATCGTTCCTGCAATATAGCGTTTGCCATTTTCTTTATTAAAATAATAACAAACTAAAACACGGTTTCTGTCTAAGAGAACCGGCCAGGTGTATCCAAGATCTGAATTGTTGCCGTCATCTCTTAAAATAATCTCAGGCGTGGTTCTATAATCGGTGCATTCAGAATTCAGAATTCTGGCACGGATTCCAAATGGCTCATACCTAGCTACAGGACAGCCAAAAGTGAAGTGGTCAGTCTCATTGGCCAACCTTACAATGTTTGAGCACTTCATCTTTGTGGATATCAAGAAAAAGGCCGATGATGGAAGCCTGTACCGGTACCAGTATGATGAGGTTACCGAACGCTATATCCAAAATACATGGGCGGCACTGAATGACCTACTTGTGTTACTCGATTCAAAAACTGTAACGTTCACCGATTATGCTGCCTCACCAACCTATACTGATCGGCAGGATCTGATTGTTATAGATGCCCGGGAATTTCATAAATACTATGGAATTGATAATTCAGCATATTTCTTCATCAAACTCACTTCCACCATTCGGGAGGTGATTGATGATGAGCTGAACCCCAGGATCGGGAAATGGGATGATGTGAAGGCAGATGCCGCCTTGGCACTAAAAGTTAAGCGAGCCCTGGTATACAAAACTATGTCACTGGCCCTGGACCGGTTTGATTTTAGATCCTTACCCAGGACCATTCGGAATCAGCTGGCAAATGAGAATATTAAAACATCCAGGACAGCCAGTTCAGAGGATAATGCCCGAAGACGCTTGTCATCGGATTTGGCAGCCAAAGCCCGGGAGTACTTTGATGATATCGAGCTGGCCATGACAGAACCAACCACCATTGATTTTATACTTCCGGAGGATATCATGAGTGAAGAAGACCCATTCATTTTAATGTAAACAGCTATGTTAGAAGTTAAATTCAAAAATAAAACTTACTCCTTCCCAAACGGTTGGGGAGAGCTCAATTCAAAGCAGTTTATTTACCTGGTAAGCCTTCTGATGGCCTTTTCGAAGGACCAGATGTCACCTGATCAGGTCCGGACACTTTTCTTCCTCGAGGTGGCCGGTTTAAAACCCCGAAGATTTAGAAAAAAGGAACAGGAGTCCCTATTTTCTGAAAACGTGTATAGTATCTCGCGACAGATTAATTTCATGTTCCGGATCCAGTATCAGAATGAGAAATCATTTGCTGCCCTTCCTTCAGAAACAAGGGAGCTGCTAATCCATAACCTTCCGGAGGAGTTGGATGATAACTCTGCTGAAATGAGAGCAGCACGTAAACTGAAGAAAAAGGTGGTAATTGACGGGGTATTTGCATCCAACCTGGTTCCGGAGATCCAAACCCGAAGAGCCAGGCTATCGGGATACTATTTTGATCTGACCGGCAACCTTCTTAATTCCGACCTGCAGGCTGATCAGTTTATCGATGCCACGATTGCTTTTGATCAGTTCTTAAGCACCGGTGAGGAAATATACTTGGATCTCTTGGTGGCTACCCTTTATCCGGAGGGTTATATAAGCCCAGCCAAGTCAGTAAATCCACCGGCAGGGTTCAAGGGATCCCAATAGAAACCAAGCTGGCCATCTTCTTCAATTTCCAGGCTATTCAGCTCTTCCTGCAGGAAAATACTGATTATGGAGTTTTATGGTGGAAAACAGCCGATCAGCCCGAAAAGAAGGAAAAGGGCCTGGGGTTGGGTGATAGTTTGTATTCCCTTTCCAAAGCCGGCTATGGGGATATCGAAAATCTCAAAAAGATGAGCCTTATAGAAATGCTTAATCTTCTGGTAAAAGAACTCCGGGATGCTGTTCACTCTCTGCAGGGAATGGAAAAATCCCCAACCGAAATTGTAGAAGCAACCAAGCTATCCCTGGACCAGGTAACCTTCCTAATGAAATGAATCCACTCCAAGACATATTCCTTTACTTCGCCAAGTTCCCCCTGAAGGCCGGTGTGCTAGAGCTATTTAATCGGGATGAATCAGACCTTTATCCGGATTATGCCCTACTAAAAACTGAAATTGAAGCCCTTGAGGTTCATAGCCTGGTACCAGGGATAGAGGAATTTGTATTCGGGGTGAATGAAGACTCTGTGAAAGCCCGGATCATTGAATTGACCGGAACATACCTCTTTATTGATTACGGCCACATAATGACCACTGAGGACCAGTACGACCGGCACACTGAAGATATGCTGATCTCCCTTACTGTGGCCACTCCCTACCAGATTGAAAAGCTAGACATGGTTGAACAGGTATTTATGGCTGATGCCGCCCTGGAGATGCTCCTTGAGATCCGCTCCCAGATGGAGGCTGATTCAGAGTGCCCATTTGTCAAACATCTTACCTTCCCAACCGAAATCACTCCCTTCTTTGCCCGGGAATTGTCCGATTCTACGGGATGGACGATGGTGTTTAAGAAGCGTGGTGTTGAATTATTAGTAAATAATTAGAAGTTTGCAACTAGAAAACTGATAGATTTCGAAACAAAACTGAGAGATTTCGAAACAAAACTGAGAGATTTCAAAACAAAACTGAGAGATTTTTGTAACTATAGTTAATATAATTCGTATTATTGTACCCAAGATGACTCCAAATCATTTTAAGTGAAATAGACCGATTATCTTAGCATATTAATGGGAATTCTTCAAAATAAAGCCATCAGAAATAAGACGGCAGCTGATTTGCTTCATGAAAATTCTCTTTACCCTAGTAGTGTTCATTGTGCCTATTATGCTTGTTTCCAGTTATCGAAACATTTGATTATTTACCATTTTGGTAAGACTGATCGAGAAATTGAAATAGTAGTAAGAAAAAAAAGTGAGGATTTAGTAAAAAGGAAACTTGGCGGCTACACCGTCCATAATTACATTCTTGATTGCATAGAAAATGATCTTAGTAATAATGAAAAGACACACGAGGATGCCAGAACTTTATCTAATTCTATGGGTGAATTGAGAAGACTGCGCAATAAATCGGATTATAAAGAAGTTGATATTTCACAAGATAAGTCCAGAGAAGCTATTGAGTATTGTTTATCAATCTTCGAACTATTAAACAAATGTTATCCATGAATCCAGTAGAATTCCTTTTTGAAAAGTTAAACGAAATCCATGAGGATTTTTTCGATATATCCATACGTTATGAATATGATGCCGAATTCGACGATCACATCGTAGAAATATTGCCATATTCTGCATATAGAAACAATGAGGTGTACGCTAGTTTCGAGCTTAGTCTAATTTCACAGTTTTCGAAATTATACCCTGGACAAAACCTTATGTTCGTTTCTAAAGGATCCCTAATCGAGGTGGAAAAACCAATATTAATTTTGCCTTCGAAAATTGACCAGCTTTTTGATTGGACTAAACCCGTCCCAAAATCTGGCGAAAAGATTCTAACTGCCGATTCTTATTATACCCTTGAAGAACCTAATTATCACCTTGCAGCATGAGCCAGATTCAGCCAAAATCACCATTTAGGTTTGATAGTTTTGTGATAACCGAAAGCCATTTTGTTCGAGAGCCCAAGGAGAAAATTGGCGAATTGGAGGTGAAAATCGAACCGAGAGCAGTTATTGACAAAGAGAAAAGGGTGTTTACTTTAGTATTAGAGGTGCATGCATATGAAGAAAATGGACGTTTTGACGCAAAGGTCACTGCAATTGGCTTCTTTGATTTCAAAAACGATATTAGCAAAGATCACTTATCTTCCTATTTTTACACTAATGCCCCTGCAATATTATTCCCTTATATTAGAGCCCACATTTCAACTTTAACAGCCCTGTCTGGAATGGAAGCCGTGAATTTACCAGCAATGAAAATGACCGCTGTAGGTGAGAAGTTGAAAGAGCAAACCTTCGATCAATTTGAAGAAGGAGAAAATAACGCGGAAAAATCAAACGAGGATACTACAGAAAAGACATAATTTTCTGAAATTGAATACTGAAGCCCAGGGAGCCCCCCTGGGCTTTTTTCATCTCATTTTTTCCTACCTTTACTCCTGTCAAAGGCCAAAGATCTGACGAAAGAACTTTTCAATGTTGGTAAGCAAATGCAGGGTGAGTCCAGAAAGCATGCAATTGTTCTGGGAGATTCCATGGGGTATGTTGAAGAGCAAGCCGACGCTTTGAGCAAAAAAATGGGGGTAACCAACCACCAATTCAAAACCATGGTAACCAATACGGCAGACCTCTTGGTTCCCCTTGATTTTACCCGGGATAAAGCTGCAAAGATGGCCGTCACGGTTCAATCCCTTGCTGGAGCTTTTGATGAGTGGACAGCTGGACAGTTTGGAGTGGCAGATGCTTCTGATACTCTTAATGCAGCCATGCTGGGTGAGATGGAACGGCTGAAGAAGTATGGTATCGCTATCAAGCAGGATTCTGAAGAATTCAAAGAGTTAGTTAAGCAGAAGCTCGCAGAAGGTGCTGCCACAGATGCTCAGGCAAAAGCACTGGCTACCCTGGAACTGATCACGAAGAAATCCAAGGATGCCCAGACTGCCTATAATATGGAAGGGAATAAGCTCATACGAGGGCAGAAGGATATTTCACGTGGGTTTAGGAGGATGAAAGAGAGGGTTGTTGAATATTTTGCAGAAAAGCCTCATGAGGCCCTGGAAAGGCAAAGGAAATCAGTTAATCTGTTAGTTGCCGAATTATCCCACGCTGATACTGCAGAAGGACGGCGAATTGAGCTTCTGGAGCAACTCAAGTCATTGGCTCCTGATATTGTAAAGACGATTGATGATGAAGGTCGTGTTACCAGGGAAACTACAGTTGCTTTGAGGGAATATAATAAGGAGCTGGTTAATAAATAATACAGGAGTTGGATTACTTGCATTTGGTGGCCTTGCGGGTCATACTAATTCAGGTAATTATGTTGTGACAATGGGAGGTCATGCTTTATATCAAAATATAGGAGATAATGCTATTGGTATAGGTTATTATGCTGGTTATCAAAATACTGGGGATAATCAATCCACAATAGGTTATTACGCAGGCTATCAAAATACCGGGAATAATCAATCTGTATTAGGATATAAAGCAGGATATGCTAATAGTAGCGTTGGACAAACAGCAATGGGTTATCAAGCAGGCCTTTCTCAATCTGGCATTTACCAAACAGTTTTAGGCTACAATGCTGGTAGCAATAATACAGGGCAATATCAAACCGCTGTTGGTTTATCAGCGGGAGAATCTAATACTGGCTCTAGGGTGTTAGGATTTGGTCATAATGCAACCAAGTTAAATACAGCTGATGACATTATAGCAATTGGTTACCAGGCTGGATTAAGTAACGCTACCGCCAACCAACTAATAATCAACCAAGCAAATCTAAACGCTACCCCTATAATATTGGGCGACCTTAGCACTTTAGCCTTGACTTTTGGAGGTACAGTTAAAGTTTCATCATTTGGAAACTCACCTGGCAATTTTATTACCCATGATAGCGGAACTCTCCAGGAAAGAACAGCATCCGAAGTTCTTTCTGATATAGGAGCAACCGACAGCCTTTTTAACCATCGCACAGAAACTGATCCGATATTCAGTGCCTGGGATAAATCAACAGGGATATCGATGACGGAGAGCCAAATATCTGACTTTGGATCCCGATTATGGGGTATATAACAAGCTTTGGAAAGATTACCTCACCTGGTGGATGAGCAGGAAGCAAATCAACTGGGTTATCCAGGATCCCTCAACTCTCGATTTCACCACCAGGTATGCCATAGACCGCAACCACTATCTCCTTAAAAAACGCCAGGTGATATTCACATCTCATGATATCAAGCCCGGGGAATGCGAGTTTTATTTGCTCTAGATCTCTGGGAATTTCTCCTGAATATCTGGACTTTGATACCCTTTATGCCTTCTGAAATAGTAATTAGTAGTTTCAAATGACTTATGTCTTAGTTGATCCATCAGATGCCTTTCCGGAATACCAGCATCAACAGCAGCTGAGGCACCTGTATGCTTCCAGGAATAGAATTTGTATTCTTTTGATAAGCCAAGGCATCACGGATCTTGTTAAATTTTACGCGCATTGTATTCTTTTCCATAGGCTCCAGTCCGGGACGGCCTTCTCTTCCAAATACGTATAAATCTGAGGAATAAGTATTGAGTTGAAATACCTCTAATAAAATCTTCATAAAACAATCAGGTATCTGAACGGTCTCAGTCCGGCGGTTTTTTGAAAGGGTATTCTGGACGGTAATCAAGGCAGCATTGAAATCAATATTGAATATCTTCAACAGACGAAGTTCTGTACCCGGTCTAATGAAGCAATAAAACTGAAAAAGACAGGCTAACCATAGCTGGGTATCCTTTTTAAGGATTGCTACCTTCAATTTGGCTACATCGTCCATCTTTATTGGCTTTGGAGCATAATCAACAATCAATCCGATTCTCGGAATATCTTGAACAGGATTCTCAGAGATTAGTTTCATTTTCAATAGGTAATCGAAAAGAGTTGTGAGATTTTGCTGGTACTTTTCAATAGTCCTTTTTGAGAGCTCTCTCTATCTAATTAGTGCCTGAAAGAAAACTCTTACTTTTTTAAATTCTCACAAATCAGTCCT
>CAYXJR010000079.1:0-19418 GCA_964465145.1 uncultured Porphyromonadaceae bacterium | reverse complement strand
TTAAAAGAAATTTTTGCAATGGCAAAATTATTTGAAAAACATTGTGTTGGTCTGGGATTAAGGGTAATAAAGTAATTTTCATGAAATAGAAACTTTGTAAATTGAATCTTGCAAGGCGATATATTGATTAATTTTCCATCTATTGAGTAATGTAGAATCTGTTTTCCAACATAGTCGAAAACAAATAAGATGGATTCTGTGTTATCTATACAGATATCCATAATTGAATTATACTCACCAGGACCAGATCCTATATTGCCAATGTAATTTAAAAACTTCCCAGATGCATTGAAACACGCGATTTTGTTTAATGTTGGATCTAAAATAATCAGGTTTTCCGAGGTAGAAACAATTTTAGATCGAGCGGATACGAAAAACCCATCAATGTAATCAGGTTGACAATATGAAATAGTGTCATAAAAGGTTGACAATAGTAGTTTCTCTCCTTTTCCAAACCCATTTACAATGTTGTATTTAGGTATTTGATTATTATTGGACATTGTACATGAAGAAAGAACTATGAAAAAAAATACTAGATTTTTCATTGCATTGTAATTATAGCAGCACCCCGAGAAATGCTGCCAATGAGCTTTAAAAACTAGGATATATCTCAGTGCAAGGGGAATCACAATGTAGGAAAGTTCCACATCCGGGATATCCTGGGACACTGATGCAATTCTGGTAATAGCCTATAAAAGTTTCACCACAAAAGCATGGAACACTTTGATAAGTTTGAATATATCCATTAATAGGTAGATACCGATAACAGTCCTCACAAGGTACTTCCTCAGGACCAGCTTTTAGATCAAATGAAAAAATGCAAGTTAGTGTAAATAAGATAATTAGGCTTGCGCTAATAAGTAATGGTCTTTTTTTTGTCATAATTTTAGTATTTAATATTTGATTGATAATATTTGGATCTTTCTCGGGCTTGATCCGTAGAATTTTTTCCCTAATGAGAGAATACCATATTCAAGGTGAAAAGCATCAAAAACGTTAATAATAAAGACTGCAACACTAGTTTTGAGAATCCTTAATCCATATAAATACGGTTTGATTTATTGGTGAACATTTTCGATCCCTCTTCAGTTCCGCCTTTTCAATGATTAGACTAAACCAGGCTAAACCCAGGTATTTACTTCTATAACTCCAATGACATTTCAGTCATTAAAAACGTAAAAACTATAGGCCTTAAACCAACCGTCCCCTCCGAAAAGATTACAAGATTTGCACATATAATAACCACTAAGGCGGAGTGCAGGAAATAGATTTTTTTGTTTTCATAGTTGCTTAAGTATAAGTTAGTATTAATAGATAAATAGTTCGTTTATAAAATTAGCCACCTGTTTTTATTTGTCCAATGACCACCTGGTCATTGGAGGAAAATATTCTTTCATGACATAATTCGATCCAAAATGGTTTGAAACGGAATACCTAAATACTTGCAAATTCGATAGTAGCAAAATAGATTCATAGGTTGTCCCATGCATTCAATCCGGCCAATATGAATACCGGTTTCATCAAAAATTTCCTGTTGAGAAATGCCCAGTCTTGTTCTTTCTTTTGCTAGCTCCTCGGCTGCAGCCTTGCGGAATTGATCATCTGTCATTATTGAAGATTTTGCTAATTTGTCATCTGAGAAGATATATGCCAGAATCTACCCTGATAAAAACATCTTATTTCTAAATACCCAGCCATTTATATATATTTCCCCTTTTACCTATAGTGTATTCTCAACTGAATAATCTAAATCAAAAAGTGAAGTTATTTTCAACAATTTTTGTAAGTGACTTATAATGAGGGAGAAAAATTCGGGTTGCCCCGATAAATCGGAATTAGTTCGTTCATCAGTATCCAGTTCGCTCCGCTTCTGGAAACTTGAACTTACGGAACGGCTTGCGGGTTTCGAGTTACGGGTTGAGTTGGGATAAGTTTGTCCATCATTATTCAGTTTCCTGCGCTCCTGGTAATTAGGACTGAACTGGAAACTGGGGTTTGAACCAGTTCCTTTTCCTGAAAGCACTCCTAATTTTGGCCTTTAGTAATATGATTGATTCTATGGTTTACTATCTTTAAACTTATGCATTATCTATCCCTGATATTTGTTTTTACCCTCTCAAGTGTTAGCCACGTGGAATGTGATTTTAGGAATAATTTGGCTGGCTCGCATTGGGTGGATGAACAGGATATGAAAGGGTTAAGCCTGGTTGACCTCTATGAAAAGATAATGCTGAGCAGGGATTATTTGAAAAAGGGACTTACAAGTGATTGCCTGAGCCTCTGCAAGGTAACAATGAGTGAGTATTCAGCCTTTCCCGGAGCTGATAGATATATCGGATACCTATATTCCTACAAGGCGCAATGCTATAAGAGACTGGGGAAACTCGACATGGCCAGGGCCCATTTTGCACTAACAGATTATTACGCCAATCAACAAAGAGATGGATCTCTGGAACTCTCAAACAAAATCAACCTGGCCTCCCTGGAAAATGATTGTCAGAATCTTCTCACGGCTGAAAAACTACTGAAAAACCTGCTTAATTATCCGGATCTTGATTCATATCACTCACAAAGGGAGGTTATTCTCAGTAACCTGGCTAAAACCTGTACAAGCCTTGGGAATTTTCAGGAGGCAGAGGATTATTTTGCTGAATTATTTCAAATTACCGGAGTCAAGGATGTTTCAGGAGAGCTGGATCTGCCTTTGCTATTAAGGAATTACGGAAGTTTTTTGCAAAGGAAAGGTGATATCATTAATGCTATAAGCTTTTATAAAAAGGCACTCAATCTTTATTCTGATAATTTTTCAGAGAATCACTTCCAGCTTGGAAATACATACAAATACCTTGCTGAGGCCTACGCGGAGATTGATTCAAGCACAAAAGCACTGGATTGTTATAATGAATCTTTAAGGATTTTGCGGGGCATCCCCTCTGACAAAAATAATCCGGGAAATGATAATCAGGTATCTTATGAAACGGTTTTACTTCAGGCAATTTCCTCTTATGTGGCCTACATCTACACGATAATTCTCAAACAGGAGAAATTGATTTCTCTGGAAATGGCAGAAAATGCAAGCAATATGGTAAAAGAAGCAGAAGGAAGGATTAATTCCTTCATTAGAGCACAGGCCCCGGGTTCATCTGTTTTTATACTGGCTGGTAAGGTGCGCCCTTTATTCGATGCAGGAATTCAGTGTGCAATGTATTTGTATGATCAGACAGGAAATGAATTATGGCTTCAACAGGCCTTTGAATGGTTCGTAAGATCGAAGGCCTATTCCTTAAGGATACTTGCTGAAAAAGAAAAAATGATCTACAATGAACCAGGGGCCGGTGCCCTTTTTGTAAAACAAAAAGAACTTTTAAGTGGTTTAAATGCAACTTCAGTAGCTGATAATCAGCTTAATGAAGGGCAAATGGAAACCCTGACGGCAACAATAATTGAATATGAAATCAATAATGATAGTCTCGAAAAAATAACAGCCCGATTCATTAATGGGGAAACCCCAGGCAATAGTCCTCATGGAAATCTTATAGCAAAATCAAAATCATGGAAACAAAGCCTGATCAGCTATCATCTATGCAATGAAACTGCCTTCGTTTTTATTTTGAATAATGGCAGGATTGATGTTGAGAGGATTATAATAACAGAGGATTTGTCAGAGTCTATTGAGCGATATAAGGCAATATTGTTCTCAAACAGGGATGCTTTCTATCGAGAAGCTGAGGTAATCGAATTTGAAAATACTGGCAATCAGCTTTATGACAGACTGTTATCTCCTATATTGAAGAACTCCAGATCTCGTTCAATAATTATTCAGCCGGATGGTATATTACTTGGACTGCCATTTGGCCTAATGATTAGAGAATTGCAATCAACAGATGTTAAGCCGGTTACATTCCGGAATCTTGACTATTTGATGATGGATTATGAAATCTCTTATTGGATGGGCTTAGATGCTGTGCTTTCAGATCATGAGAAAAAGAATAAAAAATCTCTTATAGTTACCTGCTCAGACGAAACAAATAATCATGGAATGTTTTCAGAGGCAAAAGCATTTGGAGGAATTCGGGGTTTAAATTCTGATATTCAGCTAGTAGATGACTATGTTTCTTCTGAAGATCTGAGTGCATACGGGTTTTTACACTTTGCCAGCCATTACAGTATGAATGTTCAGACCCCTTTGAAATCCGGATTGGTTTGCATCCAGGATTCCGAACAGCCCTACCTTACTCTTGACGAAATCCTGTCAGGCAGTTTTCCTGATTCTCATGTTTTCATCAACGGTTGCAATACCGGGAATGGCAGTCTGAATCCGGGACAGGGATTATCGAGCATGGGACTTGTTTTCGGGATCAGCGGAGCTAATGAAGTTATTGCCCACCTTTGGACGGCTGAGGACCAAGTTTCTGAAAATCTAGCCCTGGATTTTTATGAGAAGGGTATCCCGGGTAACTATACAAAAAGATTGAACAGGGTAAAGAAAGAATACCTGAAAAATGCTTCCACCGGTTTCGATCATCCACATTTCTGGGGCGGAATGGTATGCTCTGCAAAACCGACAAAGAAGTCGCCTGGATATTGGTGCTTAGTAGTGCTGCTTGCTATGGTCATATTCCACCTTAGATTTACAAGGAGAATTTGGGATAAGGGAAAAGTAAAGAAACTATCCCACAAGCCTAATTTTTAACAGATCTCTTCCCAATTCATGAATAGCATCTTCGATTTTTTTTGCTTGTTCCAGACTGGGGTGTTTTATTCCTCTGGCATACTGCCTGAGTAAGCTGGGGTTCATTCCCGCCTTAAGGGCAACAGCAGTTTGCTTTACGGGTGCGAAAAGACTAAAAAAGTCCTGGATATCAAGGCGGTAATCAAAATTGAATTGATTTTTAAATTTAGAAGGAACCGGAAGATTTTCATCTTGCAAAATCTCAATGTGTAATTCCAAAGCTTCTTTTATATTGCTTTCTATTTCCTTCAAATCCGATCCGGTTGTACAAGTTATTGGTAATTCAGGGATATATGCAGAGAAACCTGTATCGGTCAGCTCCAATACTACTATTATCTTTTCCATTCTATACCAGCCTGTTTAAATATTTTTATTACTAAACCTTTCCCAATTGTCCTGCTTCCATGGTTTGGAATTATTATGAAACCCTTTTTATCAGCATGTTTTAGGATGTAATGACTTCCTTTTATCCTATAAATTCTCCACCCGTGGGCTTCCACAATCCTCAATAATTCCTTGGATTTAATCACAAAAGTAACAAATTAGTTATATAAATTGAATGTAACTCTAATTTATATACGCAGTTTTTGTGCTTAAATGGAAAAGAATACAGTAAAAATATGGTAGGGACGCATTGATATCCTACTGGTATTCAAAATGCATATGGTTCAAGTGAAGTCACTCAAGAATGTTTTTCACGCGGCCTACTTCGCCTGTGGCGAGTTGTACTTTTATTCCATGGGGATGATTGGCAGATTTTGTAAGAATTCGTTTCACAAATCCTTCTGTTAA
Organism: uncultured Porphyromonadaceae bacterium; assembly: GCA_964465145.1. Taxonomy (GTDB): domain Bacteria; phylum Bacteroidota; class Bacteroidia; order Bacteroidales; family UBA12481; genus JAUVKA01. Next base: position 13,894 of record CAYXJR010000079.1, on the reverse strand, counting down.
TTCTCCTGATCGTTGGTGGTGTTTCTGTACGATCTCCACCAAAAATCCAGGTTGGATGTTTTTTCTTAATCTTCCGTCCATGGTATTTTGTCCTTGTCGTTCATTCTTAGAACCTACTTTTGCCTTTTGCCTTTTGCCTTCACTCGCCATATCCGCCGGCCATGCCGTAAGGTCCGCTTTTTCTTCTTTGGGTCAGTACTGACAATTCCATTTTTTCTAGGAAGAGGATTTCTCGTATCACTGCGTTCGCTGGTAAATTCAGGTGATTCAGGTGACCAGGTGATTGTTGTATTGGGGTTTGGGCTAAAGCCCTCTTCTCGTTTTGAACTCCGATCCACTAGCTGAAGCTGGTGTAATTATAATATCGGCGGCGAATAACGATTCCCCCATTCCGTATTCCGCATTCCGCAAAAATGAAACGACCCTCCAGGTTCGGTAGAGGGCCGTGATAATATTGTAGTTCTTTGTCGATAGATCCCTGGTAAAGGGGGCAGAAGTTTTTACAATCCTGGGACTTTTATATGTCCTTCATCATCAACTCCCATTGATTTGGCGATTTTTGAAACATCCTTCATCCTGATATTCCCTGCTATGTAAATCAATGCATTATCATCTCCTTTTCCACCTACCAGGAGAATTAATTCTTTGATGATATCACCCTCCTGCCTGACAAGGAAAACAACATCTGAATCTTTGCTATTAACTGTCATCAACTCCTCATAATCAGCCGTTTTGAGCAGAGATCTTACCTCCTTATAGAAATTGACTCCTGATACTTCACCTTCACCTTCATCATCAACTGCAAGAATCTTAATGGATTCCATTCCTGACAGAGCCTGAAGATCTTCATCCTCGTCATCAAGCTGCGCCACCATTTTGAATAAACTCTTATTGATTGTAACGGTGGTAAATCCGTCTTTTCCGCCGTATTTTTCGAATAATTTTTCGACTGCGGTGTTTTGTCCGATTGCTAATATTGGAACCAGGACTACCAGTAAACTAAGAACTAACTTTTTCATTTTCGTATAATTTTGATTTGACATTATTTTCTGTTTCCATATTGTAGACGAATGAGAAACGGATTTGCAACAGAAAGGGGGGAAAAAAGTGTATTACGCTCTCTTCGCTTCCAACGTATCCCCCTGTATCCCCCCTGCTGGCAGGAGGGAGGGAATTCGAACTTTAGCCCAATCTGAAATCCCACTCACCACTCACCTTTTATTATCTCCCAATTGATTCTATCTTAGATCATCCTAAGCTTGTAAAAATATGATGGCTAAAGTTTCAGCGATACTGATATTCTCTTTGTTAATGTTTACCGCCTGCCAGGATCGGCTTTCCAGGAGCGATATGGAATTCATGAAGAATCTTACGGCTGAAGTGATCGACAGCTCGAGGATTCTTGCCGGTGAGAATTTGCCGGGGTCCATATCCTCATTCGGGCCAAACAACTCAGGAATCACATTGATAAGGCCGGGTGGCCGGGATTGTTATCCATCATTCTGGATACGGGATTATGCCATGAGCCTTGAAAGTGGATTTATTACTGAAACTGAACAGCTGCAGATGCTTCTTTATACAGCAGCCCGGCAGTCCGACAGCAGCTGGGTGAGTTCGATGGGAAGTCTAATCCCTCCTGGTTCCATACCTGATCATATTCGTATTAACGATGGTTTGCCGATCTATTTCCCGGGAACATATAGCTATGAAAATCAGGGTAACAAGATGTGGATGCTGCCACCATACGGAGATCAGTACTTTTTTATTCATATGGCCTGGTATTACATATCCATTAGCAATGATTTAAAAATTCTGGAGGAAACTGTAAATGAAAAGATGTTGCTCCAGCGAATGGAAGAAGCTTTCTGGTCGGTGCCCGGTGATAATGATTCCCCTTTGCTGAGGATTGATACCAGCTTTCAAACCTGCGATTTTGGTTTCCGGGATGTTGTGACCATGTCAGGTGAAGTGTGCTTCGGATCTTTGCTGAAATACCGGGCCGCACGGGAGATGGCCGGTTTGTTCAGGCAATCGGGACTTGAGTCAAAGGCTAAAAAGTATGAAAGTATTGCTGAAAAAATTGCCGTGTTGATTCCGCCCACATTTGCAGATGAACGGGGATTTCTCCTGGCCAGCACCGGGATCAGCAGTCAGGCCGATGTGTGGGCAACAGCTTTTGCAGTATACATTGATGTGCTTGAGGAACCCTATAAGACAAAGGCATGTAAAGCCCTGGTTGATTCATATATAGCAGGGACAATGGCAGTTGAAGGTCAGATCAGACATGTTTTAAGCAGCGATAATTATAGTGTGACATCGGCATGGGAAAAGGCGGCTGCCCAAATAAACAGGTACCAGAACGGAGCATACTGGGGTACACCAAGCGGTTGGGTTTGTTATGCCATTTATCAATTAGATCAGGGCCTGGCAAAACAACTGGCCAAAGAGTATATTAACCATTTACGAATAACCGATTTCAGGATTAACCCCTCCACTCACGGAGGGCCTTATGAATGTATTTTTCCGGCTGATGATTATAAGCAGAACCCTGTATACATGACCTCTGTGAGTGTTCCATATGCGGCGTTTCTTAAACTTAAATATTGATTAAACAATTAAAACTATGAAACATATCCAAAACTTTGTTCTGGCATTTTCCTGTTTGCTTCTATCAGTCCAGGTGTATTCACAGGCAAAGTTGATCGACAAAAATTCGCCATCCCAGTCGCATTATTTTGATTGGATTAATAGTCAGTATGAAGGAACCACAGAGGCTCAGACCCTCACAAACCTGGCATTTTTCCAGTGGATGTATGACACTTATGGAATGAAGCTGGACATTTATTCGCTTGATGTGGGAAATATTGATGACGGGCCTTATACAGCAGGAGTGGGAAGGCTTATCCCTTACCATTACGGCAACCTCGAATCCAGGGAGTTCCGGCTGCAGTTCCCGAACGGTTTCGGGCCTTTGGCAAAGAAGGCTTCTGGTTTTGACTGCAGGCTTGGGATCTGGCTGGGCCCGGGGGGATTCGGGGAAACGGAGGAGGATAAAAAGCTCAGGAAAGAGATGATGGTGAGCCTGTGCAGGGATTATAATTTCAGGCTTTTCAAAATGGATGCAGTGGCCGGGCAGTTCAATTCAGATGAAGAGGATATCATGATCGAGACTCTGAATGAATGCAGGAAATATTCACACGATCTTATCGTAAGCAGCCACAGGGTTAATTTCGGAAGGGTGGAACCCCTGATCACCCACAAGCTATGGGCTGGAGTAGAGACCTATGTGGATGTATTTATAAATAACCAATCCACCGCCGCCCATCACAGGGCAGGATCATTGGATAGAGCCCTGACCCCCGGGATGGACAGGATGTATGAGGATCATGGGGTGTGCTTTTCATCCTGCCTTGATTACTGGGAGGATGAGCTTATACTCCAGGCTTTCAACCGCAGCCTGATCCTGGCTCCACAGATTTATGGTAATCCTTGGTTCCTTAGGGATGATGAATACCCCAAAATGGCCAGGATCTTCAATCTGCACCGTAAATACAGGGATAGATTGATAGATGGTTTTCAGTTAGATTCAATACAATACGGGCCATATGCAGTTTCTCGGGGGGATAAGGAAGTTAGGTTCATCACACTTAGAAATATTGGATGGAATACAGTAAGCTACGAGATTGATCTGAATGAGTCAATCGGATTGGCCAAAACAAGTTGGGTTTATGCCAGGTTTTTCCATCCCTGGGAGGAGAATATTGGTAGTTTAAGGTGGGGAAAAAAGCTAATGGTGGAGGTTTTACCTTTCCGGACCTGCCTTATCGCCCTTGGAGAGCAGCTTGATGAACCGGGTATTCCCAAGGGCCCTTTCGAGGTGATCCCGGGACCTGACGGTAATCCTCAAGCTATAAAACCATTGGAATGGCCCGACAAACCCTATCATTACTCCATAGGCTCTTTTCACTCCTCACCGGTTCCAGATTTTGCCGAATCACTATTTGAAGCCACCTGTTTTGCAGCCGACAATAATGCCCTGGAAGTAAGATCATTGAAAAGATCGGGCGAAAGCATGATACAGCAGGTCAGGAAAGCGAGGAAGGCTTTTCTGGATAAGCCCATGTTTATTAACAGGGCAATATGGGATAAGAATCTATTTGACGGGGATATCAATACATTTTTTACTGCCAGACTGAAAGATCGTATGTTTCGACTTGATCTGGGAAAACAAGTGCGGGTTGATGAAGTCATTTTCAAGATACGCGACAGGCAATACCCTGAGCTTAGTCCTGAACTGGAACGCTTTTCCGAAGAGGCCTATGCCGAGGTATCGGCCGACCTGGTGCACTGGGAAAGGGCCATGCTGGAATCGGGCGGCAAAGGTACTATAGGCAGGATAAGAGTTCTTAGTGATCAGGCAGTAAAGTATATCAGGATTTCAGGCGCCCCCCGCCGGTTGGCTGAAGTTGAAGGGTATTACCAGGGAAAAGAACTCGTAAGATCTACCTGGCGTGCCTCCAATCTCTTTTATAAATATTCTGATCTGAAAGCCAAGTATGCATTCAAATCAAATTTCCGACTCGAAAGTGTTGAGGAAGGCAGTTATTTGGCTATTGCCGTAAATGGAAAACATGGTCATGAGAAAGCCTGGGCAGCACTTCGCGTCGATGGAGAATTTATCGGAGCTCCCGACAGGGCCGTTTCATTCGACAGCAATACCTGGGAGTATTACAATGTTGAGCTCGACCACGATTATACCTACTATTTCCCCATCGATGAATCATATATTGGTAAGGAGATTGAAGCCTGGGTTTTAATTCTCGATGGCGGATCGGCAGATGTAAGGCCCGAAGTGTGGGTGACTGCGTATCCGATTCCGTGGGGGAGGTGAAAATGGGGAACGGGGAACGGGGATTCAGGGGATTCAAGGTGATTCAAGGTGATTCAAGGTGATTCAGGTGATACAATTTTACAACCTAAACCCTTATACTTGAATCTTACTTGAGCCTTGAGTCCTGAGCCTTGTTTCTTACTTTTGCCCCCGGATCGAGTCCGGGGCAGGCTTTCTGCCTTTTGCCTTTTGCCTTGGGAATCCCTAACTTCAGCCCTGCTGATTATTGATAAACCAATGAAAAAAAATCTATTATTATTTTTTGCCATAATTCTTTTAGCTGGGATTGCCGTCCAGGCCCAGCACAAATACCATAACATTACTGTACAGCAGGCAGATTCGCTTATTAAGGCCCGGGCGGATAATCCTGATTTTGTGGTTCTTGATATCCGCACACCCGTGGAATATGAAAAGGGGCATCTTGAAAATTCTGAGATGCTGAATTTCCTGACTACAAAGGGAAAGAGGGAAATTTTTAAGCTTGACAAGGAGAAATCCTACCTGATTTATTGCAGAAGTGGTGGTCGCACCGGGAAACTGTTGAAAAAGATGAAAATCAGGAGATTCCACGAGGTATATAATATGCTTGGGGGAATGAAGGCCTGGACAAAGGAGGGATTACCCGTGACTAGTGACAAGTGACGGGTGACAAATGACAAATGACGAGTGACGAGTGACGAGTGACAAAATTAAAGAGCAAACAAATTAATATTGACTGCAATGCAAAGGATTTTAATTGTTTCACTTTTCATGAGTTTATCAATTTGCGGCCTGTCGCAAACAGTTTTAAATCGATTTTTTGATCCCCTGTTGAAAGTGCCGTCCGGCATACAGGTATTGCAGACCTCGTCACACAACAAGACCGGCCTTAATGGAGACGAAGACTGGCCGCAATATCTTGATGAAAAGGGAGAAGAGGTGATCCTTGACGTTGCCGGGCCCGGTTGTATCAGACAGATGTGGGGCACTAATTTCGACCCTGAGGGCATAATCAAATTTTATTTTGATGGGGAACAAACGCCCAGGTATCAATCCAAAATAATAGATTTTTATAAGGGGAAAGCTGATTTCCTTCAAGATAATAAAGCACTGGTTTCCTATGAGAAACGCGGACAGTGGGGTGATGCCCCCTACGCGGGAAATTCTTTTATGCCCATTCCTTTCGAAAAACATATGAAGGTCACCATTAAGGGGATGGCACATTTTTACCATATTATCTATGAAAAATATTCTGGTAATAAAACCAGTAATCAGGGCTCACTTGCAACAGCTGTGCAGGATCGTGAAAAGCTACATTACATAGTGGAAAACCTGCATGATTTGAAGCCCGAATATCCCGGTGCGGAAAATGTTGTTTATCAAATGACTGAACCCCTCCGTCCTGGAACCAGTGTGCCTCTTTTCCAGGATTCATTATCTGGAGGGATTATTCGCGAAATGATAATTGAAGGGGATGGCTCGGAAGATTTCTTTCGGGAAACTTATATCCGTATGAGGTGGGATTCAGCCACACGTTATCAGGTTATGGCCCCTATCGGGATCTTTTTCGGATCGGCAAACCGCCAGGATAACATGCTGGAGTTTGGTATTGGGGATATGAAAATGAACATCTTCGGGCATATGAGCAGGATTTTGACATCCACCCTGATCTAACAAGGGGTAAAAGTGTTTTGAAAGTTCTCTTGGTGGTTGATCAAAAATATAGTGATTTTAACTATACTGTTTTCTCGTTTTTGTACTAATTGAAGACTAAACCAGATTAATATGAAATATTCGATTACCCTTGTCCTTTGTTTGTTTTTCACAACCGTATTTGCCCAGGAAAAGCTCGATTATTACCTTCCGGAAGGTGTAAGTTACAATCCTGATATTCCAACCCCTGAGGAGGTAATAGGCCACCAGATTGGTGAGTTTCACATTACTTCCCCTACCAATCAAAACAAACTTGAAGAGCTCAGGACTGATCACCTTAATTCCATTGAGCCATCTCATAATCCATATGGCAACCCGGTATATTTCACCGATAATCCCCTGCAAAGCGGATATATCAACGATGAGAACCTTGAGATGCTAAAGGGCTCAGTATCAGTCATGACACATAGTTATGGCCCGGGTAATGTTATCACTTTCTTCGATGATCCCGCATTCAGGGGCTACTTCGCGGGACTGCATAAGTTGTTTATGAATGCGATACTTTTTTCGGGGGTAATGTAAGGCTTTTCCCGTACCCCCCCTGTATCCCCCCTGATACCAGGGGGGAGGATAATAAGCCCCTCCTTGGTTAAGGAGAGCTTGTCCCGGACTCGATCCGGGAGGTTGGGGTGGATACGCAACATAGTTGAGCAAAGATGAGGCACAAATAGTTCATAATCATAACTATTATTAGGCTTACAATTTTCTACATTTATACTTTCAAGCCCTAAATCAAAAATTATGAAAAATACTCGCCGATCATTCGTAAAAACTATGTCCATTGGTACTGCAGGGACTCTTTTACTTGGGACTGCAGCTTGTTCATCTTCAGGTATGGCCAAACATAACCGTGAAGTTAGAAAGGTGGTTTGGCCTTCTGATAAACTGAATGTTGCAGTTGTTGGGATCACACACCGTGGCTATAGTAATATCCGGGCCATGAAGGATCTGGATGTAAATATTGTTGCCCTCTGCGATGTTGACTGGAGGGAACCAGCACAGAAGGTTTTTGGTGAATTTCCCAATGCAAAGCGCTACAAAGATTACCGCAAGATGCTGGATAAGGAAAAGAACATCGATGCCGTTATCGTTGCTATTCCTGATCATGCCCATGGTGTGGTTGCTTCAATGGCAATAAAGTTGGGCAAGCATGTTTACTGTGAAAAACCCCTGGCTCATTCTATCTATGAGACCCGCGAGGTCACACGCCTGGCCCGGGAATATGGTGTGCAGACACAGATGGGAAATCAGGGACATTCCGATGAGAATATCCGTCTTTTGTGCGAGTGGGTTGCAGCCGGACTGGTGGGTGATGTAACCGAGGTTCATGCCTGGTGCGACCGTCCGGCAGGTGGAAAAGCAGTGTCCTTTGTTCATGGAATTGAAAGGCCGACAGGTGATTTTGCTGTACCGAAAGAACTGGACTGGGACCTCTGGAATGGCCCGGCAGCAAAGCGTCCATACCATCCCGATTATCTTCCCATGAAATGGCGAGGATATATTGATTTTGGCTGCGGAGCCCTGGGTGATTTCGGCTGTCATACCCTCGATCCCGCCTTTTGGGCCCTGGGTTTGGGTAGTCCGGATAGCGTCCTGGCCACATCCACCAATCAACTGCCGGAGATCAAGTACGACACTTTCCCTACATCTTCAATTATTACTTATTGGTTTCCCAAGAGGGGGAATAAACCGCCGGTCAAGCTGATATGGTATGATGGTGGAATAACCCCCAAATGGGACGAGCGGTTTGAACAGGTCGACTTTGGGACAAACGGGGCTTTATTGGTGAGCGACAAAGGAATTGTGCAGCATGGTTCGCATGGAGCAGAAAACCTGCAGTTTATGCCATTCGACAAACAGTATATATTTGAAAACCCCACACCCACCATTCCGCGTGTTGGCAAACACCAGGCAGATTGGGTAAATGCCTGCCTCACCGGTAATCCCTCAAGTGCCAACTTTAATTACGGCGGACCGCTTACCGAGATGGTATCCCTGGGAGTTGCCGCAGGACTACTTCGTAACCAGAAACTCCATTGGGATTCGAAGAACATGAGCCTGGGTGAATCAGAAGAAGCGAAGTCGATTATTAAGCCGGAGTTTCGGAAAGGATGGGAAATGTAATTCAGGTGATTAGGGTGATTAGGGTGATTCAGGTGATTCAGGTGATTCAGGGAGTGTGGGCCAGACAGAACATGGAGCGGAGCGGAATCCCGTTCATCGGGAGCGGGCGGGAGGTGGCTTGTGGGTGGAAGCTTTGTTCTCTCTCCCCCTTGGTTTCAGGGAGCCTGTCCCGGACTTGATCCGGGAGGACACAGGGGGGTAATGATTTTTTCCTACCTTTTTGATCAAGCAAAAAGAGTAGAAGAAAAAAAAAGTTTATCGGATTTAAGTTTCTGTAACATAAATGACCGCAAGTCGTCATACATGGGAAACTAAAAAGATACAAAAATGAAAAAGCTTCTTATACCAATACTCCTTCTTTCCTTTCCGATTTTCGTACAGGCTCAATCCTGTTCAATGCGACAAATGTTCCGCTCATATGATCCGGGTAAGGAGGTGAAAAGAATACATATACCTTCCTGCATGACCTGTATGGCAAGCTGGTTTGTGGATGATGTTGAGACCAGGCAGTTACTGAGAAAAATCAAGTCGGTTTACGTAATGGCAGCTGAGGATGAAGCTTTTTCAAAAGAATCACATTTCCCCACTGAGATAGCCAAAAAACTCAAGAAGAAGCATTTTGAAGAGATGATGGTGGTCAACAGTGATGGCGATAATATCAATATACTTTATCGTGATTTGATGCGGGATAGAAAAGAATTTGTCATAGCGGTTGATGGTGACGAAGATGTGCTTGTTTACATCAAGAGTAAAATTGATCTGTCTGAACTGGCTAAATTAGGGGATTTTGGAGTTAAGGGGGTGAAGCTGGGCGAGCTGATGAAGGAGATATAGGTATGGGAGCCCAATAAAGAATCATGTTACTTACGTCACCCGATCCCCGCCTTCGGGAGGACACCCACGTTATAGTTTTCTCGTAACCTGCAACCTGCAACCTGCATCCCGCTTTTTTCTATCTTTGGTGGATGACGCCGCGAGAAAGAATCCTGACCATATTGAGAGGCGAGCAGCCCGACCAGCTGCCCTGGGCCGGAGATCTTGATTATTGGGCATTTTCACTTATTAAAAGAGGGATAAAACCCGAGGGATTTATTCAGTCGGATGAATACATCCGGTGGCATCGTGATTTAGGTGTTGGTTTTTACCTGCAGGGTTATTTCCCTTACAGGCAGATCATTGATAACTGCGGGATCAGGGAATGGGGATTGGGGAATAAGAAGTATAAGGAAATAAGTACCCCTCTTGGTACAGTGAGGGAATGCTGGGAATATATCCCTGCTTCCTTTTCAGAAGGCCCGGTGGAACATTTCCTGAAATCGGAGGCAGATATCCCCGTAATGAAGCACATCTATGAGAACACCCGTTTTGAACCTGATTATGATTTTGCTGTGCAGCGCAGGCAGCAGGTTGGTGATCAGGGTGTTGTATTATGTTATCTGCCCAAAAGCCCCTTCATGCATCTGCTGGCATTGGAAGCCGGTATTATGTCCCTGACAATGATAGCGATGATGGCTCCAGGAGAATTTCAGGAATTATTAGATGTGATGAAAAAGGCATTCGACCAGGCTGCGCAGATAGCTGTTGACAGTCCGGCAGAGGTATTGATGATTCCAGAGAACCTCTCCTCAGAGATGGTTGGCCCCGATTTTTTCGAAAAGTACATGTGGGTTTACCAGGAGGAATGGACGAGAAAGATCAGGAAGGCAGGAAAATACTCATTCATTCACATCGATGGTATGCTAAGAGGCTTATTGAAAGAGGAAGCCTCTGTGGGATTTACTGTTCTTGAAGCACTGACACCTCATCCTGTTGGAGACCTGAAAATTGAAGAGTTTTCGGAATTTACAGGTGATACCAAAAGTATTTTCTGGGGAGGAATCCCGGGTGTTTATTTTACCCCAAACACCTCCGAAGAGGAATTTGAACGGCATGTAAAACATGTTATCAGCATTATGGTAAAAGAGCCCCGCTATGTATTGGGTGTGGCGGACCAGGTGCCGCCGGACGGGCTGGAGAGCAGGGTGAGGAGGGTAGCTGAGTTGGTTGGGGAGTATGGGAACTATTAATTATAAATTGTGAATTGTAAATTATATTGTGACAAGTGACAGGTGACGAGTGACAAATTCATGCAACCTGCAACTTGCAACCTGCAACCTGCAACCTGCAACCGATTGAAAAAGTAAATAAGAAAGTTATAAATATTCAGGATGAAAAAAACTACCTCATTTTACCTGATAGCGATTAGTTTTGTTGCATCGATTGGGGGATTTCTTTTTGGATATGATACGGCTATTATATCAGGCTGCAATTCATTTCTTGAAGCTCAATTTCATCTCTCAGCCGCGATGCTCGGCTGGGTTGTCTCATCAGCCTTGCTGGGAACCATTGCAGGCACCATAGTTTCAGGAACTATTACCGACCGTTTCGGTCGGAAAAAAGCACTACTAACAGCTGCATCTGCCCTTACCATTTCAGCTATCGGCTCAATGCTCACACCGCAGTTTATGGCTGAGTCCGGTCAGGCAGTGTGGATGACCTCAAATGCTGATTTTGCATTTAATATGCTGGTTATTTTTCGTGTGGTCGGTGGTATTGGAGTGGGTATAGCCTCCGTAGTGGCCCCTGTATATATATCTGAATTGACCCTGCCGGAAAACCGTGGGCGGTTTGTGTCGATTTATCAGCTTTCCATTACCCTAGGAATCCTGCTGGCCTTTTTGATGGACTGGATTGTATTAAACCAGGCTGGTGATGCTGCCGGTGTGATTGCCAAGGAATCATCGGGCTTCCTGAACTGGATATTTGTTCAGGAATTATGGCGTGGGATGTTCGGGACTGAGATTCCTATTGCATTACTATTTTTGATTTTGCTTATTTACACCCCAGAGAGCCCTAGATGGCTGGTATCAAAAGGCAGAACAGATGAAGCCATGAAAACGATGATCAGGACCAGCGGGATAGAGAAGGCGGAGAAGCAGTTTGTTGAAATCAGCGAGATGGTCAAGACAGAAAGGGGGGGGATCAGGGAATTGCTCCAGCCCTTCCTGCGCCGGCCACTCTTAATCGGGATATTGCTTCCCATGTTTTCTCATTTAAGCGGGATAGCAGCGATAATGTATTTTGCACCCAATATTATCAACGAAGCCATTGACAGCGTGGAAAGTTCATTTCTAGGTGCCGTGCTCGTCGGTCTGGTAAATACCACATTCACCTTTGTAGCAATCTTTTATATAGAACGATTCGGAAGACGAAAACTCCTCCTTATTGGTGTTGTCGGGGCATTTTTATCCCTGGCGGCAGTTGGGATACTCTTTGCCCTGGGCTCCAGTCTGATTATTATCCCATTACTCTTTTACGTGGCCAGTTTTGCCTTTTCTTACGGTCCGATCGTATGGGTAATTATCTCAGAGATTTTCCCAACCCGCATCAGGGGGTTGGCTGTATCCATGGGCAGCTTTTCACTAATGGTAACCGGCTTTTTCATCACTCTTACAAATCCCGTATTAATTAAATCGATTTTGCCCTCCGGCACATTCTTCCTTTACGCAGTTCTAACGATCCCTGCCATCTGGTTCATCTGGAAATTTGTTCCTGAAACCAAGGGGAAGACACTGGAGGAGATTGAGAAGTTTTGGAGAGGGAGGAAGGATTAGCTGATAAGTTTATGCGTTGATTTCTACTTAAATTTTTACGCTTTTGACTAACTTTCTGCTTTCCTGCCTTTGATTTCGTATCCCCCTGTATCCCCCTTAGCCAAGGGGGAAATATTCGCTTCACTCATTCCACGTCACGCAATTTATTATCCCACCCTTCATCGCCAGTTCGAGGGCTTCAATTTCATGGACAGGTAAGCCATAAGCCTTTTCCAATATTGATTTTGCTGCTTTATTGTACTTATTTCTGCTATCAAATGAAGGCATGATTATCCTGTTGGTGAGCTTCAGGAAATTCATGTAAATACCTTCGGCTGAATCATCATCATCATTATCAAGTGCTGTACATGTTAGGGGAATGGTGGTAAGGCCTGAATTTTCGAGCGATTTTTTAAAATTCTTTTGCCACAGTTTGTATGTTTTCAGATCATATTCCGAATCAATAATTTCATCAGCCTCTGAATCATCATTTACAAGGACTGTTGATTCATTAATGAAACGAACCATACCATCCACATGTCCGGTAAAATCCCAGGGATGAGCAGGTACAACAATTAATTCATCGAGTTTCAGCAGATCCTTGATTTGATGATAGACTAATGGCGATCCGTTATTCCATACCGGATAATTATCATAAAAAACCCTGTCTGAAATAATGCCTTTTTTACTAAAAATTTCGATGGCGCCTCCGTCAAGAATTATTTCCTGCACCATATTGTCTTTTACCTTGATATCCAGGGCTTTGCAAATAGTCAGCTGGTCGGGAATGGTCTTTTCATATTTAATACTTCCCATCAGGTATGAAGGCATATATCTGAAAAGAACGTGTGTTCCGTCGGATGCCTTTACTGGCATATAATCACGGCACCATTCATTTTTTGCATGCAGGGGATCGGGTATTTCCTTAAGGGAATCACCTAATATCGATTTTAACTCTGCTGCTATGTGTTTACCCCGGATAGTTTTCTTGAGGTAGGCTGATATGTATATGGTTTGGTTCATGGTCAGGTTGCAGGTTGCAGGTTGCAGGTTTTAGATAAAGAAGATGGACAGTTACAATCCTTCCACCATTTTTTTCACGCCTTCTTCAGGCGTAGTAGCGATTATTCCGAAGCGATTTTCAAATTTTGTGCTGTCGAATATATAATCCTGCTCCTAAAATTGTTTGTTTCATAATATTCTTACTAATGTTTTATCAATTTCGTCCCTCAGAATTTTTGATACACCAACTTCGTTTGCAAATATTTTCCAATTATCGACAATTTCGTTTATTTCTTTGATAATAGATTCTGATTTCTTGTTTTTTATTGATTTCCCAATAAATAATAGATCATCTCTTGTGATATTATCACGTTTACCATTCACGCTTAATGCATGCTGACTTACCCTTCATTCCAGACAACAGTGCCTACTACCTCGTTCCATATTTTTACAAAAGCAGTATTCATTTTTTACCAGTCGCTTTTTTCTTGATTATTTGTAACTGTTTAGCTGGTTTCTGAAAACCAAATAATTCTATCGTTATTAACAGTTA
>CAYXJR010000078.1:0-19613 GCA_964465145.1 uncultured Porphyromonadaceae bacterium | reverse complement strand
CTTACTCCTATCTTTTGCTACTTTTGTGGCTTAATGATTGAATATGCAGGCAAATCCGCTAATCCTAATAACGAATGATGATGGCTATAAAGCCCCGGGAATCAGGCATATTGCCGAATTAGCCCGGGAGTTTGGAGATGTGATTCTTGTTGGACCGGTCAAAGGCCAATCGGGGATGTCACATGCAGTTACTTTGAGTGAGCCTATACGTTTTAAGTTAAAGATTGAGGAACCCGGATATTCGGTTTATTCTTGTACCGGGACTCCTGCCGATTGCGTGAAAATTGCTTTGAACCAGATCCTTGGCCGTAAACCTGATCTGATTATTTCGGGCATCAACCATGGATCCAATACATCAGTTAGCCTTTTTTACAGCGGGACTGTTGCAGCCAGTATCGAAGGTTGTATGAACGGGATACCCTCAATAGCCCTATCCGTTGACAACCATTCACCGGAAGCAGATTTTAAACTGGCCCTTCATTATGCCAGAAAGATCATCCCTGAAGCTCTCCTTCATGGCTTGCCCGATTATACCTGCCTGAATATAAATTTCCCGGATATTTCTCAGGAAGATTGTAAAGGGATAAAGGTATGCCGACAAACAATGGGAGTGTGGAAAGAAGAGTTTGAGCACCATTTGGATCCTTTGGGGCGTGATTATTATTGGCTGACCGGGTATTTTAGTAATTTGGAACCAGATGGACTGGATACTGATGAATGGGCCTTGCAACATAATTATGCTGCAATCGTTCCAGTAAAAGTTGATGTGACCAATCACGATGCACTGGACAAAATAAGAAAATGGAAGTTGGAATAATCCTTTCCAGTTTCATAAAAACTTAAATGCCCCGCATACTTCGGATAGCTAAATGATAGGGGATTAGGAATCAGACAAATGAAAAAACTCGACAAAATAATCTGGGGGGCCTTATTGGGGATAATACTTCCATCGATCTCCCTATTAATTTTTTACCTGGTGAGATACAATCATATGCCTCTCTTCGAATTTCTTCGTTCATTTCGTGCTATGGGCATACTAACCCATGTCATTTCTCTTTCCGTAATCCCAAACCTGATACTATTTTTCGCCTTTATGCAAAAGAATTATTTAAGGGGTGGACGGGGTGTCCTATTGGCTACCTTCATATTCGCCTTCATGATCTTGATAATCCGCTTTACCTGATACATAAACCCAAAACTCTAAGCTCTAACCTATTAATGAAATACTTCCTGATAGCGGGTGAACCTTCCGGTGATCAGCATGCCAGTCGCCTCATGCAGGCTCTTGCTGAAAAGGATCCTAAGGCCAATTTTCGGTTTCTCGGAGGTGATCGCATGGCTGAAATCGGGGGTAAACCAGTGGTTCATATTAGGGAAATGGCCTTTATGGGATTTTCCCAGGTCCTGACCAACCTCGGACAGATCCGCCGTAATTTCAAGCGGGCAAAAAAAGCAATTTACAACTTCGATCCGGATGTTATTATATTAGTTGACTATCCGGGATTTAACCTCCGAATGGCTAAATGGTCGAGGAAGAAGGGTTATAATACTTACTATTATATTGCTCCTGCTGTATGGGCCTGGAACACCCGCCGTGTTTACAGTCTTAAAAAAAGTTGTGACAGGATATTTTCCATTTTGCCTTTTGAGCCAGAGTTCTTTCGTAAATACGGAATGGAAGTAGATTATGTGGGTAATCCTGTTTTTGAGGAAATACAATCTGTTCAAAAAAGTTTAGCAGGAAATGACAGGGGGCAGAAAAAGCAAATCGCACTTTTACCTGGAAGCAGGAAGCAGGAAATTGAAAGGATACTCCCCGAAATGCTTTCCGTAATTTCTTATTTTGATGAATATGAGTTTGTATTGGCTGCCATGGACAGTCACAGGGATCTATACGAAAAACTAATTCCTGAAACCTGCCGGATCAGACTTGAATTCAACAGGCCTCTGGAGGTACTGAACAATTCAGATGCCGCCCTTGTCACATCCGGTACGGCTACCCTGGAAACCGCCCTTATGAGCGTACCCCAGGTAATTTGCTATAAGGCTAATGCCATTTCTTATCAGATTGCCCGCAGGTTAATAAAGGTGCCATATATCAGCCTGGTCAACCTGATCCTCGAAGGCCCGGCAATTCCAGAGCTTATCCAGGGCAATTGCCGCACCGACAAATTGCTGGCCTGCCTTAAAAGTATTTTGCCCGGAGGGGAAAATCATGAAAATCAATTGTTGTTAGCTCGAAGTATTCAGGAAAAATTAGGAGTTCAGAAAGCCTCAATTAATTTATCTGGCTTGATAACCAGGTCTTTAGAGCCTATAGATCGACAAGAGAAAATTTTCTAACTTTGTGCCTTCCGAATTAATCCGGATAAATATGTTTGCACTATTCAGACGAGAAATAAACAGTTTTTTTAGTTCCCTTACCGGGTATGTTGTTATCATCGTGTTCCTGGTGATGAACGGATTGTTCCTGTGGGTTTTTTCGGGTGAATTTAATATCCTGGATGCTGGATATTCCTCTCTGGACTCAATGTTCATTCTGGCCCCATGGGTATTCCTTTTCCTGGTCCCGGCTGTTACAATGCGTCTGTTTTCAGATGAGAAGCGGTCGGGAACCATGGAATTACTATTCACACGGCCACTCACCGATCTTCAGATTATCCTGGCCAAGTATTTGGCAGGACTCGTTTTAGTGATATTATCCTTGTTGCCAAGCCTGATCTATTTTATTTCGGTTTATTCCATGGGTAATCCCGTTGGAAACATTGATACAGGTGGATTCTGGGGCTCGTTCATGGGCCTGTTTTTCCTGGCAGCTGTATATGTTGCCATTGGTTTATTTACCTCATCGATAACTGAAAACCAAATCATTTCCTTTATTCTCGGGGTGCTATTTTGCTTTATTGTGTTCCTTGGATTTGATTACCTCGGTCAACTTTGGCAATCTGGAGGAGCTCAGAATTTTATTGAAGGACTGGGGATATCCTTTCATTATAATTCCATGGCGCGTGGTGTAATAGATACACGGGACGTGATTTATTTTATTTCAGTGATTTCGATTTTTATTTTATTTGCCAAAATCGTTCTGGAAAGCCGAAAATGGTAAATCAGGGCTAATGATTATGGAAAAGAAGCAGGTGAAACGACAAAATATTTTACAGTTGGTCCTTCTTTTGGTGCTGGTGGGGCTATTGAACTTTATCTCCCACTTTGTTTTTCACCGTTTTGATCTTACCCAGGAAAAAAGATTTACACTGGCTCCCAGTACCAAAAAGTTCCTAAAAGAAATGGACGATGTGGTATTCCTGAAGGTTTACCTTGAAGGTGATAATATGCCAGCCGGTTTTCAGCGGCTCCAAAAGTCTGCCAAAGAATTGTTGGATGAATTCAGGAGATATGCCGGGAATAATATAGAATATGAATTTATTAACCCAAGTGAGAGTGCTGATGAAAAAACCAGGCGGGAAGTCTGGGATCAATTAGCTTCGGATGGGATGATGTATTTTAATGTCACCTCTACAGCAAGTGACGGTTCGGAGGTTAGTCTTCCCGTATTCCCGGCTGCCATGCTTAGCTATAGTAACCATGGTCAGCAATTCGACCGCCCCGTGAATTTCTTCAGGGGATCCAGCTCAAACCGGATTAATGACGGCACTATAAACCGGGCTGTGGAGAACCTGGAATATGAATTTATCTCTGCTATGCGGGTGATCACTCGTGAGATCGTCCCCAGGGTAGCTATTATCGAGGGGCATGGGGAACTGGATAAATACGAAATTGGGAGTCTGACAACCTCCCTAAATGGTTTTTACAGGACGGAGAGGGTTACTATTGACCAGAAATTACATGCCCTGGATGATTTTGATGCTATCATAGTAGCCGATCCCAAAGAAAGATTAACCGAAAAAGATCAATATATTATAGATCAATTTATTATGAGGGGTGGGAAATCCCTTTGGTTGGTTGATGCTTCTAAAGTTGATTTGAATCAGATTGCCTTTGAAAATGAAACAATGAGCGTGGGTAGTCCGGTGCGGATTGGCCCAATGCTTTTTTCATACGGTGCCCGTATAAATTCGGTATTTATACAGGATATTCAATGTGGGGTGATTCCTTTGAATACACAGGTCAATGAAGAGGAAAAACCTATCTGGGACCTTGTTCCGTTCGTCTTTTTTCCCCTGGTAACTCCCAGCCAGGATAATCCTATTACCCGTAACCTTAACCTGATCCGTTTTGAGTTTGCCAGTTCTGTAGATACAGTGGGGGAAGATCCAAATATTAAAAAAACAGTCTTACTCACATCGTCAAAAAATTCCAGGTACATCAGGCAGCCAGCACGAATCAGTACTGATATTTTTGCTGAACGACTTGAGACTTCCAGATTCCCCTTGCAATATCTGCCAATGGCTGTACTCCTTGAAGGGAAGTTCCAGAGTTATTATAAAAATCGTCTCAGTAAGGATTTTACTGAGAGTGAACTTGTGGAGGTCCTGGATGAATCTATTGTCCATACTAAAATTATTGTTGTGGGAGATGGGGATATAGCCAGGAATTATGTGTCGAGAGAAGGGGCACAGCCGCAGGTCCAGCCTCTTGGATACGACCGTTATAGCGAGCGCACCTTTGGGAATAGGGATTTTCTCCTGAACTGCATGAATTACCTGTTAGATGATGAGGGGGTTATGGGAGTCCGCTCACGAGAGGTAAGGTTACGCCTGATGGATTTTGATCAGATAACCGGGCAACGGATGAAATGGCAATTGATTAATCTGCTTTCGCCTGTTTTACTTGTTGTAGTCTTCGGAGTATTATATGTAGTTTTACGAAAACGTAAGTATGCGAGAAAATAAATGCAGATGAAGAAAAACTGGATCATATTAATACTGGTGGTTATCCTTGCAGCCGTTGCTGTTTGGGTGGTAAGCACTAATAGCATGACAACCATCAAGCCTGAACTCAGGGACTTTGCTGTAAATGATACGGCCGCTGTTGATAAGATATTCATGGTTAAGAAATCCAATGAGCAGGTTACTCTTACCCGTAATGGAAAGGAATGGATTGTAAACGGACAATATCCGGCCAGAAAGGATGCAATTGACTTACTTCTCAAGACACTTAAGAAAATTCAGGTCAGCAATCCTGTCTCAAAATCATCAATGGATAATATTATCAAAATGATGGCTACGAGAAATACTAAAGTGGAGATATATAGCAGTGGGAAACTGTTGAAAACCATATATGTAGGTGGCCCCACCCAGGATCAATTAGGTACTTTTATGATGCTGGAAGGCTCATCGGTTCCATTCATTGTTGGGATCCGTGGATTTGCAGGATATTTGAGCAGCCGGTTTTTTACTGATGAAGCTTCCTGGCGGTCGCCTTTAATATTCAATTATGATTTTGATGATATAGCTGTTATAAAATCTGTGAATAATATTTTCCCCGATCAGTCATTCATTCTGGAGAGAAAAGGAGCATCTTTCGACATACGGTCTGTTAACGGCAATATCAAGGCATCGGCCATTGATACCCTTGCCTTGAGATACTATGTTTCAGGCTTCGAACGGATTGCAAGTGAGTTTTTTATACAGAGCATGGAACCTGCCTTGCAGGACTCACTGAGCAATGCAGTCCCTTTCAGGGTACTGGAAGTGACTGATGTAATGGGGAAAACAAAAAAAGTTGAAGCCCATGCCAGAAGGGCTAATGGGCTTACAGATGATGAGGGCAATCTTTTAGAATGGGACAATGAACGTATGTATGCCCTGATCGATGGGAAAACATGGGTAGTAATACAATATTATGTTTTTGAATCCCTTTTCCGGGAATTCGACTATTTTTTCCCCATCGGGTTATAAAAAATTGTTTATAAATAACAGAAGGCCTTCAGCTTTATACATCAGTTTTTTATATTTTTGGTTGTCTAACCAAGGAGTTAAGAATTTAATACACTTCATATGAAATTTATTGCCTCAAGTACTGATTTACTGAGTCATCTGCAAGCCATTAACCGGGTGATCAGCACTAAGAATATTCTTCCAATCCTCGAAAATTTCCTTTTTCAGCTCAAAGGGACGGAGTTGACAATTACAGCCTCTGATCTTGAATCAACAATGATCACCAAAATGAGTCTGGAAAATGCCGAGGGTGAAGGAGACATTGCAATCCCAGCCAGAATTTTAAACGATACCCTTAAGGAATTTCCGGAACAGCCGCTTACCTTCCAGATCAATCTGGATACCTTTGGAGTTGATATTATTTCAGAGAATGGTAAGTATAGTATTGTTGGTAAACCTGCTGTGGACTATCCTCGTCTGCCTCTATTGAAGGAAGAAAGGGTGTCAGAACTGGTTTTACCTTCAGAATTGCTGTTAAAAGGAGTGAACCGTACCATTTTTGCCACCGCTGATGATGAGCTTCGCCCGGTGATGAACGGGATTTTTTGTGAACTGAAGCAGGATAGCCTCACCTTTGTTAGCTCTGATGCACATAAATTAGTTCGGTATCGCCGTTTTGATGCCAAATCTGAAAATGAGTCAGCTTTCATATTGCCGAAGAAACCTGCCAATCTGCTTAAAAATATTCTACCCAGGGAAGAAAAGGATGTGGAAGTTAGATTTGATGATAAAAATGCCGTATTCACTCTAAGTAATTATACTCTGATTTGTCGTCTTGTTGAAGGGAATTATCCAGGATATGAGGCGGTGATTCCTAAAAGCAATGAAAATAAGCTAACGGTTAACCGGCTGAATTTCTATAATGTCCTCAGGAGGGTTTCGGTATTCTCAAACCAGGCCAGTAACCTTATAAAGTTAAAGATTTCAGCAAACCAAATGGTGATATCGGCCCAGGATATCGACTATTCCATTTCTGCTGTCGAAAAGCTGAATTGCGAGTATGGCGGAGACGATATGGAAATTGGATTCAAATCTGTTTTCCTGATTGAGATACTGTCAAATATTTCATCAGAAGATGTGGTTCTGGAGTTATCCGATCCTACCCGGGCCGGACTCCTCCTACCAAAGGACAAGGAAAATGAAGATGAGGATCTGCTGATGCTCCTGATGCCGATGATGATTAATTCGTAAAATTTGTATAACCCAAATAATCAAGAACCCTCAGTCAATCCTGAGGGTTCGTTTTATGATGATGAAACTAAAACTGACCAAACCAATCGTCTTTTTTGATCTTGAATCTACGGGCCTTAACCTGGTTACAGATAGAATCGTAGAGATATCTATGTTAAAAGTGCTGACAAATGGAGAGGAGGAGGAGATGACGATGAGGGTGAATCCAACCATACCTATCCCGATTGAAAGCTCGAAGATCCATGGTATTTATGATGAGGATGTTGCCGATAAGCCGCCATTCAAAGATGTGTCCAGACAGGTTTTAGCCTTCATAAAAGGTTGTGATCTGGGGGGATATAATTCCAATCGTTTTGATGTCCCCCTGCTTGCAGAGGAATTTGAACGTGCCGGTGTTGATGTGGATCTTAAAAAGTTTAAACTTGTGGATGTGCAGGTTATATTCTTTAAACAGGAACCACGAACCCTGGCTGGAGCATATAAATTCTATTGTCAGAAAGAATTAACTGATGCCCATTCGGCCAAAGCTGATGTGAAGGCAACATGGGAGATCCTAAAGGCCCAGATTGACCGTTATGATGATCTGGATAACAACATTGATGCTTTGTCGATATATTCAAGTTCAAGCAATTCTGCAGATCTGGCCGGGCGTCTGATATTTGATGATGAAGGAAATGTATTATTTAATTTTGGTAAGCACAAAGGGAAAAAGGTGGCGGAGATCTTTGAAAAGGAATCATCTTATTATTCCTGGATGATGCAAGGGGATTTCCCCGGTTACACAAAAAAATTGATCACCCGGATCTATTTAGATATACGCTCAAAATAAATACAAAATGAAGATCATTGCTATAGGCAGGAATTATGCCGATCATGCTAAGGAGCTAAACAATCCATTACCGTCTGAGCCAGTAGTGTTTATGAAGCCAAGCACTTGCATCATAAAAAAAAACAAACCCTTCTTCTATCCTGATTTTTCTAGTGATATTCAACATGAGGTGGAATTGGTCCTGAAAATTTCTAAAGTAGGGAAGAATATCGAAGAAAAATTTGCCAATCGTTATTTCAAT
Organism: uncultured Porphyromonadaceae bacterium; assembly: GCA_964465145.1. Taxonomy (GTDB): domain Bacteria; phylum Bacteroidota; class Bacteroidia; order Bacteroidales; family UBA12481; genus JAUVKA01. The sequence continues at coordinate 11,452 of CAYXJR010000078.1, read as the reverse complement.
CAGATTGGTATTGGCATTGATTTCACTGCAAGGGACCTGCAGAGGATAGCTAAAGAAAAAGGATTGCCCTGGGAGAAGGCAAAAGCTTTCGATGGTGCTGCGCCACTGGGCAGATTCTTGGAAAAAGATCAATTGGCAGATATCGGAAATATTCCCTTTAGTTTGAAAATTAACGGAATGCTGGTTCAGGAAGGCAATTCCAGGGACATGATTTTTTCTTTCGACCAGATGATTGCCTATGTGTCAAAGTTTTTCTCTCTCCAGATTGGTGACCTGATTTTCACTGGCACACCTGCAGGAGTAGGCCCTGTTAAAATTGGGGATAGGCTGGAGGCTTTTATTGGTGAAGAAAGTCTTCTTGATTTTAAAATCAAGTAGTTAATAGGCTGTCATCTAGTGCCTTCATGATTCGGATCGAGAGCTCCTGGATATCTTCGTCGGATATGATAAGCGGGGGTGCAATCCTGAAAGAATCGCTATTAAACAGGAATAGGTCTGTGATGAATCCATGACTATTTGCTCTTTCAAATAATCGCAGGTTTTGGGCATCCGATTGCAGCTTCAGGGCTATAAACAATCCTTTACCACGCGTTTCCTTAATGGAATGATGATTCACTAATTCAAGGATTTTTTCCCCCTTTGCTTCAGCTTTTTCATGCAAGTGCTCCTCCAGGATAACTTCCAAAGCTGCCATACCGGCAGCACAACTCACAGGATGTCCCCCAAATGTGGTCAGGTGCCCCAATCCAGGTTCATGAATTAGTGTATCCATGATCTCCCGGGATGCGATAAATGCCCCAAGTGGCATTCCACCGCCAAGGGCTTTTGCCAGGGCTAGAATATCAGGTATCACCCCATAATGCTCCATCGCAAATAGCTTTCCTGTTCTGCCAAACCCAGTCTGGATCTCATCGAAAATCAGTTTGGCCCCCATATGTGTGCAACGTTCCCGAAGTGCTGTCAGGAAGCCGTCTACCGGCTCGATTATTCCGGCTTCAGCCTGAATCGGTTCAACCAAAACAGCTGCTGTTCGATTGGTAATCTGATTGAGCTGCTCAAAGGAATTGAAATCCAGAATACGTACATCGGGCAACAGGGGACGGAAATGGGTTTTGTATTTTTCTGAACCCATCATGCTCAGTGCACCATGGGTGCTCCCGTGATAAGCGTTTCGAAAAGAGATGAGTTCGGTCCGGCCGGTTGCCCTTTTGGCTAATTTTAATGCTCCCTCTATGGCTTCAGCTCCCGAATTAACGAAAAAAACCTTGTTAAGGGATTCGGGAAGCAAACTAATAAGCAAGCTGGCATATTGAACCTGAGGCGACTGAACCAGTTCCCCATATACCATGGTATGCATATATTTCTCAGCCTGGGCCTGAACAGCCTTGATAACCCTCGGGTCAGCATGACCAATATTATTTACAGAAAAGCCACTGAGCAGATCGAAATAGTCCTGGCCATCAGGAGAATATATTTTAGATCCTTTGGCATGATCAACCTCAATGCCGCATGGGAAACGACTAGTCTGCCCAAGGTTTTTCAGGAATAATTCTTTAAGATGAGTCATGCTGCCAGGATTAATTTTCCATTCTCCTATTAAAAGTTGCCTCGATCAATTCGGGTTTTTTTATGCTAATGCGCAACCAATCAAGGAGTAAGTTATCTCTTTCTGTATCTTCGAGCTCCCATTTAATTTCTGAGGATCGTAATTTTCGAGTAAGTTGGTATAGAATGATCGCAGCAGATACAGAGATGTTGAAGCTTTCGGTAAAGCCTGCATTGGGGATTTTCAGGTACTCATCGGCCTGATCCAACGCATTGTTTGTAAGGCCCTTAAGTTCATTGCCAAAAAAGAGGGCTAGCTTTCCTTTGTTTAAATCCAGCTCATCAAGCTCAACATCATTAAGATGGGGGGATGTGGCAATTATCCGGTATCCTTGTGATCGCAGCTGCTGTATGGTGGAATCCGTATTATTATCTTCACCGTTGTATTTTCTCAGGTTTAACCATTTTGCAGAGCCGAGAACAACCTCAGGATTAAGCTTGAACCTATTCTTATTTTCGATAATGTGAACATCTTGAATACCCACACAGTCGCAGGTGCGTAGGACTGCACTTGCATTTTGCGACTGGTAGATATCTTCGAGGACTACAGTGATGTAACGTGTTCGCTGTGCAAGCACCTTATGGAAAGTCTCCAGTCGTGGTGTGCTAAGGAACTGCGACAGATGCTGGATTAAATTTTTCATAAAAAAATAAGGAGTGCCAAGGCACTCCCTAAAATATTTTACGCAGTGTCTACTTAACAGCGTCTGAAAGTTCAGATCCTGCTTTGAATTTAACTACTTTCTTTGCACTGATTTTTATGGGGGCACCAGTTTGTGGATTACGTCCCGTGCGAGCGTTGCGTTCTGAAACTCCGAATGAGCCAAAACCTACTAATGCGACACGTCCACCTGTTTTGAGGGTACCAGTGGTTGCATCAATGAAGGCATCGAGGGCTCTTTTAGCGTCAGCTTTGGTGAGATTAGCATCTTTAGCGATAGCGTCAATAAGTTGTGCTTTGTTCATAGTTTAAAATATTAAAGGTTATATATTAGTCGCAAGTACTTACAAATATAGGCCATTTGCCGACCTGTCCAAATTTTCAAGCGGTAAAAAAATCAAATAATTACGAAAAATACCAAGTGTTTGTTAATAACTCTATCAAATTGTGAATTACTTTGGTCAAAATGCAGGTTTTTCTGTTATACGAGGGATTAAGAGTCTGCTTGTTTGCCTATAATACATGAGTTTAATAATTTTTCAGATCTGTAAAAGATTTATATTTTTGCACCGCATTGGAGAAGTGGCAGAGTGGTCGAATGCGGCGGTCTTGAAAACCGTTGTACCGCAAGGTACCGGGGGTTCGAATCCCTCCTTCTCCGCAAAGCCTGAACAATAACCTGCTTGCAGGTTTTTCTTTCTGCGAACGGCCACAGAGCTTGCTCTGAGAGATGTTCGCAGAAAGAAAAACCTCCCCGCAGGGGTGGTATTGTTCAGGCTTTATCGATTCTCCCCCAAGGGAAACAGCCGAATGAAGTGAGGCTGAATCCCAAACGGGTGTGGGTGTCGGTGTGTTAAGAAGTGTGGGTGTGTTGAAAGTAAGACTAAATCCTTCTACCTAAAACTGAGCCAGCCGAAAAACTCAGGCAGGTGGAATTTTGGTTTGGGGAAGTCGACGGGGGCCCAGGTCAGCCAGTGCGGATGAGAGGTTTTGTCGCCGCATTTATAGAAATTGGCCCTCCATGTAACACCCGGCCCAGGCTGCTCAAAGGGTAAATAGTTTTTTAAGATGGAAAGCGGGAGTTTGTATTCAATATGCCAGGTGAGAGGATCGGTAAATTCTTCATCAACAGCCTCTTCCAGCGAAGGTTTAATAACAATTTTCTGGTAATCCTGTTCAACCACAAAGCCATCATCATTGGATATCTGATTGTGATATTGCATTAAAAAAGTACCTATGCAATTGGTTTCAAGGTTGAAATAACCAACATTGGTTTCCGGCCCGGGGGTGAAAAAGAACTCCACGCAGCTATCTTCCCATACATTTCCGTTGGTTTTCGTGGCTATAGCTCTCACATAACGGTCGTCAACCTTAAAAATCACATAGATGTTATTCTTGTCATACCGCATTTTCATCTCGGCAGCCGGGAAATGTTCCGGACGCTCACCCATAAAATTTTCAAGAACAAGAGACTCGGTTTCGGCCCAGATTGGTTTTTCCCAATTGGCATCAATAATAACCTCCTTATACCAGGGCAGGACCTCATAGATATGTTTCATTTGATTCGGATTTATTTCAATAGAGGGGTATAAAAACACAGGTAAACAAAAAATTACCAAAAGATAAATGATTGGTCTCGATCGCTTTAAATATCCAGGAACATATATTTTCATAGCTGTACAAGTATAGCGAATTTCATTCGGGATTATGTATATTTAGTTCTGTCAATACAATAAGTATTATGAAATCAATTTTATCAATTTTCATTATTGCCTTATTGATTGTTTCCTGCCAGTCGGAGAAAAAGTCAGGTAAAGATGACTCTGTTGATTTAGCGCCCCTAACCATTACAATGGATATTAATGGGATGACCTGCAATGGCTGTGTGGAAAAGTGCAACAAAGCTCGCTCAATCCTCCCTCTGTTTCCATCTTAGTCACTTGTGCGAAATAAAATCCGGCTATCTTCGTTTTATTGAAAATCTGATTTTCAGTAGATGACATCCGTAATACTCTGGATAAGCCTCCTTGTAATGCCTGCCTGGTCGAGTTTCACCGGGGATCACTTTATTATTCATTATCGCGGCCCTGACCGTGCTGTAATTCACGAGATAGAACAGAAGCTTGCCGATAATTACTTTCGTCTGACTAATTTTTTCGAAGTAAATTTTGATGATCAAATCGATGTTTTTATCCATCCTGATCTGAATTCTCTAAAAAACACCTTGAATTATCAGGCAGAATCCGACTGGTTGGTTGGTGTAGCTGTGGGGGACGAAGCCATTCACCTGGTGAGTCCGAGAAATCCACCTGGTATCCATACATACCAATCGGTAATGGATGGCCTGATTCATGAGTTTGTACACATATGTGTAGCCCGGGCAAGTAAAAACCAATTACCGGTTTGGCTTCATGAGGGCCTGGCAGTGTATTATGCTGGACAAATGCGATTTGCCCAGGAAGTTCCGGGTTTGGTTAAGGACCTGAATATTTTACCCAGCCTGCAGAGTATTTCAAATCCAGATACCTTTGCTGATAGAAATGGATACCCATTGTCATACACCATAATTGAGATGGTTGAAGAATTTGCCGGACAGTCCGGTATCAGTCGGTGGGTAAAGGAATACCCTGATTGTTCAGCTCTGGGAATCAGGGGTTTGAGTGAACTGGAAGATCTCTGGCACCATCACCTTGAATCCAAATATCAGCATCCCCAGCCACTGAAGAAATGGTTGGATAACTCCGGCAACCCTTTTCAAATCAGCCTTGACCCAAATCCTATAGTGGATTTTGGCGAGATGAAATTTGTCGTTCCCAGTGATGGAACCTTATACATGGAAGTATTGGATCCCTGGGGTAGAAAAATACAAACCCTGTTTTCCAATAATATTGAATCTGGATTCCATGGCTTCCGTATCGATGCCAGGAAATTTCCTCCCGGAATATACTATTTGGAATTAAGAACAGCCGATCAGGAGCAGCTGGTAAGGTTTACTCATTGAGGAAGGGACGCATCCCCGCATCCCCGCATCCCGCATCCCCGCATCCCCGCATCCCGTCACCTCACCAAAACCTTCTTATTCCAGATATCTCCTCCTAGCGTAATCCTCAAAAAATACAGCCCAGCAGGGATAGCGGAGAGATCTTTCTCTATAATGGCATCATTACCAAAGTGATATATTTCTTCGCTGAGAATTTCAACTCCGGTGATGGAAAATACTTTCAGGCCTATGGGTCCTTCCTGTACTGTGTTAAGATCGATACAAATCTTTCCATCGCTTGGGTTGGGATAAACAGTAATTTTCGGTCGGGTTTCAATGTCTTCTTTACCAACGATCCGGAGATTTACCCAGCTTTCGGCTGTATCGTTTCCGCACACAAATCCAATGGCTATCATTTTAACCAAATAATCACCAGACAAATTGTATACATGGGTTGGGCTTTTTTGGGTAACCTTTATGCCATCACCAAAATCCCACATGAAGGCATCTGCATCCGACGAGGTGTTTTGAAAGGTCACCGTTTTATAATTGATACTCTTACTGAACCGGGCTTGAGGCGGACGGAATATTTCCACGCAATTTGTTTTCACTGTCTCATCAAGGCCGTTTAATATAAGCTGGACATCCTTAAATCCTGAGGATGAATAATACACAGAGTGGGGGCCTGCCGAGTCGGCATACCGGGGGTTGGCTCCAGGGCCAAAATCCCAATAGTAGCTGTTTCTCCTTCCCTTAGAAATGTCGGTAAAAATTAGTTCCTGACCGGAGCAAGCCTCGTTTTTCGAAACCTGAAAATCTGGTACGCCTGGGTCGGTGATGGATTCTATTCTGATATTATCAATACCTGCTCCATATCCAACGCCCCCATTATCAGTGTAATAGAAAGCCAGTTGGACTCGTTCCTGCAAGGCTTCTGATGGCAAATAGCATTTGTAGTTAGTCCAGTTGGTGTAACTGCGGGTGGTTTCCAGTTCGTGAAAAGTAATCCACTCATTGTCATCAAAAATACGATACATTAAATAGAGATGATCGATATCCTCCCATTGACGTAAAACATAATCAAAGGATAGCAGGGCCAACGAGGTATTACTGAGGTCGACCTGGTTGGATAAGAGGGTATCCGCCACAAGTTTATTATTCCCGGCTATTCCTGAATTTATACCAATGAAATGTGATTCCTCATCACTTCCCATTCCAAGGTCTTTGGCTGTTCCCCAGTTAAACCCCGTTACAGTGGATCTGATGTTCCATCCAGGGTAACCATTCTCAAACGTCTCCTCATAGGGAAGAGGAATTCCTCCTACATCTGTACATACTATTTCCTGTGTATGCTCAGATTCATAATCAACAGAGTCAATAGTATAATAGCTTGCTATGGAGTACGCGTAGGTATGTCCATTTTCTGCACCCTCGTCAATAAATATTTTTCCGATTGCCTGGCCAACCTCCACCTGATCTCTATATATTTTATAATAATCAAAATCTTTGTGCGGATTTCCACCCCAAATCAAGGTTACCTTCGACTCGCCAGCTAAGGTACGTAAGCTATATGGTCTGTCTACCATCATGGTGTCACCAGGAAAAATTCCAGAGATACAACTTGGAGCCTCTGAAAAATCGCTGCTCCCCGGGCTGAGTGCGGTTACTAAAAAATATCCATTCGAGGATCCGCTCCATCCCCAGTTTACATGAAAATAATCATCCTTGAAGCCATCGAAATTGAATGCATGCCCGGCGGTTCCTTGCCCGGAATATATAAGCGGCCTCCCATTAATCAGCTCATTTTTTAACATGTTTAACCAATATTCCAGTCGTCCGTAGGTTGATAATCCGGTGCTCATAATCCGGTGATCATTATAAAAGAAATTATCTTTTAGGATGTCCCTGCAATCCTCAGTGTTTGCCCCTGATCCTTTAGGCGCATAGTTCATATGTAGGGCAATCCCTGCATATAACATAAAGCGGGCAATCCTGGGATTAGGCTCATTAAGAGGCATGTCGTCCCAGATAAGGTCAACTGTATCAAAATTAACTGCAAAATCCCCATAAACCGGATGTGTGTATTCGCGTAATCCCTGTCCCTTGTCGGGATATTCCCAGTGCCTCATTATCTGTACCATCGCAACGGCCACGCAGCCGGTTGGGGTGTTATCAGGAGTGAACTGCCTGTATCCGCCACCCTGTCCCCATGTTACCTGCATCATCGGGGCCACCTCGTTGTCAATCATGGTGCTTTTAAAGCCACCCTTAAGCGCCTTGTCCCAATCGGGGTGGGGGCCGGTTGATTTGAGGTTTTTCTGGCGTGTAGAAGATATTTCGTCGGCGTACTGATCCAGGAAATCCTGGTAAGCATCTGGTATGGCAACCGGTGACAGGGATGGTTCTAAATTATAGGCAAGAACCGGGGCATGCCGGTCATCTGCCGAAACCCAGATAAACTGCCCGGCATCAAGGGTAAATTTATATATTACTGCTTCATTGTCAATTACAACACTATCAATATAAATTATACTGATGTTAGCACCTAAATCATTTTTAATATGCCTGTTCCAGTTTTGAGCCACTATGCCGGCAGTCTCAATATCAATTTTTTGGGCCGACATTGTGCCTGACAGCAGGATGCTGAATGAAAACAAGCAAACAATCCTGATTAAGATCTTATTCATCCGTAAAAACCAATTTTTATCCTGGTGAAACTAATCAAAATTACGAATTTTAAAGAAATTCCCCTATTCGTACCCACCCCAACCCTATATGCCAGCTTCAGATACTTTTGATACTTAGCATCATAAAACCTAACCCTCCCCGCATCAGGCTGATTAAGAAGTGATTTTTGTAAACTCTCGTTACTCTCAATCTGCCAAAGATTCATTCTCTGGTTGCCATTTACCCGGGGGACTAGCTCCCGGGCTACGGAAACCCTTCGTAACCTTTTGTTACCCGTCACCCGTCACTATAGGCCAGTTTCAAGTACTTAGCATACTTTTTGCTATAATGACCGGCCCTCTCCGGATCCGGCTTGTATGTCCGGTCATACCCCTGTCCCATGGCCTTCATGGCATCCTCGACTCGACTGTAAACGCCTCCAACCGTTGCAGCGAACATTGCGGCGCCGTGGGCGCATGACTGGTCTGTGGTTGCCACGCGGATTTCCACATTCATCACATCCGCAAGGGTTTGCATAACGAAGGGTGATTTTTTTGCCACTCCGCCAATGGCGATCACTTCTTTTATCGGGACACCCTCTTCCAGGAATCGCTCTGCAATTGCCCTGCTCCCAAAAGCGGTGGCTTCAACCAGGGATTTGAAGAGCATTGGAGCCGACGTACCCAGGCTTAAGCCTGAGATGCTTGCTTTAACTGTTTGGTCGGCATCAGGGGTACGACGCCCGTTAAACCAATCAGTTGCTAAGGGGATGTTATCATCGTCTGGAAGAAGTTCAGCCTGTTTTGAAAGTTCCGGTATAATGCGGTTAAGGGCTTCATCATCAGCTGATTCTCCCAATGTCCAGGCAAGTAGGTTTTTGAACCAGGCATATACATCTCCGAATGCAGATTGACCGGCCTCCAGCCCCATCATTCCCGGGACTACTGACCCATCAACCTGTCCGCAAATACCTTTTATAAGTTTACCCTTTATCTCATTTAAAGGGGCAACAATGATGTCGCATGTGGAAGTTCCCATGACCCTCACGAGAGAGAAGGGGGTGATTCCGCCACCCACAGCCCCCATGTGGCAATCGAATGCACCTGCTCCCATAGCAATACCTTTAGGGAGGCCAAGTAATTCGGCCCATTCTTTTGTCAGGCCGCCTACTTTTTGATCGCTGGTAAAAGTTTCAGTGAACAGACGGCCGCGGAAAGGCGCAAGCAAAGGATCCAGTTTTGTGAGGAATTTAACCGAAGGCAGTCCGCCGAATTCCTTGTGCCACATTGCTTTATGTCCGGCAGCACATCGGCTGCGGACCACCTTTTCTGGCTTAACATTACCTGTTAGAACAGCCGGCATCCAGTCGCAGTGCTCAATCCAGGAGTAAGCAGCCTCGCGTACCTTTTCGTCCTCACGTAAAACATGGAGGACTTTTGCCCAAACCCATTCTGAAGAATAGATCCCACCTTCGTATTTTGTATAGTCAATATCCCATTTATGGGCCAGCTCATTTATTTCATCGGCCTCCTTTATTGAAGAATGGTCTTTCCAGAGGATGAACATGGCGTTCGGGTTGTCCTGGAATTCTGGTTTCATGGACAGGGGAGTCCCTTCCTTATCAACAAAAACCGGTGTACTGCCGGTGGTGTCGAACGACATCCCGACGACTGAATCTGCTGTGCCGGGAGGGGCATCCACAAGGGATGCCCTAACAACCTTTGTCATGGCTTCAAGGTAATCCAGTGGATGCTGACGGTACTGGTTTTTAGCCGCATCACAGTAGTTGCCTTCCTTCCAACGCTCATAATAATGGGCTGATGAGGAGATCTCTTCTCCATTTAAAGCATTGACCACCACGGCCCTTACGCTGTCGGTTCCAAAATCCAATCCGATTACATGGGGTGCTGACATTTGATGTAATTTAGGTTAAAGTGTAAAGGTAGAAATGAAATGGGGAAATTCAAGGATACGGGTTACGGGTTGATTATTAGTAATTATAGCTTAATAATCTTTGGATTATCCGAACCGACGAATCTAATGAAATAAATGCCACTACTTAAACCTGCCAAACCAATTTGGGCGGCTTTCAGCTATGGTTGCTTCATTTTCAATCAGCCTAGAAAACGGGAACACGGATTCCAATGGGCTCTATAAATAAGGTATGTTATGAAAAAACTATTCCCGATAATCATTATTGCTCTCCTTGTTTCGTTCAATATATCCTCCCTGGGACAACCGATTGGGTCTCATTCAAAAGAAGGTGGTGAAACCCTAAAAAACCCTAACTCTGTTGTTGTTTATAACTATATCTCTGAATTTGATTCAATAAGAAAATCAAAGACAGAATATAGATATGATTCAAATGGAGGGATTATCAGGAAAACTGTAATTAAAAGGTAAAATAGCTAAACGTAAACCAATAATGCCATGAAGAAGTTACTTTCCGAGCGTAATCCCGATTTTCCCTCCGGAAAATGATCCTCCGCCTAGTTCAGCATGTACCCAAAGGTTGTCGGTGAGTTTATAACGGCCGCCAACCTGGCCCCCGATTCCGAAATGAAGTTTCGCTCTCGAGTAGTAATTTCCGAAACCGATATAGGGGCCGGCACTCAAACCAGCATAAACATCAATGTTATCCGGAAGTTCCAGGATCTTGGTGAAATGATAGTTGGCATTTAACGATCCGCCGATATATCCATATCTGAAGCGATGCAATAAGCGATAACGGAATGAAGCTTCCACACCCGCAGTGATATCCTCCATGATCCAGTAATCAGCACCTATATAAAATGGAATACCCCAGGTTGAAAGACCAACTCCAAGATTGAACTGGAGCTTACTTTTGTCAATATTGACTTGTTGTTTAGCCTCTTTATTCTCCTGTGCAGAAGGATAAAGCAAAAATACATAAAGCAAAAATTGTCAGAGTAATTTTTTTCATAATCAATGAGTTAAGTTTCCTACTCATCTGGCTTTTCGGTTTCGCCCCGTTTGATGTGTGGTTCCTGGCATCCACTAAGTAATATTACAGATTACTACGAAAACAACAATCTATTTAGGGCTAAAAAAAGCCACTCTAACGTTTTTAACGATTTTATCGGGCGACCTCGGTAAAATAGTTAACAAAGGTTATTGACAGAAAGGACTGTAGAAATCGCAAAAAGAATTATTATCTTTGAATGTCTCCCCTAATCAGCAATTCTATTAAACCTATGAAATCAATAATTCGAGTGTTGAGCTTTATCATTTTAGGATCTTTACTGGTTTTTGCTTGTAAAAACCAGAACACAAACAAAAAAACTGATGTAAAGACCATCGATCTGGAATCCATGGTGGATCAAAATAGAAGCATCGGCCTTGCTGAGATAGCTCAGAAAGTAAGTTATATTCCATTGGAAACTTTGCCGGAGGCGATGTTAAATCCTTCGAAATTACTTTATGTGAACCTTAAATCCGCAACAAACTTAAAAATTTAACAAACTCCTCATTCCTTCCCTATTATATGGTAAAAATGGGAAAATATTTTGCTGTTTCTA
>CAYXJR010000077.1:0-19890 GCA_964465145.1 uncultured Porphyromonadaceae bacterium | reverse complement strand
GTGCAGGTTCGATTCCTGTTCTGGGCACCAAATATTGTAGAGACAGATCATGATCTGTCTCTACGTGTTTTATGGATATCCACGTTTTTTTTCATTTGAATATAGTCAGTATCTTTGCAATCGCTAAAAAAAGCAGATTATGATAAAAATTACTTTCCCCGACGGCAACATCCGGGAATACCCGGTTGGAATTAATGGCTACGATATTGCTCAGTCTATCAGCCCGCGTTTGGCTAAGGAAGTGCTTTCAATAACAGTAAATGGGGAGTTATGGGATATCACCCGCACAATTGAAAAGGATTCCAGTATCAAGCTGCATAAATGGGCGGATGAAGAAGGGAAACATGCTTTCTGGCATTCTTCAGCCCACCTTATGGCTGAGGCTCTCGAGGCTCTTTACCCGGGCATAAAATTCGGCATTGGGCCGGCCATTGAGAATGGCTTTTATTATGATGTTGATCTTGGAGAAAGAGTCCTTACAGATAAAGATCTGCCGGCAATAGAGAAAAAAATGCAGGAATTGGTCAGCCTGGGATCAGATTACACCCGCCGTGAAGTAAGTAAGCAAGAGGCTTTGGATTTTTTTGGTAAAAAAGCTGATGAATATAAGCTGGAATTGATAGGTGAGTTATTAGACGGGACTATCTCATTTTATGAACAGGGCAATTTCACCGATCTTTGTAGAGGGCCCCATTTACCGACAAGCCAGCTAATAAAGGCAATAAAAATCCTGAGTATTGCAGGAGCTTATTGGCGTGGAGATGAAACGAGGAAACAGCTTACCCGGGTATATGGGATCAGCTTCCCGAAAAAGAGCATGCTGGATGAATATCTGGTAATGCTTGAGGAAGCTAATAAAAGAGATCACCGAAAAATTGGCAAGGAACTGGAGTTATTTACTTTCTCTCAACGCGTTGGCAGCGGCCTTCCCCTTTGGCTTCCAAAAGGTGCTCAACTGAGGGAAAGGCTGGAGCAATTTCTGCGGAAAGTTCAGGTTGAATATGGGTATGAACAAGTAATAACTCCGCATATTGGTCATAAGGATCTATACGTAACATCTGGTCACTATGCGAAATACGGCAAAGACTCTTTCCAGCCAATAAAGACACCAACAGAAGGTGAGGAATTTCTTTTGAAACCAATGAATTGCCCACATCATTGTGAGATTTACCGCTATAAACCTCATTCATATAAAGATCTGCCAATTCGATTGGCAGAATTTGGCACAGTTTACAGATATGAGCAGAGTGGTGAACTCCATGGCCTGACCAGGGTACGCGGATTTACTCAGGATGATGCACACATTTTCTGCAGGCCTGATCAGCTTAAAGAAGAGTTTGCCAAGGTCATCGACATCGTACTTTATATATTTAAAACCCTGGATTTCGAAAACTTTATTACTCAAATATCCCTCCGCGATCCGGGCACTCCGGAAAAATACATTGGGTCTGATGAGAACTGGGAGAAATCGGAAAAGGCTATTATTGAAGTGACCAAAGAAAAGGGGCTGGAAGCAGTAGTAAAATACGGCGAAGCTGCATTCTATGGGCCTAAACTCGATTTTATCGTTCGTGATGCCATAGGACGGAAATGGCAGCTCGGAACCATCCAGATTGACTACAACTTACCTGAACGCTTTGAGTTAGAGTATATTGGTCAGGACAACAGCAAACATCAACCAGTGATGATCCATCGTGCACCCTTTGGATCCATGGAACGGTTTGTTGCAGTACTCATAGAGCATACTGCTGGTAAATTTCCATTGTGGCTGACCCCTGATCAGGCTGTTATTTTGCCCATCAGTGAAAAATATAATAATTATGCCCTAAAAGTTTCAAAAATCCTAAATAATTGCGAAATTCGCACCCTCGTTGATGAAAGGAATGAAAAAATAGGTAAAAAAATAAGGGATAACGAGTTAAAGCGAATTCCGTATCTTTTAATAGTTGGCGAAAAAGAAGTTAATGAGGAAACAATCTCAGTTCGGAAACAGGGCCAGGGAGATATAGGGACCATGAAACCCGAAGAATTCAGCAAATTTATCCGTACGGAAGTTGAAAGACAATTAGAAAGAGCTAAATAAAATAAGTATAAATTAATCATTAGGAGGAAATAACCATAGCTTACCCCAGAGGCAAACGAGGATACGCTCCCCGAAAGGATGACCTGAAAAATAAGTTTAAAATCAATAATTTCATTCAGGCTCCTGTTGTTCGTGTTGTTGGCGAAAACATTGAAACGCCGGAGGTCATGCGCATTCAGGAGGCTCTGGAGCTTGCAGCCGAGCTCGAGCTCGACCTTGTAGAGATCTCCCCTAACGCAGATCCACCGGTTTGCAAGGTAATAGATTACAGTAAATTCCTTTACCAACAAAAAAGAAAACAAAAAGAATTAAAAGCCAAACAGGTAAAAATTGTAGTAAAGGAAATTCGTTTTGGCCCTCAAACTGATGAACATGACTATAATTTCAAATTAAAGCATGCTCAGAAATTCCTGAATGACGGGGCAAAAGTTAAGGCCTTTGTATTTTTTAAAGGACGATCGATCCTTTTTAAAGAACAGGGCGAGATTCTGTTGCTTAGATTTGCTCAGGATCTGGAGGAGGAAGGAAAAGTTGAACAACTTCCAAAACTTGAAGGTAAAAGGATGACTATTTTTATTTCATCTAAAAAGAAAAAGTAACATTTATCTAAATACATAGAATAATGCCGAAGATGAAAACAAATGCCGGTGCAAAAAAGCGCTTTAAGCTGACCGGCTCGGGGAAAATCAAAAGGAAGCACGCCTTTATGAGTCATATTTTGACTAAAAAGTCGACAAAACGGAAGAGGAATTTGAGTTATTTCACTACCGTAAACAAAACTGATGAGAAAAACATCAAGCTTTTGCTTGCAATGAAGTAGTACCCGCAAAGGTTTATGAATTAGTGTTAACCAGAATGCAGTGCTTAAAGAGCAATTAATGGGCCGCCTACATTCAAAAACAAAGAAAAAATGCCAAGAAGTGTAAACACAGTTGCCTCGCGAAAGCGTAGAAAAAAGATCCTTAAGGAAACCAGGGGTGCCTTTGGTGCCAGGAGTAATGTTTGGACAGTTGCAAAAAATTCACGCGACAAAGGTCTGGCATACGCTTACCGTGACCGCAAGAACAAAAAACGTTCTTTCCGTGGATTATGGATCCAGCGTATAAATGCCGGTTGCCGTGAGAACGGAATCAGCTATTCATCTTTTATAGGCCAGCTAAACAATTCAAGACTTGAACTGAACAGGAAAGTTCTTGCCGATCTGGCTATGAACCATCCTAAAGCCTTTGCTGAGGTTGTAAAAAAGGTGGCTAAATAGAATAGTTTTTCATGATGGGAAAAGGGGAGGTCCGAAAGATCTGCCCTTTTTTTTTAAGTTTACATAAACAATTATAAATTATCAGTTATTAATTATAAATTGATAATTAACAATTTACAATATCTGAAAATGAACATCGCTCTTATAGGATATGGAAAAATGGGGCGGCAGATCCACGAACTGGCCCGCAAAAATAACCACCAGGTGGTTTGCATTATTGATGAGGGAAATAGATCAGAAATAGATTCTGATACCTTTCGTGAAGCTGAGGTAGCTTTCGAATTTACCAATCCGGAATCAGCTGTACAGAATTTCCTGGATGCTTTTAAACAAAATGTGCCTGTCGTTAGTGGAACTACAGGCTGGCTGGAACATTGGGATCTCGTTAGCGAGGCCTGTCGTAATTTTGATGGAGCATTATTCTATGCCTCAAATTTCAGTTTGGGAGTCAATCTGTTTTTCAAGATGAACCGTATGCTGGCTGAGCTGATGGCCAGATTCCCGGATTATCAGGCACATATTGAGGAAATTCACCACACAAAAAAACTTGATGCCCCTAGTGGCACCGCTATAAGTCTGGCTAATCAGATAATCGAATCCAATAAAAAACTGACAAGCTGGAAATTAAACCCTTATTCAGAGCATAATAAACTTCCTGTGTTCTCAATACGGGAAGGGCAGGTAACTGGCACTCATTCTGTACATTACGTTTCTGAAATTGACAAATTATCCATCCGCCATGAAGCCTTTAACAGGCAAGGATTTGCAATAGGCGCAATCATGGCTGCCGAATTTCTGATTGGAAAAAAGGGAATATTCGGGATGGATGATCTACTGTCTGATAAATAGTTTAATAAAATGCGCTGGCTCTGGTTCGCTACATTAACCTTAATAATCTTTTTGACCGGGCTTTTTTCCGGATGGTTCTGGTTGTGGGCGGCCATATTAATCCTGATTGATATCTTCTTTATTGGAATAATAAACTGGAGTTTTATAAAGCTCCATCTTCACAGAGCTATCCCTTTACGGGTACAAATATTATTATGGCTGCTGATAACCACATTGCTGTTGCGCTTATTTGTTCTGGAAAGCCTTACACTCTCAAATACAGGAATGCAACCCTATCTGAAAAATGGTGATAATGTTCTGGTTTCCAAGCTAAGATACGGCCCCCGGCTTCCCATAACTCCAATAAACTTCCCTTTCACTCACCATTACCTCCCTTTCAGTCGAGGCAAACAATCATATCTTGTTAAACCTGCAATTCCCTACATTAGATTAAGAGGATTCGTGAAGATTCAACGAGGCGACCTGATGGCATATAATTTTCCTGAAGGAGACTCGGTTTATATTGGGGCCGAAAATTTGAGCTATCACGCTATAGCAAGATCAAAGGAAGCCAGTATTAATCAAGTGGTATCAGGGGATGCTCATTTCCGGCCTGTAGACCGGAGGGAAGTTGAGGTGAGCCGATGCCTGGGTATCCCTGGTGATACCATCCTTTTTTATAATGGGCAGGCATACATTAACGGTGCATTAGAAAGGCCAAACTTTAATAGGTACAAATATCTGGTGGAAGCTGATAACACAGAGCTGCTCACTGAATTATTTGAGGAATTTGATCTGGAAGCATCGGATATCAAAATTTTACCCGACAAAGGATATCTTGTTCCCCTATCTGCAGAACAGGCACAAAAAGTTAAAATCCAACAAGGGATTACAAATGTTGAACCATATATCCAAAAACAATCCAGGGGAAATATTCAAATTTTCCCTCATGAGCCTTCTTTCCCATGGAATACTGATCAATTTGGCCCGGTAATTGTGCCCTCCAGTGGTAATTTGATAGACCTTAATGTGCAGAATATCAGCTTGTATGAAAGGCTGATCAGTGTTTATGAAGGTAATTCACTATTAATAGAGAATAATACAATATACATTAACAATAAAGCTTCCAGCCAGTACAAGGTGAAAATGGATTATTATTTTGTGGCCGGGGACAGTCGCCATTATTCTCGCGACTCAAGGCACTGGGGATTTTTACCGGAAGATCATATCATAGGAAAGCCTTGGCTTATTTGGTTATCTTTGTCCTCCCGGCCCGGTAAGGGAATCCGGATCAACTGGGATCGGAATTTTGATATATTAAAATAGAAAAGAAATGAAGAAAATACCTCGAAAACAATACATTAAATTCGGCATTGCTTTAGCGTTATATATACTCTGGGTTATCTGGTTAGTTAATTACTGGTGGCTGCTGGGTATCCCTGTTTTAGTGGATATGTATCTTACAAAGAAAGTTAATTGGTCATTCTGGAAAAAGAGAAACAAGACAAACAACACGGTGATCGAATGGTTGGATGCTCTGATTTTTGCTCTTGTGGCTGTTACCTTTATCAATATTTTCTTTTTCCAGAACTTCAATATTCCAACAGCTTCTATGGAAAAATCCCTGCTTATCGGGGATAATCTTTTTGTAAGCAAGGTGCATTTCGGCCCCAGGATTCCTCAGACTCCCCTCTCCTTCCCTCTGGTACAGCATACACTGCCTCTTACCAAAGATAAAAATTCATTCCTTACCTGGATTAAGAAGGACTACAGGCGCTTGAAGGGATTAAGCTCAATCAAAAACAATGATGTGGTTGTATTTAATTATCCGGAAGGCGATACAGTTTGTACAGCATGGCAGAGTAACTATAGTTATTACAGTTTTGTTCGGGATGCCGGCCGTGAACGTGTTTGGTCGGATAAAAACTATTACGGAAGGATTGTAGCCCGGCCAGTGGATAAAAGGGAGAATTTCATAAAAAGATGTGTTGGGATTTCCGGGGATAGTATCCAGGTAATAAACAATCAATTATTTGTAAACGGACAGCCCCAGGAAAAGGTTGAAAACCTGCAATTCAACTATACGGTAATGACGAATGGCACCAAAATAAATCAGATTAAACTCGAGAACCTTGGAATTGCGGAAGCAGATTCAAAATTCAGTGCCAGTAATAGCAGCTATTCCGACTTCCCACTGACTGAGGAGATGGTAATCGAATTAAAAAAACTTCCTAATGTGATAGACGTTGTTCGTTATTTGTACCCTGCAAATTCATGGGAGAAAGGAACATTCCCCTTTTCAGATAATTTCAAATGGAACCGTGATAATTATGGACCAATCTGGATCCCACAAAAAGGTGCTTCTGTAAATATCAATTTAAAGAATTTGCCTCTTTATGAGCGTCTGATTGATGTTTATGAGGGAAATGACCTGGACGTCAGAGATGGAGAAATTTATATTAATGAAGAGGTTGCCACTTCCTATACTTTCAAAATGGATTACTTTTGGATGATGGGTGATAACAGGCACAACTCGGCAGATTCGAGGTATTGGGGATTTGTTCCCGAGGATCATGTTGTTGGTAAACCATTATTTGTATATATTTCATTTGATAAGGAAAAGAAATTTCCGGCTAACATACGCTGGAATCGTATGATGAGAAAAATCCGCTAACTTTCCCTTCAGACAACAAGTTCAGATAAATGAGAAAGATTATCAAAGGTGTTTTGTGGACCGTTCTGCTAATATTCCTGATCAGAGTATTTATTTTCCAGACTTACAAAATAGAAAGCTTCACAATGGCTTCTACCTTGATTCCTGGCGACCGCGTCCTTGTCAATAAGCTGTCAAAAGGAACAAGGTTTCCCAATTCTATCTTTGGACTACCTGGAGCGGATAGGTCGTACCTGGATTTCTTTCGCATCCCATATTTCAGGTTGCCAGGATTTCATGACTTTCAAAGGGATCAGGTTATAGCCTATAATGATCCACGTGTTGCTGACAAACCTATAGATCGCTCTCCAATAAAAATTTCCAGAATAATTGGATTGCCTGGTGACACAATTGTAATCCTTAATAAGGAGCTATTTGTTAATCGAAATGAAATACAGGCCCCCGTTACTGTTCGGCGATTATACCGGGTTGTTACAGGAGGAGAACCTGTTCGCTTTGATTTTCTGAGTAAATTCAGCCTTGAAGAGCCGGAATTAATTGCCGATGTAGGGATTTATGATTTTTTGCTCGATAGTGCAGCTTACCAGGCAATTCAGGAATTACCAATAGTTAAAACCATTCGTCTTAGAAAACAATATATTGGGGACTCATCCAGTGGATACTTCCCTTACTCCAGCTTCTTTTTCTGGAACAGGGATCAATATGGGCCTCTGATTATACCTGAAAAAGGAATTAAAGTGGATCTAAATCTCAAGAATATCGACCTATACAGAGTGATCATTGATATTCATGAAGGTAATGACTTACTCGTAGATTTCAGTGGGATTACCATAAATGGAATTAAGTCCAGCACCTATACCTTCAAAAATAATTATTATTTCGTAATGGATGATAACCGAGACAAACCTGACGATTCCAGAATTGTCGGGTTTATTCCTGAGTCCCGCATCATAGGGATTTGCAAGAGGATTTTGTTCTCTGGGGATTCGCAATTTGAGTACCTGGGTGGATCAAAACTCAAGAGAACCTTAAAACCGATTGACTAGCCTCTCAAAACATCTCATATGCTGCTTTCCACAGCCCATTTCCCCCCAATCCAATATTTTTCAAAAATCATTGATCTGGATAAGTTTTTTCTGGAATCTAAGGAAAACTACCAGAAACAATCCTACCGGAATAGATTCATAATTTATGCGGCTAATGGGCCTGTGAGTCTTTACATTCCAATTCTGAAAGGGCGAACACCAGGACAATTAATAACAGAGATGAAGATTGATTCATCTACCGGCTGGCGTAAAGTCCACATGAAAACCATACAATCTGCCTATCAACACTCGCCTTTCTATGAGTTCTTTATTGATGATTTTAAACCTTTTTGGGAAAAGGATTGGAAATATCTTTATGATTTAAACCTGGAAATTCTTCACACCCTTTTGGATATCATGGATCTTCAAATTCGAATAGAGGAAACCAACGTATATGATTCGTCACTTGATATTGGGGAAATCGATTTGAGAAGTCTGATCCACCCAAAAGTCGACTGGAGAAATGATTCTTCTTTTTCCCCAGATCCATACACTCAGAATTTTTTTGATAAGTTTGGATTCCAGGCAAATCTCAGCATCGTTGACCTTATATTTCAAACAGGCCCTGATGCTGTTAGGATAATAAAACAGTCAAAGAAAAGGTGACGAAAAAGAAGGTTTATATGTTTAGGATGACGGATGACGGATGACAGATGACGGATATCAGGAATTCTACCAAGCCCGGCCTTTCCCTCTAAATTAGTTTCCCTGTTCCCTGTTCCCCGTTAACTGTTAACTGTTCCCTGCTCCCTGTTCCCTGTTAACCGTTCCCTGTTCCCTCTTAAAACCTAAACCCCAGAGTTGCCATAAATCGTGTTTTGGAATTCGTCAGATCAGCGGCATTCTCGTTATACAGAAAATACTTCTGATCGAATCCAGATCTTACTAGCCCCAGATCCATAAAGAATGCTGCAGTGCGGTATCCAAAACCACCTGATAATGCTTGGTAAACCTGAATATCATTGGGTTCTCCTGAAACGTATGGAGTGCCATAGAGAGCATAACCACCCCTGAAAAACATAGGCCCAAGATGAAATTCTCCCCCAAGCCTGATATTATTTGCTGCCCGGTACCGGTTTGATACAGCCTGATTCTCGTCAAAGAAATCATAATCACTGCCGCGCAATCTGGCACTGGCATAATCGACATATTCGTAATCCACTGATATGATTGCAAATTGTTTCAGAATAAATGCAAGGCTTCCGATAGCACGGAAAGGCGTAGTTAATTCATAGTTATATTCTCCATTAGCATCATAAACGTGTGTCGATTCTCCATCGGCCAGATCTGTTGACATACTGCTTGTAAAATCGTCCTTAAGTTTAAAGAAGGTTGGAGTATGAATAGCCCCACCAACCCTGAGCCAATCTATTGGCCGTGCGATAAATCCAAATTTAACATTCAGCCCTGTTCCGGTAGTATACAGCACATTTCTGAAAGAAAACTGCTCAAAATAGTCGATAATATCTGTCGGGTCTGTTTCTGTATGGATCCAGGTCTCTTCGTATTCTGCCCGCTGAACACCCACTGATCCACCCACATATACCTTATTTCCAAGATTAGCTCCCAGACTGAAAAGATATTCGCCAATACCTCCTTTAGTGGTAATAGTCCTTTTCTGGGTTTGTCCGTATCCTGAAACATCAAAATCAGAATAGTAAACTCCAGTCAAGCTATCATAATCTATCAGGAAGGTTTCCCAAGCCAATCCATCGGTAAAGGAATCCCAATCATCATATTTATTAGCCGTGTAAACAAACTCGTCAACCAGAGAATTGCTATTGTTAACGGCCTTGATGGCTACGGTGTTATTAAAATCCTTTAGTTTATTGTAACCGAATCCAAAATTCAGGCTGTTAGTACCAGATTCTGCATCTCTCCTGGATTTTATTGGAACAACCACACCAAAATGGCTAAAGCCCATTTTATACCAGGAATCACTCATTTTTGAGCCCAAATAACTGGCCTCGGTATTCATTGAATTAAAGTTAGTTGTGAATGAGAATTCTCCTTGTCGGTATAAGGCAATACCTGCCGGATTGATACTCAGGGCACCAAAATCCCCACCCAGTGCACCAAAGGCACCGCCCATGCTGACAGTACGTGCTGATCCACCGTAAAAGGTTTGCGAATACCGCAATGCATCTTGTTCGTTTTGCGCCCAAGCGCCTGTGCCAAAGACTAATACAAAGGCTATGAGAATATACTTTTTCATGATATTTACAATTATATTTTTGTTTTTTGTCAAAAAAATCCTAGAACAGGTTCTTAGGAACCATGTTAACTTATCAATTTTCAAGAAATTATCGTTTCCCGCCACCTGACCTGGAACTCGAACTTGAACCGGATGATTTTGAGGAACCTCCTCCTCCTGAAGACCGGCTGCTGGAACCACCTGAACTTCGGGATACACTTCCCGAGCCACCCGAACTGCCGCCTGAGCTACGGGACACACTGCCCGAACTGCTGCCTGAGCTACGGGACATACTTCCAGAACTTCCGGAGCTACCGGAACTCCTGTATGTGGAGCTCGACCTTGTACTGGTAGGAGGAACAGTTCGTGAACCTGAGCTTTTATAAGAAGATGAGGATCTTGTTCCACCCTGGTTATAAGTAGATGATGATGATCCACTCCTGTATGTCGCAGACCCTGTAATTGTCCCACTTGTTTTGGGGCGGGTATAGGTCGACCGGCTGCTCAATGAGCTGCTACGGGAACCAGATACGTTAACAGGTGGGCGGGCATAAGAACTCGCATTAATGGATTTAGATTCACTTACATTGCTTCGTGAATTAGTTTGTGCTGACCTTGTGCTGTTGGTTATCTTAGCCGGATTACCAGAGTTTATACTCGAAGATCTGGTATCAGCCTGCCCTGCAACAGAATTATTAAGAGTTGACCTGGAAGAATTCCCCCCACTGGCAACAGCCGATTTTGTTGCTGAACCATCACCTCCTAAACCTCCTCTTGAGTACATGCGCTGGGACTTGTTCCCCATTCCGCTGCTACCGCCACCCCAGGCTCCGTCAGAAATCCTGGAATTTCGGTGGCCATACTTGTAATTATCATTATTCCTAAAAGCAAAACTTTGCCCCCAATGATTACCGTAACCATAATAATTATTATACCATGGATTATAGGAATAATAGCTGTAATATGGACTATAATAAGAATACCCTAAGTCATAATAACCGTATCCTCCATAACCACCGTACCCGTATCCTCCGTATCCACCGTATCCTCCAAATCCACCGTATCCACCATATCCTCCGTATCCTCCATAACCACCATATCCGAATCCTCCGGAATAGAAAGGATCAAAATATCCAAATGACATACTCGGCCGATAGAAACGATTTATCCTGTCGGTGTAATACAATTCTTCCTCTGGTTCGTAATAATAATGGTTATTTATGATAGTGTTTCCATCCTCATCAACAAACTCTTCATATAAAGAGTCAACGAGTACATATTCCCTCTCACCTTCTGCAAATGCTTCTTCTGTACTTTTTAAAGCAAGTTCTTGGTTTTCAAGGTCTTCTTTAAGAATCGGTTTTTCAACAAGGACTCTTTTTTGCATCACTATGGGCTGATCTGCGGGGCTATAATAAAGGTCATCTGTATAGCCTCCAGACAGGTACATGCCAGTACCGCAAGAACTGACCAGAAACACCAGAATTAGCAGTATTTGTGTGTAAGCAGCTTTCATATTTCGTTCCTCCAATTTGTTTTAAATATAGGATTAAATTTTCTTAATTTGCATCCTATAATTTAGTAATCAAGACGCAAATACTATACCAAAAACAACAATATGGCGAAAGTTTTGACATCCAGGGAAGAAAATTATTCCCAATGGTACAATGATGTGGTAATTAAGGCTGATTTGGCGGAGAATTCAGCGGTAAGAGGGTGTATGGTGATCAAGCCATATGGATATGCAATCTGGGAGAAGATGCAGGCTCAGCTTGATATTATGTTTAAGGAATCTGGACATGTCAATGCCTACTTTCCCCTTTTTATTCCGAAATCCTTTTTTAGCCGTGAGGCAGATCATGTTGAGGGATTTGCCAAGGAGTGTGCGGTTGTAACGCATTATCGCCTGAAGAAAAATCCTTCGGGTAGCGGACTGGTAGTAGATGAGCAGGCCAAGTTAGAAGAAGAATTAATAATTCGTCCTACATCTGAAACAATCATCTGGAATACATATCGTAATTGGATACAGTCGTACCGCGATTTGCCCCTTCTTATTAATCAGTGGGCCAATGTAGTGCGTTGGGAAATGCGTACACGCCTGTTCCTTCGTACTGCGGAATTCCTATGGCAGGAAGGACACACTGCCCATTCTACAAGTCAGGAAGCAGTGGAAGAAACACTCAGGATACTGGATATTTACGCTGAATTTGCTGAGAAATATATGGGAGTTCCGGTTATTAAGGGTATAAAAACTGAGGGAGAGAAATTTGCCGGGGCGATTGACACCTACTGTGTTGAAGCTTTGATGCAGGATGGGAAAGCACTTCAGGCCGGAACCTCACATTTCCTTGGACAGAACTTTGCCAAAGCCTTTGATGTAAAATTTGCTTCAAAAGAAGGAAAAGAAGAATTTGTCTGGGCCACCTCATGGGGGGTGAGCACCAGACTAATTGGTGCCCTCATCATGGCACATTCCGACGACAACGGTTTGGTTCTGCCACCAAAATTAGCTCCATACCAAATAGTTGTTGTCCCGATATATAGAACTCCTGAAGAATATTCCAGCACAAGCGAATTCTCACACAAACTTGCAGCCGACCTTCGGAAAGCAGGTATCACCGTAAAAGTTGATGATCGGGATACTCAGAAGCCAGGATGGAAATTTGCTGAATATGAACTTAAAGGAGTACCGATCAGGCTTGCTATTGGGCCTCGTGACCTGAAAAATGGAACTATTGAAGTTGCACGCAGGGATACACTTACAAAAGAAGTTATCTCAAAAGACCTGCTTGTCGACTATTGTTCAAATCTCCTTGATGAGATTCAGAATAACATATTTTCTAAAGCTCTGAATTTCAGAGAAAAAAGTATGCATAGAGCTGATAATTGGGATGAGTTCGTTACCCTCCTTGACAAGGGTGGATTTATATCTGCCCACTGGGACGGAACGTCTGAAACAGAAAAACTGATCCAGGAGGAAACTAAAGCAACCATCCGCTGTATTCCCATTAACAATCCGATGGAAGAAGGTAGATGCATTAAAACAGGTAAACCATCCGCTCAAAGGGTGTTATTTGCAAAAGCATATTAATATAATATATTGAAACCATGGCAAAAAAAAGTAAAGAAATTAAGATTATTGAGACACTTACAAATAAGTCGCTATTGAAGCAAAAAGTGTATGATAATACGTATGAAACTTTTCAAATGCTTAAAGTTGTATTAGCGGAAATCAATGATAAATATAACAGCAAATTGGCAGATAAAGACCAAAGGATCAAATTGAAATATTATGAAAATGAAAATTTTGAAGCAGAATTGAAGGTTGCCGGCGACCTGCTGATTTTTACCATGCACAGTAATATTTTTCAGTTCAACAGGGAACACGAGATTTGGAAAACCGATTATGTTAAGAAAAATGTACTTGCTGGCTTTTCTGGTATTATCAGTGTCTATAATTTTCTTTCAGATTCGTTCAAATATCACAGGTTTGATGATATGGGCTATCTGATTGCCAGGATATTTGTTAATAAGGACAATTACTTCTTTGTGCAGGGGAAACGGCAGTCGGGGTTCAATTATACCAGCCTGGGAACACAGACTATCAGTAAGGCAATACTTACTGAGATCATTGAAGCTGCCATTCAATATACCCTTGATTTTGACCTTTTAGTACCCCCATACGACAATGTTAAACTTGCAACCGTTGGGCAGATCCGGCAATCTATCACCGACTCAAAATTAAGAACCGGTAAAAGGCTTGGGTATCAGTTCCTATCTGACGATATTGATAAATAGATCAAAAAACCGTGTAAAGATGCTTCAATATGAAACTCATAAAATTACTAACCTTTTCAGGCATTGCAGTCATGATGCTACTTTCATCCTACCAGACCACCCTCCGGATGAACCGGGATTTCCTGGCTTACCGTATCAACAGAACGGAATCAGGCGGGTTTACCAGCATGGTTCAAAAACGACAAACCGATCAACTCCCTGGAGGTTATCCCGGACTGAACATTTTACCAGGGAAATTGGATTCACTGAATTAGATTCCTTTCTCGATAAAATGATTAGAAAAACCAGCAGGGGCAGAGTATTGCTGAATTTGTGGAAATAATTGACAATCGGCCACTTATTGGATAGCTTTGTGTTAATATAGTTCGAAATGCTACAAGGGTTGAAAAAATATATCCAATCTCAGGGACTTTGCTCTCCGGATGACAAACTCCTGGTTGCAGTGAGTGGTGGGATCGATTCAGTGATACTGCTCGATTTGCTTCATAAGTCATCCTATTCTTGTGCCATAGCTCATTGTAATTTCCAGCTGCGCGGCCAGGAATCAGACCTCGATGAGAAATTTGTCGAAAATCTTGGGGAGAAATATGGGATTATCACCCATACCATTCGCTTTGACACTAATGCATATTCTCAAAAAAATTGCATCTCAACGCAAATGGCAGCCCGTGAGCTTAGATACAACTGGTTCTTTGAAATTACAGAATCCTTTGGATATGATTTCATTGCAATAGCCCATAACGCAGATGACAACATTGAGACCTTTCATCTTAACCTTGCCCGTGGAACTGGGTTATCGGGGATTACAGGTATTTCACCCAAAGCTGATAAGCTAATCCGGCCGTTGCTCTGGGCCTTCAGGAGCGATATTTCTCAATATTGCGAAACTGAGAATCTATCCTATAGAGAAGATTCGAGCAATCTTAAAACCAATTATAAGAGGAATTTTTTACGCCATAAAATTCTTCCTGAATTTCTCATTATCAATCCCTCATACCCTGCTACCATCTTGAAAAACCAGGAGTTCTTCAGGCAATCATCCATAACATTGGATTTTTTTTATAACACTCTTTTAAATGATCTGGTCTCTGAATCGGGCACTTGCATAAACATCAGTATTCCCAAACTTCTTGAAATCCCCGAACCTTCCTGGTTCTTATTCAGATATTTATCTCCTTTCGGATTCAATACAACCCAGGTTCATGATATCAATCTGTCTTTAATTGCCGACTCTGGCAAAAGATTCACCAGTGAAAGCCATTTGCTTATAAAAGATCGTGAACATCTGGTCTTGTGTGAGTTATCAGAAGCTGACTCGAATAGATATTACCTTGATGAATTGGAGGCAAAGATTCTTTCTCCGGTCAGGCTTGATTGGGAAATTTTGAAAACTGATAATTATGCCATAAGGGATAATCCAATTATTGCAGCTATCGATGCAGATAAGATAGAATTTCCTCTCCTGCTGAGAAGATGGCATGAAGGAGATTACTTTTATCCCTTGGGTATGAATAAGCTTAAAAAACTAAGCGATTTTTTTATCGACAACAAACTTTCAATCATTGAGAAGCAACAATTATGGCTTATCACTTCCGGTGTACAGATTGTCTGGATCGTAGGGCTTCGTATTGATGACCGCTTTAAAATCACATCAAAAACTAAGAATATCCTGGAAATTCGCTTAACTATTTAAAGCAACTGGCGCTTGGAGTGTTAATTTTTGTTATCTGTAGTTAACAAGGCCAAATGAGTGCTTTTTATTTAGGGTTTAGTTTGTTTCATTTGTACTCTTAAAAAATCAAAATAATAAATTATTCATTATGGATATTATTGTTGAGAATCTGACAAAAATTTATGGTTCACAACGCGCTGTTGATGATATTTCTTTCAAAGTCAGGACTGGAGAAGTCCTTGGGTTTCTAGGCCCCAATGGTGCCGGGAAAACAACAACAATGAAAGCGATAACAACCTACCTTAATCCCACAAAAGGCAATATACGGGTAGGCGAATTCAGCGTTGCAGACCAACCCGAAGAGGTCAGAAAAAATATTGGCTACCTTCCTGAACAGAATCCCCTGTACCCGGAAATGCCTGTGATAGATTACCTGAAGTTCGTTGCTGAATTGCAGGGGATTGAGAAATCCAAAATCAAACAAAGGCTTCTCGATATGGTCAATATCTGTGGACTTGAAGGAGAGAAGCATAAAAAGATCGGTGAATTATCCAAGGGTTATCGTCAACGGGTTGGACTGGCTCAAGCCTTGATACACGACCCGGAAGTACTGATCCTGGATGAGCCAACCGCTGGTTTGGACCCTAACCAGATAATTGAGATCAGGGAATTGATCAAGACTATCGGCCGGGAAAAAACTGTTCTCCTTAGCTCTCACATCCTCGCTGAAGTTGAAGCAACCTGCGACCGCATCCTGATTATAAACAAGGGAAAAATTGTTGCTGACGGATCTCCTGATGAATTGAGGAAGCAGGCTAAAGGTCAGGAAATTCTCATCCTGACTATCGAAGATGCAAATTCGAATGAAGTATTTGAGGCCCTGAAAGCTATCAGATCTGTCGAATTGGTCGATAAAAAAGATAAGAACAATCGATTCGAGGTCCAAAGCCGTGCAAATGAATCATCCCGGAGGGCCATTTTTAATCTTTGTGTTGAGAAAGGATGGCCTTTGACTGAATTGACTCCGGTTGAAACGAAATTGGAAGATATTTTCCATGAACTGACCATGAAATAAAAGATCCTTAAAAACTGAAAGTATGAGACAAATCTGGATACTAGCCAAGAGAGAATTAAGGTCGTTCTTTAATTCACTTATGGCATACATATTATTGGTTGCTTTTCTTGGGTTCAGCGGATTCTTTACCTGGATCTCAGGATCAGACATATTTATGGTGGGACAAGCCAGCCTGCAATCCTTTTTCGGAATTGCCTACTGGACCTTGTTCTTTTTTATACCTGGTCTGACTATGGGGCTGCTGGCGGAAGAAACCCGATCAGGAACCATTGAATTATTACTAACCAAACCTATCAATGATTGGCAGATCGTAGTCGGTAAATTCCTGTCCAGCTGGATGCTGATCGCAATTGCTCTGGCATTTACCTTACCCTACTACTTCACTGTTTCTACTCTGGGAGACCTTGATCACGGAGCCGTTTGGTCGGGCTATTTGGGCCTTCTTCTTATGTCAGGTGCATATGTTGCAGTCGGTTTGTTTGCAAGTTCGATTTCCAAGAACCAAATAGTTGGTTTTCTGTTGGCCCTGCTGATTGGAATATTTTTACACATTATTTTCGGCATCCTTGCCGGTAATACATCAGGCCTGATTGGAAATGTTCTGAATTACATGAGTTTAAGTACTCATTTTGAGTCAATCTCAAGAGGGGTAATAGATTCCAAAGATCTGATTTACTTTTTCTCTATTATGGCCCTGGGCCTGTTGGGTGCTGAGTATTCACTAACCCGCAGAAAGTTTTAATTCTTTATTCCGAACGATTATGAAGAAAACAACATCATATCTTTTAATTCTGATAGGCATTATGATTCTGGTCAATGTTCTGTCGGATAACTTCTTCTTCCGGTTGGATTTTACAGCCGACAATCGATACACTCTGAGCGGAGCGACCAAGGATATCCTGCGAAATCTGGATGAGCCTGTCACTGTTTCAGCATACTTCAGCAAGGATGTCCCGGCACAGATGACCAAGACCAAGAGAGACTTCAAGGAAATGCTGATTGAATACACTAATCTGTCGAAAGGAATGGTAGTGTATGAATTTATTGATCCATCCGAAAGTGAAGAGCAGGAACAGCTGGCAATGGCAGCTGGTATTCAGCCTGTAATAGCCACGGTAAGGGAAAAGGACCAGGCTAAACAGCAGAAAGTATATCTGGGAGCTGTAGTTTCCATTGGCGAAGAATCAGAAGTGATTCCCTTTATGCAGCCAGGAGCTGCAATGGAATATGCCCTTTCATCAACCATAAAAAAAATCTCGGTCAGGAATAAACCAGTGATCGGACTGCTGCAGGGTCACGGAGAACCATCTATCGGCTCTTATGCACAGGCTATGGCAGCGCTTAGTATACTGTACGAAGTTGAGCCATTTGAACTTAGTGATACCGCTAATGCCTTGAATAAATACCGGACAATTGCCGTAGTCGCACCTACCGATTCTTTTCCGGCAAGCCATATTGCCCAATTAGATGCCTTTTTGGGCCAGGGAGGAAACATTTTTATGGCAATGAACAGAGTAACGGGAGATCTTAGTGTGGCCCGAGGAAGTTCCGTCAACACAGGACTTGAGACATGGCTGACAAGCAAGGGGCTTATTGTAGAGAATAATTTTGTGATTGATGCCCAGTGCGAGCGAATCTCTGTACGGCAGCAGCAAGGGATGTTTAATTATACCACGCAGGTGCCATTTTACTATATCCCAGTTATATCAGGTTTTGCAGACCATCCAATTACCAGCGGGCTGGAGGCCATCACTATGCTTTTTGCCAGTAACCTAAACTATGCAGGTGATACAACCAAAGTATTTACCCCTCTGGTATGGACCTCTGATAAATCTGGTACTCAGCCTTCTCCGATATATTTTGATGTGAGCAGGCAATGGGCTGAATCTGATTTTCCCATGAAAAAACTGACAGTTGGAGGACTACTGACAGGAAAGATTTCTGGTAATGTCGATTCCAGAATGATCCTTGTTGCAGACGGCGATTTTGCTGTGAATGGCGAAGGACAGGAAGCACGGCAACAAAGGCCTGACAATATTAGCCTCATGGTAAATTCAATTGATTATTTATCTGATGATACCGGACTAATAGAGCTTCGTACTAAAGGTGTTACGTCAAGACCGCTTGATGAAATTGAAGACGGGAAAAAGGCTTTTTTAAAATACTTCAATTTTCTGCTTCCTATCTTATTAGTAATCATTTATGGAATTTTCAGGATGCAGTTTAATCGGAATTTAAGAATGAAAAGAATGGAGGAGGGATATGTCTAACAAGAAAACAAACAGGCTGCTGATATTTGTTTTATTGATTTTATTGGCCGCCGTAGTTACCAATCAGTTCATTAAATCCAAAAAAGGTGAGCGGACCTTTAAATCAGAACTCGTTTCCTTTACTGCCGACGAAGTCGAAAGTATTTCCATTTTTACCAAGACAAATGATTACGAGGCGATGAAAATGACCCGCAATGGAGATGATTGGTCATTAACTTTTCGTGATAAGCAGTATTCTGCAGATCCTGACATGAGCTCTAATATTGCCAATGACCTGGGTAAGCTGAAAGCTGATAGGCTGGTAGCTAATAAAAAAGATAAGTGGGCCGAATTTGATGTTTCGGACTCAACCGGGGTCAGGGTCGTTGTTCAGGGAGCCGGAAAAGAACTTTGTGATGTACTCATTGGACGGTTTTCCTATAACCAGAACAGCCAGAAAGCCAGCACTTTTGTTCGTCTGAGTGATGAAAAAGAAGTGTACTCAGTTGAAGGATACCTCGGCATGGTATTCAATCGTGATATCAATAGCTTTAGAAATAAATCCTTGTTCCGTGGCAACCAGAATGATCTGACCCAGGTCAGCTTCCAATATCCTGGAGATTCTACTTTTTCAATTAATAAACCGGGAAACGATTGGATGATAGGCGAACAACTTGCCGACTCAGCAAATACAGCTCAGTACCTTGGTGAATTATCATATTTGGTGGGATCACAGTTTATTGATGATTTTAATCCATTAGAAGGGACTTATCAGGCCTTTACAGCAACGCTGGAAGGGAACAATATGTCGTCAGTGGTTATTACCGGGTATAGAAATGAGGAAGGAAATTCTGTAATTAGCTCCAGCCTTAATCCGAGTAGTTATTTTGATGCATCTGCAGGCGGGTTGTTTGAGAAGGTTTTTAAAAGCCAAAACCTTTTCAAGATTCAAGATTAAGATACAATATACAAGA
>CAYXJR010000076.1:0-20355 GCA_964465145.1 uncultured Porphyromonadaceae bacterium | reverse complement strand
TTTTTTATTTTACTGAATTTCAATAGTTTACAAAATTATATACACATGAAAAAGATACCCTTGTTTCTGCAAATAATCATTGGGATGGTCCTGGGAATATTGTGGGGACTTATTGCAGTTCAATTCAATCTCGAAAAATTCACTTCTAATTGGATTAAGCCATGGGGTACTATTTTCTTAAATCTGCTCAAACTTATCGCGGTTCCCTTGATATTTGTATCCCTGGTTAAGGGTATCTCTGGCCTAAACAATATCTCGAAGCTAAGTACAATGGGGTTAAAGACCCTTGGCCTATATATTATTTCCACACTGATTGCTATTACCCTCGGCCTATTTTTGGTTAATTCAATTGGGCCAGGCAACACCTTTCCTGATGAGAAAAAATTGGAATACCAGGAGAAATTTGGTGCCACCGTAATGGATAAACAAGAAGCGGCCGCAGAGATCAAAGAGGAATCACCCTTGTACTTTATAGTAGATATGGTCCCGGATAATATCTTCAAAGCCTTAAGTGATAACTCTAAAATGCTGCAGGTAATTCTCTTCGCAATTTTGTTTGCTGTTTCTATGATCTTACTTCCCAAGAATCGTGTCAAACCTGTGAAAAAGTTTATTAATAGTCTGAATGATATCATTTTGAAGCTAATAGATTTGATCATGTCAGCCGCATCAATAGGTGTTTTCGCCCTTCTGGCTGCCCTGATTGTCGATTTTTCCGGTGATTCTGAATTGTTTGCTGCCCTTGGCCTGTATTTTATAACAGTGGTTCTTGGCTTACTGATAATGGTTTCAGTTATTTACCCAATATTTCTTAAGATCTTTTTCAAAAAGGTCAAATATTTTAAGTTTTTTAAGGCCATTATGCCGGCCCAGCTGGTAGCTTTTTCAACAAGTTCAAGTGCCGCTACCCTTCCCGTAACAATGAAACAAGTAACTCAAGAAATTGGTGTTTCTAAGGGGGTGGCAAATTTTGTTTTACCTGTTGGAGTGACTATCAATATGGATGGAACAAGCTGCTATCAGGCAATTGCAGCCGTTTTTATTGCTCAGGTTTTCGGAATTGAACTTAGCTTAGGCCAACAGTTAATAATCGTTATAACTGCACTATTTGCCTCAATTGGTTCACCTGGAGTACCTGGAGGAAGTATTGTTATGCTGATCATCGTACTCACCGCAGCCGGTATACCAGTGGAAGGACTTGCCTTGATCCTGGGAATTGATAGGCCGCTGGATATGCTTCGAACAGTTGTTAATGTGACTGGCGATTCAACTGTAGCAACTATTGTTGCCAGAACAGAGGGGGAATATGAGAAAATAAAAATATTGTAATCATCCTGGGCTAATCTAAATAGTTCATTGTCTGTAGATTATACAACGACTTATATTTGCTGCAATAATTTTCATTTTTATAGCAATTTCATTTTTCTAATATGTTAAGGCTTTTTACTTTTGTCAGTCATTGAAAATTCGTAAGATATAAGCGGGAGTAGCTCAGTGGTAGAGCATCAGCTTCCCAAGCTGAGGGTCGCGGGTTCGATCCCCGTTTCCCGCTCATTATTTACTAATTGACAAATATAATCGACTAATTTCCAACACGCTTGGAGAGATAATTCAATTCCTGAACACAATCATTTCTGAGCAATTCAAATAATTTCACTAATATTTCTTGAGATTACATTCCTAATAATAATTCCAAGCATGATTTAACAAATGTATCTCTCAGGGATTACAATTGTATTCTCTAAGCAAGTTGAATTCCCCACCCCTGATTACAAATAAGAATTATGCGTTTTATACTACATTACAAGTGTTAATATAAGTGTTACAAGACAGATAACCAATGTTATAAATACCATTACATCAACTTTAACTTGTAGGAAAACCATGAATTCAACGCAAGTATAGAAAGAATCTATTTACAATTGTAGTTTTTAGTTAATTAATCGCTTTATTCTTAGATCATTACTATACTAATCTATTAGTGTTACTTTAATATACCAATTTATTCAATAATTCATTGCAATTATGCCATTTGATGCCACTAAATGCATCAATCTTCAACAAAGCGAATAATTGGTCCATTTATACATATATATAGCATTTATAGTATGCGATTACCTATTAATGACTAATTGTGAATGTCTATTCGCGGAATAATACACCTATATTTCCATAATTGTATTGAAGTAGTACTATATATCATCTGAATGCATATTTATTTTATCTTTTAATATAGATCAATGTTACATATGTAAACATCAGAGTTCACTGTTGTCATTAGAGGAGATTACATTTGTGATTTGTATTTGTAAACTATATAATTTACTTTTGTAATATGCTAAACAGACTGAAGGAAATACTACTAAGAGAGGGGTTTACCTCAGGATCATTTGCTGATGAGATCGGGGTTCAACGCAGCAGTCTTTCTCACATCCTGAATGGTAGGAATAATCCCAGTCTGGATTTTATGATGAAAACTCTACAGAGGTTTCCGAAGATAAATTCCGACTGGCTAATAATGGGAAAAGGTGAAATGTATAACCAACAAGATCTTGAAACTAAAGATGATAGGCCTAATCTAATCTCCGCTAATCTATTTTCTAATGTTAATTCTGAATCAAAGGATATACATAAGAATCCAACATTAGATCTGAACACAGAATCACCTGTTAATGAGGGAATAATAAAGGAAAAGACTGAAAAATATGTATCCCAGATTTTAATATTTTATTCCGACTCTACTTACCAGGTATACAAGCCAGAGAAACCAGGGTAAAACATATCTTAGTTTTTCTACCTTTGTCTCGTTAGATCTAGTTTCATTTGATGGGGATATACAAAAAAATTTTCCGACCCATTCTGTTTTTATGGCCTCCTGAGAAAATTCATCATTTCACCTTCGGATTCCTGAATGTAATTTCATCTATTCCTGGTCTTCTTCCACTTTTTTTTCGACGGAATAAAAATATTGACAAGTCTGTTGAAATATTGGGCCTGCGATTTTGTCATCCAGTTGGTATGGCGGCTGGTTTAGATAAAGACGGTGTAGCCATTAGGCCAATGAGTAAACTTGGTTTCAGTTTCCTTGAGCTGGGAACTGTTACACCTAAGCCTCAGCCAGGTAATCCCAGGCCCAGGTTATTCAGGCTGACTAAGGATCAAGCTCTAATTAACCGAATGGGATTTAACAACAGAGGAGTTGATGCTCTGGCTGAACGGCTTGAAAATAGACCTGCAGGGATTATTATTGGAGGCAATATTGGAAAAAACACTTCTACACCCAATAAAGAGGCAGTTGAAGATTATGCCTATTGCTTTGAGAAGCTACTGGGCTTAGTAGATTATTTTGTAGTTAATATCAGTTGTCCAAATGTTTCCGACCTAAGAGAATTGCAGGACAAGGATTCTTTGAGAGAGATTTTAAACCGATTGCTGGATATTAGGGAGAGTAAAAAGATATTTGTGCCTCTGCTTCTAAAAGTATCGCCTGACCTTAATAATAAACAATTACTTGACTTAATTGAGGTAGTGAAGGAGACCGGGATTGATGGGTTAGTGGCAACCAATACAAGTGTCAGCCGGGAAAATCTGGCCTCAAAGAAAGATAAAATTGTAATGATAGGGAATGGGGGATTGAGTGGGAAACCATTATCCCACCGATCAACCGAGATAATATCGACTTTGAGAAAGGCATTGCCACCGTCCTTTCCAATTATTGCATCAGGTGGTATAATGAGTGCAGGAGATGCCTTGGAAAAGATTAATGCTGGTGCTGATCTGGTTCAGCTATATACTGGATTTATCTATGAAGGTCCAGGCCTGATCAGGCAAATACTTAAAAAGTTATAAGAACATCATTTTTCTATTATCAATCTACTCATTTTGGTATGGGTTTGAACATAATCTTAAACAGGATTTTTGATGAATTCATGCATGATTTTGATGAATTCCTCTCAGAGCGAAAGGCTTATCTAAAAGAAATGGAAAAAAACGAAGAGAAGGAAAAATAATCCAGACAAACACTGATAAAAT
Source organism: uncultured Porphyromonadaceae bacterium (assembly GCA_964465145.1). Classification (GTDB taxonomy): domain Bacteria; phylum Bacteroidota; class Bacteroidia; order Bacteroidales; family UBA12481; genus JAUVKA01. The sequence goes on along the minus strand of CAYXJR010000076.1, from coordinate 16,323 downwards.
AGAAAGAGGCCATCTCCTCTAAGGAAAATGGCCTCTTAATACTTCAGAGCAAATGTTTTCGACAGGCTATTAGAGAGATTAGAGAAAACCAAAAAACTAACCAAAAAAAGAAGCATAACTATTTATATATGTCTAACTTAACATTATTTTAACATTTGCCTTTTATTCCTTTTCTTATTCAGTTCTCCTTGGTATTTTTAGCCAGTAAAATAATAACACAAGTCAAATGAATAAGTTTTATACACTTACGTGCTTAGTGGTCTTACTGCTACCATTACATTCATGCTTTGCACAAGCAAATACAGATTCAGAAAAAGCTGTATATAATTGCTTCACTATAATGGCTGGCAAAGGAGCCACAGACGACGGCAGTGTGTTATTTGCACATATTGAGGATGATTTTGGGAAGCAATTGGTCAACTGGTATATCAAAAAAGCCGAAGTATATCATGAGGGAGAGCAAGTTGAATTGAAAAATGGCGGGCTTTATGGGCAGGTAGAAAGAACTGCTAAAATGCTATGGCTCGAAATACCAGGAATGGACTTTTCTGATTCATACCTCAATGAATATGGTGTTTGCATAGCATCAAATTCCTGCTCATCACGGGAAAAAGATCCCGGCATTACGGATGGGGGGATCGCCTATAGACTAAGAGGCCTGATGGCTGAGAGAGCAAAAACGGCAAGAGATGCGGTTATCCTTGGAGGTGATCTGGTTGAACAATTTGGATATACCGGTTCTGGAAGAACCTATTGCATAGCTGATGCAAATGAAGCATGGACCTTGTCGGTTGTAAGGGGAAAACATTGGGTGGCTCAACGAGTTCCGGACAACCAGGTGATGGTGCTGCCAAATAATTACACAATAGAAGAGATCAATCTTGAGGATAAGAGTAACTTCTTAGCCTGCAGGGATCTGATTGAATATGCAGTTAGGAGGGGATGGTACAATCCCTCTACGGATGGTCCCTTTAATTTCAGGAAAACCTATGGGGCAACTAATTCACTTACTCATCCAGGTAATACCTCACGAGCCTGGGGAGCTTATCATAAATTTGATATGCCCTTTGACAGAGATGATGATTTTCCATATTCTTTTGTCCCAAAAGAGAAAATAAGCAAACAAAAGCTCATGGATATTCTAGCATATCATTATGAAGGCACTGATATGGATAAAAGTAAAAATTACACTCTGGGCAGCCCTTATGATATGAATGGTTCCATGATTTGCGGGAAAGCTTCAGTATACGGCTTTGTCACTGAGTGTCGAAATTGGCTGCCGGTGGAAATTGGTACGGTTATGTGGTTGGCTCCTCAGTGGCCGGATATTCAGCCATTTATACCATGGTACAGCGGTATAACAAAAGTTCCTGAGGGTTTTGCAAAACAGGCTTATCTTAATGAATTATCTGATCATTATAATCCACCGGAGGATATTCATGATCGTTATGACGGCCATGCCTTCTGGTCTTTTGTTGAGCTATCCGAGTGGGTAAATGAGGATTATGGTGAAAGGGTTATCAAAATTCGGAAACAGAAAGACAAACTGGAAAATAAGCTGTTTAAAAAACAGGGTAAAATCGAAAATATGGCCTTGAATAAGTACAATAAAAATCCAGATCTTGCGAATGAAATATTAACCCGCATTACTTCTGCTCTGGCTACTCACAGCTGGAAAATGGCTAAGAAAAATAAAAAATAATATTATGAAATTCAGTGAAGCCGAAGAAATCCTGCTGGGTTTTGTGGATGACCCCAGTCTTATCCGCCATTGTCGAACTGTCTCAATGGTGATGAAAGCCTATGCTCAATTATTGGGAGAGGATACGGAAGAATGGGCCATTGCAGGTTTGCTGCATGATGCGGATTATCAAAAATATCCTGAGAAACATCCTAACATCATTGTAAACTTGCTCAGAGAAAGAAATGAAAATAAAATTGCTCACGCAATATCTGCCCATTATACAAAATGGGGCCAATGCTATGATTCCGATTTGGCTAAATATCTTTTGGCTGTAGATGAATTGACTGGATTTATAATAGCTACCAGCCTTATGCGTCCTACCCGGCTTGAGGGAATGACTCCAAAATCGGTAATAAAGAAACTTAAAACCAAGGGGTTCGCAGCAGGGGTCGACAGGGATGAGATCTATAAATCCATGGAAATTGCAAATTTAGACCTGGATAAGCATATAGTCTTTATAATTTCTGTTCTTCAAAACCAACAATCGCTACTGGAGTTGTAAGCCTCTATACGTTAACAATTTTTAAGTATTTTTATTTTTTTTTACATAGCTGAATTGCCAACTGCTTGGTAGTTTTGAATTGTGAAAATTAACCAATTCCGCAATAAGACATTTGTTCTGATTGTTTTCCTGAGCCCCCTTTTGTTTCAGGCTTGCCACCAATTGGATAAATCCGCCAAGAGCCCTGCAGATCCTGTATTCGATAAGATCAGTTCGTATCTGGATTGGGAAGAACAAAATGGCTTCTCTGGTATTATTAGTATAAAAATAAAGGATCAACCCATATTTTCCAGGACGTTTGGATATGCCAATAAGGAAAAACAAATTCCTATTTCCAATCAAACAGTTTTTGACATTGGGTCTCTTACAAAACAATTTACAGCATCAGGAATACTCAAGCTTGAGATAGAAGGTAAACTGAGTGTGGAAGATACATTAGGAAAGTTCTTCCCGGATATTCCTGAAGATAAGCGCTCTATCAACCTTCATCAATTATTGACCCACACATCCGGGCTTATTAAGTCCGTTGGAAATGATTATAAACGGACTAATAAAAGCGATTTTCTGAACAGTCTGTTTTCTAGTGAACTAATAAGCGATCCTGGAACTTCATATCAATATTCCCATGCAGGATATAGCTTGTTAGGGGCAGTGATTGAGAAGGTATCCGGAATGACTTACGAAGAATATCTAAATGAGAAATTATTTAAGCCAGCCGGGATGGAACATACCGGTTATGTGATTCCGCTTTGGGAGGAAGGAAATGTTGCTAATGGCTATCGAAAATGCGAAGATTGGGGTAAACCGATGGATATGCCATGGTCCACTGACGGGCCCTACTGGAATCTCAAAGCAAATGGCGGGATGATAAGTTCTTCATCGGATCTAATGTCCTGGATGAAGGCAATGGAAGGTACCCGAATACTTTCAGAAGCTGAAAAAGAAAAGCTGTTTTTCCCTCATGTAAAAGAGGGTAAGAAAGCCAATTCTTATTATAGCTACGGATGGGTTATTTTGAAGTCTTCCCGGGACACTAAAGTCATAGCGCATAACGGTGGTAATAGAAGATTTTATACCGATTTGATAAATTATAAAACTGAAGAAGTTACAATACTGCTTTTATCGAATGTTGATAAACCTGGAAATGACAATATCTCGTGGGAATTGGCTAAGATCATATTCTGGCCGAATTTTGAACCAAAAGTTCAAGGGGCGGTTCAGGAATGTCTTGATTCTTTGCCTGAAAACAGGATAGGAGAAGTTGCAGGAAAATTCCTTGCCATGCTGAACACAGATGAACCTATTAATGATCTTTCTGTTCTGGATGGATTATTTGCAGATTACCTGAAGAAAAAACACAGCCCCGGGCATATTCAGGAAGTTCTTAATAACCTTAAACAAAATTACAGACAGATCAAGATCGATCATGTTACAGTTACTGATCACCGGATTATGGACTTAAATCTCTCTTACATGGAAGAAGGCAGTCGTAAGAGCCTTTTTATGAGATTGATTTTTGATGAAGAGGACAATTATCTGATTCGTATGTTGATGTATAATACCAGTACCCGTTAAGGCAACAACTCCCTGCTAATTCCCTGCTCCAGACTGATGAAAGTTTCTGTACTGGAAACACCAGGTATCTTTTGGATATGATCACTCAAAACTTGCATCAAGTCCTGGTTATTCTTACAGTAAATTTTTAGGAATATCGCATAATTACCTGTTGTATAATGACATTCAACAACTTCTGGTATCTTTTCAAGCTCTTTGATTGCCTTATGATACATTATCGCTTTTTCCAGGAATACCCCTATAAAGGCACAAGTGGAATACCCCATATTCGGTGGGGATAGTCTTATCCCCGATCCTGAAATAATTCCAGATTTTTCCAGTCGCGATACTCGCTGATGAATGGCAGCACCCGACATACCACATTGCCTGGCTATTTCCAGAAATGAGGTACGTGCATTTTCCGACAAAATTCGAATAATCTTCTTATCTGTACCATCCATGTGAAATACCTTTGTCATATTTGATTTTGTGTTTGTATAAGTAACAAATAGCTTCTTATCTCAAAAGCTAATATAATCTTTATCAATAATTATTCATAAATTTCATTGATCATTCGCATCCAATGCAAAAAGAACCAAATATACTAACTGAAGGGGAAAGTTATCTTTTTTTGATTCACAACAAGGTTATTTTACCCGCTGAAGATCAGGAGGCATTTATACTGATTGGTCCCAATAACAAAAAACATCTTATGAATGCCTCGTACTATACACTATATCACTTTAGTATTGGCCAGACTATTAAATGTACCGTAGATAAAATCAATTGTTCAGGGCAAATCTTTCTGGAGCCTGAACATCCTTATTATCAGTCAGGTGAAGTCTATAATTTTTTGGTGGTTAGCCTGGCCTCCAGCTCTGATGCATGGGGCAATGTTATGCATACAGCATGGATAAGAGACTTACACGGGAAGGATTGGCCATGCCATATTGACGACCCAATTAACCTTGTCCCGGGTCATTCACATTTGTCGTGCCGGGTCAATCGCATAAAAAAAGCTGAGCTTCACCTTACCCAACCAAGCTTCATGGCTACAAAAGTTCGCCTGCAAATAGGTGAATACTATCATTTCAATCTGGTTGATGAGAAAGAACACACTGGGAAAGTTTACTATGTTCTCGAAGATCCGGATGGAAGATATCACCTGATCCTTAAAGATTTTTATTGGCATTTCAACTTTAATATTGGTCAATTTATTCATGGCAGGGTAATTGCGCTCAGGCCTGATGGCACTTATAAGATTGAGCCGGATAATCCATTCTATCAAGTTGGAGAAACATATTATTTCAGGTTCCTGAGAATGGAAGTGAACTTTAATCCTTTTGGGGAGCAGACCAAATTAATCTGGCTGGGAGATCATTTCGGTCAGGAAAATAAAGTCATGGCCCATTCCTGGCAAAAAGACAGGCCTTTTTATAAACCTGAAAAAATATTATGTAAAGTGATAAAATTTAAAAAGGGTAAATTGCATCTTCAAAACCTTGAAACGAAACCTAAGAATTAAAAACAATTAAGACTATTAATATGCGTATATACACCAGAACCGGCGATAAAGGGAAAACCGCCCTGGCCAGTGGCACTAGAGTCCCAAAATACCATCCCAGGCTGGAAGCATACGGCAGCGTTGATGAGTTAAATTCCCATCTGGGCCTTTTAGGCTCAGAGGTCCCCGATCCCCTGGCAAAAAAACTCTTGATCCGTATTCAAAACAGGGTATTCTCAATTTCTTCCCACCTGGCAGTGGATGATCCCCATATGGCTGCCAGGCTTCCAACAATCAAGGAATCTGATATCAGGGAACTGGAACTTGATATTGACCGTATGCTTGATGTGCTGCCACCTCTCAAAAACTTCATAATTCCTGGCGGCCATCCCCTGGTCGCTCAATGTCATATAGCTAGAACAGTATGCCGGCGTGTGGAAAGAATTATGGTGCATCTTGCTGAGGAGATTCAAATGGATATAAATATGCTGATTTATATAAATCGTTTATCAGATTACCTTTTTGTCCTGGCTCGCAAAACCGGAAATGACCTTGGCGCACAGGAACTTATATGGATTTCGGATTATGAATCAAAGGGCTTTTAGACAATTGATTATCTAAGCTGATACTACCGAAATAAGGATTGTTATACTACTAACAAAAAAATGGATTTAGCCAATTAATCATCCGGTTCAAGATGGATTTTATTACCTTTGCCTGGCCAAAATATTTTGGTTGATTCAGATGCCGGATATATGGTGTCTTGTCATATAAAAAAATCAATTTACAAACAATTAAATAGATTAGAATGAAAATTAAGAGTGTTTTTGCACAAGAAGTGCTTGACTCCAGAGGTAATCCTACAGTTGAAGTTGAAGTCCGCCTTGAAAATGGAATATCTGCTAGTGCTATTGTTCCATCAGGTGCCTCAACAGGTGAAAAGGAAGCAGTTGAACTTCGAGACGGGGATCCAAAGAGATACCAGGGAAAAGGGGTGCTTCAGGCAGTGGCAAATGTTAATAAATTGATTGCACCAGCCGTTATTGGTTTATGTGCATACGAGCAAAGAAACATTGATTATACGATGATAAAGCTGGATGGTACTCCCAATAAGGCTCATCTGGGAGCCAATGCTATCCTGGGCGTTTCTCTGGCCGTTGCGCATGCTGCTGCAAAAAGTGTTGGCCTGCCCCTTTACCGTTATCTTGGAGGTGCAAATGCTAATGTATTGCCTGTACCGGCAATGAATGTAATCAACGGAGGCTCCCATGCTCAAAATAGCGTTGATTTTCAGGAATTCATGATAGCACCTCATAATGCCCCTGATTTTGCCACAGCAATTCAGATGGGTATAGAAACATTCCACGCTCTCAAGACCGTTCTGAAAGATAAAGGTTATTCTACCGGGGTTGGCGACGAAGGGGGATATGCACCGGATTTGAAATCTAATGAGGAAGCAATGGAGGTAATAATAGAAGCCATTCAAAAAGCTGGATATGAGCCAGGCAAAGACATTTCCATATGCCTGGATCCCGCCACCAGTGAAATGTACAGAAATGGGAAATACATCTTCTTTAAATCAGATCAGTCAGAAAAAACATCCGAAGAAATGATTGAGATATGGAAAGACTGGGTGAATAAGTATCCCATAGTTTTAATCGAGGATGGGTTGGACGAAAATGATTGGTCGGGTTGGCAATTGCTGATGAAAGAGCTTGGCGGCAAGATCGAACTTGTTGGGGATGACCTTCTCTGCACTAACAAGGCTATTTTGCAAGAGGCAATCGACAAGCACGCTGCCAATTCTATCCTGATCAAACTCAACCAAATCGGTACACTTACTGAAACATTGGAGACTATTGAATTAGCAAAAATGAACGGTTTTAATTGTTTCATCTCCCATCGGTCTGGCGAAACAGAAGACACAACTATTGCTGATCTTGTTGTAGCTACCTCAGCAGGACATATCAAAACTGGTTCAGGCTGTCGCAGTGAGCGCATAGCCAAATTCAATCAGTTGCTGAGGATTGAAAGACACTTGGGCGACCACGCTACTTTTGCAGGTTTGAAAACCTTTAAGAATGCTTTATAGGAACAATCAACATGAATTCTTTAAACAATCCGGTGTAACTTATGCCGGATTGTTTATTTAGATATTAAAATCTGCTCTCCGACATGATTGAACCCGTTACAAATTATCGCTTTGTGATTACCGGTGGGCCGGGATCAGGAAAAACCTCCTTGATCAAGTCGCTGGAGAGCATGGGATTCATCATTTTTTTAGAATCGTCCAGGGATATGATTCAAGATGGGCGAGAAGCCCCGATCCGCAATTTACAGGCAAGAAAAGAAGGTTCATTTTTTAAAGAGATTCTGAAAAAAAGAATTGTACAACACCAGGCTGCACCTCAAGGTGATACTTCTTTTTTCGACCGCGGAATACCGGATAGCCTGGCTTTCATAAAATATATGGGGATAGAAGCACCCCAGGCCCTGAGAAGGGCGGTCGACAAATACCGCTATCATTCCACAATTTTCCTTCTCCCTCCATGGAAGGAGATTTATCAAAAAGATTCAATAAGACAGGAAAACTATAGTGAGGCAGAAAAACTGTTCTGGTTAATAAAAGAAGCATATAAGGAATCCGGATACCTTATTTTTGAATTACCCCAATCGTCGATTCAGGCAAGAGCCCGGCTTATTACAGAAAAACTTGAAGACTTAATTAATTATTGAGCTATGAAACGATAGGAAAGAGATCCTTGCTGAAGCAGCGGTGCAGCTTGATTTAGTGTAAACCTGGTTTTCATAGCAGCATTCTTAGCAGCTTCAATCAAGCAGGGGTCAGCTGTCTCAGATTCAGCATTATCCACAGAAACCCATTCCACTTTCCCCCTTCGATTAACACGAATATCCAATTTTACCAATCCGCCGCCTTCACATTTATATACAGGGACTTCCAGGTGGACTACCTCACGGCCTTCAAGATTATAATAGATATTTGTAGCTCCCTTGTATACCTGCTCTTCCTTGATTTTGTCAGCACGGAACATCTTTAACTCTTCAGTTCCAATATCAGGAAGTTCATCATTATTGGGATTCAAATTATTTTCCTCAATAATATTTTTAACCGCTTGATCAACATTACTTTTGGCAAGATTGTCCACCACCTGGTCGGGCCTCTGATAATTCTTGTAATCTTCAAAACTTTCAACCCTGTCTTCTTTCTGGTCAACTGCAATATTTCGAGCCTGTTCAGCTGTTTGATCAGGCAACTTAGGAACTTCCACTTGCATCCGGCTAAGTTCCTCCAGGGTTTTTAAGTCAAAAATAATGCCCGAGGGTTTTGTGGATCTTTCTCCATTAATTTTGAAAGCGAGGATTAGTACCAACAAAATCAGATGAAAGGAAATAGTACCCAAAATCCCATACTTGCTGACGGAAAAATTATGTTTCGCCTGGTCTGATATAGGCATACGATTAACCATCAGGTCCAATCCGGCCATAGGCTTCTCCAAAGCATCTCCCAAAAGTGTAAATCCTTTGGATAAGGTTCTGTATATATGGCTAAAAATTCTTTTTATCTTTCCCATTTATCACGGACAGCCTATTGATTTGCAAAGGTAATTATTATAGCCTTTTTTCATTTTAAAAATTGCACCTCTTCCAACATTGGTATCTAAAGAGATGGCGACTGTGTGCATTACCATTAAATGTGGAAAGGGCCATCCCTTTTGTTAGAGAGACGGCCCTTTGGCCATTGCTGGCTATATAGGATATAAACTCTGCTTTTTAATATCTTCTGATCTGTTGCTCATCATGCAGTACAATCTCCGGTTTTCCTTCCCACACCTCGATTAAACCCACCACCCAAACATGTTCGTCTTCAAAGTACCAGGACGGGCTCCAGCTAAAACTCTTGGCTACACCTCTTGGTACCACTACACTGAAGTCGTGATAAGGGTAAGGGGCTCCAAAGTATAAGGTGTAAGTCTGGTCCTCAGGAGAGTAAAAGACTTCTTCTACTTTGCCATAAACTCTTTTAACAGACCCCACGTAATTCATTGCCTCATAGGAAGATGCAGTTTCAATATAATCACCAAAGTTAGTATTCCAGTTATCGTGAAGAGGATAGTAGTACATGAAACTGTTGTGCAGATAAGGAGTCCAGCATAGATCCAGGTGAACCGGCACCCTGTAAGGATATCTTACTCTACGAATTTCTATCGACAATGGACGATAGAAGTGATTGTATACAACTACATTGCGAACGTGGCGCCTGCTGTACCAGTTGTAATAATCGTTGTGAACCCTTAGGAATTCATTGGATCTTCTAAGGCTTGCTTCATCCCTGTAGTCAGTCCTATATCGATTGCGGGTAAAGACTTCATCGTTTTGGTGACGAAACTCTCTGCCGTCATTGCGAACATAGGTCTTATTGCCCTGGCGATCGGAGCGATTGTAGGAGCTGTTGTCATCCCTTCTTCCTTGGTTGTTGCCATTATCATCATGGGTTTTGACCGTGCTCGATTGTGATCTTCCACGCTCACTATTATTGATTTTCGAAGGAACAGCCTGGCGTGCATTTCCACTCTGTATGATTTGTTTATTGTTAGATTTAACAGCACTTGAACGGTTGTTGGTGCTTGAGGAACGGCTCTGAGTAGCTTTTGGAGCAGTTGACCTGTTTGATCCGCTGCTGCTTTTTACCGCAGAGCGTGAAGATGAAGCAGTCCTGGAAGCAGTAGCCTTTGAATTGCTTTGGTTATTATTGGATTTTTTTACCTGGTTCGAGCTGCTCTTGGATGAAGAGCGGCTTGCCACCTGTGAACTGCTGCCTTTACTGCTTTTCGCAGCTTGTGACGATCTGGAGCTCTGTGGATAGGCAGTTAATCCGGCTGCCAGGATTAGAGCGATAATGATCAGTTTTTTCATGGCATTTGATTTTTAATGAAACATCTGCTAGTGTATCGCAAATCATCTGCCAAAAAATATGAAATAGTGTACTAACAGTAATATGCCTTGATAATCGAGTAAAAAAAATAAATGAATGCGTTATTATTTGCATGTGATCAGCCCGGAAAAATGTAAATTAGAACATTATTTAACCCCCCAAAGATCATTCTTATGAAGAAATTTACACTATTTATTTTGATGATTACCCTAAGTACTTTTCTGATGGCTCAAATCAGACCTCTTGTATTTGAAAAACCTCCATCATTTGATCCGCCTGGTATTAGCAATATAAAAACTATGCAGCAACAAAATCAATTAAAGGGCGGAGGCGATATTTTCTGGGAAGAACAATTCGACTGGGGAGATTCCACCTCCGGTATCGGCTGGTTCCTTCCTGATGGCTGGGCGCTGGAAGATCCAACCGACGTAGGTTTCAATTGGCAATGGGCCAGGGATAGCCTTATTGGAGCTTATACAGCCGAAGCACCTATGCAGTCCACCTCAGGGGCAAATGGTTTCCTGGCTCTAAATATGGGCGGATATAATCAAGATTTAACTGACTATAATGACTTCATATCAGTTGACAATTCAATCATCAGCACTAAAATTGATTGCAGCGGCCATTCATCCGTATTGGTTAGGTTGGAGCAAAACTTTAGATACTGGTCATCCTCAGTGCAACTCTTTGAAGTAACCAACGATAACGGAGTCCACTGGGCTACTTTCGATATGGAGATGGGTACTCTTTACAATGAGCGGGTTGGTGGAATCGGAAATGGGGAAAAGGTTGATCTCTATATCAATATCACTGATGTTGCTGCAGGAATGCCTGAAGTTCAGTTCAAGATTACCTGGAGAGAAGCAAGATTATATCACTGGATGATCGATGATATTGTTTTTATGGATGGTTGGGATTATGACCTGCAAATGCTTTACTATGAAGCTGATTATGACAATGGGATTGATGATCCGGAAGGATTCTTTTATGCCTTGCCACATACTCAACTTTCTAGCTATATATTGTACGGTATAGTTAACAACTTTGGTAATCAGGAGCAGTGGGGAACCCACCTTAATGCTACAGTTACTAAAAACAATGAGGTGATTTGGGACGCAAATTCCAATACAATTATTTCCTATCCACTTGTAGTTGACACACTTAAATTTGAAGAACAGTTTATGCCCGGGGATTTCGGCCATTACCAGATGGACTTTTCCCTCCTTTCAGAAAATGAAGATGAGAGGCCATTCGATAATTATGCCTCAATACCTTTTATGGTAACCGACAGCTTATTCTCACGCTGCGATGAGGATCCAGAAGTAACATTTTCTACCTGGGGTTGGTACACACATCAACATGAAGGAGATATGATGGGAACTGAATATACAATAATACAAGACGCTGAGGTTAATTCACTGGCAGTCTATATTAATAGCGCCGATATTCTCTGCAGTTTCAGAATGGTCCTCCTGGGTATCGATGAAGAAACGGGTGATTTTTTTGAGCTCCTAAGCAGCGAAATGGTGGATATGGATTCAACCTACCTGAAGGAACACTGGGTGACCTTACCTCTTGAAAAAGATGGAGAAGGAGAATTTCTTGAAGCAGGAAAAACATATATTGTGGCGATAGAACTCTGGAATAATATGGATTTTGAGGAAGCTTACGATTCCCATCGTTACCATCTTGGTTCAGACCGTGACAATTACTATCCGAGTGGTAAAAGCTATATGTATATGTCTGAAGATGATGCATGGTATACTTTAGGCAATGATTTAGTGATGGTAAGAATGCACCTGAATGATGATTCGAATCTTATTGATGATGTTGTTACAACTGAATCGTCAGGATCATGGTTGGGACAGAATTATCCAAATCCTTTTAACGGTCAAACAAGTTTTAGCTATAACCTGGCTCATCCAGGTGCAGTTCAGCTTGTAGTTTTTGATCTTACAGGAAGGAAAGTAACTGAGGAAAACCTGGCTGGCCAATCAGCAGGATTGCATGAATATACCCTCAATGCAGAGGATATGGAAGCCGGGGTTTATTACTATACCTTGAGTTCCGGTAAATTCAGGGAAACAAAGAGGATGGTGGTTAGGTAGGGGAGATTGAAAAATGAAAAGATTGATGCCTGTAATTCTCTTGCTTTCTGTAATTTCTTGCTCACAAGTTTCTGAAACAGAACAGGTTTTATTTCAACAGGGGCAGGATGGCTATGCCTGTTTTCGTATCCCGGCAATCGTAACAACCACTAAAGGCACTCTGCTGGCTTTTGCTGAAGCCCGTAAAAACAGCTGTTCTGATACGGGTGATATTGATCTGGTATTGAGGCGCTCAACTGATAGGGGGAAAAGCTGGGGGCCCGTTCAGGTTGTTTGGGATGGGGGCGAGAATGTATGTGGAAATCCTGCGCCGGTAGTTGATAAAAAGACTGGAACAATCTGGCTGTTAAGCACCTGGAATCTGGGATCCGACCATGAATCGCGTATAATTGACCAGACCAGTGAGGATACAAGAAGAGTTTTTGTAATACATTCAGAAAATGACGGTAAAAGCTGGTCAGGGCCGAAGGAAATTACAAAGACGGCCAAAGGAGAAAACTGGACATGGTATGCCACTGGGCCTGTTCACGGGATACAATTAAAAAATGGGAACAATAAAGGCCGGCTGGTTATCCCATGTGATCATATTGAGGCAGTAACAAAACAATATTACAGCCACATCATATACTCCGATGACCACGGAAAATCCTGGATTCTTGGTGGTAGTACTCCTCAGCACCAGGTGAATGAATGTACTGTTACTGAATTAGATGATGGGAAATTACTTTTAAATATGAGGAATTATGATCGGGCTCAAAAAGCAAGGAAGATAAGTATCTCTAACGATGGGGGAGATACCTGGTCCAATATTTACTCAGATACTCTGTTGCCGGAACCAATATGCCAGGCTAGCCTGATCAGAAGCACCTGGAAAAAACAGGGTGAAAGTCTATACTTCTTCAGCAATCCTTCCAATCAGAATAATAGGGAAAATATGACTCTTAAAATAAGCTGTGATCAGTCCTTTTCCTGGACAGACTCCATCCAATTACATGCAGGGCCATCTGCCTATTCCGACATCACTATTATAAGAAAAAGATTATTGGGATGTTTTTACGAGGCTGGGGCGAATTCACCATACGAAACGATAGTGTTCAAGAGTATTGATGTTGGGGAATTTGGGAATTAGGTAACCTGTAACCTGCAACCTGCAACTTGTAACCTGCAACCTGTAATTGCATCACAACCTGTGAAGTGAGTGCCATAAGATATCACTATTTTAAATTAAGCCCCTCAGCTTCCAGAAACCTTTACCTCTTCATTACCATTACAATACATATTTTATGCCTGAGTTTGGCCAGGATGTAATAATCATGTTTCGGGGTTTATATATTTTATTATTTTCGATTCATGAAATATATAATAACCATCATCTTAATATCAGTACTGTTAGGATGTACAAAGCCACCTCCAAAGATTCTAATTATCGGGGATTCAATCTCAATCGGATACACTCCTCACGTGAAGGAATTGTTAGGGGGAAAAGCAATTGTATCCCACAATGAGGGAAACGCCCAGCATACTGGAACAGGCATGGAAAAGATTCAAGAATGGATTGGAGAAGAAGATTGGGACATCGTTCAGTTTAACTGGGGATTGTGGGATCTGGCCTACCGGCATGAAGACTCAAAGGAACAGGGCCAGCGTGATAAGGTGAATGATATATATGAGTATTCGAAAGAGGTTCATACCCTTTATGGCACTGCAGCGGATAATGTGCACTACACAACATTGGGGTATAGAAAACTGGCCGAAAAGATCATAGAAGGATTATCACAGTTTGATTCCAGACTAGCTGATCCTCCCGGCACGGGTTTATATCAATAAACTTATTTTTTTACACACATTTCTAGGGATCAAATTTGGCTATGTTAGAAAACTTGTTGAATTTTGAGATTCAGTTATGCACTTAATCAATTTTAATTTTAAATCATTATAAGGATGAAACGATTAGTACTTATTGCTTTATCAATGATCATTTTCACCTCAGTATTTTCCCAGGTTAAGAACCTTAAGGGTGATGGACAGGTTTTCTGGGAAGAGCATTTTGATTGGGAAAGTCCAGTTGATCCGAAAGGTTGGACTGCCCCGGAGGGTTGGCTTATAGAAGATAACTCATCAGATGATAACGGATATGTCTGGGTGTGGACCAAGGATAGTATGCAGGGGCCCTTTTCTCATCGTGATGGTGGTTATATTCTGAACTCCAGCACAGGGGAGAACGGCTTTCTGTCTATCGACCTTGACAATTTAAATGCCTATAAAGATTATATGGAAATGTTATTTGTCAACAGTTCAATTACTTTGCCTAAACTGGATTGCAGCAACCACCCATCCGTTATTATCGGCCTGCAGCAGATGTTTAAATACTTCAACAGCCCGAGGATGGTCATCGAGGTATCTAACGACAATGGCGCTCACTGGGCTGAGTTCGATCTCAAAATGGGTACAGGCTCTGGAACTAATGTCCTAAACCTGACAAATAATGAAGTAGCTGATTATACTGCCAACTTATCTGATGTTGCTGGTGGACAGGCAAATGTAACCATCAAAATAACATGGGATGGCTCAATGCTGTATTTCTGGATGCTTGATGATATTATTCTTTATGAAGGATGGGACTATGATCTGAAAATGAACCATTGGGATGTTCAATTGATTGACGACAATTCTGAAGATGCCCCCGGGTTTTATTATATGATGCCAAAGACCCAAATCATGCCCCTGGGGGGATTCGAGGGCAGCGTAATTAATTATGGAGATTATGATTTGAACAATGTCCATTTAAATGTTGTTATCAACAAAAATAATGTAGAGCAATACAATGCCAGCTCTGAATCGATACCTTATGTTTCTTTTGGCGATCCGGCAGATACCCTTTTTATTGAGGATAATTATACCCCGGTGGATTTTGGCCATTATGATATCACTTTTAGTATGCTGGGAGACGAGGATGACCAGGCCACTCAGAATAATGTTCAATCCTATTATTTCCATGTAACCGACAGTGTTTTTGCCCGCACTCCTGATGTAAGCGAAGCAAATGAAAGTCCATGGAGGAATTATTATCAAAACACTCATGAAGGTGATATAATGGGGGTTGAGTTTAATCCAATTGAAGATTGTACCGCTAGCTCTATATCTGTGTTTATATCCCGAAGCAATATGGATGTTGATTTCAGGTTTGTTCTTATAGAAATTAAAACTGGTGAAGGTGATGAGTTAGAAATGGTTGAACTGGTCAGTTCTGAGATAATGTGGGTGGATTCCACTATTCTGGAACAAGGTTGGGTTACCCTTCCTATTGATCCTGACGGAATAGGAGAATTCATGACAGAAGGCAGAAGGTACATTGCAGGAGTCCAATTCTGGACCTATATTGAGCAAGATGATATTGTTAACCGGGGAGATACCTTCTGGATTGGAAGCACCCAGACTTACCCGGATTCTTTTGATAAACAATGGTGGTATGAAACCTATAGCGGTGTATGGACTCAGGGATCAAATTACAACAAGATGATAAGGTTGAATATCGATAATCATGAGAATATTATTGATGGTATACCAAACAGCACTAATCTAAGCTCCCTTTCCCAAAACTATCCAAACCCCTTTGCCGGGGAAACACGGATCGGATATACCCTGGCAAAAGAAGAATCAGTTATTATTGAAATAAAGGATATCAGCGGACGGACAGTGCGATTGCTTGAGGAAGGGACAAAACAGGCAGGAAAACACTCAGCTGTTTTCAGCAATACTGACCTTGATGCCGGCCTGTATTTTTATACGCTTGAGGCCGGGGATTTCAGACAAACCAAAAGGATGATAATAAGATAAAATGTAGAGACGCATTGTTATGGAGACGCATAGTTATTATGCGTCTCTACATTATATATTTATTAGGTAACTGTTTAGCAGGGTATTTATTTGGTAATAAAGTTGTACCCTTTAAAGGTA
>CAYXJR010000075.1:0-20506 GCA_964465145.1 uncultured Porphyromonadaceae bacterium | reverse complement strand
AATTATATGCAAATCAAAACAGGGTGGATGAATCACTTTCATGCGTTTCCCCTGCCTGAATCCCCTCCCTACTTGGATTACATTAAAAATATTTTATCTTTATAAGTCTAAAGTATCAACAGCTTCCTCCATGACTACCGATCTTAACATGAGCTTTACAGTCGAACTCAAGCGAGCTATTAATATCGCCCAATCTCTGGCTAAAGAATTCTCGAATGATAAAATTGCCCCCGCACATTTGCTAAAAGCTCTTTTCCACAAAGATATTGGCCTAACCGACTTTTTACTTTCCCTTGACAAAGATATTTACTATTTGGAAGAATGGGCGGAAGTGCGCATTGAATCATTACCAAAGTCAGGAAAATTTGTTGAGAATCCATCTGGAGACGAGGCTTTTAAAGCTATTCTGCGCGAAGCTGATAATATTCGAATAAAGCTCTCCAAAGATGAGATAGAACCAGTTCACATACTTGCTGCCCTAAGTACACCTGGTGTTGGCTTTAGCTATGAGCAACTGAAGTCCTTCACTCTTTCCCAGCAGGAGGTGATGGATACCATTTTGGAAATCTCTGATCTTCAAAAAGTTGTGGGAATAACAGGAGATCCTGCCAAACCAGACGGGAAAAAAGCAAGCCAAAATGCCCTTCTCAAATATACTATCGACAAAAATGAGCTGGCCATTCAGCAAAAAATGGATCCTGTAGTCGGTAGGGATAGTGAAATACGGGCTATATCAGAAATACTGGGTCGCAGGTCGAAGTCCAATGTCCTAATCCTGGGTGAACCGGGAGTTGGCAAATCCGCCCTCATCAATGGATTTTGTCAGCATATCACTGGAGGGAAAGTTCCGGAAAACCTTAAAGGAGCCAGGATCTTCGAATTGGATTTCGGCTCCCTTATAGCAGGGGCATCATATAAGGGAGAGATTGAGGACCGCCTGAAAAACATCATTAAGGAAATTCAGCAATATGAAAAAGCTGTCCTTTTTGTTGATGAGATCCACATGTTACTCGACCCCCAAAGCGGAACTTCAGGCACAGCAAACCTTCTCAAACCGGAATTATCCAGGGGAAACCTGACAATGATCGGGACCACTTCAGTGGATAAATACACCAAGCTTATCGAGACAGACGAATCCTTTAACCGGCAGTTCGAACTGGTAAAAATCGAAGAACCCAACGAGCAACAAGCACTTCGAATGCTCAAAGAAGTAATCCCTTCCTTTGAAAAACACCATAATATCAAAGCTGATGTTGAAGTTTGTGCTGAAGCCATACGGTTATCTAAACGCTATCTAAAGGAGCGGTCCCTGCCGGATTCAGCCATTGACCTTATCGATCATACCATGTCCGGTGTCCGTTTGATGACTGATATTTCTTCAGGTAAAATTGATGAACTTACTCAAGAGCTTGAGAAAATCAAGCCAAAAAAAGGTCAGGACAAGAATTCTGAGGAATTGGAATGGTTCTATTCAGACCTAAAGAATCAAATCTCCCCAATACTATTCTCGAAGCTCAACGAAGAAGAGAAAATAACCCAATTGAAATCGGGGAAAGAACTCTACGATTACTGCAAAAAGATTTTAGCTAACCTGAAAAAACACGCCAAAAACAAAATAGAAGTACTTGATAAGTCCGATATAGCAGCGATTGTTTCCGCACAAACCGGAATTCCTCTTGGAAAAGTGCAGACCAAAGAGAGAGACCGGCTGATGAATACCGAGGCACACCTGAAGAAAAGGGTGATTGGGCAAGACCACGCTCTAAAAAGCATTGCGGAGGCTATACTGGAATCCCGTTCTGGATTGAATAAGGCGGGTCAACCCATCGGTTCATTCTTCTTTTTAGGCCCCACAGGCACTGGGAAAACTGAGCTGGCGAAATCACTATCTGAATTCCTTTTCCAGGATGAGTCCTTCCTTACCCGGTTCGACATGTCTGAATTCAAGGAGGAACACTCTGCGGCACTGCTTTATGGCGCACCCCCTGGGTATGTGGGCTATGAAGAAGGAGGATTACTCGTTAATAAAATTCGCCAAAAGCCTTACTCTGTTGTTCTATTTGATGAAATAGAAAAAGCTCATAATTCCGTTTTTGATATTTTTCTGCAGATTCTCGATGAAGGTAAATTACACGACCGGCTCGGGAAAGAAGGTGACTTTTCTAATGCTATTATCCTATTCACATCTAATATAGGAAGCGATTTTATCGTAGATTCATTCAACAAAGGAGAGATCCCCAGCTCTAATAAACTCATGGAAATCATGAGCAATCATTTCAGGCCGGAATTCCTGGGACGACTAACCGAGATTGTTCCCTTTGCCCCGATCACTCAGGAAAATGTTGTTAAAATTTTCGAGATACACTTGAAAAGTCTTTACAAATCTTTGGAAGATAAGGGGATTGAGTTAATAATGGATCAACAGGTAAAAGAAAAACTTGCCCTATCGGGATTTTCACCCAAATATGGCGCCAGGCCTATTGTAGGAGTTATCAGGAATCAATTACGCAGGCCTCTTTCAAAGATGATTATTTCCGATGAATTACACAGGGGGTCTAAGGTAAAGCTCGAACTTGATAAAAAGGATGAAATTGTCTGGAAAATTGAATAACATTTATTTGATTAATTTTAACTATCATTAACATTTAAAACTAATAATATGCAAATGTATGGAATAGGCGGTACAGAAGCTAAGGGCGATGCTAGCGAAGCCATTAGCGATATACCTCAGAATCGAACCCTAATGTTGGAGAAATTTACCGCAGAACCTCCCATTAAACCTGAAATCGTTGAGGGTCTAACTTCCATTGATGATGTATTCAACCATTTTCAACCTAAAATTGATGTGGAGTTTACAGATAGTGACGGAACTGGAAAAGAAGAGAAATTATCCTTCAACAATATTGCCGATTTCGGAACTAAGGGCATTGTTGCCCAGAGTGAGTTCTTGAAGGATCTGACTGTTCAAAAAGATCAGTTTTTTAAGATCATAAAACAGTTGAAAAGCAATAAGCTTTTGCGTAAGGCATTAGAAAATGCAGAAACGAAAGAGGCTACTCTGAATGCTATTTATGCTCTGGTCAAAGAGATTGAACAGGCTTGATTCAACCATCAATAAAAATTATTAGACATGGCATTACAACAATCACAACAAAATATTGAGCAGTACCGGGGAAAAGTTGCCGAAAAAATCGGTAAGATCGATAAACCTGAAGAAGTATTGAAATCGAGTTTGGATCAATTGGCCAAAGTAGGTGGATTTGACCTCCTTGAAGCTGCTCTGGATGGCGTTCAAAATCTTAACCCTGAAAGAAAAGCCAGGAAAAAGATCTTTCTTTCAGAACATTCCAAGAAGGGGGAAAGGGATGCCCTCAAAAAAACACTTGAACTTTGGGCAGCTGTTTTATCTTCGTCCGGAGATGTATCTGAAATGATTCAGAACTGCGAATCCAATGCTGAGATCAAAGAAAAAACACTCAAGGAGAACCTTAAAAAGGCTGTTGAATCCTGCAAGAACCTTGAGAAATCCTACCGCTCCATGGCACTGTTTTTTAAGAACACCGGGAGCACTAAAGTCAAAAATGTCAGCTTTGTAAATGCTGATCTTGAACAACTAAAAGACCTGGATGACACCCGTTTTATTGATGCCATCCAGGAAGAACTGGTGCAAAAATTCGACCGGCTGGATTTGAGGGACAATTACAGTCTGCTGGTCGTACCCGGCTATCTGGGCTCAAACAAGGTCGTCGAAAAATGGGCCAAAATTGCCAACGAAAACAAAGTTATGATGGTCACGGATTTTGAGCACCTGGATACCCCTGACGACGTTATGGAACTCTTTGAAGCCAGTAATCTCACAGGTGGAGATATATACAGATCTAATGTCCTGATGTCATGCAACTGGTTGGTGGGCCGTGATAAGTATGCTGATTTGGGTGAAGATGAGGAGCTTTTTGTTCCTCCGGCAGGTGCATTGGCAGGAAACATTTACCAGACTCTCATGTCCCAGGTTGCAGCCGGGAAAAAACACGGAAGCCTTAGCGAAATAGACGGCGTTAAATTTGATTTGAAAAAAAGTGAAATTGCCAATCTTGAAAAGCTTGGGCTGATCCCTATGGTTAATGAGTATGGGAAAGTGATGGCATTTTCCGCTAAAACACTCTTTAATGGGGATAATCTTGGCCTTCAGACCTATTCAGTGGTGCGTGTTTTCGACTACATCACTAAAGTATTGATGGATTTTCTAAACAGACGTGCATTCGAGAACTTCAATGTAAAAACGCGTAAGGAGATCCTCAGCCAAATGACTCGCTTCCTGGATGGGATTACCGGACCAGGTAAGCTCATCGAGAAATTTTCAGTCAAGAGATTCGAACAGGATCCCAAACAAAAAGACCGGATATTCCTCGATATACATATGACCCCCTACTTTCCGGCCAAAAACTTCATGATTAAAATGGACGGACAAAAGGGTGATGACGGAACTGAGTGGGATACCGAATACGAACAGAATTAGTAAATTCATGAATCACCGGTTACGCAAAATCCTGGTATTAGGGTAAATGTAATTGTAACATAGAAACTTCCCGGCGGTTAAATGTCTGGGGAAGCAATGTTGTTTACTTATGACAATTAATTTAATATTCATCTTTAAAACTTAAAAATCATGTCATTTAAAGCAAAATTTGAAGTCGACGGAAAGGAATACCGTGTACTGAAATGCGATTATAGCATGAACCAGGCCACTGATGACACTGGCCGGCCATCCTCCACTACAAGAGGTGGAATGGTTAACATTGTTGTTGAATCCACAGATGATACAACCCTGTTTGAGTGGATGTGCGACAGCTATATGAGAAAGGATGGTAAAATCACCTTTAATAAAAGGGATGAAGATGCCAAGCTTAAAGAATTGGAAATATCCGAAGCATATATGGTTTCGTACGAAGAATCCTTTGATAATATTGGCACTGGAGCAATGGTTGAAACCATTACCCTATCCGCCAAAAAAATCAAACTGGGCAATGGAGAACATGAAAATGAGTGGGCCATGTAAATCCTGACTAATTCCTCCGGTTTTATTCCCGGGGATTTTGGTTTGAATCCATCTTACTCATTTTTTCCTGACTAAAACCTCCTCAAGAGGCGTTTAATTGTAAACTTATCCATTCTTACAATTACAAGTTTATTAATATGTCTTTAACAGCAAGACTACATATTGAAGGTCACAACAATGAGCAGAAAGGAATACCTGTTTTAGCCTGTGATTTTAATTTCACCCAGGATATTGATGGACGTGGCAAGGCGACGTCTCGCATTCGGGGAGGAATAATTAATGTTACACTCCGGGGAATAGACGATTCAGAGATTATCCAATGGATGATGACTGCAACAGCGTTGAAAAATGGCAGAATAGCATTTTCCGGAGTTACATCAACTGGTCCTGGCAGAAAAATTGAGTTCAAAAATGGCTTTTTAATAAGTTATAATGAGCACTTCGCCAATGAATCTGATATCACAATCCAGCTGGTCATCTCTGCCGAATATATTACTATTTCTGGCATACAGCATAGTAACTGGTGGTCACATTCTAATAAGGGTCAAGATTAATTCTCAATTTTTTATGTATCATGGCACAGCTAACAAGTGTACGCGTCTCAATTGATAATCAGGATATTGAGAATTTTGTGAATTTAGATGTGTTACAGGACATGTATAATCACAGCTATTTCTCAATCAGTTATGAGTTGGAAAGTTTGGAGAGCCCTGATGAGTTTATTGTTGAAAGAACTAAAAACTTTATAGGAAAGAGCTGCACAATAAATTCTGAATTCCAGGAATTAGGAAGCTCGGATTCCAATGAAGGATTCAGCTTCCGGGGAATAATAACAGAAATCCAGAGTAACCGTTCCGGGATGAGGAGCGGGGATATCATAACCATTATTGGTAAAAGCCCGGACATCATCCTTAAAGGAAAACCTACCTGCCGTACTTTCGTTGAAAAAACCCTGGAACAAGTTGTCAACGAGGTTTTGCAGCCTTATCCCAGGAACCTATTAAACCCTAACGTTACTCCAAGAACCACCGACCAATTGACCTATCTGGTTCAATATATGGAAAGTGACTACGATTTCCTACGACGAATTTCCATAAGGTATGGTGAATGGTTTTTCTATAACGGTCAGGAGTTATTTTTTGGAGAATTACCTGATGTTGATGAAGATCAACTATATTTAGGCATAAACCTGGACAATTTCCAGTTCGGGCTGAAGGCTGCTCCATTAGGTAATACTTTTCGCTATGTACATGATTCTGAGGAGGAGACTCTCACATGGGAGTCAGGCAATAATAGTGTTGACCAGCAATTGAATGAATATGGCCGGCATGCCTTTTCTGAATCGAAGCAGCTATTTAGTGAACAGGCCACTCGAAACTACAATCACTTGAACGTTGATCCGGGTAATTATCAAGATGGGTTAAATAATGCAGGTATACTGGAAGAAACTTCGGATGCTTTAAAGCTTTCCCGAACTATTGGCTCGGGTTCAAATATGCGTTTGAAAATCGGACAAGAAATTAGCATTTACAACCCTGGCCCCGACGGTTCAGAACAAAGTTATGGCCGATATCGAATAACCTCCCTATCCCATGACTGCGACCAGGTTTTAAACTACAACAACAGCTTTAATGCTATGTCAGCTGAAAGTGAAATACCGGAAAATATCAACCCTGATGCCATATTGCATTCCTATCCCATTCGTGCCAAGGTTATGGCCAATGATGATCCGGATAAATACGGCCGGGTAATAGTTGACTTTGGCTGGAATCCGGCCCAAAGCACAACACCATGGATAAGGTGCATTGCACCATATACCATGAAAAAGGGAGGAAATTTCTTTGTCCCGGAGCTTGATACCTATGTTCTGGTGGCTTTTGAAGATGGAGATATGGAACGTCCTTATGTATTGGGAGCTTTCAACACCAGCCAGGATCATTTCTGTCCTGATCCGGCATGGGGAGATGCAGCACCCGATATCAAAGCAATTCGAACAAGAAGCGGGCATACCATTGAATTCCACGATGTTGATGGAAGTGAACTGATCAGGATTTACGATAAGGATGAGGTTAATGAGATTATCCTTGACACCGTCAATAAGGAATTGAAGATCCATTCGACCGGAACCCTGAAACTTGAAGCAAAGGAAATCGAGATAAGCGCAGAGCAGGGTATCAAAATTGAAGCCGGTCAGGGAATAGCTGTTGAAGCCGGCCAGGGAATGGAAATTGCAGCCTCTCAGGCTCTCGAACTTAAAGGTCAGGAGGTAACAGCCAAGGCAGAGAGCGGGAAGGTCAGCCTGGAAACTCCCGGGGATCTGTCAATCAGTGCCTTGAATGTGGATATCGCAGCCAATGCTCAGTTCAAAGCTGCCGGAAATGCAGGATCAGAGGTATCAACCTCTGCAATATTAATACTTAAAGGTAGTTTAGTGAATATTAATTAGAGAAACAATGGGACAACCAGCCGCCAGAGTTTCAGATATGCACGTTTGCCCTATGGTCACCGGAGTTGTACCCCACGTGGGAGGGCCTATACTGCCACCTGGGTGCCCAACGGTATTGATAGCCAGTATGCCGGCTGCCAGGGTTGGTGACATGGCTACCTGCACAGGCCCGCCAGACAATATCGTGTTGGGGTCATTCACGGTTATGATTGGCGGGCAGCCTGCTGCCAGGATGGGAGATATGACGGCTCACGGCGGATCTATTGTCATCGGCTGCCCTACTGTTTTGATTGGCTAAACAGGTATTAAATTATATTTAGCATTCTTCGATTATCTGATCATCATTATTTAATAAGAGACGGTTGAAATCAAAGTAGGAAATTGAATCATTCTTTTCTATTTTTATAGCCCATTATGATAAACTGAAAATGAGCGGTACAAGTCTGGCATTAAAGATTGGAAGTCTGGTTCTTGGCCTGGGCATTTTTATGGTCATAGTTAAGAGATTAAAAGGGCTCAAAAGATTTGGTGCAGCCGGCCTGGTTTATACCATTCTCACATCATTCCTCCTGGCTGTTCCGGCTCTATTCCTTTTTTTCGATCTGGGAATTAATGAAACCAATTTGCTGATATTAGCTCAAGTGTACCTGGTAATCCTGGGAATTCTCCACGTTAGTCTGGCAAAAAACACGCTGGAATGGTATCCCTCACAGAAATTAAACATGCAGATTGTCTTTATAATCGGGTTCTTGCTCTTTGGATTTTTACTTACCAACATTTCTTTTTCCTTCCTCAGGTCACCCTCATTACCCCCGGTTTGGTATTTATCATTACTATGGTTCCTGGTACCAGTACTTCTGAATGAAGCTATAATAAAATTAGCAGGAAGGCCGGCAAAAGAATTCAAAACATGGCATTACCCCATCGGCCAGAATATCGAAGATCCGAGTGATGCAGAACTGGATAACCCAATAGTGATCAGCTTTGTGTTCCAGAAAAATGTCATCAGCAACGAGTTAGCGACATTCAGGGCGAAAGCACCAGCAGGAATGGCCCTGGGACGGCTTTTCTACTTTTTTATAAATGACTATAATAGTCGGCATCCTGAAGGTCCTATTTCTTATTCAAATGATAACAATGAACCAGATCCATGGGTATTCTTTAAAGTTAAAAACAAGCTTTTCCGCCTGAAAGAAGCACTGAACCAGGATAGTTCAATCTCCACCAACAAAATAAAGGAGAATGATGTGCTAATCTGTAAACGAGTTGAAAACAATTTAGATTTAATTCAAGATGAAGCCAATAAATAAAAAAGAACGCTCAAAAGCATTCTATCAAGTAGTAGGCCTTTTTCTTATAAGTTTCGCCATTGCAATGATTCTGGGTTTTACAACCATGAATATCCCAAAGCTATCAGATTCCAAATCAAATAAAGATCTGGAAGGACTTCAGGACCAATTGAAATTCCAGGAAGAGGTTTTCGCACCAACTATGGATGAGGTAACAATTTTGATGGCCAAAGTTCCTGTTTACAAGGAACAAGGTGAAAATATTGATGTCCTGCATTCAGATATTGCATCCAAACTAAGTTCAACCAAAAACCAGGTAGCAGAGGATGAAAGCTGGGAATCGAAACTTTACCTTAATGTTATCAAGACATATTCTGATCTACAGATGTCTTATAAGGAACAACTGAGCCTTAAGAGGCAATTGGATGATTGCCAAAATAATACAGAAGGAAGCGACGATAAGGTACAACGCCTTTTAACAGAAAAAACCAATCTGCAAAATGAGCTAAATTTGCTCAAAGCTGCCGGATCGGGCGGAGGAGGTGGTGGTAGCGATAAAGCTATAGCCGACCTTGAGAAAAAACTAAAGGAGACAGAGCAAAAGCTAAAAGACTGCAATACAGAAACCAAAGCCCTTCTGAGTCAAATTGACAAATTGAAAAAATAAGCTTTCCTGCTGATTTTTAATATTTATTTTGATCCAACAACAGGATTGACCCTGCCAAATGGATCAGTTTTGAGGATAAGGGCATCGTACTGATTTTTAATTCGTTCAGCACCAATAATTATAAAACTACCGTCCTCTAATTCAATTATATCGGAAACAAACTGATCACCCGGCCTTTGAATAATCTCTTTCTTCATTATCATCTCTCCTGAAACATCAATCCAGAAGAGATTAATATCATAGTCGGTCCCGTTATGTGCATAACTCGCTACTACGAATCCGCCATCGGTCCGGATGATGCTGGGAGGAAACTTTTGCATGTCAGTAAGGAATAAATTTTCATGAAGGCTGCCTGAGAAACTGATGGGTCCTCCGTCAAGGCCTACAATCATCAGTACCACGTTGTACACAGAATCATTAAGTGGACTTCCCTGAGCAGATAATATACCATAACCGCCGGTATGGGAGGATACTATATCACAGCCAATAAAATTAGTCACGGCTGTAATAGCTTTAAGAAATCCCCTTCCGGTACTATCCACTGAAGCAAACATTAGTCGCTTGGGCTTGGATTCATCCTCCTGCCAGTATCCGGTGATGGCAAAGCCATCATCCTCTGAGGCAATAATTTCGTTAACCAGCTTAATTCCCATGAATTTAAAAGTTTTACCTTTTACCGGAACCAGGGATCCTTCAATATCCAACTTCTGAAACCAGAAATCCCTGGGATCTCCCGACTCAACATGGTTCCCAACTATTCCAACTTCCCCGTTGCCTGCTACAGCAAGCTTAGGCAGAGAAAAGTCACGACTGATTATGGTAATTCCATCGGTTTGAACTGGCTCCTCCGTCTCCAACGTTACCGACATGGTTTGAATCAATAGCTTATCAGGTTCCAGGAAGCCTGACAAAACATATCCCTGTCCTTCCGCTCCAAAATCAATATCCATGATTTGGCCGTCCAGTTCTTTTTCTCCAGAAATCACTCCCTCCTCATTTATTGTTATCAGACTGCTGCCTGATTCAGGATTATTGATAAGGACCAGGTATTCATCATCTCCATAACTGACGATGGAGGTGGCAATCTCATCCTGGCCCTCCCGGCCGCTAACATGGACGAAAGTGGTATATTCGCTAACAACCTTAATATCCCTGGTGGTAACATCAGTCTTTCCGGTAGTCGAATTCTTCACCGTCAAGCTAACAGTATAATTACCAGGATTTGTATAACGATGGCTCGGATTTGCCTCTGTTGATTCATTGCTCCCCGATCCGGTGTCCCCAAAGTCCCATCTGTATTCATCCCCGTTCAGGGAGGAATTGGTGAAAGAAATTTCTACGGGAGCAACATCTCCAATGAAGGTCAAAGTGAAATCAGCTACAGGTGGAGAAATTGGTTTGGCTATAGTAATGCTTTTTGTCGCTTTACTAACTACCCCACTGGATTGGTTCAGAGCTGAAAGAACCACTTCATACCTACCATCCTTTTCGTATGTATGGGTAGGATTAGTACCTGTTGATGTGTTTCCATCACCGGAACCCGGATCCCCAAAATTCCATGTAAAGCTGTCTGCCTTACTGGATGAATTGGTAAAGGTTACAACCGCCGGGGAAACTGCTTCTCCAGCATCCCAGGTGAAATCAGCTACCGGCAATATTATAGGCTCAGTAACAGTAACAAATTCACTATGTGTACTTGTCTCGTCAGTATCAGTATTAGAACTTACCAATATAACCTCATACCTGCCACCCTTGGAATATGTATGTGAAGGACTTGTTAATGTGGATGTATTTTCGGAACCGGAATCTGGATCTCCAAAATCCCAGGCAAAACGCTCGGCATTTGAGGAAGTATTCCTGAAATTTACTCTTGAAGGAGCCGTCTGATCATTACCCTCAACGGTAAATCCAGCAACAGGAGGTTTGGCAGGCTCTGTTACAATAACAAAATCTGAGAATTTATCGCTTTTATCGGCCGAGGTACTAAAACTTGTTAATGTAATTTCATAACGACCGGCCTTAGTGTAAGTATGGGTTGGATTAGTAATGTTTGAAGCATTACCATTACCTGATCCGGGATCCCCAAAGTCCCAGGTGTACCGATCTGCATAATTAGAAGTATTACTGAAAATTATTGTTGCGGGGGCAATTATATTGTTGTTCTCAATATCAAACCTGGCTATAGGAGGTTTGGGAGGCGCGGCTATTTCAACTATTTGGCTGAAATATGTTGACTTCCCGGTTTGAGTATTTCTGGCCGTCATTTTAACCTCGTATTTCCCAGCCTCGGTAAAGGTATGACTTGGATTAGCCTGAGCAGAAGTATTATTGCTACCAGAACCCATATCTCCAAAGTCCCAGGTATAAGAATCTGAATTTAAAGATGTGTTTTTAAATATTACAATAGAAGGAGCTATTTCAGAAGAAAGGGTGAAAATAAAATTCGCAGCAGGCAATTCCGGCTCTTTGAAAACCAACTCCTTTGACACGGTATTCGACAAACCAGTTGTCGAATTAGTAACTTTTAAATTCACCGTATATGTTCCGGCCTGCTTGTATTTGTGTTTTGGGTTCAACACCGTGGAAGCATTCTTCCTGCCCGACCCCGGATCACCAAAATCCCAGGAGAAAGAATCTGCATTCGTGGAATTCTCAGTGAAACTGACATCAAATGGAGCTTCAATATTGGTAGTGCTATACTCAAATTTAGCGATGGTAGGAGGATGCTCAAGGATTTCCAGGCTGTAATAGAAAGTGCTTTCCATATCCAGGTCAGTGTTGGCAGCTACCATAGATACAGAGTACAAACCTTTCTTTTCATAAATATGGGTTGGTTCCTTATCAAAGGAATGGTTTTTAATACCCGAAGAAGGGTCACCAAAATCCCATTTATATTCGTTTGCATCAGTGGAATTATTAATAAAAACAACCTCGCAGGGTGCATAACCATTATTCCCGACAGACTGAATACGAAATACAGCCTGAGGTTCATTCTCTTTGTAGGCAAAAACATCCACCTCAACCTTTTGAATATCTCCTTTAAAATCATTATTGAAATACCAAACAATAGCCTTTTCAATACCAGGGCTAATCTTACTACCATAATCACCATAAGCAGAATTTGCCTTAATCTGCTGACCGTTGCTAGTCAATAATATAATTACATTAAAAAAAACCCCTCCACCTTTACCATCGATATCATAAGTGATAAGCATTTTTTCAGTCCCGGAAATTTCAGTTTTAATGTTTGTCGCATAATTTTCCTGACCAAATATCAAACTTGCAGAAAAAAATAAT
Source organism: uncultured Porphyromonadaceae bacterium (assembly GCA_964465145.1). GTDB lineage: Bacteria > Bacteroidota > Bacteroidia > Bacteroidales > UBA12481 > JAUVKA01. The sequence continues at coordinate 7,751 of CAYXJR010000075.1, read as the reverse complement.
GCTGTAAATAGAAGAAGGTATCGAACTAGTTTTTTCATCAGTATTGTTTTATTATTTTTTGATCAGATGAATTCTATTTTAAGTATTTAAATTCATTATCCAATCAGCCAGGTTATAAATCTATAATCCAACAATTCAAATGTATGAAATGTTTTCCTAATGGGGATTCTGTTGCGGGCAATTAGTTGGAACCTGAAACTACTATATTTTCAGTATGACTATGGCTTTCCATACTGTTTGTATTCGTTACTGTCAAAACCACTTTATAATTACCGGGGCGCGAAAAAATATGGACAGGGTTCTTCTTCCCAGAATAATTTTGGCTTCCAGAGTCCGGATCGTCAAAATTCCAGTGATATTCACTGGCATGGATTGCGGTATTTTTGAACCATGCAGTTGCAGGCGCAGCCTTAGATACTAGTTTATAATTAAAATTGGCAACCGGTAATTCACCAATATTCAAATTGACCTGAATTGAAATGGAATCCTTTAACTCACTTTCTTCAGCAGTTGCAACCAAACTAACTGTATAAACACGTGATCTCAAATATGTGTGCTCCGGGTTTTCAAGTTCTGATGTATTGCTTGGTCCGGAACCGGGGTCATCGAAATGCCAAATATATGAACCACAGTTCTTTGACTGATTTTGAAAAATCACCTGGAAAGGAAGTTTTTCACCAATTATTTCATAATTAAACCCGGCCTCAGGTGCAGGAATGATCCTGGCCTGAATATCAACTTTCACCTCCGTAATGTTTCCTTCAAAATCATTTTTATAATACCAGACGATTGCTTTTTCTCTTCCTGCCTCAATGAGCCGGCCAAAATCTCCAAACGCATTGTTGAAACTAATTTTATTACCCTTATAGGTCAGGGAAAGGCTGACATTATAAAGGGACCCTACCTCCGGGGATAATAAATCATAGGTAATTAACATTTTTTGACTGGTAGAAATATCCGTCCTGACATTTGAAGCATAATTCACCTGGCCAACTAGTTGAGCTGAAAGACCAAATAATACTACACAAGGAATGATTTTGTAAAAATTTATCATTTTTTTCCTAATACGCTTCAAATCAAATATAGGAAATTTTTTGGAATTATTGAATCCGACTAGCGGACAATTACCCGGTACAGGACCATATTAATGGATCCTTGTTTGAGCATAATCTTCAGCCCATCAACTTTATGCTTCAGATCTTCTTCATTCAATTTGTGTTGTTTCTTGAGGATTAGAACTATGTCCAGCGTTTGAACCAGTCCCTTTTTAGGTCCATCCTCTGCCTTAATTCCATTTTGAATCTCCACTTTTTGCAATTCTTTCCCAAAAAGCTCAAAACATAAGGCTTTAATATCCTCCCTGGTGGCTATACGGCCTTTGGACAGAAGAGCTCTTCTTAATTTATATAATTTATCTTCCTCGGTTAACTTTTGCCTTCCACCTATAGTGTTTGTGAGCAGGTATACTGAATTGGCATTAATATCGCGGCCACGATAAACATTCAACCTTGATCCGGATCGAATATTGTTGGCTAACTCACCGCTTGTTGACCAGAATTCCACATGCACCCGTTCGTAATTATTTTCAGAATTCAACATGACATATGAACTTGTCCCAGAGCTGTTTGAGCTGGTCTCAAGTCGCTGTTTCAATCGGGTAATTATCTGATCCAACTCCTTTAGCTCCGAGGAAATCATGTCAGTTCCCAGTATGGAAAATGCAGCACTTTCATTTCTGACAAGGTCGGTCAGATGATCTATGGATTCAAGAGCGTCCCTGGAATCAAACCGAGCAATACCACCTTGACGAAGGGAATAGATATTCTTTTGATCTTTAGCGTTTTGCACCGAATTTGCCAATTCAAATATTGTCCCCTTGCTGTCAGATATTTGTTTTACATCATAATAAATATCATCTGAATTAAGTGGGATAATGTTGGACCCCTTTTTCAGGGATTGAGTAAATTCATTTATACCTCTGTTTATGATAGGGAAACAGTTCATTGAAAGATTTAGTTGGCTTATCATTTCCGGTGATAAGGGTTGGGCCAACTCAATTTTTACCCAGAAAAGGTTGGCTGGGATTAGTTTGATTATATCATCAGAATAAGCTTGTACTAATTCAGAGGGAAGAGTGCCAGTTCTCAGGAAACGCTCGGTAGGCATACTTTCCCCTTCAAGAACCATAAACTGGTGACCATAAAAATCGTTGACATATTTACAGGCACGGTATGATATATCATTCTCCTGCCTGAAAAGTTCTTCCAATCCATTAACCTCCTGATGGAGTGCGAAATCCAGTCCCTGTGAGAAACTAACCTCTTCTTCATTAATAAACCACATGCCTGTTGTAAGGGACCTGTAAAATCGATCTTCATTAGGAATGTTCTTCAGTGAAAAATGCAAAGAAAGACCGGCAAGGTCATCAATTTGCTTGTCCAATTCCAAACCTATATAGAGTTTACCTAATTCAGGGACCTGGGAGATCCCGGATAAATCTATGGCCTCCTTGACCTGGCCTGATAGGAGGAACATTTGGTTCCCGCCTGCGAATATCTTAACCTGGCCCTTGAAAAGTTTAAACTCTCCAGAGGCAGTAAAATGAATGTTGCGCTCCTCTGGTTTGCCTCTTCTACTCTGTGAATCCTCAATCCTTTTTCTGTAAGAGAACTGGCTCGAATCAGAAACTAAAACATACGGCTGAACAGGACTAGCCTGGACTATTCCATGAGCTGGAAAGTGGGTAAATAAATTCTGATTGAATAGTAAGTCAAGCAGTTTTTGTATCACCCTGGCATCAGTTTTCTGAATTTCGGTGGAAACTGTGGTCAACTCATCTGCCAGGGCACCCAGAATCATGCCAACAATAGGATCAAAAGAGTTAATATCCTGATCATCAGGATATCCCCACATTCTGGATGCATTCTGGATCATCCTTCTTTTTATGCTGTCTGCTGATTCTATCGGCATGTTCTAAAGTTCAATTCGTTCCAAATAAATTAGGATGTCAAAATTCTAATACGACAAGGGCCCAATAAAAAACATTTCGTGGTGATTCAGAGGTTCATTAGTCTTATCAATCAACCCTGTTACAATGAGCCTGATCCTTGTTTTAATCCGCTTATTCCTCACTTTGGTGGTAATCTCAACCTGCTCAATCTGTAAATCAACATTAACATTTACCAGCCGTTTCTCGTTGCTACTTATTGAGTTCTTGATAGATTTCTTTAACTCTTCCTTAAATAAATGCGGATTATAAATATTCTCAAAATCATACTGCCATATATCACAACCAAAACTCGGATCATGTCTGACCTCATTATACTGGGTGGTAGTGATCAGATGGATCATGCTGTGAATAGATTTTTTTACATCTATTCTTTCAACTGTACCTTTCTGCCTAATATCCTTAAAATTTATTGGGATATTTAAGTAATTACTGAACATATGTCTGATTCTTAAACAATTAATGATCAGTCAGCCAGGAAGCTCCTCTTGGCTTTATCTTCTTTAACAAATATGCTTGTTTCCTTTTTCTTACCGATATAGGCAAGTGATTCAAGCTTTGTAAACAGAGCAGTCATGATTTGGATAAACTCATTAAACTGCTCCACATTGTTAAGTATTTCATTGTGATCATACTCGAAATTGATACAATATACAAGTAGTTTCTCAAAATCACCCTGCTTTAATTCTGACCAATTGGTGAAGTAGTTTAACAATTCCTCCTTACTCGCCGAGGCATTCGAATCAATGGTATTTCGCATAATTCTTGCAAATCCGGCAATTCCCTCAAAAAGATAAACTGGGGCCTGATCAGGTATTTCCCATCGAAGTTTAATATTTTGGCCTGAAATATATTGCAATAGATTTTCAGATAAAAATTTAACCGAGGTAGCCAGGCTGGTGTCCTGATTCTTATCGTTGATCTTTCTTATAATACTCAGAAGATCCAATTCGAGATGATTAAAGAATTTTTCCGTTATGGAATAAAATGCCATTAGCTCATGATGAGATCTCAGACTCATGCATGGCGGGATATAGTTATCAGCTATTTCATGCTTATCCTGCCCAAGAAAAAGTTTCCCAATAAATATTGAAGTAGGATTAATTCCCTCCTTAACCACTTGGCTGGCAGGAAAAATGCTGACCCGGTATCCAGCCTTGGTGTGAGGATATCTGGGAGGTTCTTCCGAAGCATCCAGCTCGCCAACCGGAACCCGGTTAAATAGATCAACATTAAGAAGAATATAATAATCAGAGGTTTCCCCAGCCCTGAGGGCCTCGATCTCTTTTGTAAGATCAATGGAGAAAGGGGGATATCTGTTATCTTCCAGTATTTCAATTCTTGCCCCGCCTGGTGTAACCGCCCTGCACTGAACCAGGTCCACTTTCAGAAGTTTTTGATTGTCAACTTTTAAGACAACTTTAAAATCCCCTCCCTGCTCTCCAGGCCACAAGGGCATGAGGCCATAATTCATGCTGTTCAGAAATAATCCTGCAGCATCACGGAGTTTATCGTCGAAGGCGTTATCCTGTTGGATGAAATGATCTTTGCTGATCTTCATTCCATTCACCCAGTTTACGTTGAGATATTTCATATAGGATGGCATAATGATTTTTTAAATTTCTATCTATAATATTTCCTTATAAAACTGAATTGTATCCCAAATAGCTGTTTTTTTCCGGTTCAGCTTCATTGAGAACGAATTCTGTTTGATCCCTACCGGGGATCATTATCGTATTTACAGCTAACTCCATGGGTAAAAAATAGCTGCATAAGTAATCCAGCAAGGTTTTAATCCAGCCACCTTTAAGGTATTGATTAATCTCAAGATGACATATCGGCCCAACAGATATTCTGATATTCCCGATGAAAATTTCCGGCATATTTCCGCTAAATGTATCTATTCCGAGAAAACCTTCCCCCAACCCAACGCCCAGGGAGGTTGTGGAATTTTTGACATTCTGTTTGCCGTGTGCGGAATTAAATTCAATTAAAACTTTTTCATTCAAAACAAATTCAAAGGCTTGGGTTGTTAATTCTATATCCCCCACAATCTTATGAGCCATAGGTATCATCCTTATCAAACGATCAGCAAACTCCAGGGGAATTTCCCTGCTTATATTCCAGAAATCAGGAATCAATCCCTGCAATAGTCTCGAATACATATTATTAAAAAGCGAATTTTCCCTGGATGCCAAATTGGCAAGTTGAAAAAAAATCTGGCTCTCAAATGGTTCAAAAAATGAACGAGCTTCCTTTTCTTCATTCTTAAGCTTCATCGAATCTCTTGCCATCTCCTCACCTCTTACTAAGGCTTCTTCGGAGAAACTATGAAACAGGGATTCTGGCAAAGCATCATAAATGCCATCACGGTTAAGATGAAAAGTGATAGCTTTCTCTCCGCTCTCGAATTCATATAAAAGGGCCTTTGATACGTCCTTGGTATACTTTCTTTTGAGCTGACCATCAAAAGCTATTATTATATCTTTCGTGTCAAGGGAATCCTTTAGAAGCATGGCAATTAAGGTCTCCGCTTTCAAATCGATTGAAAGATGATTCACATAATCGGCAATAACACTTAATTTACTCAACGAAGCTGGCTTTTAAACAAAAATAAGAATTATTAAAGATTTTCCTAAACAGCTATGTTATTTAAACAGCATGGAAAACCAGCAGATGGGCTAATAATACTCCAAAAAAAAGGTTGCCCCAGACAGGAGCAACCCTTTTTAGAATCGATATTCATGAATTACTTCACAATCATTCGTTTGGTTTCAACAAAATCTCCAGCTTTCAGAGTATAAAAATAAATCCCTGATTCAAAATCATTCGCATTGATAGTGGCTGTGTGGTTTCCAGCATCCCGGAAGCCTTCATTGAGTTGCTTCACAACCCTACCGGTAATGTCTGTGATATCAATGGTTACATCATTTGCCACGGCCAGTTTATAATCAATTTCTGTCCTGGATATGAATGGGTTGGGATAATTCTGCTCAAGGCTTGAAATATTACTGTTCAGGTCAATCCCATCAACAGTGTTTCCGTGTTCATTGAGCAAGAGTTTGATCATCAGGTTACGCTTTCCAATAAAATCACCTGCATCCCAGCCAACTTCAGGAGTCCAACCTATTGACCTCGGATCTTTTCTTGGATTGGACATATCCACTCCAATTGCCAGGTTATAATTCCGTCTGTCCTTCTCTTCATCATGATAGTTATTATACTGGATACCAGCATAAACCATATCACCAGCCATCAGGAATTCAGACTCCCCATCTTTTTCAAATGGAAGGTATACCCAGGTACCGAACATAGTGGAATCCAATTCCAATGATTCTGTGAATAACAATTGAATGGCACCTTCATTATCCGGATCCTCCTCTGGCGGAGGCAGCCAATACAATGTGTACCGGAAGTCAATCAGACCATCGGCCCATCCACCGGTAATAAAAACAGATACACCATCCACTTCGCAATCTCCATAAATCGGGAAACGCGATCCGGCAAAGTGATCAATATTCCAGAATTCCTCGCCAAATCCATAAGTATATCTTTCAAAACCGTAGGCCCAGGATAAATCCGAGGATTCATCGGCACGACTATAAACAGAGTCTGTGACATGGAAGAATATTTCCGCCTTATTATCCTCCGGAGTCTGTTCCTCCTCTGACTGATGCCATTCATAGGAAATTTTATAATGGCCATAATCGGTTGGTGTATAAACACCATCCAAATTAGCGGTATCAGTATAAAGAGTGCTTAGCCAGGTTACTTCACTTGTTTGGTTGAAAACACTTTGGTTATTTTTAGTAATGTCCAATTCCAGGTACATATCATTCTGATCCATTTCCCCAAAGTTAAATACACTGGATTGAAAATTGAAGAATGAACCTGTCAACTGGGATTTTGGCATCATATAAGTTGTACTTTCTGCAGTATCATCATCTCCATCATCCCACTCAACGATATAGTGCTGCATCTGCAGGTCGTTATCAAAGGCCTCAGCAATAGTCAGGTCATCGATCAACCAATAGTACATATCGGTATCTCTCCATGTAATTTTTATAATTACTTCAGGTACTCCTGCAGCTACCTCAGAAATATTAGCCTGGAAAATGGCTGGTACACCAGGGGCAACATCATTCGGGCGATCCTTGTGGCCGGTTCCAAAACCACAGTCATAAGCAGCCCAGTGAACTCCGGCATCGTTGGAGACCTCAATCAGTTGGGTACCACCGGAATAGTTCATGAAGCTAGTTTCAAAACGAATCGCCACGGAGCTACGGGTGCTACAATCAAAAGTTGGGAAAACAATCGAGTTATCCAATCCAATTCTTGGATCCTTGTAATTGTTGTAAAGATTAGCGAATAGGCAAAGGTGTCCGTCCTCTTTAGTAGTAGATTGAAATGGAGGCTCTTTAGTCCACTCAGCAATCAAACTGTCATTGGGCCACCAATGCCAGTTGTAACCATTATCACTAGGATCTACCATGTAATACCCATCGGGTGCTGTCCAGCCTTTCGGATCGTCCGGGTTCCCCCATCCGAATGTTTCAGAAAAAAATACCTCACCGGATCCTTTAAGTTTTCCTGAGGTATTCTGTGCCTGGGCCGCTGTTCCAGCTAGAAACCCAAACAATGCAAGGAGTAGTGTAAATTTTTTCATAGACAGTTTTTATTAGTTATTAGCTATGACCGCCAAATTCGGTTGCTCAGGTTAGTTCTTGTTTGTTTTTAACAAGCA
>CAYXJR010000074.1:0-20554 GCA_964465145.1 uncultured Porphyromonadaceae bacterium | reverse complement strand
CTTAGTTTTTTGTTACTAAGATACTAATTATTTTATTAAGTTAGCACCATTACTGATACCAGGGGGGAAAGAATAAGCACTTTTCAGTTTTATTCTTCTAAGATTACGATCTTCTCAATCCTGTCGCCCCAGCCTATCTGATCGATAACATCGAATCCTTCGTAAACTTTCCCAAAACAAGTATGTTTACGGTCGAGATGTTGGGTGTTTTGACGACTATGACAAATGAAGAATTGAGATCCTCCTGTGTTTCTTCCTGCATGGGCCATTGAGAGTACACCACGATCATGATGCTGATTGCCACCATCCAGTTCACAATCAATGCTATATCCAGGTCCGCCTGCTCCAGTTCCATCCGGGCATCCTCCCTGAATCACAAAATCTGGTATTACCCGGTGAAAAGTCAAACCATCATAAAATCCTTTTTCGGATAGTTTAACAAAGTTATCTACGGTGTTTGGAGCATCTGCCTCAAAAAAATGAACTTTCATCAGGCCCTTGTCGGTATGAATTTCTGCTATTTTCATGAATATCAAATTATCGTTTTTGTATTTAAAGGCACAAAACTATAAATTCTATCCTGTAATATTGTAATCTACATTTCAACTATTGATGTTATTGAATCCCGTACTTTTCGGTCGACCTCAAATTTAAGCTTGGTTCCGAACCGAATCATGTTAAAGTTCTCTCTGGAAAGAAGGAATTGGGCTTTTCCCCCTTGAACCTCTTTGTTAATGCTCACCCTGTACTGAAGATTATCATAGCTTTGTAAAAGTTCCAGTTGTTCGGGTCTGGATATTATCTCAGCATCATTATTTTCAAATATCTCTTTAAAAGTTGAGTTAAGAACAGTATACTGCTCCTCCGTTTCTATCATGATGATCTCAAAAGAGCCCTCCTGGGTCCCTGTTACCAAACGATATTCCATTTTTCCAACTTCATAATGGGGTTTGAATTCCTGGTAAATCGTATAGGCGAAAATAACCACGGCAAAAACCAGTACCATGGATCGCACAGATTTTTTTTGAGGAGTTTGAGTTGACATTGCTTTAAGGTTATATGTTTATAGTATGATCCATAAAAATACGTATTAAATCTTTGAGGAGGAAGAGGTTGTTGCGGGTTGCGGGTTGCGGGTTACAGGTGTCCTAATACTTTTCAATTTTCTTTATCATCCCCTGAAAAACATAAAGGTGAACTGGTATTAGCATGTACCAATAAATCCGTCCGAAGATACCGTGAGGTCGGAAAGCGACATTCTGGTGAAGCATGTTTTCTCCATTTTCCTCTTTGATTGAAAACTCTAACCAGACTTCCCCTGGGAGCTTCATCTCTCCATACAGCAATAAGCGCTTTTTCTTTTCATCGGAAACCAGTACCCGCCAAAAGTCGAGGGAATCACCAGGTTCAAGCCTGGATGGATGGGTCCTGCCGCGACGCAGCCCAACACCCCCGAACAGTGCATCCAGGTCGCCCCTTATATTCCAAAGCCAATTGGCATGGTACCATCCGTGGTGGCCCCCAATGGACATGAAATTGGAATACACCCGATCAGGATTAGATGATATTTTGACTTTGCGGAAGTCATTTATACAACCATAGCTGGGTATTGTTATTTGATCCTGTACCCTAACCATTACTTTACTGCTTATATAAGAGTCCTTCCAGCTACTCACTACCTCATTCTGGGCAATGCGCTGGAAGGCCAATTCGATGGCTTTTTTGTAGCTAATGGGCTTGATGCCAAGCTGCTCAGCAAGATCATTAGGGTGGCAGATAACATCTACTTTCAAGCTATCAACAAGATTTCTTGCCAGGGCCCAATTAGTAGAAGTAATGAAGGCCAACCAGTAGGAGGAAAACCTGGGCGACAAAAATGGAACAGTATAGATCCTCCGTTTTAATTTTCTAACCTCAGCATATTGAAGCAACATCTCCTTGTAGCTCAGTACTTCAGGTCCGCCAATATCAAAGGTCTTATTTACACAATCCTTAAGCTTTAATATTCCCACCAGGAAATGCATGACATCACGAATTGCTAAGGGTTGAGATTTGGTGCGCAGCCACTTTGGAGCTACCATTAGGGGAAGTTTTTCAACCAGGTCACGAATGATCTCGAATGAGGCACTCCCTGAACCAACAATAATACCAGCCCGAAATATGGTGACCGGAATGGGTCCTGCCCGCAGGATTTCCTCAACCTGTAAACGGGATTTAAGATGAGTAGATAACTTTTTCTCATTGGAGATACCACTGAGGTAATAGATCTGTTTAACCTTACCTCCCTCAATCAATTTCAGGAAGTTAATTGCTGATTTTGCCTCCATTTCCATAAAAGTGCTGGAGGAACTGGTCATGGAGTGAACCAGGTAATACGCCACATCAACATCTTTTGGAAAATTATCAGCATCATCAGGAAGCAACAAATCAGCCTCAAAAACTTTTACCTGTTTGAGGTATTTTTCAGGTGTAAGATGAAACCTGGCCCTGTCGCGCACCATAGCATAAACCTCATGCCCCTCTCTCAGCAATGCAGGGATAATCCTTTTCCCGATGTACCCGGTTGCACCGGTAACAAGTATTTTCATTAGTGTTTAGTAGGGATCAACCGTCTTTATTAAATTCCATTCCATATTGAAGCTTTTTTTAGGTTTTTTAGTGCATCAATATAATGATTTTCAATTATCCTCATCGTTTTTCTCATTTTTTGAATTCTGAAGCTACCTGCCAGGATAATTACAGTAATCTATGGCACATACAGTTATTTTCCAATAGACTGATTAGGAGAATTGACTTTATTTTCCACATAATGCTTATTTTGGTGGCTTGTTAATCTATTAAAATATGAATATGAAGATACTTAACATCAAAATGAAACTTATAACACGTTTGTCAGCTTTGATGCTATTTGGAGCCAGTATTAATGCATAGGAACCTACTCATTGGAGGGGTCCTGAAGCTTCCGGTATTTTTCCTGACAAGGATTTGCTCGATTCCTGGCCGCATGTGGTTCTGTGCCGACTGGCAGACAGGAGACACAACATATACCAGCAAGGAATTGGCAATCGGTGTGGTTATACTTGCTGATGATAAATTATACTGCTATAGACAACGGGGAGAGTTGGCAATGATTAAAGCAGATCCGCAGGAATTTAGGATACTGGGTCAAACCAAGGTGGAATTAGGCACCGAACAGCACTGGACTCATTCGGTGATCAACCAGGGGAAACTATATGTTCGACATGGTGATGTTTTAATGGCATATAATATTCAGGAATAAACACTTCAGATCATAATATTGATAAAAAGTATTCAAAATAGATTAGTCATTATACTGGTACTGGTTGCTGCCTGCTTTATCACCTGGTGGCTCTCTGCCAATCCCACCCGCTCATTAACAATCAGTGAGCCCGGTATGGACAACAGACTGGCCGGTAATTTAGCTATTCAGGAAGTTGAAATTGGTGAAATTTTCAATGAGTTGGGTTCTTTAAGCGCTGAGCTGGGAGAGAAATGGCCACGGTTTCGCGGGGAAGCATTAGATAATATAAGTAAATCGCCAGTTAAACTTATCGATGCCTTTGCTGACACAATCCCAGAAATCATGTGGTCGGTGGAATTGGGTGAGGGGTATTCAGGAGCTGTCATTTATGAGGGAGTTGTATATATACTTGATTATGATGAGGAAGAAAGAGCCGATCTTCTCAGGAGTTTTGATCTCATTAGCGGACAGGAGATATGGCAAAGGGGGTACCATGTAAACGTAAAACGTAATCATGGGAAGTCGCGCACCATTCCTGCGATAACCGACAAATATATTGTTACGATGGGACCCAAGGGCCATGTTATGTGCCTGGACCGAAAGGATGGATCTTATCGATGGGGATTGAATGTGGTAAAAGATTATCAGACCGAAATACCTTTATGGTACACAGGACAGTGCCCGCTTATTGACGAAGATATTGCTGTGATTGCTTCCTGTGGCACAACTCTTATGCTAGGAATTGATTGTGAATCGGGGGAAATTATTTGGGAAACGCCCAATCCCAAGGGGTTTAAGATGTCGCACTCTTCAGTCATGAAAATGGAATTTGCAGGCAGAAAAATGTATGTATATAGTGCTCTTGGAGCTGCATTTGGGGTGTCAGCTGAAGGTTCTGATCGTGGACAGATCGTATGGGAATCCGACGAGTGGAACCATGATGTAGTTGCTGCATCTCCAGTGTGTTTGCCTGATGGCAAGATTTTTTTGAGTGCTGCTTATGGTACTGGTTGTATGGTACTGCAATTGGTTGATTCCGCTGGTCAAATAAGTTATAAAGTGTTTGACGAATATGCCCCGGGGGAAGGGTTTGCTGCTGAACAACAAACACCGATATTCTACCAGGGACATTTATTTAGTATACTGCCTAAATATGCCGCTTCTCTTCGAAACCAGTTTGTATGTGTTGATCCATCCAATTTCCGGGAGATGGTTTGGTCTAGCGGTAAAACTGTTAGATTTGGACTTGGGCCTTATATTGTTGCAGACGGAAAATTCTTTATATTGAGCGATGATGGTGTTCTTACTATTGCACAAGCCAGAACCGATAGGTACATTCAACTTGATCAGGTCAAGGTATTCCAGAATGGGCAGGATGCCTGGGCCCCAATTGCTATTGCCGACGGTTATATGGTTTTACGGGATTCAAAAGAAATGGTGTGTATAAATCTGAGAAAATAGGAGAAAGGTTATGAATAAGAAGCTGATTTATGCTTTTCTTGGAGTTGTTAGCCTGATCATCATAGCTATTGTTGTTTTTGATATACTGGGATCGAGGCCGGAGAAGCGTGGGGAGAACCCCTTCTCCCTGAGTGTGGATGAATATAGGGATGTGGATCCTGAGCTTATCATTTACAAAGAAACCAGGAACCTCAAGCTACAGCCAGGAGAGCCAAGAGGTATAGCCATTGCCGGGCAGGAAATATTTATTATTGCAGACAACTACCTGCAGGTAGTGGATACTATGGGCAGGGAAATCAGAAGATTCGACCTTCCAGAATCACCCAGGGCTGTTCTGCCTGGTGATGAGAAAGTTTATATAGGGTTTTTAAATTCTGTTTCAATTTTTACACTCAAGGGGGAACTCGTTAAGGACTTTGCTGCTATTAATGATAGCGCTGTGGTAACTTCGCTTGCTGTGATAGGCGATCATCTTTTCGTAGCTGATGCTGGTAATCGGCAGGTTTTGAGATACAATAAAGAGGGGGAATTATTAGGGAGCTTTACTGGAAAGAGGGAAGCGAAGGATATTCATGGCTTCATTGTTCCAAGCCCCTATTTTGACCTCGTGAATAATGATAATGAACTCTGGGTGGTTAACCCGGGGATGCATACCATTGAAAATTATTCTAAAACTGGTGAGCTGAGGGGATACTGGGAAAAAGAATCAATGACTATTGAAGGATTTAGCGGATGCTGCAATCCTGCCCATATTTCTGTTCTTCCCAATGGGCATTTCGTTACATCAGAGAAAGGTATTGTGAGGATCAAAGAGTATGAACCTTCCGGGAACCTTGTTGGGGTTGTGGCTGAACCGGAGAAATTTAATAAAGAAGGGCATGCACCGGATATTGCCGTTTCGGATGAAGGTATAATTTATGCCCTGGATTTTGACCGAAGATTGATTCGTATTTTTGAGAAAAAGTAACAATGGACCGGAAGAGTTTTATAAAGAATACAGGCAGATGGACTATCCTTATCCTTATGGCAGGGCTGGTCTGGTTCCTTGTGCGTCACCGGGATGTATCTGGTGCTAATACATGCGAAGAGAACAAGTTCTGCAAAAATTGCAACAAATTTGGATCCTGCAGTTTGCCGCAGGCTAAGGAACAGGCTTAAGATGGGGGGAAAGAAAAACTTTAATCGACGTGAATTTATTGATAAGGGCATGCGTTTTACGCTGCTTGTTGCAGTTGGAGGGGTAAGTGGATTATCGGTGATTAAAGCTAGTGGGAAGGGAGATGTATGGCAGATCGATCCATTCAAATGCACTCAATGCGGACGCTGTGCCACAGAGTGCGTAAAAACTCCCTCGGCTGTGAAATGTCTGCATGCCTATGATCTTTGCGGATACTGTGATCTCTGTGGAGGATATTTAAAGCCAGGCTCAAATGCCCGGAGTACGGCTGCCGAAAACCAACTCTGTCCTACTTCAGCCATCACACGAAAATTTATCGAAGAGCCATATTTTGAGTACGTTATTGATGAGGAACTCTGTATTGGCTGTGCCAAATGCGTAAAAGGCTGCACCTCTTTTGGAAATGGCTCATTGCATCTGCAGATCAGGCATGATGAGTGTTTGAATTGCAATCAATGTTCGATTGCCAGAGTATGTCCGGGAGAGGCGATAAAAAGGGTCCCGGCTGATCAGCCTTACATGATTAAGGGGCAATATGTTCCACAAGAATAAAGTCTGTCGTGAGAAGGAAATACCTCAGGATCATATTATTGTTGCTTAGCCTGGTCATTACCGGTGAACTGTCTGCCCAGAGCAGATTTCCAAAACCGGAATTTGACACCGGCTATGTTCAGCCATCACCTACTACACCGGAACCCAGGGCTTGGGGAATGGAATATTTTGATGTGATTGTATTAGTGGCAGTTCTTCTCCTTATTAGTTATTTTATTTTCAGAACAAGATCCCGCAGAGGCATTCTTTGGACTTCAGTATTTTCTCTGGTTTATTTTGGGTTTTTTCGTAACGGCTGCATTTGTTCGATTGGGGCAATACAGAATGTCACGCTTACACTTGCCGATCCGAATTATGGGATGTCGGTGGTGGCCCTGCTCTTTTTTATTCTACCATTAGTATTCGCATTATTTACAGGCCGTACTTTTTGTGCGGGTGCCTGTCCTTTGGGTGCAATCCAGGATGTGGTAGTTCAAAAACCAATCAAGCTGCCTGTTGCCCTTCAGCGTGGACTGGGAATGATCCCCTATCTCTACCTGGGGCTGGCGGTGTTATATGCAGCCACTGGTACCGACTTCATTATCTGCCGATATGATCCTTTCGTGGGTATTTTCCGCATGGATGCTCCTTTTACCATGATCGCCCTTGGGGTGGGATTTCTACTTGTGGGCCTTTTTGTTGCACGTCCTTATTGCCGCTTTTTTTGCCCTTATGGAGTTTTATTGAATTGGATGTCACGTTTCAGCCGGTGGCATCTGAGCATAACACCATCCAACTGTATTTCTTGTAAGTTATGTGAAAATTCATGCCCATTTGATGCAATTAATATTCCTGATCATAGCATAAAAAAGAAAGATGTATCAAAAAATGTGAACCGTTTCCTCATTTTTGCATTATTAATACCTCTTTGGATGGCTGTTGGAGTATGGGTGGGTCATAAATCTCATGTATTTATGTCAAAAGGGCATTCTAAAGTATACCTGGCAGAATTACTTATCTCACAGCCAGAGTTGAAGATGGATCTGGATAATCTTGATATACAAGCCTTTCTGGCTTCGGGAAAGTCTATGGATGAGCTTGTTCAAGAAGCATCTTTGGTAAGGGATAAATTCCGTGTTGGAAGTTGGATACTGGGAGCTTTTATTGGCCTGGTTTTTGGCGTCAAACTGCTTAATCAATTTGTTTACAGAAAGCGGGAAGATTATGAGCCCGACAGGGGAGAGTGTTTAAGTTGTGGCAGATGTATGGATTATTGCCCGGTTGAATCATGAAATTAGAAGCCCATGGAAAAAAACAGTAATATAAAACTTATCAGTCAGTTGGCACTGGCTGCTGCGGGCATCAGTATCTTCATAGCTATTTTAATTCTACTCAATTACTGGCATATCAATAAGAATAAGCCACTGGAAAGCCAGTCTATGATAGCCCTGATCGACCGCCTCAGTCAGGAGCCGAATAACGATGCCCTTAAAATAGAGATTCGCAATCTGGATCTGCTGGCACGCAAGGCTTACTTTACAAGCCAATGGCAGGTTAAGACCGGTGGGTTCCTGTTACTATTTGCCTCAATTATTCTTGTGCTATTGCTGAAGATATTGTACGATATGAAAAAGAAAATCGAATTACCCGAAGGAGACACAGAGCAGGGCCTCATCGACAGGCTCCTTTCCCGGCGATGGATAGGGGCTATAGGAATCCTGGTTATTATTGGAGCTTTGGCGGCCTCTTTTGCCAGTAACGATTACTTGAAAAAATACATTATTGCAGGTGGAGAGCCTGAAAAGCCCTCTGCAGTGGATGAGAACATTAAGGTGATTGAAATCACAAGCATGGACACTTCGTCTTCAGAACCGGTTAAGGAAGTCCCAGATGAGAATGATCTTGCTCCTGATAATCAGGATAATGAGGCAATCGCCAGCAATGAGACCTACAACACAAGCACAGGCAGTTTTCCTGGATTGAGTGAAATTAAAAAACAGCACAATGGGTTCAGGGGACCCTTAGGCCAAGGCATTTCCTATCATAAGAATATTCCTGTTGATTGGGACGGACCTAGCGGAAAAAATATCCTGTGGAAAGTTGAAACTCCGAAGGCAGGGAATAATTCACCGGTCATCTGGTCGGACAAGATTTTTATAGCAGGAGGAGATGTACAAAGTCGTTGGGTATACTGCTATGATCGGAATTCCGGAAAATTAATTTGGGAGCATGAGGCAAAGGATATTGAAGGATCACCGGCAGCTGCACCCAAAGTAACCCCAGATACTGGCCTTTCGGCCCCAAGCCTGGCAACTGATGGAGAGCGTGTTTATGCAATTTTTGGAACAGGAGACATACTGGCGCTTGATATGTCAGGGAAGCATTTATGGGCCAGAAATTTGGGGGTTCCCGACAATCATTACGGCCATTCCTCATCCCTGTTATGCTGGGAAGGAAAGCTGGTGGTTCAGTATGACACCAATCGGTCAGGCAGGATTTTAGCCCTTAACGTGCTCGACGGTAATTTCTTATGGGATGTTCAAAGGAAGGTAAAGATATCCTGGTCATCACCAGTATTGGCAAAAATAGGGGAACAATACCAAATCCTGACTACCTCCGACCCGCTGGTTATAGCTCATGACCTGACCTCAGGGAAAGAACTCTGGTCGGTTGAATGTATGATGGGTGAAGTAGGGCCATCAGTGGCTTTTTCTGATGGTCTGGTTTATGCCTCCAATGAATATGCCAGGCTGGTAGCAATAAAGCCTGGTGTTGGTTCAGCAGAGATTGTTTGGGAAGATGATGAATATCTGCCTGAAGCCTCCAGCCCCTTGGCTGCAAATGGTTTACTTTTCCTTGGGACTAGTTACGGAGTTTTTGCCTGCTACGATGCCAAGACCGGGGTTAAGCAATGGGAGCATGAATGTAAAACCGGATTTTTCGGTTCACCCATGGTGGCAGACGGCAAAGTGTATGTAGTGGACATGAGTGGTGTAACACATATTTACGAATTGAGCAGAGAATTTAAATTGATTGGAGAACCCAAACTTGGTGAGAAATCGGTTGTCACCCCTGCATTCGCAGAAGGAAGGATATACCTGAGAGGATCAAAATATTTATACTGTATAGGAGGATAGAGTGGCGAAATGGGTATCAATTTTAAGGATGATATTGCAAATTTATTGATCCAGACTGGTAACAGTCGGTCTGATGTTATTCCAATCCTGCAGGCAATTCAAAACAAATACCAATACCTTCCTGAAGAAGCTCTTCGTGAGGTCTGCAAAAGGACAGAAATCACCCCGGAGATTATCACCGGAGTGGCCACCTTTTATTCCCAGTTCAGACTTCAACCGGCAGGGCAGCATATTATTAAGGTATGTGTTGGCACTGCTTGTCATGTTAAAGGTTCAGGACTTGTACATGATGCTTTTCGACGGGAATTACAATTAAAAGATAAGGAGGATACAGATAGCACTGGAAAATACACTATTGAAAAAGTCAGTTGTCTGGGCTGTTGCACCTTGGCACCTGTTGTCCAGATCGATCATGTGACTTATGGCCATGTTTCTACAAACCAGACAGCCGGGATCATTAAGGATTTTGAAAAACACGGTTCATCAACAAAGAAGAAGCTTTTCAGGACTGGTACCGGGAAAGAGATTGAAGGAGAGATAAGGATCGGCCTGGGTTCTTGTTGTGTGGCCAGCGGAAGTGATGAAATAAGGGAAGTGGTGGAAGAAACAGTTCGACAAAATAATCTGAATGTCAAGCTGAAGCATGTTGGTTGTGTTGGTATGTGTCATCAAGTTCCATTGATGGAAATTGTACAGACTGGCCAGGAAAGCATCTTGTATGCCAGGGTGACACCTGATAACGCCCGGGAAATAGTAGAAAAACATTTCAAGCCAAAAGGGGTTATTCCGCGACTGGCCAGGCGGGTAACTAAAATGGCAGAAAATATTCTCGACGACCGGAATTGGGAAGGAATAGAACGTTATTCTCTGGATGTGAGGGAGAAACCTGTATCCTCTTTCCTTGGTAAACAGGTTCCTGTGGCGACTGAACACCGCGGGGGAATCAACCCTGTAGATATCGAAGAATATATAGAACGAGGTGGTTTTCTGGCCCTGAAAAAGGTTCTAAAAGGTATGAGCCCGGAAGAAGTCATCTCTTTGGTCAAGGAAAGCGGTATTCGTGGTAGGGGTGGAGCCGGTTTTCCAACAGGCCTCAAATGGGATTTGGTGGCAGGCCAGCCTGGCGGCACCAGGTATTTAATCTGTAATGGGGACGAAGGTGATCCTGGTGCATTTATGGATCGGATGATACTCGAATCTTATCCTTTCCGTGTGATTGAAGGCATTCTGATTGCTGCCTATGCAATCGGTGCGGATACCGGATATTTTTATCTCAGGGCGGAATACCCACTGGCCGTGTCCAGGGTATCTGAAGCATTGGATATTTGCCGCGAAAAAGGATATGTTGGGAACAATATCATGGGGAGTTCATTTTCCGTTGATTTAAAATTGTATCAGGGAGCAGGGGCTTTCGTCTGCGGTGAGGAAACAGCACTAATTGCATCCATCGAAGGGAGCAGGGGTTTTCCGAGGGTAAGGCCTCCATTCCCAGCTGAGAAAGGGTTATGGGGAGCACCCACCTTGGTAAATAATACGGAAACCTATTCTTTTATTCCATTTATTTTCAGAAATGGTGCTGAACGCTTCAATGCTATCGGAACAGAAAACAGCAAAGGAACAAAAGTTTTTGCCCTTGCAGGTAAAGTGGCCCGAGGAGGATTGATCGAGGTACCCATGGGGATTACTATACGGGAGATTGTGGAAGAGATAGGCGGGGGTGTAGCCGAAGGGCATACTTTCAAGGCCGTTCAGATCGGCGGACCATCAGGGGGCTGTATACCTGCATCCCTGGCCGATACGCCGGTGGATTTTGAATCCCTGGGTGAAGTTGGGGCAATGATGGGATCCGGTGGGCTGGTAGTGCTGGATGAGACAGATTGCATGGTGGATATTGCCCGGTTTTTCCTGTCCTTTACCCAAAAAGAATCATGTGGCAAATGCACCTTTTGCCGGGTTGGCACCAAGCGGATGCTTGATATTCTCGATCGTTTATGTGAAGGCAAGGGCAAGAAGGGTGACCTGGAGGAATTGGAAAAACTATCTTTCTGGGTGAAAAAGGGCAGCCTCTGTGGATTGGGGAAAACTGCCCCCAACCCGGTGCAGACAACACTTAGGTATTTTCGGGAGGAGTATGAAGCCCACCTTGAAGGAGTTTGCCCAACAGGTAAGTGTACAGCCCTGATTGAGTATAGGGTGGATGATACCTGTATTGGATGTACCCTCTGCGCTCAGAAATGTCCAGTGGATGCGATCCCATTCACACCTCATGAGCAACATGTGATCAATACAGATATTTGTATTAAATGCGACAGCTGCCGACAGGTTTGCCCGGAAGATTCAATCAGGGTAGGATAATGGAAAAGATAGAAATCAAAATAAATAATCAAACCCTGACAGTTCAGTCCGGTTCAACGGTTCGTGAGGCTGCCTTAGAGGCTGGGATTCATATTCCGGTAATGTGTGAAAATGAGGATGTTGAGCATTTTGCTTCCTGCATGGTTTGCCTCGTAAAGAATGCTGTTTCAGGTAAGCTTTTCCCATCTTGTTCCACGAGGGTAGAAGAAGGGATGCAGATAATTACCGGGGATGAGGAGGTGATGGAGGCACGCAAAATAGCCCTGGAACTATTACTGAGTGAGCATGTTGGTGATTGTGAGGCTCCTTGCCAGACCAGCTGCCCTGCCCATATGGACATCCCATTGATGAACCGTTTATTGGCAGAGGGTAAAACAGCTGAGGCTCTGGAGGTAGTGAAAAAAGATATTGCCCTTCCTGCGGTATTGGGGAGGATTTGCCCCGCTCCCTGCGAAGCTGCCTGCCGTAGAAAGGGTATTGATGGTGCAGTATCTATTTGTCTACTTAAAAGAAATTCAGCTGATGAAGACCTAAAGCAGAATAAGCCCTTTATGCCAGCTATTCAGGAGGAGACAGGAAAGAGTATTGCGGTAATTGGTGCAGGTCCAGCCGGTTTGGCGGCAGCTTATTATCTGAGGATAAGTGGCCATAAAGTGACCATTTATGAAAAGGAATCTCGTGCAGGTGGAGACCTTAGAGTGGAAGAGTTAAAAGATAAATTGCCTGAAGAAGTGTTAAATCAGGAGATAGATAGAATTTTAAAAACTGGTGTCAGCTGCGAATATGGAGTTCAGGTTGATAAAAAATTGTTCCATTCATTAATGGATGAAGCTGATGCTGTGGTTATAGCTATTGGCCAGGGATCTGAGCATGGTGATTGGGACCTTGAGACGGGATCCAAGGGATTTGAGGTAAGTAAACCCGGATACCAATCATCTAATCCCAAAATTTTTGCCATAGGGAATGCTCTCAGGGCTTCCAAATTAGCTGTACGAGCTGTGGGGCAGGGAAAGGAAGTTGCTTTTTCGATTGACCAGTTTCTTTCTGGACAGAGAGTAACAGGCGAACCCAGGATGTTTAATTCCCGCTTCGGCAAACTGACTGAAAAAGAGCATATTGAGTTTTTGAAAGAAGCCACCAATGACAAACGGGTAGAGCCATCAAGGGGAATGGCCGTAGGATTGACTAATGAAGAGGTAATAATGGAGGCTGCTCGTTGTATGCATTGCGACTGCAGGGAGAAGGATAATTGCACTCTAAGGGACTTATCGGATGAATACCAGGCAAATCAAAGGAGTTTTTACTCAGAAGCCCGTGTGGAGACAGAAAAATATAACCAGCATGAAGCGGTAATATATGAACCGCAGAAATGCATTAAATGTGGAATATGTGTCAGATTAACCCGAAAGCATCAGGAAGAGTTTGGACTGAGCTTTATTGGCAGAGGTTTTGATGTGCGTATAGGAGTGCCGTTCAACGAGGGCTTGCAGAAAGGATTGACAACAACTGCTCTACTTGTAGCTGAAGCCTGTCCGACTGGAGCCTTATCAAAAAAATAATATATTTATGCTGATGAAGCTTGTACAAGGATTATTCTTAAGTCTGGTTTTTCTTTTCTCAGCCATGGTAGTTGAAGCCCAGGATTGTTGGCCAATCTTCCGTGGAGATCCGTCTTTAAAAGGCTATTCCACGGGCAACTTACCTAAAAATCCAGATCTGTTATGGTCCTTTAAGGCCAGCGATGCAATTAAATCCTCTCCTGTTGCCTGCAATGGAATTATTGTTGCCGGATCAGTTGATGGAGTGATATTCGCTCTGAGCATGGAGGGAAAATTACTTTGGAAATTTGAGACTCAGAGCAGCATTGAAGCCCCGGCCCTGATTCTGGATAACAGGGTCTATTTTGGTAACCTTGATGGAGAGTTATTTGCCCTGGACCTTAAATCGGGCCGGGAAATCTGGAAATACGAAACCGAAAATCAAATTATGGGATCGGTAAATTATTGGAAGATAGATAAGAAGGTTTATTTATTGGTGGGCAGCTATGATTATTACCTGCATTGTGTAGATGCCAAAACCGGGCTTGGCTTGTGGAAATACGAGTCGGACAATTTTATTAACGGGGCAGCATCCTGTGCTGACGACAGAGCTGTGTTTGGGGGTTGTGATGGTTTCCTGCATGTGGTGAATATCCCAACCGGTATGGCTGAAGCCAAGGTTGATGTGGCTACCTATGTTGCAGGATCCGTATCATTGGACAATGGTAAAGCCTATGTTGGGGATTATGACGGGGGTTTTAGTTGTGTTGACCTTGATAAGGGAGCAGTTGTTTGGAAATACAGTAATGATCAGGCCCAACTTCCTTTTATTGCCTCTCCGGCATTATCCGGTGACTATGTGGTAACCGCCGGACGTGATAAATTTGTTTATTGTTTTAAGAAAAAAACAGGGGAATTGGTTTGGAAATATAATTCCGGAGGCCGTGTTGATGCCTCTCCGGTGATAGCAGGTACAAATATTCTCGTGTGCAACATGCGTGGCGACCTGCAATTTCTTACACTATCTGGGGGTGAGTTGATTTGGTCGTACGAAATAGGAAGCCCAATTACGGCAACCCCTGCCCTGGTAGACAAAAAGATTATTATTGCCTGTGAGGATGGGAATATACATTGTTTTGGGAATTAAGTTTTGGTGTTTTTGATTTTTTGAATTAGACATGAAGATATTACACATAATACCCGGCTCAGGAGGAAATTTTTACTGTGGTAACTGTTTACGCGACAGTAAGTATGTTGATGCTCTACGAAAAATGGGACACCAGGTTGTTAAGCTTCCAATGTATTTGCCCCTATTTGGCCATGAGGATGATAATGGTGATGTACCTGTATTCTATGGGGCCATCGGGACTTATTTGCAGCAGCTTTATCCGGTTTTCAGAAAGGCCCCGGCCTGGGTTACCCGGCTTCTTAATTCTAAGCCGATGATGAGAATGGCCGCCAGAATGTCGGGTTCAACTGATGCTAAGGGGTTGGATGAGATGACAGTGAGTATGCTTTTGGGGGAGCATGGAAAACAGAAGGAAGAGCTCGAAAGAATGGTGGATTGGATAGCCAGCCATTGTGAGCCTGACGTCATTCATATTTCCAATGCCCTGTTGTTGGGGTTAGCACCCAGGCTCAAAGAAAAACTTGGGTCGTCTATTGTTTGTTCTTTACAGGACGAAGATGGCTGGGTGGATGTGATGGATCAGCAACACCAGGAAAAGGTTTGGCAACTGATGCATGAAAAATCAGAATATGTGGATGCTTTCATCGGTGTGAGTCGGTATTATTCAGATCTGATGCAGAAAAGAATGGATATTCCGGCGAGCAAAATACACAGCATCTATCTGGGGGTGGATATGGAGGAATATCCCGTCAGGCCAATGAAGGGAAAGCCAAGGAATATTGGTTTTATTTCACGTTTATGTTACGACAATGGGCTTGACATCCTGGTGGAAGCCTTCATAAGATTAAAAAGAATGCCGGGAAATGAAGATATTCGCTTAATACTTACGGGGGGATCAACAGGTGCTGATAAACGATTTATTAAAGAAATAAAGAAGAAAATCCGGGAAAATAATCTTGAACATGAGGTCGATTTTTGGGAGGACTTTGAGGAAGAGGGAAGGCTGGAGGTTTTCAATAATGTTTCCCTTATCTCTGTTCCCGTAAGAAAAGAACTGGCATTCGGCCTTTATCTTCTAGAGGCCTTGGCTTCCGGAGTGCCTGTGCTGCAGCCAGATGAAGGAGCTTTCCCTGAGATTATATCCCTTTCGGAGGGAGGTGTGATGTACCATCCAAACACTCCTGAGGCCTTGGCTGAGAAACTAAATGATCTTCTTTCAAAGCCTGAATCTTTAGAACAGTTAGGTTCCAAAGGACGTGCAGGTGTGGATGAGCATTTTAATATTTTCACCCAGGCGCAGGAGGTGGTGGAGATTTATGAGAAGGTGAGGGTTAATGGTTAATTATGAATTATGAGTTATGAGTTATCAATTCATTGACCAAGAACATTTAATTCTATTCAATTCTTCTAAATTTTTTTACTGATTATTGCCTGGGTTTTAAAGGATTTTGTCCCAACTTTTTGCCGGTCGTAGGGATAAAATATTAATGGTCAGTATCTTCTGTATTTCTGATCCCGGCCCAAAAGGAAGTACAAAATCGATCCGAGAAATGGAAGGAATAGAACTATCAGTACCCAGAGCAGTTTGTTATTTCCTTCAAATTCACTCCTGATAATATCGATCAGGGCTATAAGGGGTAACAAAAGAACGAGGGCAAAAATGAGGAGGATAGCGAAAAGGCCTAATCCCCAAAAAATAAATGCAATTGTCATGGACGGATAATTTATTTTGCTGAATTATAAAGATAATAAATATTTGTTTTCGCCGCCCTGCTGCCAGGCGGGATAATCTATTTCGTAACCTTTCGTAACCTTTTTAAACCTTCCTTTATAAATGTTATATTTGTTAGAGTCAATAAAAAGTTCAAATAAAAGGAAAGGAAAGAATTGAGATGTTCCTTCGAATAGATAAAATCAACAAGGCCTATGAGGCCGGCGGACCGGGCAAAAAAAGGATAGTACTGGATGATTTATCCCTACGTTTGGCAGATGGCGAGGCAATTGCCATCGTGGGGCCATCAGGATCGGGGAAAACCACTCTCCTGAATATGATAGGAACGATGGACAAACCTGATACCGGGAATATTTTTTTCAGGGGTCTGGATATCGGATTATTGAACAATAAAGATCTTGAAGAATTTCGTAACCAGGAGATCGGATTTGTTTTTCAGCAGCATCACCTTTTGCCTCAGTGCACATTGTTGGAAAATGTGTTGCTTCCAAGCCTGCCGGGAACAAAACGTAATCAAAGATCCGAGGTTTCAGACCGGGCCAGGATACTTCTGGAACGGGTAGGACTATGGGAATTGCGGGATCAGAAACCTGGTGAATTATCAGGAGGTGAATGCCAAAGAACAGCAGTTGTGCGGTCATTGATAAATAATCCCTCTCTTTTGCTGGCTGATGAACCCACAGGGGCTCTGGATGAGGAAAATGCTAATACCCTGGCCGATTTATTACTGGATTTCAATCGTGAAGATAAGCTGACATTAGTTGTCGTTACTCATTCATTGGAGCTGGCGAAAAAAATGGACAAGGCCTACATGATAAAAAATGGCCGCCTTGAAGAAACAGCCTGATTCAATGAGCCAATTCAAGCTAATCATACAGACTTTCCTTTTTTATTGGAAAAAGAACCTTGTTCTTGCTCTGGGGATTGCAATTAGCACGGCGGTTATTACCGGATCCCTGGTAGTTGGAGACTCTGTCCGTTCAAGTCTGGAAAGTCAGGTTGGTATTAGATTAGGCAAAACCACCCACAGCCTGACTGCCGGCGATAGGTTTTTTACAGAAGATCTTGCCAGTCGTATTGATTCAGCTAGACATATTCCGAGTGCTGCGGTACTTTTACTTCGTGGAATCGCAGTCGCCAATGGGGGACAGCAAAGGATTCCTGGAATCCAGATACTAGGGGTGGATGAAAAATTTGATCATTTTGCTGGTCATCAGGACCTTTATGCCCAACTTGGGAGTGGGGAAGTGATTATAAGTGATAATTTGGCTAAAAAACTTCAAGTAAATATTGGGGATCAATTACTTTTTCGAATTCGCAAAGCTAGCCTGATCCCCATGAATGCCCCTTTTGTTTCCGGGGATGAGACTTCACGGGCAGTACGGGTAAAAGTGAAAGGAATAGCTGGTGATGAGGCTCTGGGCCGCTTCGACCTGAAAAACTCACAGACCTCTCCAATGAATGCTTTTTTCTCTCTTGAATTTCTAAATGAAATTATGGATCTGGAAGGCCGGACGAATCTGATCCTTTTGGAAGATCAAGATCCAGCAGATTTTCTGGATATTGAATCCTTTGCCGGGAATTTATTTAGCCTGGCAGACTATGGGCTGAATCTGCATTACCTTGAACATCAGAAAAGCTGGGAATTAAGTTCTGAGCGTGTATTTATTGAGGATCAAATCCTGGCTTCTTCGCAGCAGATACAGGCCGAACAAGAATGCATTTTCACTTATTTTGTGAATGCTCTTAGTACGATTGCAGGTGAGGCTCCTTATTCTTTTGTTTCCTCTCTTGAAGGGAAAGCTGTCAGTAAAGACGAAATACTCATCAATTCCTGGTTGTCAGAGGATCTGTCTGCTGGCATTGGTGATAGCATTGATCTTCAATATTTTGTGGTTGGCCCGTTGAGGGAGCTGGAAGAAAGGTCCTCATCATTTGTGATTAGTGGGGTCTATGATATGGATGACCCCCTGGCTGATTCCAGCCTTATGCCATATCTACCGGGGCTGTCGGATGCCGGGAATTGCAGGGATTGGGAGGCAGGAATTCCGATTGACCTTGAAAAAATACGGGATAAAGACGAGAAGTACTGGGATTCTTACCAGGGTACTCCTAAGGCTATCGTATCGTATAGCACTTCCAAGGAATTGTGGAGTAATAGATTTGGGGAATGTACCGCAATCCGATATCAAGGTAATACTGGTGAAAGGCCACTACTGGAACAATCCCTGCTGGATAATATATCTCCTTCGGAATTGGGCTTCCAAATTTCCCAATCCCAATTCAAGGGGCGGAAGGCAGCACAAAATGGGACGGATTTTGGTCAATTATTTATGGGATTAAGTTTCTTTCTTTTGCTGGCTGGTATAATCCTGATCATTGTTCTCTTCCTTCTCGGAGTTGAAAGCCGGAGTCAACAATTGGGAATATACGCCATTCTGGGATTCTCAAAAAGCAGAATTAGGAAGATCATTTTTTCAGAGGGCTTAATTGCTACTGTTGGTGGACTGCTTTTTGGCTTGGCCCTGACCATATTATATAATAAATTGATTTTCTCAGCTCTCAATAATATCTGGAGTGAGATTGTGCGGACAGATGCATTGGATTTATATTTCAATCCACTAACCATGGTTACGGGCGCTTTGATAAGTTTGATCATTGTACTGGCAAGCTTATATATAACTCTTAACAGCTATTTGAAGAGAAGGCTGATAGAACTTCATAGAAAGAGCCATAAGAAGCTATCTCCCATTGTTAGGAAAGTTAAAAAGGTAATCAAGTGGGCTTCACTATTTTTGGGGCTTGGGATTGTACTTATGCAATTTCTTCTCAACAAATCTGAAGATCCGGGGATGTTCTTCATGGCGGGGGGGCTGCTTCTGATATCATTCCTGCTTTTTGTAGAAGGAATACTTGCCATGACTAAGCCTGTTACTAAAAGTAGTTTTGGAATAACTCAATTAAGCATTAGCAACGGTATCAGGAACAGAACACGCAGTTTGTCAGTGGTAATTCTTTTTGCTCTTGGGGTATTTCTTGTTGTTACCACCGGATCAAATCACAAGGATCCCTATGCAAATGCTGAAGAAAAGACAAGTGGAACAGGAGGTTTTCAATACCTGATTGAAACAACGGTCCCAGTGCTCCAAAATCTTAACATAGAGGGGGTTAGGGCAAACTATGGACTTGAAGGCCAATACAGGTTTGTGCATTTTAGAAATTTGACTGGTGATGATGCGAGTTGTCTTAATCTCAATAAGATATCCCAGCCTGCCATCCTTGGTGTGGACCCGGCAGAATTGAAGGGACGGTTTAATTTCATTAGCCAAACAGAAGAATTAGATAAAAAGGATCCATGGGGATCGCTTAATCAGGATTTGGAAGGGGGGCTTGTCCCGGCTATTGCTGACCAGACTGTTATTCAATGGGGACTTGGCTTAAAGGTAGGTGATACTTTGATATATCAGGATGAGCTGGGGGCAGAGATGAAACTGCTTTTAATCGGAGGCCTGGGCAACTCTATCTTTCAGGGGCATGTGATAATTGCCGATGAGTATTTTCTTTCACATTTCCCATCAAGCAGCGGGTCATCTTTTTTTCTTCTCGACCAGGTAAAGGATCCGGAGATGGCAGAAGCTGAACTAGGCAGGGGATTTCGTGATTTTGGATGGGATATGCAAACCACTGTACAAAAACTGGCAGAGTTCAATTCGGTGGAGAATACTTATCTGTCGATTTTTATGATACTGGGTGCTCTTGGTTTATTGTTAGGAACTGTAGGGTTTGGGGTAATTTTGGTCCGAAATCTACAGGAACGACGTCAGGAGCTTGCCTTGTTTAAAGCCATGGGGTTCAGTAATAAACTCATTCTGCGTATTATTATGAATGAATATCTGGGCTTACTATTTGCTGGATTATTGGCAGGTGGAGTAAGTGCCATCATTGCAGTTTTGCCAGGGTTGTTAAATCCCCATTCAGAAGTTTCATTAGGATTTTTAATCCTCCTGGTGGGAATTATTATGACTAATGGAATTTGCTGGATCTTTTTACTGGCATACAGCTCTATAAGAAAAACCGATTTGGTATCGGCATTGAGGAATGACTAAATATATTCTTTACCTTTTTTAGGGAAAAAAGGTAACCAAAAAACCCTCTGTACCCCCCCTTATCCCCCCTGCTGGCAGTAATGGTGCTAACTTAATAAAATAATTAGTATCTTAGTAACAAAAAAC
>CAYXJR010000073.1:0-20842 GCA_964465145.1 uncultured Porphyromonadaceae bacterium | reverse complement strand
CACTTATATTCATTCGCGGTTGGTGTGCTATTTATTGCTCATGGATATTTCATAGTTTTATTATTCTTTATTTAACACTTTTTCAAATACCATCACCCAATCCTGTGGAGAAGGTACATTCTTTTTGTAAACAGCAGATTTTGCTAAGTTATTCTCATCTTGTACCTGAGCTTTTAAAATGCCCTGGTCAAATTTCCGACCTGTAGCCGGGTCAAAATAATAGACACTCCAGTCAACTGACGGATCAAGGTTTTTTACCAGAGGACCTTCCCAGTTGTAGATATTTCGTCTGGGAAGGTAAATAAAACGAACTTCTCCGGGAATTCCAGCAGCAAAACAGCCTTCTTCTACCCATTCAGGATGCACTTCGAACCGTGACCAGGGATACTTTTCCAGTAATTTTTTGCCTATGCCCAATTGCGTTGAACCGGGGAAGTTCATACCTTCTTTCCATGTCGTCCAATCATACTCTTGCCCCCAAGCTCCTGTGTGTCCCGGATTCCCCTCAATACCGGCGTGCCAGATTCCAGCTGCTCCATAAGTATGGCCTGCTGCACCGCTAAGCATAAAGCTCCAGAACATGTGACGTTGTACATATTGAAAATTTGTTTGCATGTGACCCTCGTAGCAAGCCTCACCACAAAGAACCGGTCTCTTTGGAAACGCTTCAAAACAAGACTTCATTAAATCAAAAGTACGATTCACTGTTTCCATGCCGTTATGGCCAATGGCCAACATATCAAAGTCAAACATAGAATTATCCTGTAACATTTTTCGTGGGTGTCCTGGAGAATGGTAGCAGAGAATATGATTGTATGGGTCTGTATCTTTAAGGTATTTCGCCAGTTCGGACCATGGTCCGTAGGAATCTTTCGCTTCGCCGCCTACCATCCATATGGAGGGATATGCCCCGTACCTTGCAATAATGTTCCTCCAATGTCGCTTGAATCCTTCAAGTCCCACCTGAGCAAGTGTACTCTTACCTCCACCTTGTGGACGCCCCCAGCCTCCAACAATTACCGGAACTATCCCGTTATCAACAAGATGTGCAATACGGCGGTCGGCATAATCAAAGTAAGCAGGATTCATTATGCTAAAATCTATTGTTTCGTAGGGTTTCCCGCCTTCATTCTCCCAACGTGGTTCCATCATATTCTCGTCAGGATAAGGTCCACAAACAATCTGCACCACATTAAAGCCCTTTGCCTTTCGGTCGGCTGTCAATTCCTGAAAACCTTCCCACGTCATTCTTTTACAAAGGTTTTTCCACCATGTGTCGCCCAGCCACAAAAAAGGCGTTCCATCTGCGTGTTCAAAAAACATTTTGTTTTTACTTATTTGCAGGAATCCATGCCTTAGCAAAGCATTCTCACCTTTGTATGGAATGACTTTGATACTTTGTTTTTTATCCTTAAAATCAAGATTACTTTTATCAGAAGATTCAGGATAATAAGTAAATTTCCCTGCGAAAGGTGGAGCAAATCGTACACTCCATTTGTTATCTCCGGTCCAAAAAGCCGGTACAATCCATTTTTTATCTTCATGTTCAAAAACAACGTTAACTTCCACATCTGTAAAGGGATTGTTGTATTTTTTTGTTGTTTCCCAGGAATTCTCGAAAACAGTCCATTGCTGAATTGCACTTTCCTTGCAGGATGTAAGACTTAGTACAACAAATAAAATAAATTGAGATATAATGATGTTACTTTTCTTCATGGATATTTAATCTTTTTTTTTCCATTTCTTAAGTTTGTGCTTTACGGTGTGTGTATGGTGAAAAATGTTAATTTAAATATCTTTTTATTGTAAAACGATCATAGCTCGAGAAAAATGAAAAAATATTTCCTGATTTATTCCCTTATCATAGCAGCCATTGCTTGCAGTTGTAGTAAGACAGATAAAACACTTTCAACAGGTGATTGGCTATTTCAGCTACAACCTGAAGAATCTTATATGCACTGATTATCTGGTTTATGGTCGATGGAGAAATTGATTGTACATCTGACAGATGTTGAAGATAGTCCTTGACCTGTTCACTGTTAATGTTAGCAGGACTGGTGTTAAAATGTTTGGAAAGATTGTTTAGCCCAGATAAACAACTGCTGATTGTCCTGGGACTGTAATTGCGAAACTCCAGTTCCCGCTGCATCCTTTCCCGAAGTGTGCTTTTTTTTCCATCATATAAAAATTTTAGTTAATAATAATGTGTGATGGAAAAGTTACGAAAATTACCGCCGGGAGGCGGTTTAGTTCAACGGTTTGCGGTATGGCCAGTAAGGGAATCCGGGTGATTTCCTATTAAGTTACAGGAAAAGTTGAAGCGGGTTACAACCCCTCGCATATCACTAAAACCCTTTTTGGCTATATTGCGTTAGGCATAGTGGATATTACTTCATTGGTCTTATCTCTTACTTATCAAGCCAATATATCAAATCTTTTTCCATATCTGAAATACCAACGGGTAATTCTTTTTTATAAACCATTTTTGCTATTTTATTTCCTCTGTTCGAAATCCCTGTTATATTTCTTATTAGTTTTGGACGCAATTGAAATACCTTCAAATAATCCTATTTTATGAAGCAAATACAACCATCACTTATAAGCACTGTCTTGTTTGTCCTTCTTGCATTCGCACAGTTACAGGCACAGGAAGTAAATGATAATGAGCAACAAGTATATAATCCATTAGGCATTAAAGAAATATTAGTGCTCCACCATAGCCACCTGGATGTCGGTTACACACATTCTCAGCCTATGTTATGGGAACTCCAGAAAGATTATATTGATCAGGCACTGCTTTTTCTGAAAGAGACTGATGGTTGGCCTGAAATATCAAAACCTTCATGGACATGTGAAGTAACTGCTCCGGTTATTAAGTGGCTTAGTACGGCCAGCAGTGAAAATATAGAGCTTTTTAAGAATTATTACACGGAAGGACGAATGGGCATAGCTGCATTTGAATATAATTCAACTCCCTTATTAAATGCTGAAGAGTTAAACAGGCATCTTTATAAGGCGAATGAAATATCCACCTTATTTGACAAACCGGTTAAAGCAGCTTTAAATCATGATGTCAACGGCATGTCATGGGCTGCCGTAGATGCTTTTATTGATAGCGGTATTGAGCTATTTATTATGGCAGTTAACATTCATACAGGTGGACATGCCAGGCCATGGCCCGGTGTATTCAGATGGATGGGGCCCTCAGGAAGAGATATACTGGTAATGAATGGTGCCCATTATACCATGTTCAACTTCTGGATTCTCAGTCCCGGACCGGGTACTGAAGGTATGCGAAAAGGTGTATCGAATTATATTAAGTTTCTGGAGAAAAGTAACTATCCTCATGATTTTTTCTACCTGACGGCTGCAGATGGGGATAACGGGAGCCCTGTAATGGCAAGCGCTGAACGTATTAAAGAGTGGAATGATGAAGGCAACCTTCCTGTTATAAGGTATGTAACTCCTGAGCAGCTGCTGGAAAGGATTAAGGAGATTCCCCGCGAATCTTTACCGGTAGTTAAGGGTGACTGGACTGATTGGTGGAGCTATGGAGTGGGGAGTTCTGCTTTCGAAACAAAAGTTACCCGCAGGGCCAAACAGTCGCTATATACAATTGAAATGCTCCAGGCCTTTAATGACCCTGATTCAAGATCAACGGATATTATTAATGATATATGGGAAGATATAAAAATATACGATGAACATACTTGGGGAAACTGGGCCTCCACTTATCAACCTGATGACGGCATGGTGCGTGAAGAATGGTACTTAAAAGCACATCCGGCTTACCGGGCAGCGTCCCTCACTGATTATCTTTTAATAAAAGAACTGGATAAATGGGCCGGCAACCCGCCGGTATCGACAAAGCGTAATGGATTGCTGCTTGTCAATACATCAGGATCTGAACAAAAGACCTATTTTAATCTACCGGAAAAGTGGCAGAAGGATGATCCCTCTCCCTACAGTGCCGGGACACAAAAAATGCGCCTGAATTTTAAACACGAAAATATTATCGAAGAGGGAAAGTCAAATATCTGCGGTCCTTTCATACTAAAGCCATACAGCTGGCAAATTATACCTGTTAAAGAAATAAAGCCTGCCCAAATTGAAGATATATTAACAGGGCAAGGGTTTATCGAGTCTCCCTGGTATAAGTTAAGCTTTGATCCTCAAACAGGTGAGATAAGTGAACTGGTGAATAAAGAAAACAACTGGCAGGTTATCGACAAGGAAAATGAATGGAGTTTCTGCCAAATGGTTCATGAGCAGCCTGAACCAAGGAACAGAAAAGCCTACCACCAGCGCGATCTTGCAAAGGAAAACGAAGGTAGATCTAACTGGATAAATGATTGGATAGCCGTGAAGGAAGGAAGCTCATATGATTCATGCATGGTTGAACAGGCGGAAGGAAGTGCTACACTCGTCTGTTACGGTAAAGTTAAAGGCATAGAAAACATGGAAATACGATTGAGCCTTTTCAGTTATTCTCCTCTTATTGATATTGTTATAAGATATAAAAAGCTTGATGATAATGATCCGGAGAGCCTCTACCTGGCATTCCCATTGAATCTTAACGCCGACTGGAGAAGTAATTATAATACTGCAGGGATACCAACTGAACTAGACAATGAACAAATTATTGGTAGCTGCCGTGATTGGATTTCCACTGACAGTTATGTTAGTATTCATAACAAGGATAAGGGACTTACCTTATACTGTCCTGATGCCCCTCTATTTCAGATAGGTGATTTTAATTTCGGTCGTGAACACAAATCAATACCCAGGAAAAAGAACCCCCTTCTCCTGGCCTGGCCAATGAATAATTACTGGGAAACGAACTTTCGGGCCAGCCAGCCGGGTTACATAGAACTGAATTACGGTCTACTTATCCATGGAGAATTTGATCCTGTTGAAATTTGCAGGCAGGGATATCATTATACCAAACCCATTCAGATACATCTTGCTACCGACTACCCGGCTCCGGGTTCAGGTGAAATAATAAATATCGATGTCGAGGGCGTGGAACTTCAATATTTAAAGAAAGCTGAAGATGGTAATGGTATCATTCTTCAGCTGGTAAACCTGAATCACGATAACACTGACATTGGTCTTTCTTTCCCCGGACTTGAGATTGAATCAGCCTGGCATACCAGCCCCGTAGAGCAAAATATCAGCGAGCTGAATATAAAGGATAACACTATAAACATGAACCTGCAGCCGAGGAAGCCGGAAACTGTACGTGTGAAATTCAGCGCCTTTTAATCAACTCCTTACCAACTAATTGCCAAGGGTTGGCTGTGTGTTGGCCTTCGGGTGGAAGCCCAACCCTTGGCTGTGATTCCGTCCTTTCCTGGCAAACTCTATTAATGGTTCAATAATTCCATTATCTGCCTTTCTAATTGAATCGATATATTCTTTCCGAGCATTATCAGGGTTTACGAGATTTGAATTGTTCCAATTAAACACTTCTTTCCCAAATACGGATTCAATAATTATATCAGCCATAATCCTTGAATGCCTTCCATTCCCGTTCGGAAAGCAATGAATACTCACTAATCTATGTTTGAATCTTATAACAATCTCATCTGGCGAATAGGTATTATTATCTATCCAAAATATTGTATCATCAAGTAACATCCTTAATTCGACACCGATCTTTACCCAATCAACTCCAATATTTTTTTCCGATCTTCTGAATTTTCCAGCCCATTTCCAAACATCTCCTAACATTTTCTTGTGCACAGATTTGATAAATTCTTCTGTTAGTATTTTATCTCTTCTAAACTTATTATTCAAGCTCCATCCTATAGCTTTTTCTATGTTAAGCTGTTCAAGCTCATCTAATTCTCCTCTTGTAGTAATTGACTTTATCAATAATCCTTCCTTTTCCTCTTCACTTAATGGAGTTTGGCCAACGATGTATTGAAAATCTAGTTCCATATAGCCTTCTGAAGTTCAAGTTTTATCTCTTTTGAAAGTTCCTCGATTGCATTCCTGAGATTAGTCTTATCTATTTCCTGATTTTCAAGCATCATATTATGATTGGTTCTAAGTATGATTTTCTCAGCAAGAATTCTTGATTTACGGTCAAGAAGAGAATCAACAGATCCGTCATTTGGAATAAACCCATAGACTAACTTCATTTCTAGTGCATTACCAACTTCCTTCAAAGAGTTTATGGTTATTGTCCCCGCAGCTTCACTTTCCTCTATTCTTTTGACACCCTGCTTTGTCATGTGGAGTTTATTCCCTAACTGTTCAAGAGTCATTTTGATCGTTGTTCTGATAGTATTAATCCAGCCATTATTTGGAACAATTACCAATTCACAACCTGAAAATGGTTTCAATTTTCGATCAAGTTGTTCAATAAGAAGTTTCCTTTGATTACGCATGTCTCTTTAATTTAAATGTCACATTTGGATACAAAAGTAAACTTATATGTTGACAAATGCAAGACATATGTCAATGTATATGTTGACGAGTAAAGGTAGGATTGATAATTTTTGGGATTGGGGTGGGGTATAATACTTGGCTTTAGTAAAAATACCATCTCAAATATTGAAAATGAAGGTGTAACATCCTTAGCTAGTGGCCGATTAATAAAGATGTGCTTAAACAATAAAGAAGTAATGTTTCTTTATATTAAACTGTGTGATGCGATTGATAGTAGCAAAAAGGATGAACTTTCTGAGAAATTAATGCAGTATGGGTCATGAGTCAACAGTCCAATCTCCCCTGTATCTGTAACTTTTCAGCTCGTTTGCCGAACTATTGTCGAAGGTCTCTTTTACGGGATCCCACTTTAAAGGTTGACCAATTTGTTCTCCGTTTTTTTCCAATACTTCTTTCATAATTGATTGAAACAAATCCTTCACTCAATTAATATTATTCCATCTATAACATAAAACAAAATTCATTTAGGAATGTTAATCCCGGGTTTGGGAGGACTCAGCATGACTCAGACCAAATTGATCTTATTCAGAATTTACCTCAATCTCCCAAACACCAGGCCGGTCACTGGCCTTCAGTATTTTTAGTCTCAAGGCATTTACTGTTATGGCTTTATCCAGTTCAATCATGAAATTTCGACCAATACTCTCGCCCCTGGCAACCGCCTTCATTATTTCCTTGCCGGGATCATATGTTACTATTGATTCTTTCTTTCCTCTGGGGGTATATTCACTTTTCTTATCACCAGCTTCAAGCTCCCAGGATTGAATCTCACCACCACTTTCCTGCCACTCGTCGATGACTATCCGTTTAATTGTTACAGGCTTCTCCCATATCAATTCGATCCAGCCTGAAGTTTCTCCCTCGGCTGCTTCCCAGGCCCGAAAAGCACGACCGTCATTGGCTCCCTCCGGCCTGCCATAGCCATTCTGATCACCCCAGAAATAGATACTGGAAGCCGAGGCCCTGGCCTGCTCTGCTATATTATCCCGTACGGGCCCAAGATCAGGAAGATCGAGAACCACTGGTTCTTTTGCTTTTTCATCCGGAGAGAAAGATAATTTCCAATCAATATCTGATTTCTCAGGTATAACTATTAATCTGCATAACCCAAAACTATCATTGATAACTTCAACACTTCCACCGTGAACAAAGGCTTTTTCCAATTTATACCCGTTGCCAACGAATACGATTTCATAGGGATCATCTTTTATCAGATGATCTGATTCTCCTTTCAGATACCAGGCATCCTCGCCTTCAGCTTTCCATTGCTTAACATCTGCTAAATCTATGCCGCCCTGAGTATAATGCCTGCTGGTGGATATCAGTACCGGGCGGTCAGCCTTCACAGGGACAATACTGTAACATTGGGCGTCTATAGCCTCCATATTCCTGATAATCTTAGCATCAGCAGGATGTTTCCCCAGATATTTCTGATTCCAGAAATCATATACATATACCTCCTCCGGGCTTAAAGGCAGCCGTCCAAGGTCTAAGGTCATGCGTCGAGGCTTGTTTTCGTAGTTATTCAAACTGACAATATCCCACTCGCCCCAGTCTTTCTTTATTTTAAGATCAAAGAGATCATATTTATCAGGATCCGATATTTTATAAAGATTTGTCGGAAAGCTTTCTATAGTTGGTAATGTCCTCTGCCAGACGAACAGGATTTCATCAGGAACCCGGGTCCAGTTATCATCTGTCACATAAGGCTGTCCGAGCATGGATCTTCCCTGGAAATTCAAGCGTGCCCTTGCAGGCGTTGAAGCATACATATTTGCTGCACCATCCGGATCGCTGTACCAGGCTACATTATTCAGGTAATTCTGGGCAACCGCAACTGTACTGACTACCTGGTTTATTTGCTCTGTATCCCCTCCAACCCGCGATCCGTTAACTATGTCGATTACTTCAATAGGCAATCCCCAGCAGGTGTTTATATACTTATCCTGACCAACAACTTCCCTGAATATCTGCAATCCCCTCCTGACACCTTCAACACCTCCTCCATCAACAGATTGCTTATAAACAGTCAGAGCTGCCGGTATCCCATCAACCTTGAAATAATCAAAATTCCATTCATGGTTCACCTCTTTCAAAAAGCCTGCAAACCATTCCTCAACGCCTTCCCTGCTGTTTACATTTAAAACAGCTGAACTATAGTGCTTTATGTCATCATAACTTAAGCCGGAAAAAGTGGTTATAGGAGATCCGTCAGCCTTATGAATAAACCAATCAGGGTGCTTCTTTTCCTCCTCATATGGTGCAACTCCAAATGGAGCTATCCAGATACCCGGAATCATATTTTTGCTTCGGATATAATCAGATATATCACGCATATAGTGAGGATCATCTATGGGATAATTATCATCCAGCTGGAATATCATCTCGCCGGCGTATGGCAGAAGATGTTCTGATACCCAGTCGATATTCGGATAAAGCCATTCTTTACGCTGGGAGAAATCTGGCCTGTTGAATTTACCTTCGATCCCAACCCATGTCATAGCCAGGGCAGGGGCCTTCTGGAAATATGATCTTTTTTTTATGGGAGCATAATAAGTGACCCCAAGTGTGTCGCGGTAATAATGCCGCAACAGGGTTAATTTACATATGGTTTGTCCTTTTTCTGATCTTGCCTTAACCTCCCACTGATAATTTTTCTCCCATTCGATTTTGCCATCAGATTCTACATGCAGTGCCAGATCTTTCATGGGATCAAAAACAGAAGTAAGTCCTGGTAGATCCTGTATTCCCAGGGTCTGGACAACTGTATTCTTATCATCCACCTGCTGGTTTTGAAGGAGGCATCCTAAAGTCCTTTCTGATAAAGGAGCACGCGCACTAAATGATACCGGATCCTTACCGGATCCTTCGGTCATGAATATTACCTGATTGTCGCTAATAATTTTAGCTGTGACTGTCAGGTTTTCATTAAATCTTATGCTCAGAACCCCTTTAACATTTTGTATCACAGTGGATTCATTCCTGTGGTCATTGGAAGAAGCAATTTCTCCATCAATTATTGTTTTTAGTATTCCTGCGGATAATAACAGGCCTTCATGGACATCGTAAAGCTCATAGGTACGAGTCTCCTGATTATATGAGAGTTTCAGCTGGCCATGGCTCACATATGCCTCGGCCTCTTTCTCCTGAGCTGTCAAACTAAGGGGTAGAAATAAAATTAATCCAATGAAGGAAGCAGCCAGGAGGCTTCTGGTTTTCAATAGTATCGTCATAAAAAAGCTATTTACACAAAGATAACTTTTTTCACTTCCGCTTAGCAACAACCATTGGCATCGCAGAGTGAACACCAAATTCCATAAACCTGGTGTATTCTTCTGTAATAACTTACTACATTCTTTATGTAGTTGATATCTTTTAACCTTCCTTCTATTTTCAGGCTTGTTATTCCGGCACGAATCAAATCATTTGGGTCTTTATTTCCCGGGTTCCTTTAATTTAACCAGTGTTTTAAAATACGGAGGAATCCCAGTCTCAAAAATCATTTCTTTATTCGTATATGGGTGTAATATTTTAAGTGAAGCGGAATGAAGAACTAATCTTTTTACAGCTTTATCTGGTTTTCCGTAAATTTTGTCACCTGCAACAGGATGTCCCTTTTCCGACAGGTGTACACGAATCTGGTGTTTTCTTCCGGTAAATAGAGTGATTTCCAGCAGACTGAATTTGTCTGATTCTTTAATGACTTTATAACCTGTTTTAGAAAACTGTCCTTTGTCAGGATCCGTTACTGAATATACTCTAAAGCTTTTATTTTCTAACAAATAAGATGTAATTACGCCTTCCTTTTCCTGAAGCATACCGTGCACTACAGCAAAATATTTCTTATCAAATTCTTTCCATTTATCCTGCAAATAGCGTTTTGCTTTTTCATTTTTGGCAAAAACCAGAACCCCGGAAGTGTCTCTGTCAAGACGATGTACTATAAATATGCGATTTCTTGATCGTTGATTCCCTTTTTTTACGTAATCATTCAAAATGAAATAAGCTGTTTTCTCTTTCTCCCTGTCAGTTCCCATTGTCAGTAAACCGGCAATTTTATCAACAACAATAATATCATTGTCCTCAAAAAGAATGGTAAGTCCTTTCGGTTGGTGTTTCCCATGGGGTTTTTTAAAAGATGTTATCTTTTCTTGCATTTAATCAAAATCTAAAAGAAAGTAATGCCATTTGGTTTGTAGATGTCGACTTATAAAAGTAACAAGATTTAGCTTAAAAAGTTAACGCTACGAGTTGCGGGTTGCGAGTAGCGGGTTGCGGGTTGCGGGTACTGTAGAATGTGGACTGGTGACGGGTGTCGGGTAGTGCTTTTTTATATCATTTTCATTCTCTTTTTTATCCTGTAAACCAAAAATGTCATCCATATTGAAGGCTCTTTCTTTTGTCCAAAATCCTAGCCTTTCCAAGCTCTCCATTCTGATTCTGGCGTGAAGAGTCCATTGCTATCAGCTTTTTGTTCAATTAAATATACAATTTCCTTGAATCTTTGATCATTCTGTGCATATTGAAAATTAGATAATGTGTCTGCAAAATGCAAAATATCGTACCAAATCAATGGAACTTTAAGTTTTCTAAAATCCGTACCCATGTAAAACATATAAGGATGCAATATTTTGCTTTGTTCCCAAAGATTTAAAAGAGAATCAATAGACATTTTTGCATAATCTGATATTCGGTCTTTATCATAAAGATTCATTAATTTCAACATTATCATGGTAGCATACGGACAAGGGTCATCCTTTTTCCCCGGACCTCGAAATTTTCCCAATTCCTTTGATACAATACAGTGGTATCCATTTTGGCTGCCTAATCCAACTAAGAAATCTTTGGCTTCAATAACCTTATTGTCTTTATTTAGACCCAATTTTGCAAGGCAATATACAAGAATAGGAGCATCGCATAATGCCCATGAATACTGATCTTGACCAGTTCCACCAAAATGAATAGGAATATTCATTGGAAGTTGAAAAGGACCTTCTGGTGATGCATGTTCAATAATCTTTTCGATGATTATATTAAACCTGGAATCATCTTGTTTAAATCCTAAATCTACAATGAAGGAAAGTTTATGATATAGTTGGTTCGCACTTTTATGACTGCTTAAAACAGTACCTGGCCAGTTAGTTAATTCAGTTATTATCGAATCTATTTGTGGATGAGAAATCATTTGCTTGCGTGCAGCCAATGCAGTTGATGAATCTAGAGGTTCATCCAATAAATCTACTCTTGTCCTATACTCAGTCCAAGGGTCGCTGTTTAGAAGTCTTTTTATAATCTCATTATCCATATTGCATAATGTTTTTTTGCATTACGCCCAACCGATTTAAATATTGTGCGTTTGGCATTTTGGAACGCATCATTTTCAATATCTATACATTGGTGTCATGTCGGGCTGTAAGTTTAATACACTATTTCAACCTCTTTTGGTCCGGTTACTTCCGATGCCACTTTGCCATTTGCATCCTTTTGATGTCTTATTTTGATTAAACCCCAAGGTGTTGGGAAAGTGCCTTCAGCCCAATCCAAATCGCCCAGGTTAGGCTTGATCAATACTTTTTTGCAACCTGGTTCGATGGGCTTAACTCCAAGAACATACTCACTTAGCCATGCTGTAGGCCCGGAAGCCCATCCATGACATAAGCTGTTGCGAAGACCAACATAACAATACCCACCATTATCGGCATGGATGTCGGATTTATCTTCGACGGGCATTTCATCAATACCGGTAGCGTTTTCTGTCCACGACAAATCAAAATCTTCCCAAAATGTTGTTGCCCCCATATCCAGCATCACTCCCCAATAATCCCTGATAACATTTAGTGAACCTGTTATATCACCGGCTTCTGCTCTGGCTTTTAACACATAATAACCATAAAAGGAGGAAATGCCATTATTGGGATTTATTGATAAAAGAGTGTCATTCATTGCTGGCGGATCGCTTAATCCTGACAAAGCCATCAGAGCCCCGCCTGATTTACTTCCATTTGGAACAGGAACATGCCTTTTTAATTCTTTTATGGTTGTCAGATATTTATCCTGACTTTCAATATCCCCGAAAATTGCGGCAATTTCGGCTCCTGCCTCAAAAGACATGATCATCATAGATTGCAAGCCTGCATGAATGGCTTCTTTATTAGGACTTGTAGGCCAATCCAGGAATCGGAATCCATCCAGAAACTCCTTGCCATTATCATCAATTTTTGTTGATAATTGCTCCAGAAGTTCGTAGACGTCTGTTTTGTGTGATTCCAGATAGTTTAAATCTCCGGTATTCATATACCATTGATACTGAAGGATTATCCACCACATAGAATATGAGCTTATCCCATTCATCCAGGAGGGTAACTGGGTAATATTTTGTATAAAATCCAGACTTTTGGGAACTACTTCATTGTAGCCAAAAACAGATAAGATAGTCATTACCTCAGGGTGCATATCACCAACCCATACCAGACGATCGCGTTTTATACCATCCCATAAGAATTCCTGCATATTCAGGTGCACTGTATATGCTCCTGTTTCCCAGATCCGGTTCAGCCTATCATCATTACACTTAAAAGAGCCTAAATAGGGTATGTCGCGCATAACTGATATAGCACGCACCTCCTTCAGATTAAGAGTTACATCCTTATCAAGTAATTCTATTTTCGCATAACGAAATCCGCTATTTCCAATGTTTATTTTGCCTAACCAGGGTAGGGTAACTTCAAAAT
This sequence comes from uncultured Porphyromonadaceae bacterium, assembly GCA_964465145.1. Taxonomy (GTDB): domain Bacteria; phylum Bacteroidota; class Bacteroidia; order Bacteroidales; family UBA12481; genus JAUVKA01. The sequence continues at coordinate 7,655 of CAYXJR010000073.1, read as the reverse complement.
CACGCATGGCATGATCGTTAGTAGCAGTTGAATTTTCCACTTTACTTAGTGCTTCACTGATCGATTCTCCAAGTGTTAAGCGAATCTTCATTTGATGCCCTTTGTCAAATGCTCCCGTAATTATCTCAATTCCTCCATGCAGTTCTTTCCCAAAATCAATTAGAATCGCAGGATTAGCAATATTGTTTCCACTGAGGACGCATAAGTTCGCACCGGCTAAATCTGCCTGTCCGCTATTATTAGTAAGCAGTGCATCTGTGTTCTCAATTGTTGCTTCCGGGGAGTTAGTAATATTCTTAATATCAACAGGAAGGATGTATTTTCTTTTTATTTGATTTTCACCGGTATTTTCCTGATAAATCCAACTATTATCTGATTTCTCTGCTGGTGAATTGCATCCAAAAAATATCGTTAGTATTATAAATATCAAACAAGAATGGGAAAGGCTTTTCAGTTTAATCATATCAATCCAAAATTTGTAAAACGGTTTATATGTCTTTAAAGGCTATAGGGTTCAGGTGTATAAAATATTCTAGCAAACTGATTGTAATAAGTAGATGATAGCTCAGTACTATTTTAAGGTAACATCCAGATAAACCGAATAACGCCCATATGTTTCATAAAAAGGTTTAAAAACAACACCGTCAATATTAAATTGCAACTGCTCAGCATCACCTGATATCGATTTACTTATATCTTTTGCATCTAATGTTACCTTACGCCATTCTTTTCGTGGCTCAGACTCCTGAGCTGCCAGTAAAACTGGTCCGTAAAACAAACTGGCAATATTTTGCTGATCCATAATTGGCTCTAAATGAAATTGAAACGGCATACGCAACTCAACCGTATCCCCGTCTTCCCATTCACGGCTTAAAGTAAGATAGCTTCCTGGCACAGCATTAACTTTTTCTTTCTTGCCATTTATCTTCACAAAAAATCCTTTAGTTGCCCAATGTGGCACACGTACATTAAGGTCAAACCTGCCATTACCTTGAATGGTTAATTGTGTATGGTCTTCTTTTGGAAAAGCTGTTGCCTGCGTTACAGTTACATTCTTTTCTGTCCATTTTAATGTTGAAGGCACATACAGGTTCACATACAAAGCCTGGTTGTCTGTACTTTTAAAATAAATTGAGTTTTGAAGTTTTGTACTGCTCTCAAGAGCCGTACCGTTACAACAAGTAAAACCTGTCATATTAAGGTTGCCAAACTGTTTTACAGAACCGGGTCTCAAGGGCACGTGATAGGTATTTGCGGGGGAGTGCTCCGCAACAGAAGCAAGGATGTGATTGTAAAGCCCACGCTCGTAATAATCCATTAACTCTGCACTCTGATTATAGAGAAAAAGGTTTCTGGTCAATTTGAGCATATTATAGGTAGCACAGGTTTCATTCTGGCCGCCAGCCGAAAAACCGTTTTCATAAAGTGTTGCTGGTTCACCAGTGAAGCATTCCGCATTAGAAGGGTTACGTGCTCCTGCAACTCCTCCAATACTGTACATATAATCATTAGTGGCCTTATTCCAAAAATTATCAGCTATATGATAATATTCTGGAGCATCTGAAACACGATAAATTTCAAGTGCCCCCACAATTTGAGGTATGTGTTGGTTGGCATGTAACCCACGAAACATATCTACATTTTTAGCCAGTCCGTGAGAATGTTCAGCATCACCAAAAAATACTTTAATGTTATCAAATAATTGTGCAACTTCCAGATAACGAGGCTCGTTGGTCATTCGATACAGTCTTGCCATAGCTTCGTTCATTCCCCCAAACTCTCCTGCAATGTATCTGTTCCACATACTTATAAGGGTCTTGGTTGGCAACTGACTCATACGAGCATATACCCAGTCACCCATACCTTTTACTATTTCTAATGCCTTTTCATTGCCACTGACTTCATAAATATCCATCAACCCGGCCAGGATTTTATGCAAGGTATAGTATGGTGCCCAAATTTTAGTTTTATCACCTCCATAGCTCGCTCCATTTTCTAACATAATAAACTGGTCTGGAGGATAGGCACTAATAAATCCTTTACCCCAATTCCAGTAATCTGTTCGGATACCTTCTACACTCAAATCTGAATCAAAGTCTGATTTACCTGGACCCGGAGGCACAGCTATTGGGTCCGGCACATAAGCTCCTCCAGTTGTTGCTGCTTGTCCCGACATTTGTGATAACTCATACAGGGTGTTCACCATATAGTCCATCTTATCAGCAAAATCAGCCTGGAGCGACGCATCATAACTGGTACTCACATACGCTTGAGCAATAGCACTAAGATAATGCCCTGTAGCATGCCCGCGCAATTTGGTTTCCTGACTATCCCATCCCCTTAGTGGTTCTGCTCCCTTAGGCTGTTCTTGCCCAAAGGCATTACGAAACATATAAAGGAAATTGTCTGGATTTGTATTGACAAGGCCCGTAATAAATTTATCACGGTTCTCTATAAATTTTGTGTTGTTATTATGAAGATCAGTGTTTAATAAAACCTGATCAAGATTAAAAACTTCCAGCGTACGATCTGGAGTAGCAAGCTCTTCAGTTTCTTTAACTGTAACAATCGCATTTGGTTGTATGTCTGTTCCAGAAACACTTCCTGTTACTGTATATGTACCAGGGGTAAGTACTTGACTATTATCCTTAGGTGATGGCCAAAGCACTCTTACATTTGACCCTTCAATTTTAATGCTGTAAACGCCCTTTACATAGCTTGGTAATCTTGGAAGATACCCCACTACGGTCTCCACCTGAATATCCGGAACGCTAGTTAGATATGCATTATACAACTGAGGAGTTGTTTCGGAAAACTCTGGAAGATTCTTGTCTGATTCATCTCTTGTTCTGACTACCGCTTCTTCCTCTTTCAAAGCATTATCATGAATCCTGGCAATTTGTTGTTCTCTCAGAGCGATTCTATAGATACGAAAATCATACAATTTGGCATCTAAATACGTATTATCAGCATCCAGTGATTTTCCTATATAGAGTTTATTATTTTCTCCTGAAATATTATCGAACAGGTGTTCTAACTCCACCTCAACATTCTTTGCCTCACTTACAAGCACTCCATTGATGTATGTACTCAATGTTTTGGACGGACCATTAATAACAATAGCTAAATGATTCCATTTATTAACTGCCACCGCTGGTGAACTTGCAATATACTTATCAGATTTAGTTAAGATTTGAGCCTGAAAACCTTCTTTGTCCTCAGTCCCTGATGGAGCAGCAAAGAAATGCGACTTGCTATTATTTCCAAAATCGAAAAATCGCTGCCCGCTTTTTGTAGAACGCAAGTAAATCCATCCGGTGATACTAAGTGATTCTTGTCCTGTTAGCGATTCACCCGGGATTGAAACAAACGCTTCACCATCTTCTGGTAAAGAGAGTACATTACCAAACAGGTCGTCATCTACAAACTTGAAATTAGAGCCTTGAATGCTGCCATGTAAATTATTACGAGACCAATCTTTTACATTCCCTTCAAATGTATAGCGAGCAATTAATCCTGTTTCTCCAATTCCGTCTAAAATCTGATCACCGCTTTGTGCAATTACCGAAGTTGTGCCCAAAGCACAAAAACATAGTATTATTACAACTAACAGCTTATATATTTTCATAATTAAATTCTTTTGGTTGGTTTTCTAAAAGTAGAGAAAATGTATTAAAAAGGAGAGTGACGGGTGACGGGTGACGAGTGACGAGTGACGGATGACAAATGACAAATGACGGGTGACGACAAGTAGTCATAAGCTGTCTCCCTTTTTTTCAATCTTTTTCGGCGTCAACACGCGAGTAGATTAGTTCGGCAGCCGTCTGCCCGTGAACCGCATAATGGACTTTGTTTTGTGCTTTTTTGAAAAACGCTGTCGATTCATCGGCTTTCGGTTCGTAGTCGATACTGGTGGCGTAAATATCAAGTATCTGGCGATAAAACACTTTTTCGCTGCTACGAATATCCCGGATACGCTCCAGCAACTCTTTCCAATAATTTTCACCACCGGCTTGCTTAAGTCTCTCATCATCCATCGTAAATCCCTTTTGGATATATTCCCGCAGGCGTTCGGTAGCCCAAATACGGAATTTGGTAGCAATACGGGATTTTATTCTATACCCCAAGGAGATAATCATATCGAGGTTGTAAAATGGAGTTTCTCTTGTTACACTGCGGTTGCCTTCAATTTGAACCTGTCGGAATTTCCGACAAGTTGCCTCTTCGTTTAACTCTCCTTCATCAAAAATATGTTTAATATGTTCTACTACATTGGTACGGGATGTTTGATAAAGTTCGGTCAACTGTTGTTGCGACAACCATACATTTTCGTTCTCAAGGCGTACTTCTATTTTAGTTGTGCCTTCTTCTGTCTGGTAAAGAATTATTTGGCTATCACCGATTTTCAATTCACTTTTCTGTTCTTCTTTCATAAAGTACCTCGTAAGTCGTTGGCTATTTGCCAGATTGTGCGATGTAATTCTTCCCGTTCTTTTTCTTTAGTCATTCTGTGATGCGATTGTGTTTTATGCCTAACCTAACCGCTAAACTATTATTGTCCTATCAGTCGTCAAGCCTAAAAGTAGCATATTCCGATTGGAATGTAAATTATTATTAGCAGCTTGTTAAGAAAATGGTTGAGGGTGTGGAAAAGTGTTTTTGTTCCGGGTTGAGCATCTTTCCTCGGTATTCCGTGGTCTTGACTTTGCTTTCGCCCATCAAACACATACCAAATATGGAAGGTAAAAGGCTGCTTTTCTCCATTTTGGGCTATTCTTTTAGAGATAGATGCCCTCAAAGAGGCCTCAGGAACCAGATTGTAGATTATTGAAAATTTATTGAATCCCCATAGATAAGAGACTTTACAACTGCTGTGCCTGGATGCGATCTCGTGCAACACAGCTTCATGCTGGGCTGACGCCGCACGAAGCCTTATTTATCAGACAAGGCTTTTCCCCTTTTCTTGTCTTATTTGTTTTATAATTCTATTAAAGTCCTGAATTACTAATATTGAAAAAATCGACCATGGCACCAAAGACACCAATGACATCGTCATTCCAATTATCCCGGCAGTCGCAGGCACAGTCATTAAAATCCCGGATGTTAAACCAATATATGTAGTTGATTTTCTGAATTTATTGTTCCTGATCATTGCAAGGAAAAATAGTATAAGGGCAATCCCATTGAGTAGATAGTACACAGAATATGATGTTCCCTTCCAAATCGCACACAAGGTCTGACCTGATGCAATAAATAATCCTTTATCGTATTCTGTTGACGCATTTAGGTATTGTTTGCTTATTGATAACATCTCAATGGAAGTGTTTGATGGAAAATAGATTGCAAGTCCGATTAATCCAATGATAATTGCGAATAAACTTAAAGCTTTTTGTTTTTCAAAGAGGGCAAAAAACAGAGCGATATATAGAAAAATCGCCGCAAACATGCTCAACATATATAAAAAGTCAAAGCTTATTAGGCCAATAATCCAAGAGTTATTAAAAAGTGTAAACCAATCCACGACGTTTGTTGGATGCGGCCAAATTAAGAAAAAAGCTATCTGCACCGGAATCATAATAACCATAAATGTAGTAGCGATAATGCCCGCTCGATATAGTGTAATTTTATAATCTCCTTGTTGAGTTATTTCCATGAGTTTTTTTTCTAGGTTCTATAAGTCGTTGAGCCTAAAAGTAACATATTCCGATTGGAATGTAAGTGATTATTAGCAGGTTATTAAGAAGATGATTGAGGGTGACGGGTGACAGGTGACGAGTGACAACATGTCCATGCCTGAATAGCATTGACCAAAAATCCGTAGTTGATCGTTAGTAAACCGCAGTAAACGCGATCCGGGAGTTTATCCTGATTTTCATGATTCTGACAGTAAGTTGAATAGATCAATATTTAAATAGACAATTTCTTTCCCAATTTTTGTTGAACTCATTATTCCTAATTCCTCCATCTGATTAAGATACTTCTTCGCTGTATTTAGACTTTTTATGTCCTGCCCCATTATTCTTTTAGGACTAGTATAGGGTTGTTCAAAGATTTTCTCTACAGTTTCTTTTCTAATATGTGGGAGTTTTCTGATAATTAAAGAATGTGTGATCTCAAAAAGTCGATCAATTTCTTCAATTTTTTTTATTGTATACAAAGAGGTTTCTTCAACTGCCTTCAGCATATATATGATCCAGGCTTTCCAATTTTGGCGCGTAGTAACAGAACTCAATAATTCATAGTAATCTTCTTTACTTTTGATTATGTACGCACTCAAATAGAGAATCGGTAATTCCAGGAGTCCCTTTTGAAGTAAGATTAAAAGGGTTAGAATTCTGCCTGTTCTGCCATTTCCGTCACGAAAAGGGTGTATTGCTTCAAATTGATAATGTGAGACAGCAAGTTTTATCAAGGGATCATAGTCATATGTCTCGTCATCATTTATATAGGATAGTAAATTCTCCAGTTTTTGGTTTATTAATTGAACCCCTCTTGGAGGTGTATAAACTACGGCTCCACCAAGCAAGCCACTTCCTCGTCTTTTAATTACGGTTTCAGTTTGTGACGGTCGTATTCCGTCTTTTACCTGTTTTATTTCCTGGTATACTTTAATTATCGTTTCGGTTGAGACCTCTCCATTCTCTTTTATTTCTTTAAATCCTGTCCATAATGCTTGTCGATAAAACAATACTTCTTTAGTATTTCCTTTAAGTTCTGTGCTTTCGATATGAAGTGATTTGTACAGTTCATCGTCAGTTGTAAAGATATTTTCTATTTCAGTACTCGCTTTTGCTTCCCGAAGTGCAATCGTATTTACCAACATTGCTTGATTTGGAAGTTTGCGAGCGAATCCTTTTAATTCAGCTAGTGCTTTATTTGCTTTATTCAAGGCTTTTAAAACATCGATCGTTATAACTTTCTCATCAATCGGTGGTAGTAATGGCAGATTGTTATAAGGAATATTCCGATCGTAGATTGGTTGGTTTGACATTATTTTTTGCTTTTGTCAAATATAGCGAAATATTGACACAAAGACAGATCTTCTGAATAATTTGACACTTTTACCAACTTCTGTCAATTCGGGTGCCATTTTGATTTTTTGTATTGGCCATTACCTAATAGTGATCTATCAGTCGTCAAGCCTAAAAATAACATATTCCGCTTGGAATGTAAGTGATTATTAGCAGCTTGTTGAGAAAATGATTGAGAGTGACAAATGACGAATGACGAATGACAAATGACGGGTGACGAATCCCGAATCCCTAGTCCCGAATCCCTATCTCGCAATTATCTCCTCGATCTTCTCTTCCAGTGCGAGCTCATTTTCTTCTCCTGATCCGAGCCATCGTCCTACGATTTTTCCATCTCTGTCGATCAGCATGGTTACGGGGATGGCCTGTATGAAGTAGTTTGAAATGATGTCGTCGTTGGTAAAGTATTTTTCTCCCTGAGGATATTTTTCTGCGATGGGTATATGATGAAACATATCAGTGCTGTCTTCTTTGATTGCAGCCTTCCAGCCATCCCAGTCAGAGTCCTGCGAAACACCAACAATTTCCAGGCCCTGCAAATGATATTTATCGTATAGTTCCTTTAAGAAAGGTAAACCTGCCTCCAAATGCCGCTGACAAAATCAGATATCCACCAGCAACCGT
>CAYXJR010000072.1:0-21568 GCA_964465145.1 uncultured Porphyromonadaceae bacterium | reverse complement strand
ATAGATCCCAAATTTACTAAGTTTTTTAATATGTTTCAAGTGCATACCCCAGTTATGATAATTAATGGACTAGAAATTCAAAAATCAATTATTAATCTCCATCAAAGTTTCTTAAAATGCGAATGTGCCTCTTCTCTTATTTCATCCATGGTACTGATTCTGTTTCTTTTCATCCATTCTACTAGCTCATCATAATCAAAGTATATCTTTTTCCCAGTAGGCTTAAAATGAGGGATCTTACGAGCAGAGGTTAGCTTATATAAATAACTTTTGGTTATCCCAAACATCTGTGATACTTCATCAACTGTGAGTAATTTCTTTTCTCTCTCAAGTTTCTGCTCTATAACATCGAGCTTCTGTATAATTTGGTATAATAATATTTCATCCATGTTTCAATATTTTAGGAGATGGTTCAACATTATCTCCATTCAAATACTCAGCATATTGAGCTATTTCGTTTTCATTGAAGTGTCTTTTCACAGCTAGAAAAATTGATCAATCACCATAAATGGAATCAGAATTTGGAACGGAACAATACGAACAAAAAATTGAAGAGGCTTCTGGTTTTAGCAAGTCCCTTTCATCGAAATTAATCTCTATTGCGATCTCAACCGTTTGAGTTGTACCAATAGTTCTCCTAGCTTTCCTTCTTTCTTTTTGAGGCCAAGAAGAATCATGATTTCTTGACACATCCTCAAAAATACCATTAACTGAAAAATATATATCGGCCTCAAGTTGAAATATTGTTTCACCAGTATCTTCATTGTCTTGCACGATTGAAGGCTCGTAAAGGATAATTTCAGATACCTCTAAAAAAGTAAGATCTACTCCAAACCAACTATTGAATTTCATCTCATCAGTAAATCTATCTTCAATTTTTTGGATAATAATTTCTTCGGAATTAGAATATACTTCTTCAATCCAAGCAATCCTATCGCTTTTATATTGTCTGTTAATCTTATCAAGTATTGTTCTGAGCTTTGGAATAATAATCACATTTGCTGAAACATATTTCTTCAAATCTTCATCTTCACTGATTGCGTATATTTTGCACTTATTATTTTCACACCACCTGTCTAATGCTGATAGTACAATTGCATCAGGAAACTCATGTTTCTTTTTCTCTAAACCAAATGGCTTTTCCTTATTAAAATACCTAGTCATTATTTCACTGAGGTTTGCTAGATTATAGGGAATAATTTTGACTTTTCCATCAGTAATAAACTTTTGTAATTCCTCATTAAGGGTGCTAAAATCAACCTCGAGATCAAGCCTTGGTAGATCAAAATAAGGTTGAAATTTTTCGATGTTTTTTAGTATCCTTCCTTTATTGGATATGTCTTTGAGAAATCTATTTATTTCTTGCTGGGCATTTAAAAGTTCTTCCCTGATGTTTGATTGTATTTCTTGTATGGTAATTTCAGTAAGGTAAATATTAATCGTTCCATGTTCCCCAAACTTACTGAGTCTTAAAAGGTTTTCATTGGCAAAAAAGTTATTTGCCACAAAAGTCTGTGTGTCTATATATATGTTTCTTGTTTTAAGCATTTCATATGAGATTTAGAATTTTGCTAAAGTCAATATAGTAGGGTAAAATAACGGATAACCTTCAGTATTTAAAGATAAACAATAAGTTATTTCAGATACAAATATGATTTAAGATTAAACATTTGTTTATATTTATTGATCTCAAAGCAGAATTGATCAATAACTCTCTAAATGCTAATTATCATGTCAATACCCTTAGTAGTGCTTTGCAACCATAAGGATTTCCTGAATGGAGATTTTGCTGCATTTACAGGGATTATAATTGGAGCAATTGCTCTTTATGTAGCAATCAAATCTAATTCTCATCAAGCAAAATCATTAATAATCAATCAATTGAATTTACGAGCAACAGAAATTAATTTGATATATAAAGAGAAAAGTGTTCATATCATGGGTGAACATCTCTGGGGGCTTGTAGTTACGCCTATGGTTGTTGCTAAAGACCAATACAAAATCATGAAGAGAAAGAATCGTTTTTGGCTAATGGGGCAAAACGACAAATACTTTAAAGATCTTTTTTATATGTCTCTTGACACTACAATAAGAATAAATATTTGGCAACTGCCAGATTATAAAAGCACTACTGTGAATAATCAAATAAGAGATGTTAGGAAGTTCTTAAAGGAACAAAAAAGGCTTGATTCCTCTTCCTAATTCCTCTTTTAATAATACCATTATTTCCATGATTAGATGATTTAAGGTTAAACATTTTATATTTTTACTATCCTGAATACTGAAGCTACCGATAACCTTAAAACAAAACATGGCATTTTTTCAAAATTCAGTACTTGCAAAACATCTTAAAGCTCAGGATGGTGTAGCTGTATTGGCTGCTTACGATAAGTATAAGACATATTTTCTTAATCCTGAGATCCAGCAGAATATAAGAGATTTAAAAGAGGAGCAGTTCCAGCAGAAGTTCTTGATGGAACTTTTTGTCAATATTCTGGGATATACAATTAACCCAGATCCACAATATAATTTAACCACAGAGTTTAAGAATGAAATAGGTGCTAAAAAGGCAGATGGAGCTATACTGCAGAATGGTAAAGCATTAGGTGTAATTGAGCTTAAAGGAACAGATACAAAAGACCTTGATAAGATTAACCAGCAGGCTTTTAACTATAAAAACAATCAGTCAAGTTGTATCTATGTCATAACCTCCAATTTTGAAAAGCTTAGGTTTTTCATCAATAATTCTGTCGAGCATATTGAATTCAATCTGTTTACCCTTACCGGGGAAGAATTCGAGCTGTTGTGGTTCTGTTTAAATTCAGATAACCTAGTATCAGGGTTACCGCTAAAAGCCAAGGATGAAAGTTTACTTGCTGAGGAGAATATCACAAAACAGCTGTATAAGGATTATGCCAGTTTTAGGACTTTGCTTTGGCAGAATCTGGTAAAGAACAATCCGGATGCTGACCAGCTGATGTTATTTAAAAAGACCCAGAAACTACTTGACCGGTTCTTATTTATCTTTTTTGCTGAGGATAGCGGATTGTTGCCACCCAATTCTATTTCAAGGATGGTAGAACGTTGGGAACTGCTTAGAGATGAAGATGCCTACAAACCACTATATGAGATTTTTAAACAATACTTTGGGTATATAAACATTGGTAGGAAGGGTAAAGTTCCTCAAGATGATATTTTCGCATATAACGGTGGATTATTTTTCCCGGATGAGGTGCTGGATAATATCATAATTGATGATGATGTGCTGCAGCCTCTAGTTATTAAACTCACCAACTACGACTTTCAGAGTGATGTTGATGTTAATATTCTGGGTCATATTTTTGAGAATTCACTCAGCGAGATAGAAAATGTTACAGCGCAGCTCAGTGGACAGGAGGTTGATAAGAACAAATCCAAGCGAAAGAAAGATGGGGTTTACTATACTCCAAAGTATATCACCAAATACATTGTCGATAACACTGTTGGGAAGCTCTGTGAGGAGAAAAAAACTGAGCTTGGAATAGTTGATGAAGAATATGCTAAGGGTCGCAGGAATAGAAAAAAAGAGACTATTAAGAAGCTGGATAATTCCCTGCAGAAATACAGGGATTGGTTGCTCGAAATTACTATATGTGATCCAGCTTGTGGTAGTGGAGCTTTCTTAAATCAAGCATTGGAGTTTCTTATTAATGAACATACCTTTATTGATGAACTGTATGCACAGCTTCATGGAGCTAGTATTATATTTCAGGATGTTAGCAACCATATCCTTGAAAAGAACCTATTTGGAGTTGATATTAATGAGGAGAGTGTGGAGATAGCAAAGCTTTCATTATGGCTTAGGACTGCTCAAAGAGGAAGAAAACTTACTTTTCTAAATAACAATATTAAATGTGGCAACTCCTTAATTGACGATCCTGAGGTGGCCGGGGAAAAAGCATTCAATTGGGAGATGGAGTTTCCAGTTGTTTTTAACGATGGTGGATTTGATGTTGTGATTGGGAATCCTCCTTATGTAGACATTAAAGGTCTTGATGTTGACTTCGCAAGAGCGTTATTTAAACGATTCGAAACAACAGAGAACAGAATTAACCTATACTCAATTTTTATTGAGAAGGGGTATTCAATATTAAAATCCGGGGGATTTTTATCATTCATTAACCCAAACTCAATTTTATTTAATTCTTCCTATTCAAAGATTAGAAAGTTACTTATTGATCATTTAACCACTATAGTAAAGCTTCCAGATGGTGTCTTTGAAGATGCTGTAGTTGAAACAATACTTTTTGAGTTCAGGAAGCACTCAAATTCTAAGAAGGTAAAAGTAATTGCTTATTCTAAAGATGCTAGGATATCTCAAATTGATGACTCTTTTGCCAATTATGTTCTCAAAGAAAGCTGGAAATTAGATAAGACAACGATCTACAATATATACGTCTGTCAAAATCAATTAATTTTATTGCAAAATATCTATAGCAATTCAGTAGAATTGGGTGAAATAGCAGATTTTTCATTGGGATTAACACCATATGACAAATACAAAGGTCACTCTCAAGAGTTGATCAAATCAAGGGGATATCACTCTGTAGATAAAAGGGATGAAACCTATAAACCATTAATATCAGGCACGAATATTTCAAGGTTTGTTGTTACTGAAGAAATTAAAGAGTTTATTAAATATGGAGATTGGTTAGGTGCGCCACGAGAAGAAAGGTTTTTCACGATTCCAAGAGTCTTAATTAGACAAATTGTTTCAGGTCAACCTCCCAGAATATATGCTGGATATACTGAAAAGGCTCTGTATTATTCTCAAATAGGTTTTGGTATTATCCCCAAGCAAAACACAATTTCTGTCAAAGTCCTTCTTGGGATAGTAAATTCAAAACTTATAAATTTTTATCATAAGTACAGTTTTCTTGATTTAGAAAAAGAACTATTCCAAAAAATCCTTATAGCAAATTGTAAAAGATTCCCAATAAAACGCAACTTATTAAATAGGGATTTATTTGATTTTGAAAATTTAGTCACCAATGCCATAGAAATTAATAAACAAATTCACCTTCAAACTAAAAGGTTTATCAGCTATGCATTGGAAACTACTGGTATAAATTTAACAAGAAAGCTTGAACATTGGTATAATCTAAGTTTTAATGGTTTTATAAGGGAAATAAATGCAGGATTAATAAAATCGACTAATGCTAAATTATCTAAATCTGAAGGAATAGGATGGATGGATGTGTTTGAAAAAGAAAAGACCGAAATATTTAACTTAAAGAACAATTTAGATAGAATAGACAAAGAAATAGACCAACTGGTTTATGGGCTTTATGGATTAACAGAGGAAGAGATAAAGATTGTTGAGGAGGGGTAATAGGATTCTCTTATTTTTGATAAGGTTGAAGTAATATAATATTTAATAAACTCACTATGTATTGCAAAAACTGCGGATATCAAATAGATGACAATTCAAAGTTCTGTAGTAATTGTGGAGAGAATCTGTCTGGTGTATCATCTGGCAAGTTGCCAGAATCTTCTAATTGGAATGAACTGAAAATCAAGCTCAGTAAACTTTTTGGTATCAAAATTTCAAATAGGTTAGTGGGTATCTTTTTAATTTGGTTTTTGGTTCAGGTTATTATTTATCTTGTAAATGGCGACTTAAAGTTTGATAAGGATTTTTGGCCATTCTCAGATTTGAGTATTTCTTGTTATGATCTTTCAGAGCTATTTGTTTTTACGATTGCGCCTTTGATTTTACTAATTGCCTTCAATTTACTCATAAGTAACAATTCTAAAACTCGAATTTCTAAACTCATAAATAAAATTGAAAAGCCTAATTATGGTTATTTAGTTGCAGGTATTATATTGTTAGGTTTAAATGTTGGCCTTCCTTATTTATTATACGGTTATTTGACCAGTACAAATGAAGAACACATTGGAATATCGTTATTAATAGTATTTTTAGGTTTTAGGGCTTTTGTTGCAATGGACGTTGTTGAATATGTTGGAAGATTAAATCGTAGCAAATTAAAATGGGGGGGTTTTTCCTTCTTGCTTCCGATGGTCTCATTGATAGTAGTAGCATTCATGCCTAAAAAAAATAAGGAAAATGCAGATACTTTGGAGAACAATATTTAGCAATCTAATATTGGTAATGATAATATTGATACAGCTATTACCCAATCTCCAAAACCATCAAAAATTACATACTTTCCTATATAAAAATTAAGAAAGTATGTAAAAAAGAGAGTAATAGTAATCTGTTTCTGCAATTAATTCAAAGCACTTTTTAGATGATTTATTGATATCACCCCACCTATCCCATAAAAACTTGATTCAATAGATTCTGCTGTAAGTTCGGCAAACTTTTTTATATCAAGTCCTCCGATACTACCTACTGCATTTCTATTTCTAGCAATTTTTTTAAATTCCTGAACTTGACTAGCAAAAACATTTAGGTTGAACGAAGCTATCCCGACAACAAAATCATCTTCAGGCTTACTTTTCATAACCATCACTGCACCACCAGAATTCCCAGAATTCATGGATAAATCCAACCAAGCAACTTCTTTTTCTACGGTAGTGTTTTGAACAGGAATTTTAAACTTTGTGGATACAATTCCTGAAGTAAACACAGGTTGGGAAATTCCAAAAGGATATCCACAAGTATATATATTATCACCTTCTTTTAAATCACTAAAATTACCTAATTCTAAAAATTTAATATCCTTTATTTTCTCTTTTGGTTCAAGCCATATAAAATCGTAAGATTTTCCAAGAATGACTCCTCTTTGTCTTGTGAAAAAATCAGAAATTTTCACTTCGTGTAATGAACCATCATTAATTCTTACCTCAATTTTACTTATGATTCGGTTCATTGAGTCAACTTTAAGTATATCGTTTGAAATAACATGCATATTGGTTGCTATTGTTCCCTCTGAATTGCAAAAAAAACCTGTTCCAGTTGGGAAGCTATCAATAATGACTTGAACAGTAGCTTGTTTTATATTCAAAATTCTTTTTGCTGTTAAATCAGGATTTGGTAATTGACAATAACTTAGCGTGGACATCATTGAAATGATTAAAAGTAGATTTAGTTTTTTCATTATGCTTTCTCTTAAAGCATAAAATTACACTTTTGGAGTATTAAAAACAACTTCACCCTTATAATATTAAGAGCAAAGTGGTCATCTTGACGAGGGAAATTATCACTTTTCCCCTTAAAACATAGAACAAAAGTGACAAAAGTGACTGCAGGAACAAAACATTTACCAATAAAAAGAACAGACCAGTTTCCCAGTCTGCCCTTTTTGATTTTGTCACATAAGTGTATATAACCTATAAGATAAGTGACAAAAATGTATCCTCCTCTTTTGAAATAAATAACTTCTCAGTAAACCCATAAAAGTCATAAGTAGCTAATTCCTCGATGAGGGTCTTTGACTTTATTTTTAAAAAACCACATAACTCCCAAATGAATAGGAGTTACATGGTTTTGCACTCAATTAAGATACCAGAAGAATTTATCATCCAGATTGTTCTGCAATACTCTGGTAAACCCAGATATATCAACTGACCTATCAGCAAAAGTATCCAGATAAGAACTCTTGTTAGCCCCTGTAAACAGGTTATACAGCCTCCAGAGATTGATTGAACCATCCTCCTCCCGGCAGAATGATTCATCTCGATAATATTCCTTGACAACAGAATTGATCTGGTTATCACCAAGAGTCAATTCAGGTATAGCCAGTTTATCAGATTTACCCAAATATGGATACATACGAAGCCTGCCGATTAATTGTGCAAACTGCTCTTCTGTGATAGAATAATCTGGAAGTTCACGCATCTGCCTTATCTGATCTATTGCATTATACTCCGATAATAACCGGTACACATGATTTGCCAGTTCTTCAGGAGTCCTTACCCTCACATCTGCCTTATAACCATCAGTTGATATACAGAGGTTCATGCACACATGATTCTGGAATCCTACAAATAGCTTAAACCTCTCCTCAGTCTTACGAGAGTAAAGATTTTCATGATTATATGCACGAATTCCACCAACGGAAAGAGATAGATCGTTCCCTGCAACTTTATCACGTATTGAAGCTACCTCCACTACGAAGGCCATACGCTCATAATAAAGGGTCTTTTCATAATCTGCCAATAAATGTGCCGGTTTACCCTTAGCTTCGGGTATACGTCCTTTAACAGGATGGCTAACCCTAATTGCGGGACTGAGGATCTGCTCTCCATGATAAAAATGGTTAACAGTATCGGTTACTGAATCAATGAAGTTATCATGGGAAATTGTTGATTCATTATCCTTGGCGAATGCAGGAATAATACACTCCTTCTTTAACAGATTCAGGTCAACCACCTTGGTATTCGCAATGACAAATTCATTACCTGATGAAACAGGTGCTGGTTGAAGAGCAACTCGCGGCTGCTCCTGATAAATTAATGTTTCCATAATTATTGTATTTAGTTTTAAATTACAGTTCATTAAGAGTCACCGGGGATCTCAACTGATTGTTTCGATTGATCAGCTCCTGCCGGATCTTTGGTGTCATTTCAGGATAAGAATTATAAATCAGCTGAAGCTCCTGATTGGAATTTGCTTTTCTAATATCTTCTATTACCTGATCAACATTTTCATCAATGTTGCACCAGCTGGTAATGGTCTGGCCGGTTTCTTCAGTAATAACAAAAGCAGGCTTATCCATAAACACACCAGTTCTGTCTTTTGAAGCTGTTGCATTGTGCTTTATGTCAAGATCCAGAACTAAGGTGAATTCATAATCCATCCCATCTCTTGTGACTCCTTTCAATCCAACTTTCTCAGGCACTTGCTTACCATTCTTCTCATTCAGAACATAGTCCTGTTTGGTTCTAATAGTAGCAATAATATGAGCCTTGGATTGAAGCATCTTTTGGACAAAAGCATTATGCCTTGGAGTGACCTTATTCCAATTGGTGAAACTGTTACCCGGCATATTGGAGTGTATTTGGAGAATTCCGCCCTCACCCTCCCATTCGTGGGATATGCTGTCCAGTATGATTACTTCCATACCAGCCTTTTCAGCCAATTCTATGGCCTCTATGTACATTTCTGGTGAGAATGGCACTCCAATTCCAAGTACATTGTAAGGGCCCAAATGAGCGTAAAGATTGGATGAGGAGCTTTCAGAGTCAACCACGCATATCTTCCTGAAGTCCCCACAGAGTCCAAATGCAATCTTCAATGCACCATAAGTTTTTCCTGAGCCTGATGGCCCTTGCAAACCAAGTTTAATTCTTGCTTGCTTTCTTTCCGCTTTACGTAAATTCATAATAATTAAGTATTAAATGATTAATAATGAGGACTGAATTGTCCATTGAATAGTCAGATGTCTTGAGGTATTTTTACATCAGGTTCTCATCAGCAAATGATAGGTAACTGTCAGCAGTAATGATCATGTGATCCAGAACTGAAATGTCCAGAAGTTTGCCTGCTTCTTTGATTTTACCTGTAAGCTTTTTGTCTGCGTCGCTTGGAATTGTATTGCCAGAAGGGTGATTATGGGCTACTAAAATTGCCGATGAGTTTGATTTAAGAGCTGTCTGAAATATCAGTCTTATATCAGCAATAGTACCGTTGATTCCTCCTGCACTTATCTGCTGGTAACCGAGCAATTGGTTTGACCTGTTAAGGCATAGAAGATAAAAGAACTCTCTATGTTCAATTGATGGGAATATTCCTCTTAAAACATCGGCTGCATCTTTGGAACAACTGACAGACTTTCTTTCAGATGCCTTTGTACCGGAAGAATACGAGATTGTAATTTCAGCAATAGTGGATACTGCTGAATCAGTTTGATTTTGATTCATAGCATTAAGGATTAGGTGAGTACTCTGAATATTGGGGTGTGTATTACCCCTGTCGACAATCGGAGTAAGTCCTTGATGTAATTTTTTAAGAAAGTATTGGAAAAGGTTTTGGATTTTTTGAGCTGACTCGTTAATAGCTTTGTTAAAAGTTGACCCCGGCGGGGTATATCCCAATCCAGAAGTAGAGGGGGCCTTTGATACTAAGTCCTCCACGCTTTCGCAGAAATAATTTTTATAAAAAATTTTGGTAGAAAAATTTGAGTGTCCATTGACCATCCCATATAAGTTCTGGACGGACAGGACAGTTCCCTGCATTTTTCTTAACTTTGATTGTCCCCGCTTATTGAGAGAAGCATATTAAACCTGAATAATGAGATCTATACTTATCACGGGGTTATTATTGCTGCTTATTTTTGGCTGCAAGAAAGAAGAACCAAACACTCCTCCTGTTGCATTGTTTACAATTTCTCCTGATAATGGGGATACTGATACTGAATTTATATTTGATGCTTCTGGTTGTTCTGATAAGGAAGATCTATCTGAGGATTTGCAAATTAGGTGGGACTGGGAAGATGATGGTGAATGGGATACTGAATTTTCAGTTGAGAAAACTATTAATCATCAATTCTCCAAAGCTGGGAATTTCACTGTTAGTCTTGAAGTCAAGGATAGAGATGGATTAACCACAATAACTTCAAAAAATATAGAAGTTTCAAATGATATTGGTAAAAACCCAGACGGATATTTTACAGATCCTCGTGATAGTATTGAATATGGATACATAAATATTGGTGATCAAATATGGATGGCGGAGAATTTGGCTTATTTGCCTGCCGTTGATAACATTTTGACTTGGTCACAAATAGAACCACATTATTATGTATATGAATATGATGGTACAAATGTAGAAGAAGCGAAAGCTTGGCACAGGTATGTAGAATTTGGAGTATTATATAATTGGGAAGCAGCAAGAATTTCTTGTCCAGAGAACTGGCATTTACCAACAGATGATGAATGGAAAACACTTGAAATTTACCTTGGGATGACTGCATATGATGCGAATAACTGGGGCTGGCGTTATTCTGGAGACGTTGCTAATAAGATAAAATCAAAAACAGGTTGGAATTATGATAGAAATGGAAGTAATAGCAGTGGATTTAATGCTTTTCCTAGCGGTAGGTGGAACCCACAAGGAGGTTCGTGTTGCCATGGTAATTCAACACTATTCTGGACCTCATCTCAAACACCAAACCATGATGCAATAAGTCGATTTTTTTACCTCAGTTTTGAGGCGATAGATCGTCATTATAGTCAGCGTCTTTATGGCTTCTCAGTCCGCTGCATAAAGGATGAGGTGCGCCCAGAGCACCAACAGTAATATAAAGGCGCATTGTATTAAACAAGCTGTTGGTTTAACTATAATTAAGGTTTGGGACTGTCATGTAAGGTTCTGTGAGAGGCTTGGGGTGAAACTCCCCTGGTCTACTCGACTGAACGAGATATTGCTGAAGAACATTGAATATCTGTTCAAAGCAAAAACCAATGGAACTTTTTATTCAATCTTTTATGTCTTAATTTTCCATAGCCAAAAAGTGACACTAATGGAAATACATAACAATCATATTCAGAGGCTATCTTTTGCTAAATTTCTGCTTGAGGAAGGAATCAAAAAAAGTCAATTATCAAATCCTCTCGATTCAACTGCAATTTTAAACATACATGATTGTAGTGATATTTATATGCAATTACTATGTGAGGTATATGAAAAGCTACCAAAAAAACAGAATCCCTCTTTAATTGAATTAATTAATGGATTGAATCCCAGGCTTGACGAACTTGACAAAGAAAGAATCAATGTATCTCAGTTTAATAGATTGAATACAGCACGAAACAAACTAAAACACGAGACCGTGTTCCTTAATAAAATTGACATTATTGGATACTGTACAGAGGTAAGAAACTTTATGATTGACAGTATCCCTCAACATTTCAAAGGTTTAGATTTTGATTCAATCTCATTGGTGCATTTAATAAAGATACCCCAGGTAAAAAAGCACTTAGAAATCGCAGAATCCCATTTGCTGTCTGAATCATATGCCAAGGCATTAATAAATATCTCTCAAGCTTATGGATATTTAATTTCAGAGGTCACGAAGTTCACTTCTAAAAATGGTGAAATTATTGAATTGAAGCCGTCAAGATGGTTCGAATCAATTACACAGATTTATAGGATACAGGGTGAGAAATTCGACATTCAAGGGTTTAATAAATTCGAGGTTGGACTAAAGGAATCATTTGATTATTTAAATGAAATACTAATTATAACTAATTTGGGTATACCGTTGCAGGAATATATACGGTTTGTTAATTATCGGCTGTTTGGATATTTTAATTCAAATCTTGAATTCACAATAATCGAAGATTGTCCCAAACAAATTGATAAGCATGAAGTCTTGTTTTGTTTTGACTTTGTGTTGCAGATTGCACTTAAATGAAATATAAACTTAACCAATGAACTTACACCATTGTTGGTTAGCAAATATCAACGAGATCAATTTATATGCAATTTGAAGTCCTCATACCTGAAGAAATAGAGATCCAGGCGATAGCTGAGATGACTAATGAGTCAGGAATTGGACCACCAAACCATATAATGTTGTATCTTTAATCGAATCGACATTGATATTAATAAAATGCCTACCCAAGAAGAAAAAGAGACATACCTTCTGATAATTTTCTATGGAGTTTGCGATTCATTAGCTGATGATGTAAATCCTTACTCAACCAAAGAGGAAATGGGAAGGTCATTAGTAAGTTCCCTGAATTTGGGAAGTAAGGATTCTATTAAAAGAAGAACTAAAAGAAGAATTGCACAATCTTATCACGAGAGATTGCTAGCTAAAAAGGTTATCCTCCCCAAAGATGACATTCTGAAAGAATTGGGTAAAGAGAAAACAGTTAATGAGACTGTAAGCGCTTGGGCAGATATTGCCCTATTCGAACTAGAAAAATGAAACTGGATAAGGTTATCTATATTTTATTAGTTCTTTTTCCATGTCATAGCATTTCAGCACAGGAGAAGGAAGAAGAAGCTGGTGATAGTCCTGCTCAACTGTCATCGTATGAGAACAAATTCTTAAATGTCGACCTAAAGGTTTGGGATGTCCGAAAAGTATACTTTGGATTGGATTACAATCTAGATTTTGACAGGAAAATTACAGAGCTCGGTAAGGATTCAAGAACTGATTTATTCGTAGAATTGCAAAGTAGAGGATTCTTTACTATTCGTGGAGCAGATAAAACGAATAATAGCATTGTGAGTCAGGTTAAGATTAAAGGGGAACCACTCTGGAGGGTGAAATCCAAGGAAATCCAATCCAATACGACCTGGAGAGACGATATAAATAATCCTAATTATAATACAAAATATGATTCCTTGATCGATGAAGTTAGGAAGGAAACTAGCCTAGCAGCTTCTCCATTATGGCTTTTTAGTAGCTTTCATGGAAAACATGAGACCAGCCAGGATTTTAAGAATTTTAATTATGCCTTCGGCGGAGAAGTAAGCATAACAACGTCATATTTGAATTCCTTACTGGATTTCCCTTTTAAGTGGATACGGTGGGATGAACACAACAATCCTCGCCAGCTTGATTTATCCCTAGGATACGATTATGTGATGGGGTTAGAAAATACTGATCTATATGATTTGAGGGACGGCAGTAGTATTATGCATCGCATCAAATTCAGCGGAGAATGGGAGACTGGCATTTTTTCGGATAAGTATAGGATTCTCTTCTTGTTTGACAGCTATTATGATTTAACGGCAACAGAACTTCAGAAACAAGCAAATAAAGACCTGAATTATTTCTTCATGGTAAAGCTTGAAAGGTTGATAAATGCAAGGTGGAGCAAAAGGTTGCCAGCAAAGATTGCATTGAAATATACCACTGGTGCATTACCTCCAAATTTCGATAAAGGATACATTTTAGGAGGTGGTCTTTCTGTCGATTTTTAGGGCATGCTGAGGGATTAAATTATCTGGAAACAACCAGTCTTTCCAGAAACAAGGGCAATTGAAATTAAGGATATTAAGTCCGCTGCAAAGGATGAGTAAAACATAGGGTAAAAACTCATCCATCCATCCAATCTCTTATAATCTGGCTGGCTAGATACGCTTTTTAATCATGAGGGGGGTAACCCAATTTGATCTTATGGGGGGACTTTGACACTAAGTCCTCCACGCTTTCGTGAAAATAATTTTTGTAAAAAATTTTGGAGAAAAAATTTGGACAACTATACCATTGACAGATCTTAAAAAATCTTGGCAGAATCTTAATATTTCTCCACATAACAGATCATATTTTTAATATGGATAATTGCATCTTTTAATATTGGGGTTATTACCAGCTATTTGTCTATATGAGCCTTATGTAGTAACTTTATAGCAACCAAAAAATTGATGCCATGAAGAAGCTGGCCCTTCTATTAACCTGCCTTTTATTCTTCAATAGTTGCAAAAAGAACCTTTCACCTATAGATGAGTTTATTGATCCACGTGATGGACATAAATACGAAATCGTTCAGATTGGTAATCAAACATGGATGGCAGAGAATTTAGCCTATTTACCAAGTGTTAATCGACTGAGATATTATTCCAACGATTATCCAATGTATTATGTTTATGGGTATGATGGGACAAGTCTAGATGAAGCTGTGGTGACAGACTTCTATTCTACTCACGGTGTATTATACAACTGGCCTGCGGCTAAAAAAGCCTGCCCCGATGGCTGGTATTTACCCAGTGATGATGACTGGAAAATGCTTGAGATGAACTTAGGTATGAGTGCTGCCGATGTTGATAGTACCGATTGGAGAGAATCAGGATTGGTGGGTGATAAACTCAAATCCAGCAGCGGTTGGTTCGAAGATAATAATGGTGCAAACAGTAGCCTTTTTAATGCCATGCCAAGTGGATTTCGTTTGGGTTACACTTTTGATTGTTACTTTACAAAAGTTGAGAAAAATGCTATATATTGGTCAGGTTTGGAATATAGCCATGGTAGTGCTTGGTGTAGGCTTCTAAGTTATGACAATGAAGGTATTAACAGGAAATACCTTTTAAAGCCATATGGATTATCAGTCCGTTGCATAAAGGATAATTGATACTAGAATAAACAATACATGACCTTCATCGACAACAACGGAGAACCGGTATTAATCCAACACCCCTGTTCATCTGAACGGAAAGGAGAAATAATGACTGCTGAGGAACTTGAACAGTTCAGTGTTGGTTTGTTTAAGCTTATATTCCAACAGAAGGGATATAAAGTATGGCCTCCTATATTGTGCCCACAATATGTTGAAGAACCAATATTCCATCTCCAAAAAGAGGGAGAAGAGGAATTTATTGTAAAGTTGCTGACAACTATGTACCCGGAGAAAATTGAAGGCGATGTTTCGGAGGAATTACTTGTTGATTTAAGGGATATGATGGAAACATATAAAGCACCGGGTCGTATCCTAGCTCAAGGATTTGCTTGTGTTGATACAGATGATTTTTCTGTACCGATAAATGGAGGGGGTTTTTTTGTGACGAGCAGCGAGATTAATGTTGTTTAGAATAAATTGTCGCATTAGTCCTGAATACTACCATAGTAACCATCTGCTCCGTCATTTCTAACTAATATAAAAATATGGATACTGTCCATCTGAGGCAAACTCATTTTTGATGTATACTTAGAAATGACCATCGAAAAAATTAATATAAATGAAATTGTCTTTTTTGTCACTTATCTTATGTACTTTTAGGGGAAAAGTGACAATATGAGCAATACCATTTATCTTAAACCAAACCAGTATTTAGATTCAACAATAGGTTCTCTCCCTGCTGGAATCATTGATAAGAGAGCTACAGGCATTGGTGCAACTCAGTGTGAAATTAAGGACACCTCAAGAAGTTCAATTATTGTCTGCCCTACCAGAGCATTAGCCGCGACTAAAGTGAAAAAACATAGGGCTGAGCTTAACATCTTTTATAAAGGTAGTGCTTATCAAGATGTTGATATTCTTAATCCTGAAGACATTCGTCAAAGAATGAGCAGGAATGACCCTATTAAAATAATGGTAGTTGCTGATAGCCTACAATATCTACTGGATGATATAGGTAGAAGTAGAGCTTATGAATATTTTGAAATAACTTTTGATGAAATAGATTCTTTCCAACTGGATTCAGATTATAGACCAGCTTTGTTTAAAAGCTATTTAGAGTATTTCAATTTTGATCAAACTAAAAGGAGAATGATATCAGCAACGGTTCAGGAATTCTCTGATCCAGAATTGGCAAAAGAGGACATAACGGTTATTGAGTCTCTGGATAATCATATTGATGGAATAATAGCAATAAAATCATTTTCAGCCGTTCAACCAGTAGTGGCTCAAATAATAAAAAGTATAATCGAAGATGATCCAGAAAAGAAAATACTAATTGCTTATAACTCTATTAAAGATATTAAAGCTGTTATAGATATACTTGGTACTGAATATGATGGCAAAATAGGAGTATTATGTGGTTTCAAAAGTGAATATAAAGTGGCTGGATTACTTGCTAATATCGATAACGGAATATTAAGTCATCAAATCAACTTTGCAACATCGGCATATTTTGTTGGGTATGATATAGAGGAAGTTATAAGTGTTATAGTTGCTACAGATGTAAGAAATCGACAAACTTTAATATCTACTCCACGAGTTCGTCAAATATTTGGTAGAGCTAGAAACGGCTGCCATGACAGGGTATTTATCTTTAATACTAAACCAACTTTATACAGGGATTGGCAATACACCAAAGCTTTCATAGAATTGCAGGTATCCAATGCTAACCGTTTAATACATTTATCAAATTCGGAACTAATAAAGCAGACGCCAGAAATATCTAGGAAAGAATTTTTTGAGGATGCTGTTAAATCTGCCTTTTTGTATGGTCATAAATTACTGTTTGACAATGGTAGGCTCTTTGTCAATTATCTTATTGTGGATCAGCTGTTGATTAATCAAAAATCAACCAATGAATTGTATTGTAACTATAAAACCACAGTTAACACGTTGTTTAGACATTACAACATTGAAGTATATGGGTATAATCTTTCTGATGAACAAATTCAAATTTCTTCAGTAACCCCATCAGATGTTGAATCTTCAATATCACCAAAAGATATTCTTATTAAGCTTATTAAATCTGGAGGTGATTATAGTATTTCACAAGATCTTCCAAGGACATTATCACCAAAAGCCAAAAGAAGTACCAAAGAGATAATAAATCTCATTAATGATTGTGAATGGATTACCAGTGTTGGTGTGATTTCTTACATTGACGATAACTTCTCCAAGGAAAACTATAGCCGTGATATTTCAAAGCTCAGGGACATACTGTCAGTATATGCAAAACCAAAAGATGGAGAACTTTGGAATGCATTGTATAATCAATTTGATTTTGGAGCTAAATATACCAGTCGTGAAATAAGGATAGGAATTCAGAGAGCTTTTGGTGGATTATCAGACCGTTCTCTGATGCCACACGGAAATACAGACACAGTATACAAACAATGGTTAAATCGAGTCTTCCTAACCATAAGAGCAGGGCAAAACTCATCTGGACACAATTTAATTAAAATAGTGGGTGAAAGGTGGGATCAACTAACCAATATTGGCTAAAACTAGGATCAATAATCTAAACCTGTATTTACATTCGTTTGGCTTTAGTAATATCGCTGTAACTCTCACATAATCAAACGTTATGAAAACGACCTTTTTTGACATATTTCAGGCTTAAAATAAGGCCAAAATAAAGCGTTTTAAGGGCATGGTAATTCAATTTATAGCTACCTATTCTGACCCGTCTTGATGTTAAATATGGGCTTTAAAATGACCCTATTTGAGGTGCTGTATTGATAAGTTTACCCTGCCAAAATCTGAGGGAAATTCATTGGATTTTCATTCTCTTAAATGTTCTGTATAGTCAATAATAGCAATGGTTACAGGTTAGATGACCTCACATAGCTGATGTGGTTTTCTTGGTATAGCAATTAGGGTTTCTGGTCTGGATTATTAGAGGGGCAGCCGGGATTGATTTGATATGAAAACATGATGGTGATAACCCAAAGGTGCTATGATTTATATTACGAATTCAAAATGTTGATGTAATTTAATGGGAAATGGGTGTGGAATGACAATCACAAATGCCGGCCCGGAGTAATTCATTTATACCTTTTGATTTTGTAAGTGGAAGTAAATTCCTCCACATCTGCCTTGCTGTAGATGATTTTCCTTCCAATTTTTGTAAAGCTTAACTTACCTTCGGCTCTCCAACTTGCAATACTCCTGACTGAAACACTTAAATATTCAGCCAATTCTTTTGTGTCAAGATATTGGTCGGATTCAACCTGTTTTTCTGATAAAGCTTCCCCTTCAGGTAATTCTCTCGAATCCTCCTTCAACATATTTTTATTTCCCAGACTATTTATAGCCTCCTGAAACTTATGTAATGCGTCCCCTTTTGCTTTTATGAATTCAGCAAGCTCCTTCTTTGAGGTATCGCTTAAAAGATCATAGGGATCAGCCATATTATCCTCAATTATCGCTGTTCTCCGGGGTGATTCAGATTTATAAGAAATATCCAGCTTGTATTTGTTTGAATGTGATTCTATATTTATCCCAGCAATTCGATCATTAACTGTTTTTAAATAAGTCAGTTTACCCTGATCTCCAAATCTTGATAATTTGTTTCCAAGGGCAACAACTGAGTTGTTTATTCTGGCTTCCAATTCTTGCTTGTACTTTTCAACATTACTAAATCCACAATAATTGATTTGATCCTCCTCAAGTAAATCAGCATCAGTGAATTTCATATCCTCAAGACTCCAGCCCCTAGGTACATCTGGGTAAGACTGAAAAAAATGAATCTCTAAGTGGTTGCTGGTCAAGAAATGCAATAAACTCTCAAATTCAAGTATTGGTTCTGCCATTGGTTTAGGATAATTCGAAACTATAAAGTTACCTTTTTATTGATATCATCAAGGGTGGCATTCTCAAAAGAGTCCAGATAGATTTGGGTTGTTTTTTCTGTAGTATGTCCCAATGCTTCGCTAATTTTTGCTGTTTCAACACCCATGTACTTAGCCAAGGTGCTCCAACTATGCCTTGCAACATAAGTAGTCAGAGGAGTTGTTATTTTCACAACCTTAGCAATCTTCCCTAAATGTTTATTTATAAGCCGTTTATAATTCTCATAATCTGAATATTCTTTATCCTTTCGATTAAGAATTGGAAATAAATAACTATCCTGTTCTTCCATGGCACAATATCTTTCAATGATATCAATAGCTGGCTGGACTAATTCAATCGAAAACTGCTGCTTCGTTTTTTTTCTGGTATACTGCAGTCTATTATTTTTGACATTACTGACTTTAAGCCAAATTATGTCAACGAAACTCATCCCACGAGTATAAAAACTAAACATGAAGATGTCTCTAGACAATCGTAATCCCCTGTCATCATCTAAGTTTAAATCTCTAATTTTAATAATTTCATCCTTAGATATTGCTCTTTTTACAGTACTCGTGCTGATTATTTTATATGTTTTAAATGGGTAAAGAGATTCATCAACCATACCTTCCTTTATGGCTCTATTGTAAACTGCTCTAAGAGTCCGCATATAATAGGAAACAGTATTAGTTTTGACTCCCCTTTCATATAAAAATCCTTCAAATTTTTTAAGTATTCTGTAATCAAGATCAACAAAATCAAATGATGGCTTATGAATGAATAGATTAAATATATCAACTAATGTTTGATATACTCTGGCATTACCATGTTTCCCTTCACTGGTAAGTTGATATACCAGACTCTCTGTATAGGAGATCAAATCATGTGATTTTGCACGAGTTGATAATTTCTCAGCAAGCATATCGACTGTAAAGGGCTTACCTGTCATTTCCATTTGAAGCAGGATCTTTTCTGCTTTTGCAACCCTATCTATTAAAAATCCCCTTAACCAATCAGCTATTGGATGTTTACTATTTGGCAGGTGTGATTCAAAATTCCATTGGTTCTTTCTACTTGTATGGCCCAAATGAATTACCCTCTTTTTTTGCTGATGAATAACCTGCATAACGATGGGAAAGTTGCCATGTAAAATTTCTTTCTGGACTTTTAGTCTAACCTTTACAGATGCCATAATACAACCTCAAGTGAAATATAAGTGAAACTTTTACTTCATAAAGGTACAATTTTATGCAATTCTAACAAAATGTTATTTCACATATTTACTATATTTGCTGGGGTTTAGAGAATTGATCTTTGCACCATGATGCAACTATTCTCTCGTCTGGGGGGCGAGGGGCCGGGAGTTCAAATCTCCCCATCCCGACTTGATAATGAGGCAGTTGCAATTGTATTTGTAACTGCTTTTTTCTTTGGTGGTAATATGGTGGTAATTTGTAAACACCCCTCCCCCTCCGCCATGCCCCTTTTTTACCTAAAATATAATGGAAACTTATACACAAAAATTTAAAGTAAGATTAGGGCTATTTGTTATAGGAGGATTGGCACTTTTTGTACTTGCAATATTTATGATCGGAAAACAAAAAAATTTGTTTAATCCTGTAATCAGACTTTCCACAAATTTTCATAATGTCAGCGGACTACAGGTTGGAAACAATATCCGTTTTTCGGGAATTAATGTTGGTGCTGTTGACAAACTTACCATCATGAATGACACGACTGTAAATGTAACTATGCTGATTAAAGAAGATGTAGGGCAATTTATTAAATCAGATTGTGAAGTGACAATAGGATCGGAAGGACTTATTGGTGGCAGGTTGCTAATAATTTCGCCGGGAAGCACTGATGCAAAATTGGCAAAAGAAGGTCAACAACTTGCTTCTGTAGAACCTGTTGAAACAGATGCTATCATTGCAAACTTGCAGGTAACATCGCGGCAATTTGAAGATATTGTGGTAAAAGTAAACAGCGGGCGTGGAACACTTGGAAGATTAATTCACGATACAATTATTGCAGAAAATTTGAATCAGACCATAATAAATCTTAAAAAAAGCTCCATAGGACTTGGTGAAACTATGGAGGCAACCCAAAATAATATATCTGCCATCATGGGGAGTTTGCAGGGAATATCGGGTAATACAGAAATTTTTTCGAAACAACTTGGGGAGACTATGGCTCAGATAAACAGCGGACACGGAACACTTGGCAGATTAATTCAGGATACAATCATTGCAGAAAATTTGAATCAGACCATGATAAATCTTAAAAAAGGTTCCAAGGGATTAGATGAAAATATGGAAGCACTGAAACATAATTTCCTTTTCAGAGGATATTTTAACAGGAAGGCAAGAGAAACAGAGAAAATGGAGAATGACTCCATAGAAAAAAACAGCAGTACTAAAAGCTATAGATAATTTAAAATTATAATAACCTTGATATTATGTAATCATAATCAAACGGGAAACCTGTGCAGTTTTCACCCGGTATTTACACCTGCTTTCCTGTAATTACATTTAGAAACTATGTAAAATCAGCTAATCCTCCACATGATCTGACCTAACTACCCAAATAGCAAAATATAAAAGGGCAAACGCATGAAAAAAAGTTAACGGATTTTGGACAGCCATAGCTGTGCTGT
>CAYXJR010000071.1:0-22832 GCA_964465145.1 uncultured Porphyromonadaceae bacterium | reverse complement strand
CCCGGTAGAATTTTACAGCCGATGGGCATACGAAAAATGCTTTAAAATATTCCAGGTGTTGCGGAATTGAAATGCTGCCCAACATGCACAGTTCTTTAACATATTACCACTTTTAACAAACCGCTAAGTTTGCTCATGCAAACTGACCGGGAGAAATATGCTCTACACTCCGAAAACAGGCTAATTCTTTAGTCGAAAAATCTAATGTATTTTTGTACTGATAAAATTACCCCCCCTGGCTAAAATATATTCCAGAAAAAGTGTGTAAATTTAAGTTTATGAATTATTCAGGCTAGACTTTACCAAAAGCTTGCTGAATTATATAAAGACATTGGCAATTATGAACAGTCCAACCAATATCTATTCCAACTTTTAAAACTTTTGGATGGCAATACTATTGACTATGCCATCAATCTCAACTCTATTGGAAATAATTATTCCAAATTAGGTAACCCATCTCTTGCAATCCAATTTTATCTTAAATCATTAGATATACGGAAAGAAAAAGTCGATAATGACGATCCAAAACTGGGTATTATTTACCACAATTTAGGGAACATGTATAAATTATTAGATAAAAGTGAAGAAGCTTATAGCTACTACAACAGAGCTTTAGATAATTATGAATTAGCATTTGGAGAACCATCGGAACAGGTAGGATTTGTCTATAATTCACTTGGTAATTATTTTTTTGATAAGTTGAAATTTGATCAAGCCCTTCTCTTTTATAAAAAAGGATTATTAAATAGGAAAAAAGTATTGCATTCAAATAATCGTTTTATCCTTCATAGTTATTATAATATAGCCAACTCATTTCTACAAATTGGTCAATTAGATTCAGCTAAAAATTATATTGAATTAGCAATAAATAATAATCCGATTTCAAAAAGTGAAAATATCCGATCAACCAATTTTGATCATATCGATTATCTAAAAGATTATGCATACTCATACTGGCTAGATGGTGAAATTCTTTTTAGTGCCTACAAACGCGACAATAATATAAAGTTTATTAAACAAAGTTCTCAATCTTTCAATGAATCTGTTCAATCCTATTACCAATTGTTGAAAATTCAAGATCATGAGAGCTCAAAATTTGCCTTGGTGCAAGATTTAAGAAATTCTATTATTGGGCCCATAGAATGTCAAATCGTAATTGACAGTCTTAATGGCAAACAAAATTTTATCACCATATATGATCTTTTTGAGAAATCGCATAATTCTCAACTATTTGAGTTATTGAGAAAAGTAACATTTGATAACAAAAAAGAAACTGAAAAAGAAGATTTAGTTGAAGTAATTGATTATAAGAGACAACTGGAAACTATTAAGAAATCAGATACGTCGAATTACAATTACAATACTCAAGAACTTTCAAATTTATATAATAAAATTACTGCATATGAAGGTAGACAAAATACTCTCCAAAACAATTTGTATAAATCTGAAACTTCGTATGCTGATTTTATTTCTTTCACCTCACAGCTCGATGAAAAAATACTCATCCTGCAATTTTTAGTATCTCCAAAAACAGACCAAGTGTTCTTTTTTAGTGTTTCAAAAAACTGGCAGAAATATGGATTCCTTTCATCATATGAAACATTCAGATCTTTGTCTGAAAATTTTAGTAACGCTGTTAAAAAATTTGAATTAACAAAAGCAAACGAATATTCAATAAGTTTATCAAACCTCATAAAAGAGGCTATTCCGAGAGATTTCAATAATTACAATAGGCTAATAATAATCCCTGATGAGTTTATCTGGAGTATACCGTTTGATGCTCTTAAAAACCCAATTGAGACAAATAGATACCTTATAGAAGACTTTAATATTACCCTTCATTTATCTTGCAATTTATTGTCATTTAATAAAGGGAAAGACTTATTCAACTACAGTTATGATTTTATAGGGTTTGCACCATCATTTACAAACTCAATGAATAGCGATTTTCAAAATATTCCCTCAGCAAAAAGAGAAGTAGTTGAAGCAGCAAAAAATTTTATTGACAATGGTTATAATTCATATTGTCTCCTCGACACTAATGCTGATCTAAAAAGTTTTATTAATCTGTCACATACGGGACGCATAATGCATTTTGCTACCCATTTTAACTATAATTCAACCTCCTCAAAACAGGGATTACTTTTAAGCCCTCAAGCGGACGATTGTCCCCCAGAAATAATTGGTTATGAAGAAGTCTTATTAACGGGGGCATCTTCTGAATTAGTTGTACTTTCAGCATGTAAATCTGTGTCTGGATCAACTGATATAAAGGGTGAAGGACCTATTAATCTAAACAGAGCATTTATTATGAATGGTACGAGGTATATTATTTATTCTATTAACAAAATAGATGATGAATTTAGTAAAGAGTTTTCAGATACTTTTCAAGAGCTTACGCTAATACAACAAAAGTAGTATCATCTTACCTTCGCATTGGGCGGGCCAGGATACTACTTCTACCTTCGGTCCCTGAGCTTGCGGTTGCTGAGCTTGTCGAAGCATCGAAGGGCTGCCCTCTACACCCCTCACCACCTCGTTACGCTGGCAGGCTTGTGCGCCCCTCCGGAGGGATAAAGAAATTCCCTGCCGCCTGTATCCTTAACATCAACATACCAGTCGAAACCCGTAGGCTCAGTGTCGTCAAAGGACAGTTTGGCCTGGTAAACAGCCCTTTGTTGATGGTCCAGGCTAAGCCATTTATATCGCCTTTCACCAAATGCCCGATAATATAACCTGGCTTCCTCTACCTCCATATTGGCACATATTACCTCTAATGTGAATGTCTCACCGGGATTAAGGACTGTCCTGATAGTGGGAACGATTAATCGTGCATCGCCAGGGTAATCCCTTGAGGGAAAATAATCCGGGGGCAATTCACCCAGCTGTTGCTGTAAGTAATCATCCTGTGGCTTAAAAGAAGTATTCCAGACATGCTGCTCCCAGTTGGCGAGGTTCCCCAATCCTCCCCTTGTGGAAATACTGTTCAACAGGTATTTATATACTTCAGATAATTCAGCCATCTCCCTCTGCCTTACAGGTAGCAGCTGGTTCTCTATCATCAGCTTTTTCCCTGCTGCTCCTGATTCATCCAGGGACTCTACCTCCTGGCGGATCCGGTTAAATTCACCCAGGGAACAACACAATTTCCCGGTGGACCGCAAATATTTGAACTGATTAAGCCAGTAATTATACCTGTCGGTGTATTCGAATTCCGGGATCATAGGCCTGAAAGATTCAAACTCTTCTACAAAATTGTACTCTTTGGCCGCCTCCTCCCATGGGCGGGCATCAGGAACCAGTCCGCCGGGCCCTCCAACCCAGTCAGCCGGACGCGGAAGATTGGCCTTCCTGGATGATTCGGGAGGCAGGCCGGGAACACCATCCAGACCGGCGAATAAGGATCCTATATCCTCACCGGCATCAGGTCCGAAGGATGCGACGGCCCAATCAATATAAAAATCAATATTTTCTGCATCCCTGCCCTCTTTGAGATCATAGTCCTGGTCCCAGGCAGCCTTGGCCAAAGCGGAAACATTCGGGCCTAATATCATGGTGCGCCAGTGAATTCCCAGCAGTCCGTCGCAGCCATACGCCAGAGCATCGGCAGCATCTTTTCTCATTCGTCCCACCCATAACTGCGGGATAATCATCGCCGGATCATCCTCCATCCATGGGATCGCCCATTTTGGCCGGCCATCAACATTTTTAAACCCTTCCTCCACCATGCTGAATCCCACCTGCCGGTTGATACAGCTCATAGGCCAGGATTTTGGCAACAGATCATCAAACATGGCCCTATCCTCATTGGGGCCAAGAACCCATCCACAGGTAGCCAGCTGGAAAGGATTTCCCAGTTCCTCAATAGCCTGCTGAGCAGCCAGCAGATCGTTCTTTGTCCTTTCAATCTGATCCCCGGTATTTCCTCCCCAGGTCCAGCCTTCTGGTGTCCAAAACCAATAATAATCAAGAGGATAATTCTTCTTGATCCATGAAAACATCCCCTTATAAAGAGCCAAACTTGTGCCTTCACCGCTTAACCTCTCATTCACCTGGGAGGGAATAGTGAGCGGTGTCTCCGTCCCCACACAGGTTTTAACGCCCAGGGTATGGGCAAATTCAAATACTTCCCCGAAGAAGTCGCCGGTCTCATTAAAAAGCTTAACCTGCTCCTCATCAGATTCAGACCATCCATCCAGGCCGGCCATATAATCACTGCCATAGCTGTCAGCCGGAAATAGTTGTCCGCTCCCATGAGAATAAGATGATGTAGCTTTAGGTTGATATCCAAAGGTGCCGGTTGATGTTGTCATATGCTTTGCCCTATAGGCGGTTTTTACCCTGCCATCTTCATAGAGCTGATCAGTGGTTCCAATCCAGACTAATGGTTCAGGGCCCACACCCCCTTCGGGATAGGTATGAAAACCAATAAAATTCATCTTCAGCTTGGGCAATTGGGCGATAATAGCCTTATAGTCTTCCTTCGACCACCAGTCCGGGCCCTCGGGAAAATCATGAAAGGGTTGTATCCCCCGGATTTTGAATAATGGTTTCTTATGGATATCCAATTTTTCAATCAGCTTAATATCCACATTATCAGGCACAACATCCCCGTGCAGATAAAAGCGTACACCCAGTTGCTCGGCCAGCTCATAGGCAGCATATAAAGTTGCAACCGGCGAACCGCCGGAAAGGGTAAGGATATTTCCACCTTCCAAATTGTCCGACTTAACACTGTACTCCCCGGCCTCCATGGATACATCAGATTTGATCAGGATAATATTTCGACCCCTTGGAGATTCGGAATTGCTATTTGTAACAACAGGGGCTAAAATTCCTGTTGTCTGATACAGGTATTTCGATACCTCCTTAGCAGCGAGGGTCTCCATAGCGGAGTCCTCAGGAGAAATAACAATCTGCCATTTTGCCTGCTTGCAGGAACATATCAGCAAGGAGGAGCAGATGAGCCAAAAAGCAACAAATTTTAAGGTTCGGTTTTTCATTGGTCAGGGTATTATTAGGACATTAAATATACAAAAGGTAGATAAAATCCGATCGGTTTTTCCATTTTCCAAGGGTTTTTGCATCTATATCAATAAAAGAACTTATGAATGATTTACAAGAACGATTTGTGCATTTTGCTTCATTAGTATTCCAAACCGCTGCACCACTGATGAAAAACTCCTTGATTGAACCGGCAATAAAACATCTGGTTATAGCTTCATGCTCAGCAGGAGCAATTTATCCTGAGGTGGAATCAGACAGTTCGGGCCGCAACTTTCAAAATAAAGTCCGTTTGGCATTAATAGAATTGAAGGAAGCTCAATATTGGCTTCATTTTTTATTGGATAGCAACAGGGATTTATCTCAGCTTACTCCCCTGGTATTGGAAACTGAAGAGCTAATAAAAATTCTCAGCGGGATTTCCAAAAAGACCAATCCAGGCAGAAAACCGATTAAACAACCAATCCTCCTCCCCTTTCTTTTCTAACCCCTTCCTGCTTTTCCGCGATTTGCCTTAAACCCTAAGGAATATCTTCTTCTTATACAGGAAGTACAAGAAAAGCCACTCAACAATAATCAACCCGCCCATATAGATCACCTCACTGTAATCTCCTGACAGTTCGGATAATCCACCCAGGAAGAAATTGCTGGTGTGGCTGAAATTGATGATCTGTGTTCCCAGGTAAATGGTTATCGAATTTAATCCTATCACCTGGAAAAAGAAGGCCCAACGGCGCCATTTCCATACATCAATAATCAGATAAAACAATGCCAGCAATAAAAAGCTTATTCCGCCGGCCAGGAGATTGAATGTAGTTGTCCAGGCCGATTTGATGATAGGATAGAAGGGCTGCAGTATGAGTGCAAGAACAATTCCGGATACACCAGCGATGGAAAGAATTAATAGCTTTTTATAATCCCCCAGTGATTTTTTTCGCAGCACCTCCCCGGCCAGGGCTCCCATCAGGGTGATTCCTGTGGCAGATATGATGCACAACAATCCTTCTGGATCAAAGGTACCGCCATAAATCCTTCCCGGCAGCAGCATCTGGTCGATATACCCATTGATGCAGCCTTCGGGAGTGAGAACGCCAGGCCCGAATCCCGGAACAGGAATGAAATTTTGAATAATGGCATATCCGAGTAAAATTCCTCCCAGCCATATCAGTCGGAATTTATAATTACGGGTAAATATTACAATCAGTCCAGCGAATAAATATGCCAGTCCGATTTGCCCGAGCACACTGGCAAAGCGGAATCCTGAATCACCATATTCCAGGCTGAAAATCCCATTGTAAACAAAGCCCAGCAGGACAAGGATAATGCCGCGTTTTACAATCTTCATTAATAGTGTGGATTTAGAATTACCCCTTTTAAGCTTACTCAGAATAGCAAAAGGTATAGCCACTCCGGCAATGAACATGAAGAGGGGGAAGATCAGGTCCCAGGAATGAAAGCCATCCCATTTTACGTGATGCAATTGTTTCGACATTCCTTCCAGCCAGGACCATCCGGTAGCATCTGTCAGGGCCAGAAAAAAGGCGCCACCACCGATAATCCAGAACATATCGAATCCCCGTAGGGCATCGAGGGAAAGAAGACGATGAGAAGGTTTAGCACTTGTCATAATGGATAATTTAATAAGTTTGGTCTACCAAATTAATAAATTATTAACCATCTTTACACATAGCAGCCAAGGCCCCCCCCATTATTATTATAAAACCTAAACGCTGTCGAAACCTATGAAAGTTCAAGCTAGTCTGAAATCAGCTTCTTCAATGCTGATCCTCTTTTTCATTTTGATTTCGTGTGCTCAAAAACAATCAGAAGAATCAAAAATAATTTCAATCGATCTGGATCAACTACCTGCCGATCAGATAGAAATAAGCAAACTTATTAAAGATATACGTGTCATTCCACTGGAGACAACACCAGAGTCCATGTTGGGATCCCTAGCCCAGCTTGAACATGATAATTCAAACATTTTCTACCATAGCAATCAGGATCAGACTATTTATAGGTTTTCCGCAGAGGGTAAATTTTTAAACAAATTTTGCCATTTGGGAAAGGGACCAGGGGAATACAGCAAGATCCGGAACATGCAAATCGTTCCGGGAACAGAAACCCTAATGGTCTCGGATGTCAGACAGAGAAAAATGATTCAATACGATTTCATGGGAAATCTGATCAGGGAATTCATGTTGCCCTCTTCTACCGGGATGTTTAGATTCCTTGAAAATGGAATCATAGCCCTGCATTTGAGTAAAATGCACAGTTTTGTGAATGATTCAATTTGTAACGATCTGGTTTTTCTTGACATGGAAGGCAATATAATTTCCCGACAATTTTTTCATAACACTCCTTTGCAATTCGCGTTTGGAGACCCATTCACCAGGCCGAATGAGGATGGGACATATTACTATACCAGGCAATTTGACTACAATCTGTATAGCTTAAAGGATACCTCACTCCCTGAAATCGCCTATGAAATCGATTATGGAAAATATAAAGGTAAAATTGATGAACTTGAAGGTTCAGGAATTGAAGCTTTTTCTGCTTTTCAGAAAAAGGGAAAGGTATCCAGAATCGACGGGCTTGTAAACTCTACCGAATTTCTTGCAATCATGAACTTAAGACAGCGAAAAGCAAGTATGCTTCTGTTCGATAAAAAATCTCAAAAGATCCTTACCATGGGTACTGATTCACTTAATAACATTGGATATTTAAGCGGGTTTCCCATTCGCATCCCAAGGGATTCATATAGGGACAACTTTATTTCCATTCTTGATGCAATAGATCTTATAACTTCCATAAATTCTATGTCCGCAGATCAGAAGAAATCCCTGAGAAGGCAGGTTGAGGGTTTTGACCGAATCGAAGATATTAGTGAAAATGATAATCCGGTGTTGGTGTATTATAAATTCAAGGACTTTTAAACCGCAAAAACTTGCGATAGCGGTCATTCCTGCGAAGGCAGGAACCTGTTGGCGAAACACAAAAAAATATACAATGACATACAAATTGACAACATTACTCCTCACTGTCCTCTTCTTTTTTTCTGCATGTCAGCAAAAAGATCAAGCCGGCAAGCCGGACAAAATCACTCAAATCAACCCTGACGATTTTGTAAATCCTGTCAAAAGTGGCGAGGACTGGATTGAAACCATGCAGTTCATCCCTCTGGAAACTCCAATAGGAGAATATATTCCCGATGATGCCAGATCCAAACTGAGGGGTGATTACTGGATATTCGCGAATTTCGATATGATGCTGATCTTTGATGAGGAGGGTAGTTTTATCAACTCAATCAGATCTCAAGGGAAAGGTCCGGAAGAGTATGCATGGATTTTTGATTATGATCTCGTCCCGGGCACAGATGAAATTGTGATTAACGGGGACAGGTCTATGGTTTTTTATAATATCGATGGGAAATTTATCGAAAAACAGCCTATTCCGCTCCGGCCGATGGGAATAGCTGCTTTGGGCCAGGACTATTATGCTTTTGCTCCACAACGAATTCGCCAGGGAAGGGAAGATTCCGTGGGTAAATTCCAGCTGATCATTACAAACAGGCAGGGTGAGATTATTGATCGGCATTTTGAATTTCCATACTATCTGCTTGTGGATACCTGGTTTGATTTTACAAAATCCCCTGATAGCCAGGGAAACCTGTTTGTATTATCCTATGATTTGAATATATATGAAGTTGGGCCTGGCCTGGAATTAAATACGAAATACATTATTGACTTCGGAGATCTTAATCCTGACACCAGCTTCCTTCAGGATGAAAGAGTTGAAAACGACCAAAAAGTTTACTTATTCAATGAAGGAAAGATGATCAAACCATGGGGTTTGGCAGAAACCAGCAACACTCTACTGCTAAGATGCGGATCGGAAAAACACCAGAAAGTTGCCTTTAGGCTAGTAAATCTGAAAAGTGGAAATCATCGAACCGTTGTAATGGAAGAGCCTCCAAAACTTGGATACTTCCATGGCTGGCCTATCTATCCATACCTATCCTCCACAGGTGATTACATCTATCATCTGCTTACAGCCCTGGATGTTATGGAAACCCTGGAGAGCATAACAGATGAGCAAAAACAGGCTCTTTTCAAATGTAAGGGGTTTAAGGAATTGGAGCAGATCAAGGAGGATGATAATCCGGTGGTTGTTATGTATAAGTTGAAGGATTTTTAAATATGCGGGCTGGCCCAAACAGAACAGCGGGCCGGCGTGGGCCTTGCGGGTTGAAGCTTTGTTCTGTTTTTGATTTTTTGGCCACCTTTTTCATC
This sequence comes from uncultured Porphyromonadaceae bacterium, assembly GCA_964465145.1. Classification (GTDB taxonomy): domain Bacteria; phylum Bacteroidota; class Bacteroidia; order Bacteroidales; family UBA12481; genus JAUVKA01. The sequence continues at coordinate 13,536 of CAYXJR010000071.1, read as the reverse complement.
AAGGAAAAAGGGTGGAAAGAAATAATGCTTTGGAATTGCGAATTGTGGACGCAAATATGCGTCCCTACTAAATCAGCCCCTTCTTAAACTTCTCCCCAATAACCTTTATCATATCCACAGTCATCCTCTCAAGATCATATTCCGGACACCAGCCCCATTCCTCCCGGGCACAACTGTCATCCATCTTGTTAGGCCACGACTGGGCGATGCACATCTTTACCGGATCAGGATTGTATTCCATAACAAAATCAGGAATATGCTTTTTGATTTCAGCATAAATAACTTCGGGATCAAAACTCATGGCCGTCACATTGAACGCATTACGGTGCCTGAGCTTTTTAGGGTCAGCCTCCATAAGGTTGATGGCAGCATTGATAGCATCAGGCATGTACATCATATCAAGGAATGTACCGGCTGCCAGTGGACAAACAAAATGCTTGGTTTTTACTGCGGCATAGTAAATTTCCACTGCATAATCAGTGGTTCCTCCACCAGGCATGGTAACATTGGATATTATACCAGGAAAACGGACTCCCCGTGTGTCAACTCCATACCGCATATGGTAATAATCACACAACAATTCACCGGTTACCTTGGTTACCCCGTACATGGAAACGGGACGCTGAATAGTATCCTGGGGTGTATTATCCATGGGGGTGCTCGGACCAAAGGCCCCAATTGAACTCGGGAAAAACACGGCACAGCTTTTCTCCCTGGCCACCTGTAATACATTGTACAATCCATTAACCCCAATATCCCAGGCCAGCTGTGGCTTTTCTTCACCCACTGCCGAAAGGACGGCAGCCAGGTGGTAGATGGTATCGATCTTATATTTTTCAACCATGGCAGCTATCTGTTCAACATCGGTAACATCAACAACTTCGAAAGGACCAGATTCAGCCAGTGGACCAGTAGTGATTGATCTTTTATCAGTGGCTAACACGCAATTTCCGCCTAAACGCTTACGAAGCTCCATCGTCAGCTCTGAGCCAATCTGCCCACCCGACCCTGTAATAAGAACATTCTTCATTATACCTGGGGTTATAGTTTTTGGATTGATTAAAGTAGGAACAAAATTAAAGTTTAGGACAAACTTCCCAATTAAAGAGCACTATATTATTGATAAAAATCATTAAAAATTCAAAGTCCCATTATACACCTGATTCAGCTTAAAAATAATAATTTTGTATACCGAATAAGATAAATTAAAATAGAAGCTATGTACAATAAATTTCAATTATTCCTGAAGGAACAGCTTAGTGGAATCAATTCTGCTGGTTTATATAAAAAGGAAAGAATTCTGACCTCCCCCCAGGGGCCAGAAATCACCACCGGGACTGGCCTGAAAGTATTGAATTTCTGTGCCAATAATTACCTGGGATTATCCAACAGCCCGGAGCTTATTGAGGAGTCAAAAAAAGCCCTTGACACTCATGGTTATGGTATGTCCTCCGTACGATTTATTTGCGGAACCACTGATCTGCACAAGAAACTGGAAAAAAAGATAGCAGATTTTTTTGGCACTGAAGACACTATACTTTACGCTGCCGCTTTCGATGCCAACGGCGGCGTTTTTGAGCCCCTGCTAACCAACGATGATGCTATTATCTCCGATTCACTCAACCACGCATCAATAATCGACGGTGTGAGGCTTTGCAAGGCCAAACGATACCGTTACCTGAATGCCGACATGGAAGATCTTGAAGATCAGCTTATTCAGGCGCAACCTCAACGTTTTCGCCTGATAGTCACCGACGGGGTGTTTTCAATGGATGGAAATATTACCCCGCTGGATAAAATCTACGCCCTGGCTGAAAAATATGATGCCATGGTGATGGTTGATGAATCACATTCTGCAGGGGTTATTGGTAAGACCGGCCGCGGAACTACCGAACATTATAACCTCCTTGGCAAGGTGGAGATCATCACCGGAACCCTGGGCAAAGCTTTCGGAGGAGCTATTGGCGGATTTACTACCGGAAAAAAAGAAATTATTGAGATGCTTCGTCAAAAATCACGCCCTTATCTTTTTTCGAATTCTATCCCTCCCATGGTTGCTGCTTCTGGAATAAAAGCTTTCGAATTAATGACCAGCTCAACTGAACTTCTGGATAAGCTACATAATAACGCCATCTATTTCCAGGAAGAAATGGCCCAACTTGGGTTCAATATTAAACCAACAAAATCAGCTATTTGTGCCGTAATGCTTGGTGAAGCAAAATTATCCCAGGATTTTGCTGCCCGTCTTCTCGATGAAGGAATATATGTAATCGGATTTTATTTCCCCGTGGTCCCCCAGGGAGAAGCCAGGATCCGCGTCCAGCTCAGTGCAGCCCACACCAGGGATCATCTCGATAAGGCCATATCTGCCTTTGCCAAAGTTGGCCGGGAGCTTCAAGTAATTAAGTAATTTTCCAGCCAAGGGTTGGGCCCCAGCCAACCCTTGGCACGGATCCCCATTCCCTGTTCCCTGTTCCCTGTTCCCTGTTCCCTGTTCCCTGCTCCCTGTTCCCCGTTAACTGTTCCCCGTTAACTGTTCCCTTTTAACTGTTCCCTTTTTTGTCCTCATTTTCCCTGACTTTTATTTTCTTTTTTTTTCGCGAAAACTGATATCTTTATTGACAAGCAAATCAATATTTTTTTACCAATGGCGAATATCCTGTCGTTCGAAGAAAGAGTTAAAAACTTCAGCTGGTCGATTGCTGAAAAGGAACTTGGTTATAATGCGGGAGATAACATCAATATAGGCTGGTACTGCTCCGACCGGGTTTGTGAAATGGGAAAAGCTGATAAGACAGCCCTTATCTGGGGGGGACTTGGAGGAGTAGAAAAGCGATACACTTTCAATGATGTTCGACTCCACAGCAATACCATCGGCGAGTTTTTAAGGGGCCTTGGGGTAGTCAATGGCGACCGGGTTTGCCTCTTCATGGATAAAGTACCGGAATTGTATTTCGGGGTTCTGGGCATCCTGAAGATTGGAGCCGTTGCTCAACCTTTATTTTCCGCTTTTGGGGATGAATCCCTATTCGTCCGTTTGGAAAATGCCGGTACAAAAGCAATCATAACTCAGAAAAAGCATGCCGGGAAAGTGCAGAAAATTATCGACAGACTGCCAAATCTGGAACATATTATAGTGATTGATTACGACGGGAGAAAGCCACTGAGGGAAAAAGAAATAGTTTTTTCTCTTGAAGAAGCCGAACCTGTTGAAAAACTGGATATTTATCCCACCAAAGCTGAATCCCATTCCCTCTTGCATTACACATCGGGAACAACTGGTCAGCCTAAAGGAGTGAAACACGTTCACTACTCACTTATATCTCAATACCTGACATCAAAATGGGTGCTGGATCTGCGGGATGATGATATTTACTGGTGTACCGCCGACCCCGGCTGGGTTACAGGCACCTCCTACGGGATTTTCGGTCCCTGGAGCCTTGGGATAACACAGTGTGTACTCGACAGCGGGTTTTCTGCCGATGCCTGGTACCGTTTCATGGAAAAGAATAAAGTAAGCATGTGGTATTCGGCACCTACGGCAATTCGTTCGCTGATGAAGGCAGGAGATGAGGTGATAAAAAAATATGACCTTTCATCTCTCAGGCACCTGGCCAGTGTTGGTGAACCACTTAATGCTGAAGCTGTTATCTGGTCTGAAAAAGTTTTCGGAAAACCATTTTTAGATACCTACTGGCAAACCGAAACCGGTTCGATAATGCTAACCAATTTTCCAGGGATGAAGATCAAACCCGGATCGATGGGCAAGGCTTTTCCTGGCATTACAGCTGTAATTTTAGATCCGGAAACATTCGAACCTATCAGGGCACCCAATAAACCAGGATTAATTGCTTTCCGGCCCGGATGGCCAGCCATGATGAGGACTTATTGGAACAACGAGGAAACCTATCAAAAAAAGTTTAAGAATGGTTGGTACCTCTCAGGCGACCGTTCCACCATTGATAAGGATGGTTACTTCTGGTTTATTGGCAGGGATGATGATGTGATCAATACCGGCGGCCATCTGGTGAGCCCCTTTGAAGTTGAATCAGCCTTGCTGGAACATGAAGCAGTAGCTGAATCTGCTGTAGTAGCTAAACCGGATGAGGTAAACATGGAAGTCGTAAAAGCTTTCATTACTCTCAATCCCGGCTATGAGGCCAGTGATGAGTTGGAACTAAATATCATGAACTTTATTCGTAAGAGACTTTCTCCCCTGGCCATGCCTCAGGAGATCGAATATCTCGACAAACTGCCCAAAACCCGAAGCGGTAAGATCATGCGGCGATTGCTTCATGCGCAGGAATGGGGCGAGGAGATTGGAGATGTTTCAACCTTAGAAGATGATTAATAATTACCCATCCCAAACCACTGCCAAGTATTAGGGAGGGGCCAGGGGTGGGTGCGAAAACAACAACCTTAAAATAAAATAATTATGGCAACAGCAAAAGAAATGAAAAAGGTCATCCTGGAATATGTTATCGAAGAATATGCAGAGGATAATGAGGATGTAGGATTCGACACTCCCCTGATCTCAGGAGGACTGGTGGATTCTTTTTCTATGGTCTCTTTAAAAAGATTCCTCGAAATGAAATACCAGATCTCCATACCCGATGATAAGGCCACACCTGAAGCCTTCGATGATGTAAACAGGATAGTCGAACTTGTTCAGAAATATCAATAAAACCAAATTAAAATGAGCTACAGCGATAAAATCCGAAACATTTACAAAGAACAACTGGCCGCTATTGAGCAAGCCGGTTTGTTTAAAAAAGAACGATTTATTCATTCAACTCAACAGGCTGATATTGAGGTGGAATACCCCTCTGGTAATAAGATTAAAAAGGCTATTAACATCTGCGCCAATAATTACCTTGGCCTGTCGTCCCATCCGGAAGTTATAAAAGCTGCACACGCAGGTCTGGACAGCCGCGGTTACGGGATGTCGTCAGTACGATTTATATGCGGGACCCAGGATATCCATCGTGAGCTGGAAAGTAAGATGACCGGATTTCTTGGCACGGAAGACACTATTCTCTTCCCCTCCTGCATGGATGCCAATGCCGGGGTTTTTGAAGCTATTCTCACCGCGGAGGATGTGATCATCTCCGACCGCCTGGTCCATGCCTCCCTGGTGGATGGAATTCGTCTGGCTCCGGCCATGCATGATACCTTCAAGCACTCCAATATGGACCACCTGGAAAAAAAGCTGCAGTTACATGCCGATAAGAGGATAAGATTGGTGGTAAACGATGGGGTTTATTCCATGGATGGGGATATGGCCAAAGTGGATGAACTGGTTGCATTATGCGACAAGTATGATGCTATGCTCCTGATTGATGAGTCACATTCCTCCGGCTTCATCGGGAAAACAGGAAGGGGTACGCACGAGCATTTCGGCCAGATGGGTAAGATCGATATCATCACCACCACCTTTGGGAAAGCCCTGGGAGGAGCATCCGGAGGATGTGTTTCCGGACGGAAAGAAATAGTGGAAATGTGCCGTCAAAAGGCACGTCCATATCTCTTCTCAAACACTATGGCACCGGTAATAGTAGCAGGTGCTCTAAGGGTATTGGATATACTATCTGAAAGCACCGAAAGGAGGGATAAACTAGAACTTAATTCAGCCTACTGGCGTAAAGGCCTCACAGAAGCTGGATTTATACTTAAAGAAGGCAACACTCCGATTGTTCCGGTAATGCTTTTCAATGCCAAACTCGCACAGGATGTCTCCTCTGACCTGTTTGAATTAGGTATTTACGCTATAGGTTTCTTCTTTCCTGTTGTACCTAACGGCCAGGCCCGTATACGGACACAAATCTCTGCCGGACACGAAATCCATCACCTTGACAAAGCCCTCAACTCCTTTATCAGGGTTGGGGAAAAATATGACATCCTCGGAAAAACCAAGGAAGAGATAATTGAAAAGTACGGCCTCTAGTGGTTATTGTCCCCCTTTACCTGTTATCAGGAAAGGGGGTTAGGGGGATAGGTAATATGATAAAATACAACAGAATATTATTAAAGCTAAGCGGAGAATCCCTGACAGGGGGAAAAAACACAGGAATCAATCCTGCCCGTTTGGAGGAATATATCAGTCAGATTGCTGAAATCAGCGAGATGGGAGTCCGTATAGGAATTGTTATTGGAGGAGGAAATATTTTTCGCGGGCTCAGCGGTCTTGAAGCCGGCTTCGACCGGGTAAAAGGTGATTATATGGGCATGCTGGCCACCGTAATCAACGGCCTGGCTCTGCAGTCGGCATTCCGGCACAAGGGAATTAAAACGCGCCTGTTTACCTCCATTCGTATGGAGCCGGTGGCTGAATTCTGGTCACGCGATCAGGTTCTTGGGGCTCTGGAGGATAGATCTATTTGCATCTTCTCCGGGGGCACCGGGAACCCTTTCTTCACTACCGATACTACTGCTGCATTGCGTGCAGTGGAAATAGAAGCAGAGGTTCTTCTTAAAGGCACCCGTGTGGATGGAGTTTATTCGGCCGACCCGGAAAAAGACCCTGCTGCATCCCGGTATGAAAAAGTTAGCTTTCAGGAAGTACTGGAAAAGAAACTCAGTATCATGGATCAAACTGCATTTACTATGTGCCGGGAGAATAATCTTCCCATCGTAGTCTTTAATATGGATCTGCCAGGAAACCTGAAAAAAGTAATTTCCGGAGAAAATATTGGAACATTAATACATAAATAGATAATTTTACTTTTGATATCAATCATTTTTGACCTATGAACGAAGAAGTTGAATTGATCCAGATGGACACAGAAGAAAATATGCAGCGCAGCATCAAACACCTGGCTGCTGAACTATCAAGGATCAGGGCAGGGCGGGCTAGTATCAGTATGCTGGAAGGCATTATTGTAGATTATTACGGAAGCCCTACACCTCTTAACCAGGTATCAAGTATCAATGTGCCTGACGCAAGAACCCTGGCCATTCAACCCTGGGAGAAAACTATGATCGATCCCATTGAAAAGGCGATCATGTCAGCTAATCTGGGCATCACCCCCCAAAATAACGGAGAGATAATAAGAATCAATATCCCCATGCTCACCGAAGAACGAAGAAAAGAACTCGTTAGACAGGTTAAGAATGAAGGCGAAAGTGCAAAAATCAGCATAAGGAATATAAGAAGAGAAGCAAATGATCAACTGAAAAGTCTTTTAAAGGAAGGCCTTTCGGAAGATATGGAAAAGGATGCGGAGCAAGTAGTACAAGAGCTAACCGATAAATTCATCAGGGAAGTTGATGGGATTATTGAGGTTAAGGATAAGGATATAATGACCATTTAACTTAAGGCAAAGGGCAGAAGGCAAAAGGCAAAGGGCAGAAGGCAAAAGGTGTACGTAATCTTTCTCCCCTGGATCTCAGGTGTAGACCAAACCTAACACACCTAATTAACCTAATTAACAGCGAACGAAGTGAGCTCTATTTCGAAATCAACTCATACAACTCATCCAGATTTGGGCTGAGGATGATCTCGATCCTGCGGTTTTTCTGTTTTCCTTCTACTGTTTCGTTTGTATCAACCGGAACGTATTTACTTCTCCCGGCCGCTGATAGGCGGGAAGGATCAATTTTAGAGTCCTGCACAAGAAGACGTACAATGGAGGTAGCTCTTTTTACACTAAGGTCCCAATTGTCTATCATCAGGTTGGTGGCCCCGTTAAAAGGTACATTATCTGTATGTCCCTCAATGAGGATCTGAATATCCGGATTTATTTCCAATACCCTGGATAACTTCTTAATCGCATCTTTTCCTTTATCCCCTACATCGAAGCTCCCCGACTTAAATAATAATTTCTCTTCCATGGAAACATAGAGCATCCCGTTTTTCATTTCAACACTTAATTCATCATCACGGAAAGAAAATAAAGCTTCTGACACCTTGGATGTAAGGGCTGTCATTATTGAATCTTTCTGATTCAGTACATTTTCAAGCTCCACCAGACGTACTTGCTGATTTTCAAAATCCTTCCGGAGGATCTCAAGATTTTTTTTCTTCTGATTCAATGAATCTTCGAGTTTCCTCAATGAATCTTCTTTCTCCAGCAGTTCCTGCTGGTTCTGCTGCAAATCGGTAAGCAGGCGCCGGGTCTCTACATCACTTCCCGACATTAACTCATTCTGTATTTTTAAGAGGTTTTTATACAGATCATTGGCCTTGAGATATTTTTCCTCAATAATATTGCACTTTCTCCTTTCATCCAAAATCAGTCCTTCCTGGTCGGCAATTTGACTCTCCAAAACCTTTATACGGCTCTGATTTTCAGTTTGAAGAATATTCAAATCCCGGTTTACGGTTTGCAGTTGGGCCATTGCATCCTCCAGGGACTGGTTTTTGGATGTAAGCTCACGGTATTGCTTGAGGGTCACACAACTGGTAGAAAACATTGCAAGTGTAACCAAAACTACCATCCATTTTTTCATACTATTATTAAATTTGGGCTGTTATATACTAGTTATAATTAGTGCAAAGATAATCATTGGCCCCGGATGATCTTCAAACATTACCGGGCAAAATAATTGTATCTTACGTAATTGTGAAAAAAGCACCGGACACTAAAAAGAAAAGCTACCCTTTGCTTGAGACTATTGATAGTCCGGCAGATCTAAAGAAATTGAATATTGAGGATTTGATCCAGGTCTGTGCTGAACTGAGGAATTTCATTATTGATGAGGTCTCCTGCAATCCCGGCCATTTCGGGGCCAGCCTCGGTGTAGTGGAGCTCACAGTAGCCATCCATTATATTTACAACACCCCTTTTGATAAAATCATCTGGGACGTTGGGCATCAGGCTTATGCTCACAAGATCCTGACAGGCCGGCGAGAGCGTTTTAGCACAAACCGCAAATACAAAGGAATAAGCGGGTTTCCTAAAATGGAGGAGAGTGAATACGATGCTTTTGGAACAGGGCACAGCTCCACCTCAATTTCCGCTGCTCTGGGTATGGCCGTGGCAGCCGACAGGAAAAATGAGCCTGATCGGCAAACAGTGGCCATTATCGGGGATGGGGCATTAACCGGGGGAATGGCTTTTGAGGGATTGAATAATACTGGAAATGAACGCTCTAACCTTCTGGTCATCCTTAACGACAACAATATGGCCATCGATCCCAATACAGGTGCCCTGAAAGATTATCTGCTCGACATTACCACATCCAAACCCTATAACCGGTTCAAAGATGAATCCTGGAAAGCCCTGGGAAAAATAAATAGAATTGGTCTGGATGCCCGCAGAATGGTGAAAACTCTTGAGAATGCTGTCAAGCACGTTATACTTAAACCAAGTAACATGTTTGAGTCTTTTCATTTCCGATACTTTGGTCCTGTAGACGGGCATGATGTTATTCACCTCACCAAAATCCTAAAAGACCTTCGTAATATCAAGGGCCCTAAATTACTCCATGTGGTCACTAAAAAGGGAAAAGGGTTTGCCCAGGCTGAATTGAACCAGACAACCTTTCACGCACCTGGAAAATTTGATCGTGAAACGGGCCAGCTGATCAAACCCGATAGCGGTAATTTCCCCCCAAAGTACCAGGATGTATTTGGATTAACCCTAGTGGAACTGGCAGAAAAAAATGATAGAATTGTGGGAATCACTCCTGCCATGCCTACGGGGTCATCCATGTTCTATATGATGAAAAGATTTCCTGACAGGGCTTTTGATGTGGGCATAGCAGAACAGCATGCAGTTACTTTTTCCGCAGGCCTGGCAAGCCAGGGCATGATCCCTTTCTGCAATATTTACTCATCTTTCATCCAGAGGGCCTACGATCAGATTATCCATGATGTAGCCCTCCAGAAACTACCCGTGATCTTCAGCATCGACCGTGGCGGCCTGGTAGGAGACGATGGGCCCACCCACCATGGTGCTTTTGATATCTCCTTTATGCGCCTGGTCCCTAACATGATTATATCCGCACCAATGAACGAGGAAGAATTGCGGAACCTTATGTATACGGCTCAGCTAAAAATACCTGGCCCCTTCGTGATTAGATATCCACGGGGTAAGGGGGTTATGCCTGATTGGAAAAACCCATTTGTTGAAATGGAGATTGGTAAGGGAAGGATGATACAGGCCGGGGAAAAAGTTGCCGTATTATCCATAGGCCATCCGGGAAATCTTGTCGTTTTAGCAATGAAAGTACTGGCTCAGGAGGGCATCCAGCCGGCTCATTACGACCTGCGATTCGTTAAACCTATCGACCAGCATCTGCTTCACCAGGTTTTCAAAAAATTCACTCAGATCATAACCGTGGAAGACGGAACCATAGTCGGTGGATTCGGAAGCGCTGTCATGGAATTCATGATTCAGAACAATTATCAGGCCCACATCCAAAGGCTGGGAATTCCCGACTCCTTTGTGGAACAGGGTACTCAGAAGCAATTATATAAGCTATGCGGTTTCGATCCCGACGGCATTGCCAAAGCTGTGAAAAAGATGTGGGATAAATAGAGGGATTTTATCTCCATTAAAAGTGTTTTACAAAATTCCTTCTATCTTTATACTGATTAACCCTTGATCCATAATATCATGAGCACATTGATACAAGCCGTATTAGTCGATGATGAGGACAACAGCCTTGAAGCTCTCGGCATTCTCCTTGAAAGGTACTGCCCCGATGTTGAGGTTATTGGCACGGCCCAAAGTGTAGAGGCGGCCGTGGAAACCATCGACGAACTAAAACCAGAACTGGTTTTCCTCGACATAGCCCTGCCTGACGGACAGGGATTTGAGGTCCTGGATCAAGTCAGCCATACACAATTCGAAGTCATCTTTACCACCGCATACGATCAATATGCCCTCACTGCCTTTGAATTTTCTGCCCTGGATTATATACTCAAACCTATTAATGTAGAAAAACTAAAGCAATCAGTTGCCCGGTATCAGGAAATCCGTACAGAAGATAATATCTCCGGCAGGGTTAGTGTCCTTAAAGACAGACTCAAGAACATAAATGAGCGAATTATTCTTTCCTCCATGGATGGATTTGAGGTATATAAGATATCCGATATTATTCGCTGCGAGGCCAATGGCAGCTATACTACCTTTTTTATCAAGGGAGATATTAAGGTTGTAACTTCCAAAACTCTTAATAATTTCGAAAAACTCCTTGCCGACCAGCCTTTTGCAAGAGTACACAGCAAACACCTCGTAAACCTTGAATTTATAAAGAGGTATATTTCCGGGCGCGGTGGATATGTTGTTTTTGAAGATGGATCCAAGGTGGATGTTTCGGAACGCAAGAAGAAAGAATTTATCCGATTGATGAAAGAGCACGCACGATCAACCTGATTTTCGCCAAATAACTCACTTATCAAAATTATTTTCGCAAAACATTAGTCAAGTTATTAAAAATTTCGTATTTTTTCATCCCTTTTCAATCTTTGCGAAAATGTATAATTAATTTAAAATCCAAATCCTATGAGAAAATTTACTCTTATTCTTGCGCTGACCCTTCTTTTCTCAATTGCTTACGGGCAAACAGTGGTTCCTTATGGAAAAACTGCGGCCAAAGTTTATCAGGAACCCGTAAAAAGCTTAAAAGGTGAAGGTGATGTTTTTTTCCTGGAAACCTTCGACTGGGCTGATCCCGATTCTCCCCGTGGTTGGACACTCCCTGAAGGATGGCTTATTGTAGATGACAACGACCTCGGACATTACTGGGAATGGAGGGCCGGAACCGACAGTATAAAGGGGAAATATACTTTTGAACCCGGACATATTTATTCCAAAACTAAAGATGATGGGTATTTCGTTCTTCCCATTGACGAATACAACTATGTTGATGGTGTACAAACAGGCAATGGAGCAAATGCCTGGTTCCAGCTTCCTTCCATCGACTGTTCTGGGAAAGTTTCAATAATTCTGAAGTTTCGGCAGTATTTCAGAGCCTGTTGCGGAGCTCCCGATGTACATGTTTTGGTTAGTAACGACCAGGGTGTACACTGGGCCAGTTTCAGTACGTCATTTGGGACTCCAACCAATGTTTTCTGCAAGAAACCTATTGTCGAATTGAACTTAACCGAAGTAGCTGCCGGTGCACCTGATGTTTGGATAAAGTTCGCATGGAACGGCAACTCACACTATTTCTGGTGCATCGATGATATTGAGTTTTCTGAAGGATACACCAATGACCTACAACTGGAAGATGAGTGGCTGTATAATATCGACCTGGAAGAAGATCAAAACGAGGGTTTTGTTTACCTGCTTCCCCTGAACCAAATGGGTGCAGGAAATTTTGGAGGATATCATTTTGCAGGAGCTTTCCTTAACTCCGGGATGGATGAGCAGTAGGAAGTCATTTGAATGTTGAGATTTTCAAAAACGGTACTTCTGTTTATAACGAAACTTCAGAAAGCGTATCAGTATGGCCTCTCGACAGGGATACCGTAGCCGTTACCACACCTTATGTTGCGGATGATTATGGTGATTATAAGGTTGTTATGACTGCTATGCAGGAGCAGGAAGATGGTGTTCCTGAGAATAATGTATATACAGATACTTTCCATGTAAATGACAGTATTTTCTCTTATTCCGATTTCAAACCGGAGTCACATGTTAGTACTGCAGGCCACGGTAATAACGATGGTGATGCATGCGGGATCAAAATTGATATAAAGGAAGAATGCGAAGTGAACTCCATCTCTGTATTCATTAAGCAACGGGCCGAAAATCCTATTGCCAGTACACAGCCAGGAATGGGATTCCAGTACTGGGTTTATTTCCAGGATCCTGAGGATCTGAATTTCTATCCGCTCATCCCTTCTGAATTTACGGAGGTTGAAGAAGAAATGATCAATACCTGGGTTACCCTGCCGCTCGAGAAGGACGGTGAATCTGAATTCCTGACCCCTGGTTCCTATATTGCCGGAATCCAAACTTATCACAACGGTGGCGCAGGTGCTGACAATAATTTTTTCCGTTTCACTATAGGTGCTGACCAGTCGCACCATTACAACCCGGGCAAAACTGTCTACAATCTTGGTGAAGAGGGAGTCTGGAACAATCTTGAAGAGATGGGTATGATCCAGCTGAATTTAAATTATGCTGGTGGTCCTTCTGAGGTGGATGTAGTCTTTAATGTCGACATGACCCTTCCAATTGCTGAAGGCATATTTGTCCCTGGAACAGATTTCGTGGATGTTGCCGGTTCATTTAATGGATGGGATGGTGCTGGCAGCCACCTGGAAGATGCTGATGGTGATGGGATTTATACTCTTTCTATACCCGGATTCAAAGCTTGGGAAAACCTTGAGTACAAGTACCGCATCAATGGCAACTGGGACACTTCCGAGTTCCCCAGCGGCGGTCCTAACAGGATGTATTCAACATCGTTTTACAATATGCTGGATGACATTTATAATGATGGCATGAGCACCGTTGGTGTTGACATCAACGCCTTGACTGCCAGCATGAGAGTATATCCTAACCCCAGCAAGGGCATTGTAAACCTGGAGGTTACCAATACACGGGCTATTGATCTGATTATCTCAGTAAGCAATATCCA
>CAYXJR010000070.1:0-22951 GCA_964465145.1 uncultured Porphyromonadaceae bacterium | reverse complement strand
ATAATAAAACCGCAGCAGGACGGGCTCAAAACCGTAGAGTTGATTATCTGCTGATAAAAATGAAATAAGAAGAGTAATTGTAAATATTTGAGAGAGGGTGTATAATATGCACCCTCTTTTGTATGAAAACAAGACTCAAGATACAAGACTCAAGATACAAGATAATTGTGACAGACTCCCCGTTACCCGTTCCCCGTTCCCTTCTCGATTTTTTCTTAGTTTTAAGTTTTCAAAACATTAGGCTTAGGCTTATGACAAATGAAAAGATAATAATTGATCTGATGACAGATGCTGATAATGAAGAGATTCTTAACTTATCGCATCGTTGTCCACAGGATGGTGTGATTGCAGGATATCCTGATCGATCACCGGAATTCAGGCGGATCCATCAGCAAATCAGCAGGAAGTCATATCATATGGTGGCCAGGAAGGGAGAGAGTTTGATTGGGGCTTTCGGAGCTATTTACACCAATCTACAGTACAAGGATGTTAATTACGACTCAGCCTATCTTATGGATTTAAAGGTGGACCCTGAGTTTAGGCGTTCAACTGTAGCTTTCCGGGTTGTAAAAGAAACAGTTAACAATTTGCTCGCGCTGGATACAAAATTGGCTATTGCTACTTTTCTTAAAAATAATGAGTACTCACTGATCTTTACCAAAAACCGGGCTGGGATCCCCGATGCTAAGTATCTGGGAGATTTCAAGATATTTAGTATTGTACCTTTGTTCAGGAAGAAATTGTCGGGAAAGTTTACCATTGATAATCCATCTGAAAAGGATATCCCGGAATTGGTTGATCTGTATAATACCTTTTATTCGAAATACAAGCTGGCTCCACGTATGACGAATGAATTGTTTAGATATTATGTGAACGAAATCGATGGGATGGATCTGGGGCAGATTTGGGTAGCCCGGCAGGCTGGCAGAATCAGGGCGGCTATTTGTGCCTGGGATGAAGACCATTATAAACGATGGTTTGTGAACCGGATGAGCAGGAAAATGAAGTTTTTTTCCTTTGTGCTAAAAGCTTTGGGATTAATTATGAAAATGCCGGCTCCTTTGCGTGAAAACACAGCTTTCAAACATATTGCCCTCGTCTTAAGTGCTCATGATGATTGCATTGATGGGATGAAAGACCTGCTCCGGAGTATTAATAATTTTTACAGAGGCAAAGAGTATACTATACTGCAGACTCATTTTCATGAAAAAGATCCGGTAAATGCTGCTATTGAAGGCTTACAGGGATTTACTGTGCATACTGAAGCCCATATATTTACTCAGGATAAAGAAGTGGCATTGCAAATAGCTGAGGATGAGGGACTGGTGCATTTTGAATGGCCGATGTTTATTTAGGGAACGGGGAGCACCCCGCATCCCGCACCCCGCATCCCGCAATACTAAATCGCCGAATCTCTGATCCTCCGAATTGGAATTCAATAATTTTATTCTATCTTTGACCAAACGGTTAAACCAAAAGGTTAATAGTGGTCGGCAATGCTGTTGTGGATAAGAAAATGAAAGAGAATCAAATACGATTGGGAAATCCCGGCCCTTCAGCGGAGGATAGAATTCTGAATGCTGCCAAGAGAGTTTTCATGGAAAAAGGTTTCGATGGAGCCAGGATGCAGGAAATTGCCGATAAGGCCTGTATAAACAAAGCTCTGTTATATTATTACTTTCGATCGAAGGATAAGCTCTTTGTGGCTGTTTTTGAATCGGCAATTAGCCGGCTGCTTCCTTCCCTGGAGCAAATATTCATAAGGAAAGGATTATTAACTGATAAGATTAAGGACTTCTTCGATATTCATATGGGATTTCTTCTTGAAAACCCTATGATACCAAGGTTTATTGTTACGGAGTTGTCGCTAAAGCCTGATAGGTTGATGGATTTTTTTTTACAGATCAAGAAACTGGATATCTATTCAAAGTTTAATAAACTGATAAATAATAGCATCGAAGCAGGAGAAATCAGGCCAATCGCACCAGAACAATTGCTTCTAAACCTAATCTCTTTAAGCGTTTTTCCGGTTTTAGCAGGGCCTATGATTAAAGGGATTCTGAACATTGGCGATGATGAGTATGAAAATATCCTAAGAAAGAGAAAGGTCCTGGCTGCCGAATTCGTAATACAGGCATTAACCTGTTCGAAAATCAGAACCCAAATGGAGTAATCTTTTATGAACCAAAAGCGACCAGCATATAACTAATGATTATTATTCTGACTAAGATGAAAAATTTAATACTTATTATCTTGATGATCCTATTCAGTCTGGCGGGTCTTGCTCAAACAAGCCTCGAAGATTGCATAAATAGTGCTCTGGATTCTCATCCGGCCCTTAAAAACAGGGAGTCTCTGGAGTTGATCAATCAAAAGGAACTGGAGAACAACCGGATACATGGTTTCCCAAGTCTCAATATAGGGGGCCAGGGAAAGTACCAATCGGATGTGGTCGAGTTCGATTTTAACTTACCCTTCGAAGGGATAATCTTTCCGGAAATTCCGCATTTTCAGTATAATCTAAGTTTAAACGCCAATCAAATATTGTATGATGGCGGTCAAAGGAAACTCAAGAAGGATCTTCTTATATTTGAACACCAGGAGCGAATTGCCCGACTGGATGCTGCAGCCAGGGAAATAAAGGAAAGCGTTCAAAAGTTATATCTTGATATACTATTGAAGAACAAGCAATTGGATGTTATTCAGCTGGTTCAAGAGTCGTTGGATGCAAACCTGGCTCGCCTCGAAGCTGGCTATGATGGTGGCGTGGTTACTGAAATGGATGTGATGCTGCTGGAGGCTGAAAAAATCGATATTCGCCGTAAGGAACTGAGTTTGAGGGAGGCTCGTAATGCTCTGATTCAGCAGCTGTCTCTGATCAGCAAGCTGGATATCGGTCTTGATGAAACCTTTATTGTTCCTGAAGTAAATTATTTTGAACAAGCACCTGAACGTTCGGAGTATGATATTTTCAATTACCGTAACCAAGCCTTGCAGGTCAGAAAGAAGATGACGGGGCTTAAATCGGTTCCACGATTATCAGCTTTTGGCCAGGCAGGTTATGGTCGGCCAGGATTAAATTTTATGTCTGATAAGTGGCAGGATTTCTATGTGATGGGCCTTCAATTCTCCTGGATCCCATGGGATTATCGAGAGACTAAAAGGAACCAGGCCATGCTCGATTTGAATACCAGTATGTTGAACAATGAGCGGGAGAATTTTGATTTGCAATTGCAATCTGCCATTGATCGTGTTCTGAACCGTATTCAATTACTTGAGCAAATTATCCGGGAGGATGAAAACATGGTTGGTGTCAGGGAGTCAATCCGATTAAAAATGGAGAAACGACTCAGCCAGGGTGTGATAACAAGCGCAGATTACATTACAGAATTAAATCGGGAGAAGGAGGCAAGGCTCGATTTAGAAGGCAGTAAACTTGAGCTCCTGGCCAATAAGCTTGCCTACCAGATAATTATAGGTAAGTAAAAGCAATGGGGATACACATATTATTAAAATAATTAACAAATGAAAAAGATCAAATACTTCTCTGTTTTGGCTAGTATGATTCTTTTGTCCTTTTGTGCAAGGGTTGAGCCGGAATTTGATGCCAATGGGCATTTTGAAACTACTGAGATCCTTGTATCTGCCGAAAATCCGGGCCGGCTAATATTCTTCGAGCTTGAACCCGGTACGCAGGTGGAAAGGGGCCAACTTGTGGGTATGGTAGATACTATGCCCCTTTCTCTCAAAAAGGATCAGGTTAAGTCACAGGTCCATGCTGCACTGGTGAAAATTCCAGGAATCATAGCACAGAAGAACGTGGTGGCAAAGGAAATTGAGGCACTGGAATTTGAAAAGAACCGTTTATCAAGCTTGGTCACAGATGGGGCCGCTACACAAAAGCAACTTGATGATCTTGTTCATACTATAGATATTGCCATGGCCAGGCTCAAAACCTTTGATACCCAAATACAGTCTGTAAGGGCAGAATCACAGGTTCTTGAGGCTCAATTAAATCTCTACGACGATCAGATAAGCCGGTCTGCTGTTTTGGCTCCTATTGATGGGCTTGTTCTCGAACGATACGTCAGGGAATCTGAACTGGTTTCTCCTGGCAAGATATTGTTTAGCATAGCCGCAACGGAAAGTATGGAACTGAAAGCCTATATCAGTGGTGCCCAATTGAGCCAGGTGGAGATAGGTCAATCGGTAAAAGTGAGAATTGATTGGGGGGAAAACCAATCCCGGGAATACCAGGGAACCATAAGCTGGGTTGCAGACGAGGCAGAATTTACTCCTAAGATCATTCAAACCAGGGACGAAAGGGTTAACCTGGTATATGCTATTAAAATTCAGGTTAAGAATGATGGCAAAATTAAAATAGGGATGCCAGGCGAAGTTATTTTTTGATTATGGACAAAACCGTTGTTTCATGTTCAGATGTATCCAAGCATTATGGGGATATAGAGGCTCTGAATAATATCAATCTGGAAATTTCATCTGGTGAGGTCTTTGGAGTTATCGGGCCTGACGGGGCAGGTAAGACCAGCCTGTTTCGTCTGGTAGCTTCCTTATTGATTCCCGATTCTGGAAATATTTCGGTTTTAGGGTATGATACAGTTAAAGATTATCGCGAAATCCGGCAGAAACTTGGATACATGCCAGGCCGGTTCTCACTGTATCCCGACTTATCAGTTGAGGAAAATCTGGCATTTTATGCCTCAGTTTTCAGGACTAGTATCAAAGAAAATTATCACCTGATTGAAGAGGTATATGGTCAGATTGAGCCATTCAGGAAGCGTAGGGCTGGTAAGCTGTCAGGAGGTATGAAGCAGAAACTCGCTTTGAGTTGCGCACTTATTCATAGCCCTGAGATACTCATCCTCGATGAGCCAACCACGGGGGTGGACGCTGTATCAAGGAGGGAATTTTGGGAAATGCTTAGTGGATTGAAAAACAAGGGAATGACTATATTAGTTTCAACTCCCTATATGGATGAAGCTAAGCGTTGTGACAGGATAGCTCTCTTTCAGGATGGGAGTATTCTTGGTGTCGATACGCCAGAAATGGTCATCAGTAAGCTAAATGTAAACCTTTATGCCATTCGCAGTAATCAGCGGCATGAAATTCTTCAAGTACTCCGGAGTTTTGATTCGGTGCACCAGGCATACCAGGCCGGTCAGCTTGTTCATTTCACACAAGTCAAATCAGGAACTGCTGCCATAAAGCAGCATCTTGAGGATGAAGGTTTTCGTGATTTTGAGATCTTGGAAGTTGAACCGGATATTGAGGATTGTTTCATCAATATGATGATGAAGTAAATGGAAAATCCAGAAGTTATAATTGAAGTCAAAGATCTGGTTAAGAAGTTCGGCCAGTTTGTTGCTAACGATCACATTAGTTTCGATGTATACAAAGGTGAGGTTTTTGGCTTTCTTGGAGCTAATGGAGCTGGTAAAACAACTGCCATCCGAATTTTGAGCGGATTATCCCGGCCCAGTTCCGGAAGGGTAATAGTTGCTGGTTTCGATGCATCAACTCAGACCGAAAAAATAAAAAAAGTTATCGGTTATATGAGCCAGAGATTCTCGTTGTATAATGATCTGACGGTTTTTGAAAATATCCGGCTTTTCGGAGGAATATATGGTTTAAAACGAATCGAAATCCGTAAGAGAAGTGATGAACTACTGAACAGGTTAGAGATTCCCGAATTGAAAGATCGACTGATAGGCTCAATCCCTCTTGGATGGAAACAGAAACTGGCATTTTCCATAGCCATATTACACAATCCACGTATTGTTTTTCTGGATGAGCCTACCGGTGGTGTGGACCCTATCACAAGAAGGCAGTTTTGGGATCTTATCTATGAAGCAAGTAAGCGGGGAATCACGGTTTTTGTCACTACTCATTATATGGATGAAGCGGAGTATTGCGATAGGGTTTGTATTCTGGCCGATGGCCAGGTGAAAGCCCTTGGAAACCCTGATCAATTGAAGGAAACATTCAAGGCTAAAACCATCGATGATGTCTTTTATAAGATCGCAAGAGAAAAATAACCAGCTATGAACCAATTTCTGAGTTTTGTTAAAAAGGAATTCCAACACATATTCAGGGACAAGAAAACCCTGTTGGTATTGTTTGGTATTCCTGTTATGCAGATCCTGATATTTGGTTATGTGATCACCAATGAATTTCAAAATATTGGTATTGCGGTGATGGATCAGTCCAGGGATCAGAAATCGGAAGCTTTGGTGAATCGGATTTTTTCTTCAGGCTACTTTATTAATAAAGGAGAAGTTAATAATCAGGAGGAGATAAGTTCGAAATTTAAATCTGGGAAAGTTAAAGCCATATTGGTAATTGAACCATCTTTTTCGGGAAATATGATGGGGCGGGATGATGCAAAGGTCCAGATTATTACAGATGCCTCTGACCCTAATCTTGCCAATACAATAGTCAACTATTTATCAGGAATTATACGCAATTTCACCCAGGATGGTGTCCCTGTTAAACAGGAGAGAGGTTTAATTGCTGAAACCAGAATGGTGTATAATGAGCAGCTGGAAGGGGCCTATATGTTTGTTCCTGGCACAATAGCTTTAATACTAATGCTAATTTCAGCACTTCTAACATCTATATCAGTAACAAGGGAAAAGGAGCAGGGCACTATGGAGGTGTTATTGGTCAGTCCTCTGAAACCGGCCCTTATAATTACCAGCAAGGTTGTCCCCTATGTGTTTCTCGCTTTTGTAAATGGAATTGTTATTCTCGTTTTGAGTTATTTTGTTTTCGGCGTTCCTGTGAATGGCAGCCTGATACTATTAATGGCTGCACTACTTCTTTATATCACGGTTGCTCTTTCTATTGGTATATTTTTCAGTACCCTGGCAAAGACTCAGCAGGTAGCCATGTTCTTATCTCTTTTTGCTCTTATGCTCCCCACTATTCTACTTTCGGGTTTCATTTTCCCGATTGAGAATATGCCATGGCCTCTCCAATTGATTAGCCTTGTTATGCCTCCCCGGTGGTTTATAGTGATCCTTAAGGACATCATGCTTAAAGGAAATGGAATCGCTTATATATGGGAT
Source organism: uncultured Porphyromonadaceae bacterium (assembly GCA_964465145.1). Classification (GTDB taxonomy): domain Bacteria; phylum Bacteroidota; class Bacteroidia; order Bacteroidales; family UBA12481; genus JAUVKA01. The sequence goes on along the minus strand of CAYXJR010000070.1, from coordinate 15,863 downwards.
GAAGGACTCATCCTTCTGGGAATGGCCGCATTCTTCCTATGGATAAGCATAAAGAAATTTAAAACGAGGTTGGAGTCATGAGGACAATTGGCTTTTTAATACAAAAAGAGTTCCTGCAAATTTTTCGGAACAGGACACTCCTGCCTATTATGTTTGTTGCTCCCATAATTCAAATGCTGGTTCTGGTTTTTGCGGCTAATATGAATATGAGAGATATAGATTTTTGTGTGTTTGATGAGGATGGAAGCCTGACTTCAACCAGGTTAATTTCCAAATTTGAGGGCAGTCCATTTTTTGTTTCAGCCGGGAATGTAGGTAGTTATGGGGTGGCCGAAGATATGCTCCAGCGGGGAAAGGTCGATCTGGTGATACGGATTTCGGATGGAATGGAAAGAGAATTAATCAACAGGGGATCCACAGGTGTTCAATTTATGGTTGACGGAATCAATAGTGCAGCTGCAGTTTTGACGGCCGCTTATGCTCAAAATATATTGATGGGTTTTAACAAAAACCTGCAACCGAAGTTTGCATCCTCTCACATCCCTGAAGGAGGCCCTCCTGGCATCAAAGTGGTGTATAGCCATTGGTATAACCCCGAGTTGGATTTCAAAATATACATGGTTCCGGGAATACTGGTAATTCTGGTGACCTTGGTTGGCTGGATCCTGGCTTCCTTCAATATTGTTCGAGAAAAGGAATTAGGTACTATAGAACAGGTGAATGTTACTCCAATAAGAAAACATCATTTCATCATTGGGAAATTGGTACCCTTTTGGATAATTGCCATGTTTGAACTAGCTTTTGGTCTGTTGCTCGGAAAGCTGATCTTTCATATTCCCATACTTGGGAGTTTAGGTTTGCTTTTTGCCTTTTCCGGGCTCTATCTTATTGTTGCTTTGTCGATAGGCCTCTTTATTTCCACTGTTTCCCAAACTCAGCAGCAGGTGATGTTTGTGAGTTTTTTCTTTTTGCTGACTTTTATCCTGATGTCAGGTATTTTTACGCCAGTTGAGAGTATGCCTAAATGGGCCGGGATTTTTAACTATTTTAATCCTATTGCATATTTTATGCGGGTCATTAGAATGATTGTCCTGAAGGGATCTGGATTTTCAGATGTGAGCCAGGATTTCTTATTTATTGCAATTTTTGGCGCTATTATGCTTCTCCTGGCAACCTGGCGCTATCGGAAACGGGCATAATCATCCTTTTTTTGGATATTATTTAGAAACCAAATAAATAGTGTCTATTCGATAATATTTATGTGAAATTTTTCACAATTTTAGATTTAAAACTAAATTTCACTTAGATTCTTATTCAATTGCCATAATATGTTGAAACATATACTATTCCAATCTCTCAGTGCTTTCAGAAAGGGTTTATTTTTCCTGGTTTTTGTTTTAGCGGCTCTGTCAGGGTCGGCTCAATCAAATGACGATTGTCTGATGTGTCATGAAGATCCGGATCTTTCTACTATGAGAAGGGGGAAGAAAGTTTCTTTGTACATCAAGGCAAATGCATTGGAAAACTCAGTGCATAAGTATGTTGATTGTGCAGACTGCCACCAGGATGCTGCCGTTGAGGAGTTCCCTCATCCCGAGAAACTCCAGCCGGTTGACTGTGGCCTGTGTCATGACGATGCTATGGCGAAATTCGATGCTGGTATTCACGGGCAGGCACTCAGGCTGAAGGAATTATATGCTCCAAATTGCACAGAATGCCATGGAAAGCATAATATCCTATCAGGAAAATCACCAGAATCTCCTACTTATAAAATGAATATACCTATCCTATGTGGCAAATGCCACAGGGAAGGTGCCCCGGTTGCCAGAACTTATAACATAACGGAGCATAACATACTTGAGAATTACAGTCAGGATATCCATGGTATTGCTTTGTTTCAAAAGGGTCTGATCGTTTCTGCAACCTGTAATGATTGTCATGGAAATCATCTGATTCTTCCACATACAAGCCCGAATTCCAGCATTTCTATGAACAATATTGCCAAGACCTGTATGCAGTGTCATACCAAGATTGAGGAAGTGCACACAAAAATCATCAGGGGAGAATTGTGGGAGGAGAAGCCCGGGTCTATTCCTGCCTGCACCGACTGCCATATTCCGCATAAGTTAAGCACACAAAACATTGTGCCAAATATTGCTGATGTGTCCTGCTTAAAATGCCATGAAAAGGAGGATGTTCATAAGGTTGTTGGGGATAGTATCGTTTCATTGAAAGTTTTACAATCAGATATCAATAGCTCTATTCACGAGAATATATCCTGCGTAAAATGTCATTCTGATGTAAGCTCCAATCTAAGCCGCCCTTGTGAAACCGCTGGACCAATTGATTGCTCCAATTGCCATGCTGAGGTATCTAATATTTATATGGAAAGCGGACATGGTAAAGCATACAGGAATGGTGATGAAAATGCCCCTTATTGTACTGATTGTCATGGATCACACAATACACAATCCCGGTACGATGATACCTCTTCCACATACCGTTCAAATATCCCCGAACTCTGTGGGGGTTGCCATCGAAATAAAGGCCAGGCCAATGAGTTTACAGAATTACATGAAATAGATGCTCTTCCGGATTATTCATCCAGTGTCCATGGACGTGGCCTGTCTGAAAAAGGGTTGATTATCAGTGCTGTATGTACTGATTGTCACACTTCTCACTATATATTAAGTGAAGATGATGAAAGATCTTCGGTCCATAAGAAGAATATCCCCTCAACCTGTGCCACTTGTCATAAAGGGATATACGATGAATATATCACCAGCGATCATGGGATTGCCAGTACCAAAGCTGCCGAGGGGCATTATGATTACCCTACCTGTGTGGATTGCCATTCTTCACATGTTATCGGTTCTACAAGCGGGGATATTTTCCATGATGAAGTTTCTCGGCAATGCGGAAAATGTCATGAGGAAACAGCGGAAACATACAAACTTACATATCACGGCAAGGCATCCGAATTAGGGCATGAACAGGCTGCCAAGTGTTACGACTGCCACGGTTCGCATAACATTTTGAATGTCAATAATCCGAATTCCATGGTGGGAAGTAAAAACATTGTTCAAACCTGCCAGCAATGCCATCCGGATGCGAATGCCCGTTTTACAGGTTACCTTACGCATGCTACCCATCATAATAAAGAGAAATATGCAGTTCTTTATTACACCTTCTGGGCGATGACTCTTTTGCTGACAACTGTTGCATTGTTTTTCTGGATACATTTATTTTTATGGATTCCCAAATCCTTCCAAATGCGGAAAGTGAAAAAGAAGCATCACAAGGAAACCTTTGCCAGTAAGTATTTTATCCAACGATTCACCAGAAGTCAGAGGGGTACACATATCTTTATCATTTTGAGTTTCCTAATGCTGGCATTAACGGGAATGATTCTGAAATTCTCAAATATGGAGTGGGCCAATGTTGCTGCCCGATGGATTGGAGGAATTGAGGTAGCAGGAAGAATTCATCGTTTTGGAGCAGTCATTACTTTCGGTTATTTCCTTTTTCATATTTTCTCCCTGATAAAGATCAAATCAGAACGTAGAGTTCCATTTAAGAAGTTTGTATTTGGTGAAAATTCCCTGATGTTTAATATGCAGGACATAAAGGATTTTTGGGCTACTGTAAAATGGTTTTTAGGACGCGGACCAAAACCGCAGTACGGGCGCTGGACCTATTGGGAGAAATTCGACTATATGGCAGTTTTCTGGGGGGTTGCGGTAATAGGATTATCCGGATTAATGCTGTGGTTCCCTGAGATATTTACCAGGTTTCTTCCTGGTTGGCTGATTAACGTTGCTCAAATCATCCACAGTGATGAGGCTCTCCTGGCTGTTGGGTTCATATTTACAATCCACTTTTTCAACACCCACCTCCGTCCAGAGGCTTTTCCCATGGATATGGTTATCTTCACTGGTTTGATTCAATTTGATGAATTTAGGCAAGACAGGCCCCGGGAATATAAGTATTTGAAAGCAACTGGCCGGCTGAAGAAAGTATTAGTAAAGAGGGAAGGTAAAAGGAGCTGGGAAAATGCAATAAGAGTATTTGGCTTTACTGTTGTAGGATTTGGACTCCTTATGGTAGCCATGATAATCTACTCAGTATTGTTTGGGTATATAAAACTCTGGTAGAAACTCAAACCCTAAAACTTAAACAACAAAAAGGCCGTCCCTATTTCCAGAGACGGCCTTTTAAATTTTATTATCCTTTTATTGCCTTAGCCTGATTTACCTTAAATTAAGATTATTTTGTAGGATCCGGATGGGCAATTTTTGCGAGATATTCTTTAAAATCAAATCCTTTAAAATCAGGACTTTCCTTGTTGTGGCATTTTAAGCATACTTTCTCATCCGGTATAATCAGTCCATTTTCCTTACTCTTATTAAGGTCTTTCATTATAGATATGGATTTGTATGCGCTGCCTGGTCCGTGGCAACCTTCACATGAAACACCTTCTGCAGCTGTAAGACTGGCGTTGAGTTTTGGATCTATTATAGCAAATGTTGAATGACATTTCAGGCATTTCGGGTCTTTGGCTTCTTCAGCACTCAAAGATTTCAATGCATTAGCATGAGGACCTTCAGCCCACTTTTTGTACTGTTCACCCTTAGGTGGCTTATTGTGGCACATCTTGCACTTAGCTGCTCCGATGTACTCAAAGTCGGCATTGGAAGTAGGCTTTGCCACAAACAATCCAAAAACCATCAATAGAGGTAATACTTTTAATAACATAACTTTTTTCTTATTTGGTTAGAACTAAAATTTATACCGCAAAACTCCTGCCAATATATCAAAACATTCCTAAAAATAAAAGGACATTGCTCAGGTGTATTCAAGGTGTATTCAAGGTGTATTCAGGGTAAATTCAATTCGTTCCCTGTTCCCCGTTCCCCGTTCCCTGTTCCCTGTTCCTATTTAACTGCCTCAATTGTTTTTCTGATAATTCCAGCTGCCTCAAGAATCTGCTCTTCATTAATCACCAATGGCGGGGCAAAGCGAATGATGTGTTCATGAGTTGGTTTAGCGATTAGCCCATTGTCTTTCATGGCCACACAAAGGTCCCAGGCTGTTTGACCATCTTTTGGTTTGATGACCATTGCATTTAGTAATCCTTTACCTCTGATCAGTTGAATCCTATCGGATTTTATTTTCCGAAGTTCATCTCTAAAGGTTTGGCCTAAGTTCTCGGCATTTTCGGCAAGCTTTTCATCTTTAATAACTTGTAAGGCTGCCATCCCTACTTTACAGGCAACAGGGTTTCCTCCGAAAGTAGATCCATGCTCCCCTGGTTTGATGCAAAGCATTATCTCGTCATCGGCAAGAACGGCGGATACTGGGTAAAAACCCCCTGACAGGGCCTTGCCAAGTATGAGGATATCCGGCCGCACTCCTTCATGGTCGCAAGCCAGCATTTTTCCTGTTCTGCCAATCCCGGTCTGGACTTCATCAGCGATAAAAAGTACATTGTTCTTCTTGCACAATTCGAAAGCTGATTTGATATAACCATCATCGGGAACGAAAACGCCAGCTTCTCCCTGAATTGGCTCAACCAGAAAACCTGCAACATTGGGGTCAGACAGCTCTTTTTCCAAAGCTTCAAGATCATTATATGGAATAGTTACAAAACCTGGGGTATAAGGGCCAAAGCCCTTATAAGAGTCAGGGTCTGTTGACATAGAAATTACTGTGATGGTCCGTCCGTGAAAATTACCCTCGCATACAATTATCTTAGCTTCATTTTCTGGGATGCCTTTTTTAAGATATCCCCATTTCCGGCACAGTTTTAAGGCTGTTTCATCTCCTTCAACACCAGTATTCATGGGTAAAACCTTATCGTATCCGAAAAAACTGGTTATGTATTCTTCGTATTCACCCAGAGCAGAACTATAAAATGCCCTTGAGGTCAGAGTGAGTTTATGTGCTTGAGTGATCATGGCATCCAATATTTTTGGATGGCAATGGCCCTGGTTGACAGCTGAATATGCTGATAGAAAATCGAAGTACTTTTTGCCATCAACATCCCACACATATACCCCTTCTCCCCGGTCAAGAACTACTGGCAATGGATGGTAATTATGAGCACCGAATAGGTCCTCTCTGTCTATATAATCTTGTGTTTCCATGGTAATTTTATAAGTATGAATATTTCTGCAAGAATACGAAGAACCCAAAACATTTCAAAGGAATTTTGCTTAGGTTTTAAACCGGTGAATGAGGCTCTCCAAGAGGAGGGAAATAATAGCTAGTAGAAGTAAAATCCTGATAATTGAAAATGCTTTGCTGTTATTTCTGATACTGTTGTCGGAATCGATGCTAATATTATCTTCCACCATATTAATATTTTTCCAACCGAATTGAAGGATCATTTGTTGAATTTCGTCCATGGTTACAATATCGACCTGAGATTCATCCCTGGCATAATTCATCGCTAAAAGAGCTTCCGGCCCGTCTTCCCGGGAAACATTAAGTATACCGGCCGGCCCCGAATAATCTGTCAGGTGCAGCATCAACCGGCCGGAATTGGGATTTCTGAATTGATTTGGGATAGCATCATATGTGTCATTTGCTGCTGTAACCCGTACAGGCCACTTTTGAGGGGCAGTTTCATTATCAACAGATATCGGTGCAATCCGGCCGATACGTGAGTATAGTTCCTGATCTTCTACGCCCGAGTTGGCCAAATAATAAAGGAAAGGAATGAAAAGTGGATGCACCTGGAAGTTGGTATATTCGGCAGTTAGGGGAGATGCGCTTACCGTAATATAACCTTTACCAAAAGCAACTCTGGAAAGAAGAGGTCGACCAGTTTCGTTAGTTAATAGATTTGTAGCAAGAGAGTTATCAGTAATAACGCGGTAATATTTATTGTATTTTGGCCATTCTACCCGCTGGCTTGGATTCAGGCTGATTTGTTCGTAAAAAGTCTTCATGTGGTCGGGAATTCTGGCTTCAGATGTTCTTTCCAGGAGATTACTTATAACAGGAGCTTCTAACTTTTGAAGAAACCTGTTAAGATTTGTCATTATTCCATTCTCCGGAGGAATGACAAGCATAGTACCACCCTGTTTCACATAATCTGTAAGCAAATCGGAAAGGTTTCTGCTAAAATCTGTTACAGAATTTAGTACTATAAACCGGAACCTTTTCAAATCCTGGTAAGGCAGGGCCTCTGCCTTTGTTTGGCTGTAATCGAAGTATGGATCAGACTCAAATAATGCCCGTAAATTAAAGTTCTCCTGATCAGAGAATATTTGGAGAACTGGGATATCATCAGAAATGTGGTATACAAAATAAAAACGGTTATCGAAGCTAACCGGGTAATCACGAATTTCAATAATACCCTTTTGCCAACCACTTTGTTCCATGTTGTAGCTGAATTGAAGCTCACTGGTACTATAAGGGCTTAAACTTACTGTTTCCTGTGCAACCAGCGAATCCCTGATCAACAGGCTAACGGGAAAACGTTGTAGCTCCCGGTCAGAGGAATTGTTGATACGGGCATGAATGGTTTGTCTTTTTTCGGCATTCTGTACGGGAGACAAAAACCAGCAGCTGTCGATATACAGGTTATTGGTATTACCATGCGGGAGTCCCATAATTTTGGTAGTAAACTTAAGAGTATCCGGAACAGATTCGGGCTTAATAAAAGATTGTTGAAGATCTGAAAATATGTGCAATATCTGATTTCCAGGATTACTATTCTCATCCATAATTTGCGCAAAGCGTCGAAGAACCTGTCCTAGATTAGTACTTCTTGATGATGGTTTTAGCAATTCGATTTTGCTGATCATCTCATTACTTTCAAGTGGAAATTTACTGGTAAAGAGTTCTTCATTGTGTAATAGATAAAAACGAGTGTCCTGAGGATAATTCCTGACGGTTTGTATGGCATATCTTTTGGCATGATTGAACAAACTCTGTCCATCAGCCTCATTTTCCATGCTCTGGGAATTGTCGAGATAAATGCCAACAGTTTGGCTTGCCCCCTGGCTATCCGACTTTCCCGGAAAAACAGGGTGAGCAAAAGCTAAAACCAGCATGCAGATCAATAATATTCTTGTCACCAGCAAAAGCAATTCCCGCAGCCTGGATTTCTTTTTTTGTTCAATTTCCAGCTGTTTCAAGAACTTTAGAGAACTGAAATACACTGTACGGTATTTCCTTAGCTGAAATAAATGGATAATAATTGGGATCAATACCAGTAAAAGACCCCATAAGTATGTCGGGAAAAGAAATTGCATAGGTCTTAGAATTCAACTTGTATTTTGAAGTTAACCCTTCTGCCAGTTAGGTAATTGGGTATGGAATACTGCCTGTTTCTTATATCAGTAATCCAAATATGAGATATAGTGTTTTTAATATCCAGAAGGTTGAAAACTTCCAGGCTGATCCAGGCATTTTTGAAATGTTTCATAAATCCTTTGGCTTGGGATGATCGCTCTTCAGATATCAGTGCTTTGGAAAAACCAAGATCAACTCTGCGATATGAAGGAACCCTAAGAATAGTTTTCTGGTTAATCTGGCCAGGGGGGCCAAACGGCCATCCGGTTCCAAACAAAAGACTTAAATGAGCCTTGTATGACCTATTATTTGGAAGATAATCCTGAAAAAACAGGCCAACATTGACGCGCTGATCTGTCGGGCGTGGAATAAATCCTAATGTATCGCCCTCAATATCTTCCCTGGTTTGCATTATTGACAAACTGGCCCAACTGTCAACCCCGGGAACGAATTCACCATTCACCTTCATGTCCAGCCCAACAGCATATCCGTGACTGGAGTTTTCTCCGAAATACCTTATTCGCACATTGTCCACCTCATAGGGAATCAGATCCCATAAATACTTATAATAGGCTTCGACAACGAATTTGAATTGTCTTTTCCAGGCAAGGAAATAAAGATCACTTCCCGAAACGATGTGTAAAGATTTTTGCGCCACTACATCAGGATGCATATTTCCTTCCTGATCCCGGAACTCCTTGAAAAACGGAGGCTGATGGTACGCTCCACCAGACAATCTGAAGGTTATGTCTTTTTTCCAATCAGGTTGGAAAGCAATCATTCCTCTAGGACTAAGAATATAAGCCCGGTTAATGTCCTGATATAATCCACGGATACCAGCCGTCAGAATTATTGTGCCAGATTCAAGAGCCTTGTGGTACCTGTTTTGATAATAGCCACTGATCATTTGATGCCGTAACTCGGAAGAGGCTCGATGAGTATCCCATAAATTCACTGTGGAGTCGGAGTAGGGTAGAGAGTAACCCGCCGAATCCATCATGATCCATTCCTGAATATTATCCTGGATAAAACTGGCCTGGTATTTAACTCCCCAGTTCATCCGGTGGTCCCCTGTATTATATTTACCTTTGTGATTCAGATTAAACACGTTGGCTTGCAGTTTATTGCGGGCATGTTCAAGGAAAGTGCCAATACCCAGGTTCACTAAACTGTCGGCATAATTATCAGAGAGTAAATCTTTGTCCAATTCGTTGAGCAGGTATTGTCCCTGAATATCATAGGTCTCATTTTCATTTGTCTGAAAAGCTGAGAACATGAGTTTGGCCTCAAAGTTATTAGAAGGGTGATAGCGTCCTCCCAGAGCACCCATATAGGTGGTAAAAACATCTTCCTCTTCTCCATCAAAAAATATTGTGATTTGCAAAGCTTCATGAATGGTTCCGAAAGATGTTTTCTTGGTTACCGGGATGAACCGGTAATTGTTATGGGCTACATTACCCAAAAATTCAAGTTCAAATTCAGGACTTACATCAAATGTAAGGTATGTTTGAAAATCAGCGAAGCGAGGATTATAATCCCCTTTTGTTTCCAGGCTGTTTAAAATATATCGATTGGATTTATACCGTACCCCGGATATATGTGAAAGCCGGCGGTCATGGCTCGCCCCTTCAAGGTGGACTGATCCTCCCATGAGGCTTGCTGATGCCGATCCTGCGAAGGCAACCGGCTTCTTGTACCGGATATCCAAAACCGATGACATCTTATCTCCATACCTGGCATCGAATCCACCGGCAGAAAATAAAACTGAGGATACCATATCAGGATTGATAAAACTCAGCCCTTCCTGTTGGCCCGACCTGATGAGAAGTGGACGATATACTTCAATATCATTAACATAAACCATGTTCTCATCAAAATTCCCGCCACGAACGGAATATTGACTACTCAATTCATTACTAGATGATACTCCTGGTAGTGGTTTGAGGATAGCTTCAAAATTGCCGGATGCCGAAGGAAGAATTTTATTTAACAGAGGGTCAATACGTGTCAGGTTTAGATCCAATGCCCTGTCGGCCCTGACTACGATTTCGCTCAGTTTACTAACGCTGGGGGTGAGAATGGCATCAACCTGAATGGTGGTCTGGTTGGGGTAGTCGGAAGTTGAAATGACAATTGTTTTTTTTTCGTACCCAAGTATTGAGAAATGGATCTGTAGTTCCTCTTTTTTTTGTGTCCTGAACTCGTAATTACCCTTTTCATCAGTCGTGGCTCCATGAGGCAGCCCGAAGATCGAAACATTGACCAGCTCAAGTGCTGTACCAGCAGTATCCTGCACATGCCCATGGAGGACCATCCTGTTTTGCCCCATTGTATGCAAGGAGAAAAAAAAAACAGGTAGTATTATCAGAAGCCGGTATTTTGTCATGGGCACAAAAGTAATGGTTAATACTTTAAACGGAAAAGGATTGAATAATGGTATCAAAAAGCCAAAGGAATTTTGCAGGTGCTCACAATTCTTTTTCCGGACAGATAAAGATTACTTTTCCCTTTTGAAATCACCGTCTTTTAAAGCTTTAAAGAATTGGGCCCATGCCAGGGGGTTGGTAATGTTTATTGGCGGAAGCTGTCCAGCCCAGTACAGGTTGTCGTTATAGGTTCTCATGGTGTTACGGAACGCAGTTGTGGGTGTTGACGGGGAATTATATAATAGGGTTTGCAGATCCATAATAGCCAGGTTTTTATACGCTCTGTCCATGTCGGTCATTGGGGGTTCATAAGCTAATACTGCCCTTTTAAAACGTTCATAACTCCCTTGCCATGGTGTGATAATCAATTCCTTAAGCATAATAGTGTCCTGCACCATAACTATGTCTACGCTTGGATATTGAATGGAAAAGCTGTCACTCACTACCATGGTTTTCAACTTATACCCAAGAGCTGAGAATATCAAAGTGTCATTTTCTTCGGCTGGAAAATTGAAATACCCACGTATGTCACTTGCAGTGGCCAGGTTTTTATTTTTCAGGATAATGTGGACGTAAGGAATAGAATGAGTACTATCAGAAAGGGTTAAGCCTGAAATGTGGAAAAACTTGTGTTTTTGTTCTTTCACCTCCTGTGCTGTTACAGACAGGATCACCAGGCAAAAAATGAGTATTGCCGATATAATAATTTTTATCTTCAAGCCTGTAAAAATAAGCTTACAATCACACAATGCCAAACGAAAAAATCTGTACTTTTGTATGTAGGCACTTACAAAAATGGTGCCTTTATTTTTTTAGTTATGACCCGGCAACTTGAATTTGTTTTGCCACCTTTCCCAAAGGAGATCAGCCTCTGTGAATTCGGATACCATGGAGGCCCAAGGAAACTTATTCCAACCATCCATTCATAGTTTAAAAATTGATTAATGGAAAAATTACTGTTACTAGGAGCTGAAGCTATCGCCCAGGGTGCATTGGATGCCGGAATGTCTGGTATTTATGCATATCCGGGCACACCTTCAACCGAGATAACTGAATATGTTCAGCGTAACCTTTATGCGCGGGAGAAGAATATTCACTCTGCCTGGTCGGCAAATGAAAAAACTGCCATGGAAGCTTCTCTGGGGATGTCGTATTGCGGCAAACGCAGCATGGTTTGCATGAAGCATGTGGGATTAAATGTGGCTGCTGATGTGTTTGTAAATTCTGCCATTACTGGTACAGGAGGAGGATTGATTGTAGCGGTAGCAGATGATCCTTCAATGCATTCCTCTCAAAATGAACAGGATTCCCGTTTCTATGCCAAGTTTGCTCTGATTCCAGTGCTTGAACCATCTTCACAGCAGGAGGCCTACGAAATGGCCTATCAGGGATTTCAATTATCTGAGGAATTCCACCTTCCTGTAATGATAAGAATTACCACACGACTCTCTCATTCAAGGGCTGGAGTTAAACGGCTGGCTCATATAGGGGAAAATGAACTAAAATTACCCGAGGATCCAAGACAATTTATTCTGTTACCTGCAATTGCAAGGAAAAGATATAAAATGCTGTTAAAAGCCCAGCCCGATCTTGAGCGATCTGCCCTAATCTCTCCTTTCAATGAATTTCATGATGGGTATGACCATTCTCTTGGTATAGTCGTCTCCGGGATTGCCATGAACTATCTGAATGAAAACTACCCGGGGGGAATCCCTTTTCCAGTCCTCAAGATTGGACAGTATCCTTTGCCCATGGAATTGGTCCTGAAAATTACAATCTCCTGCAATTCTGTTCTGGTTCTTGAAGAAGGAGCTCCGATGATTGAAGAAAGCCTTAGGGGCTTCCTGAACAATGGCCCGATACCGATCCATGGCAGGCTGGATGGCACTCTTCCTCGTGATGGTGAATTGAATCCTGATATCGTTCGCGGAGCCCTTGGCCTTGAATCCCATCCAGGCCCTAATGTTCCAGAACTTGTAATCGAAAGGCCGCCAGCGCTTTGCAAAGGATGCGGACATATTGATACCTTTAAAGTACTTTTGGAAGCATTAGAGAATTATGGTGAAGGCCGTACCTTCTCTGATATTGGTTGCTATACCCTGGGCGCACTTCCCCCTTTCAATGCCATTAACTCATGCGTGGATATGGGAGCTTCTGTGACCATGGCAAAGGGTGCCGCAGATGCCGGACTGGTGCCCGCAGTGGCAGTAATTGGTGATTCAACCTTTACGCATAGTGGAATGACTGGCCTTTTAGATGCAGTGAATGAAAATTCACCAATCACAGTAGTAATTTCTGACAATGAAGTCACAGGTATGACAGGAGGACAAAAAAGTTCTGCTGAGGGTAAAATAGAATCAATTTGTAAAGGTATTGGCGTTAGCGAAGAGCACATTCGAATCATTACACCATTGAAGAAAAACCATTTAGCGAATGTGATAATGATGCAAGAAGAACTAGCATTCAAGGGAGTGTCAGTAGTTATTTCCAGAAGGGAATGCATTCAAACTGCATCAAAAAAGAAGAGAAATTGATTGTAATCTTGGCACTAAGGGAGGCTTAGGGTATGAAAAAATCGAATATTATTTTATCAGGTGTTGGTGGGCAAGGCATACTGACCATTGCTGCAGTGATCAGTGTAGCTGCCTTGAATGAGAATTTATTTATTAAGCAAGCCGAGGTTCATGGAATGAGCCAAAGGGGAGGGGCAGTGCAGTCGCATTTGCGTATCGCTGAAAAGTACGTTTCTTCCGACTTGATTCCCCTGGGCAAGGCTGATATAATACTTTCTGTAGAGCCGGTTGAGAGCCTTAGGTATCTGCCATATTTGAAAAGCAAGGGAAGTTTGGTCACCAACTCCACCCCATTTATTAATGTGCCGGATTATCCTGATCCTGAAGCCGTTTATGATGAGATAAAGAAAATACCCAGGCATATTATTGTGGATGCCGACCGGATAGCCAGGGAAATAGGTGCACCGCGATCATCGAATATAGTAATGTTGGGAGCTGCCAGCTCTTTCCTGTGTGTGAAGTTCAGTTCACTGGAAAAGGGGATTCAGCAAATTTTTGCCAGAAAGGGTGAAGAGATGGTAATTGCCAATCTGGAGGCCTTTAGGGCCGGCAGGGAGTATGCTGATAAACAAAGATGATCTACCAAATCTGCTTAGGATAGATTCCTTCAACGGAAAGATCATGTAGCTTTTGCATGACAAAGGGCTTATCTTCGCTATAAGTTACTCCAAACCATTTGGCGTTTGATTCAAGAACCTTTACCTTTATTAAACCCTCTTCCACCAGTACATTGGTAGCATATGGGATATAGAATTCTGATTTTAAGTCCTGCCCCTTTTCTTCCATAAATTTCTTAAAGATCTTGCTAAATACAGGAAGCAGTGCCGGAGTAAATCCCCAGAAATTCATCGAAACAATCTCCTGCCCATTTAGTTTAATGGTTTCCTGATCATCAATAAATACAATATCCTGCCCCGACTTTTCTATGTGGGTACGTTCGGTAACACCCGTTAGGTATTTTTCTCTATTAGTAGAGCATATCCCACGGGACACATACCCGTAATCTGAAAGTGTATTTTTCAGAATATATCCCACCATTGCCTGGTGTAGGATATCATCAGCCATTGTATTCCCTAGAAAATTGGCCATCACCTTAAAAGCTTCGAAACCGTAAAAGTCATCCCCATTGATAACGGCAAAAGGTCCTGTTAATTTCTCGCTGGCGGATAATACAGCATGGCAAGTACCCCATGGTTTGGTCCGATCGGGATTAAGAATGACTCCTTCAGGGATATCGCTTAGCCGTTGGACAACATGGTCAACTTCTATCTTTTTCTTATATGTATTGGCGAAGATGTTATAAAAATCGCTGACAATTTCTTCACGCAGGACAAACACTACTTTCCCAAAGCCGGCTCTGGCAGCATCATATACTGAATAATCGATTATTGACTCTCCGTTTGGCCCCAGCCGATCCATTTGTTTTAAACTGCCATACCGGCTTCCCAGCCCGGCTGCTAATACAAGTAATATAGGTTTCATAGAATAAGTTTTATCGCTATTGGCATGAATCCGTAAAGATAATAATCTATGACAAGCTTGACTTAATGACAAAAAAAAAGGCCGGTAAAACCAGCCCCTTTTTTTAAGTAAATATTATCTGTGTACCATCCCCGCCGCACATTTCATATAGCTGCCCGACTGTGATAATATCTTTACGCAGGTAATTAAGAACTTCAAGGTGTTTTTTAGTCAACTCAATGCCTTCTTCCTCAGCCAGGACCTTGGCCACTTCTTCAGTCCATTGCCCCCTGTCTGTAAGGAATCCTTCATCGCTGAGTTCAATACGGTCTATTTCCGAAAAAACTGATTCTACCCCCGGAGGAATAAAATCCGTCTTCGGTTTCACCACGTCATTACGATTATAAATATTAAATGGAATGAACAGGAATCCAGGCTGATAATAATGTGTTTTATGCTGATCAACAATGGTCATTGTCCATTCATCCAGGGAAAGAGCTTTACGCAATTTGTTGGCCATCATGGTTCCTGCAGTTCCGGCTCCGAGTATCACAAGTCTTTTCATTAGTCCTGCTGTTAATTAAATAATGTCATTGTTATTTAATTAACAATGATAGGCTATAACAGACGAGGATTTGAGCTATTTTTGTATGATAATTATCAATTTATGATATATATCAGTTGGGGAATTTTTAAATTCGGGCACCAAAATCATTTTAATATAAAAAGATGGGTTATTTGCAAAAATACCTATGTGATGGGTGACGGGTGACGGATTACGGATGACGGATAACGGATGACGGATAACTGATACCTGATATCTGAAAAACATCAAAATAAATCATTAAGAAAACTCTTAGTACATGACAAAATTTATAACAATCTGATTATCAATAATATATGTTAATAACTTGGTAATAACTAATGAGAATATAATGACTTAATGCCCTGATATTCAGTATCTTGAATGAAATACCATCACGTATGACACCAAGATGCTTGAACACCAGGGTTGATAGTAAAAATAGTATTTTGCTCGCAACATTATCAGAAGTTTTCGGGGATAAAATGAATTTAGCCCGAATAAAGTTCTTTGGCT